>JAHBUO010000108.1 GCA_019638025.1 Ignavibacteriaceae bacterium
TCTTTAATAACTAATTTTGCCGTTTGCTCACTAAACCCTTAAAATGGCAAAACTCCCCGAATAATAGTAATATAAGCCAAGAAGAAAATAGAAAGAGATAAAATGAATCACATTTCAGATGACATAATCAGAAAGCTCAAGCTAAAAAAGGTTGATGAACTCTTAAGAGTCGATTTAGATTCGATTAAGATTCGATATAGAGTCCATATACATTCGATACAAGTCGATACAGCCTTCATTGAGACGCCCGAAAGTATGTACGAAACAATCTCCTCAACGATTAGACCGCTTCGTGCTCCTCCGCTTGGAGCGGGTTTTCACTAAATAGATATTGAAATTTACACCAAACTATGGTGTAGGCAAATTAAAAAACTTTTTACAAAATTAAATTTAGGAGGCTATTATGGCCGAACTTAAAAACAGATTTTTTGGCGAAGTGACCGGCGCATTCGGTGACGTTGTTTACCGTGTGCGCAAAGGGAAAAACTTTACTGCCAGAAAACCAAAACAGTACAAAAAACAGCAGACTGAACAATACATCAAACGAACCAATACGTTCAGAATGTCAATTAAATTATCATCGATGATTAACTCTGTTCCGGAACTCCATAACTTTCTTAAAACCGGAATTGTGACAAATCAATCCCCATACGAATATCTCCTCTCCAGGTCGATGAAAGGGTTGTTCAATAAATCGTCGATAGAAAGATTTCCGATAACCCCCGAAAAAGGGTTTGGAGTTGAAATTGATGAAACTCTATTTGACGGTAAACTTCTTACATTCAGAATTAAACCGTTATTAAGCAGTTCAATGATTGATACTTCAATCGAGAAGAAATTCAAACTCATTTCAATAATTCAGGCAATCGAGCCGAATACTGAAATTGATGCACCATATTCCTTCTTGAAACTTCAATCGGAAAGCATTGTTTCATCTGTAGAAGATAATCTTGAATTTACAATGAATTTATCGACTGCAGACAAGCAACTTATGGAATTGTATAATACCTATGTTATAAATTCAACAATTATCACTTACGACGAAAATGATAATCCGTTGAAATATTCAAACACAATTTATACAACAATACAGAAAACATAAGAACCAAAACCACCTTCGGAGTCACCCGACTCCGAAGGTACTATTTCCAAAAACTATCTACTAACAACTGCCTACTCCCCTTGCAAATTTTATTACTTCGAATCGCTCAGACATTTATGCCACTCCTTTGCCAAACCAAATTCATGAATATAATTCATCAACAATTTTTCATCTAAAAAATCTTTTGAATTCTGTACCATAGCATTAATATCTCTCAAATGTTTTTGAGCATTTCCTTCTCTAAAAAATTCTAGCTTTTTAATTATTACATACTCAATTGGAGCAATAGGAATAATCTCATCGAAGAACTTGACATTTCTCACATTTGATAATGCCCAATGTTGAAAACTATTATTACCTGCAAAATAAATATCTGCTTTGAATCCGGTTGCATGATGAATAATATTAAAATGCCCCCTATTATTTCTAATAATTTCGTTATCAATATTTCAATCGGCGGAAAATAAAATTCATCTAGCGGAAACAACCCACTTAATTTTTCAATTAAATTTTTAGGAATAGTAAGAACAATATCAATATCATGTGTTAACCGGGGCTCACCATAAATTATTGATGCTACGGAACCCGTTATCATATAACTGACTCCTAATTCATTAAATCTATTCGTAAATATTTTAAATAAATTAGGTTCTTGCATGCAAAAAAATCCTTAGAACTTCTGCTTCTACTTTTCGATTATCCCAATTTGGATGCATTTGTTTCAATGCAGCACGTTTTAATTCTTGAGCAGAATAATACAACTGCATTGCCAAATCAAGTTTTTTTTCCGGAGAAAAATTTTTAAAGCGATTTGCTTCAATGCTTGTATTTTCTTTATAATCTTTCATTACTATATCAAATTAACATTATTTCCTGAATACTCGTTATCACTTATCAGTAATCAACTTTCTGATTTTTAAACAGGAATTTCATGATTCCCATAATCACAAAAATCAATTTGAATTTTATATTCTTCCACCCCGGCCGATTCTAACTTCAATCTACTCCCCACTAACTACTAACTACCAACTACTGTCTACTAACTACTTTCCCCTCAACCTATACACCAACTCAATCGAATTTCTTGCATCCTCAATTCCGAACCCGTTCCCGGCAAGAATATCACGATAAACATCACGATGTAAATCAGTAAACCCGTCGGTGAATTCAATTTCATTACCGTCAATCTTTATTGAGCGGTGAGTTCTTCTTCCCGCATCAATAGCTTCTTTCGGAAGATCCTTTGCATCAATCGAAAGAAACCAATCAACTTCAGCATTCTCCAACGACATCTTCCCTTTCATCCTTTCCGACTCGGTAAATTCAACTTCAGCATCGGAATAATTTCCGAACATCCATGTAAGCATATCAAAAAAGTGAATCCCGATATTAGTCGCTATTCCACCCGACTTCTGATGATCTCCTTTCCAGGAGTATCTATACCAAGGTCCGCGAGAAGTTATATAAGTAAGTTCAACCTTATGCTTTTTTCCTTTTGGTTCGGCATCAAGAGATTCTTTTAACTTCATTAATGCCGGGTGTAGCCTTAATTGAAGAACCGTATAAATCTTTTTACCATATTCTTTTTCAAGTTCGGCAAGTGCATCGAGGTTCCATGGATTTAATACAAGCGGTTTTTCACAAATCGCATCAGCACCTATCCTTAATGCCAATCTTATATGAGCATCGTGTAGATGATTAGGTGAACAGATAGAAATATAATCGACCTTCTTTTCGGTATGTTTTAACTTATCGAGATGTCGGTCAAATCTTTCAAACTCCCTAAAATAGGCAGTCTCGGGAAAGTATTGATCAAGAATCCCAACCGAATCATGCGGATCGGTAGCAGCAATTAAAACATTACCTGTATCTTTAATTGCCTTTAAATGCCGGGGAGCAATATATCCGGCCACTCCGGTAATAGCAAAAGTTTTCATTCTCTTAGTAGTTAGAAGTTAGTAGCTAGAAGTTAGCTTTGTAAAAGAGTTAGCTTAGACTGCTTCTTTAAGTGATTTGGAATAAGAAAAGAGGAGTTTTCTTACTTCGCACAATAGATTATTTAATTCCTCATAATTACTAATGTATTTTAAATCTTTTATAAGTATTAAATAGTACAAACATTCATTAATCGAACCTTGAGCAATATTATAAAAGCGCAACTTATCTGCTTTATGATTCTTTGCATATCCTTCAACGATATTGGAAGCTATCGAAACCGCAGCTCTCCTGAATTGAGAGGTTAAGCCAAAAGTTTCACTCTTGGGAAATTGATTAGTAATAGTGTAAACATCTAAAACGAACTTATGAGCCTTTTGCCAAACTATTAAATCAGTAAAATCACGACTCTTCATTATCCCTCCGTTAAATGCAAATATTAAAACTCTAACTACTCACTACAAACTACTATCTACTCACTACTAACTACTATCTACTCCCTACTATCCCCTTTTCCCCACAGCTTCGCCACGTCAGTCACATCTTTTGGACTCACTCTCAAATTCACTAATCTTAAACTGAAATTTAATCTTATTTACAACTATTGACAAATAATGTAATGCTAAAAATCATTAAATTATATGCATGATTGCTTTGCATCACACGAGAAAATTTTTACTTGTTTTTATTCATAAATTTATTAACTGTTGCCGGGACTCGACTGAAATGGGACGAGGTTGTGTTACACGGAGAGAAACAATAATATCACAATTATATTGTCTAACAGCAAAGAAGTTATCCGACACTTCAAATACTGATGTCAATAAAACCCTAATAAAATCCGCTTACCCCTAATGTTTTATCTTTTGAATAACACACACATTCAATTCAATCTGCCCGAGACTAAAAATAAATTTCCATGACTTAATATATAAAAATTGTCAGAATATATGAAAGATTAAAATTGCTCTATTGAAAATTATTCTCAAAAAAAAATCTTCGTGTACTTCGTGAAAACCTTTGTGCTCTTTGTGTTTAAGTGCGATTCAAAGATATAATTCAAAAACCCTTAACACTAAGCTCACTAAGAAAAATCACAAAGCTCACAATAATAAATTTGACTTCACCGATAGTGTGCTTCGTGAAAACCTTTGTGTTCTTCGTGTTTAAGTGCGATTCATGGTTATAATTCAAAAACACCTTAACACTAAGTTCACTAAGAAAAATCACAAAGCTCACAATAATAAATTTGACTTCACCGATAGTGTACTTCGTGAAAAACTTTGTGCACTTCGTGTTTAAGTGCGATTCATGGTTATAATTCAAAAAGCCTTAACACAAAGTCCACCATCTCAGAGTTGCCTTCATTGCGTTCTTAGCGTCTCCGCGAGAAACAATTTCAGTTTCTTTTTATCTTTATCGGAAATATTTAAAATAAAAAAACCGGTAAACTACCGATTTCTAAAAACTAAAATTATCTCACAGAAAACTACTCATATCTAAGTGCTTCAATCGGATCAAGATTAGCAGCCTTATAAGCCGGATAAGTACCAAAAATAACACCAACCATCACACAAAGTCCGATACCAATCATAATCCAATCAATCGGTACAGCAGCCTTAGCATTCAAGAAACTCCCCGCAAAATTCCCTATACCCACTCCAAGTACAATCCCAATCAATCCACCAAATAGACAGAGAACAATTGCCTCAACCAAAAACTGAGTGAGTATATGATTCTTCCTTGCACCGATTGCTTTCCTAATTCCTATTTCCCTAGTTCTTTCCGTAACTGAGACAAGCATAATATTCATAATCCCTATACCTGCCGCTAGTAACGCAATAAACGAAACCACCATTGCACCAATCTCTACATAAATCGTCACATTGTTTATTTCCGAAATCACCGATTCATTACTAAAAATATCAAAATCATTCTCATCCCCCGGTGGAACTTTCCTAACGGTGCGCATATGCCCTATAGCCGATTCAATCACTTCATTATAATCTTCCCTACCGAAACTTGTGACGGTAATATTAACACTATTACTTCTCCTTCCGTAGATACTTTGGAAAGTAGTGATAGGCATTACCGCCATATTATCGCGGCTCTGTCCAAACAACTGCCCCTTCGATTCAAACACCCCGATTACGGTAAGTGGAATCCCGTCAACCTTCACTATTTGTCCTATCGGGTCAATATTGCTAAAGAGAATATCGACTACATCTTTCCCGAGAATAATAACGGGAGTACTTCTATCTACATCAGAAGGACGAATATCTCTCCCGCTTTCCACTACCCAATCATTAGTCATTATTGCTTCGGAAGAGGCACCACAGACAGGAACGTTAGGATTAGTCTCAATGTTTCTAAATTTAATTAATCTTCCCCATCTCCACTGCTCTGCACCGATATACTTTGCCCCTTGCATCATCTCCTCAAATCGGAAAAATTCATCAAGAGTTATGTCTTTTCTGTTACGATACTTTGCGCGTGAACCGGGACCACCAAACTGTACGGCTGGCCATTTCTGTATTTGAAAAGTATTTTTACCGAGTTGAGAAACTCCGCTTTCGATACTGTTCTGAAGCATGGTAATAATCGTCATAATAACAATTATAGAAAAGATTCCGACTACAATTCCGAGAATAGTAAGGAGAGTTCTAAGCTTATTTGTTCTTAACGATGTTAACGATAAAGTTAATGTTTCGGTAAATCTCATTATTCATACCTCAAAGCTTCCACAGGGTCCATCTTCGCCGCTGAATATGCGGGGGCTAATCCTGCTATAATACCTGTTATTAACGAAATACTAATTGCTAATACAACTGCATCAGTTTGCACCGATGTTGGTAACACCTGATTAATTACCATACTCAGAATAACCGCTATAACCAATCCGATTATTCCTCCTAACAAACAGATAACCGATGACTCAAGCAGAAACTGCATTAATATAGTTCTCCTCTTTGCACCGATAGCTTTTCTGATACCGATTTCTTTTGTCCTCTCTTTAACAGATACAAACATAATATTCATTATACCGATTGCACCTACAAAGAGTGATAGACCTGTAATAAAAAATCCTGCAATCTGAATAACACCGACAGTCTGATTATAATTACTCGTAAGTCCCTCTTGCTGATTAACAGAAAAATCATTCTCTTCCGATAACTTCAAGCCTCTTATTTTTCTCATCACTCCGATCGCTTCTTCTTTTGTCTCTTCGACACTGGCAGTATTTTTTGCTCTTACGTTAATGGTTACACTTCTGATATTATCATTAACAAAATGTTTTAAAATAGTACCGATTGGAACATAGACCTGGTTATCCGGATTAAAATTACCGAGCATGAAACTTCCCTGCTCATCAAGAACACCGACTACTTTATAATTTAGGCCACCAACCTTAATCTCCTTATCAACTGCATTCTCTCTCGGGAAAAGTTTTTTCGCAATTTCACTCCCAAGTACTGCATTGTATCTTGAAGCTTTCCCTTCTATTTCAGAAAAAAATCTTCCGTTAGAAAAAGAAAAATTACTTGTCTGAACATAATCGGCAGTTGTCCCCGTAACAAAAATATTTTCGAGACTCACCTCTTTAAACTTTACAGTTTCACTTGTCCAAAGTGTAGGAGCTACAGCAAGAGGAGATTTTGCCATATCTTTGAATCTATCAAACTCATCGAGAGAAATATTTTTTCTTCTTCTTACTTTCCACCATTCTTGATTTGAAAACCATGCCCACTTATCAATGTACAAAACATCGGCACCAAGCGAACTGATACCATTCTGGAATGAGGTATCAATTCCTTTAATTGCCGTTGACATCAGTACCACTGAAGTTACGCCTATTACTATTCCAAGCGTGGTTAGTACGGCTCTGGCTTTGTTTGCTCTAATTGCTCTGAAGGCAATTATCAAACCTTCCTTAATTTCGAAAAATAAATTTCCCAATTCAGTCTCTTAAACTTTGTTATTTTATTCTTATTCGTTTACAATCGATTTCTTAGGAATGTAACGTTTTTGTACATTCTCATCTTTCTCAATATAACCGTCTTTGATTCTGATAATTCTTGCCGCATGCTCTGCTATATACTCTTCGTGAGTTACAAGAATAATCGTATTTCCCGCTTCATAAATTTCATTAAACAATCCCATTATCTCCTCACCGGTTTTAGAATCAAGATTTCCGGTAGGCTCATCTGCGAGTATAATCGAAGGATTAGTAACAAGGGCTCTTGCAACCGCAACCCTCTGTCTTTGTCCCCCCGAAAGTTCATTTGGTTTATGATGGATACGATCCCCCAGTCCGACATCAACTAATGCTTTACGTGCTCTCTCTTTTCTTTCGGATGATGGAACACCCGCATAAATCAATGGTAACTCTACATTGTGAAGAGCGTCAGATCTGGGTAATAGATTAAAAGTTTGAAAGACAAATCCTATTTCCTTGTTTCTGATTTTTGCCAAATCATTATCACTCATCTGACTCACATTTACCGAATTAAACTGATAGATCCCCGAAGAAGGTGTATCAAGGCATCCAAGCATATTCATCAATGTCGACTTACCCGAGCCTGACGGACCCATTATCGCTACATACTCATTCTTGTCAATTCTTAGCGTTACATCCCTTAATGCATGAACTTCTTCGGTTCCGACTTTATAAACTTTACTTATGTGTTCAATATTAATAATATTCATTTCCATACCGGTGATTAATTATAAAACATTAGATTCAATTAGGATTAATCTTATTTCTTTTCACTCTCTTTTTTCCCTTTGTTCTCAACTATAACTATGCTACCGTCTTTAAGTTCACGAGAGATTGCACGATAGCTTCCGGTAACTACTTCAGCATCCGGCTCTAATCCTTTTTTAATTTCTATATAATTATCATCACTTATACCGGTTTCTACTTTAACCGATTTCGCTTTACTGTTGTCTATTACAAACACAATCTCTTGAACTTTTTCTTCTTCCTTTTTCTTTCCGTTGACAGGTTCTCCCTCTTCTTCTTCAATAGGTTTGAAATCACTTCTGGCAGTAACTGATTGAATAGGAACTGTTACAACATTCTCTTTGGTTTCTGTTTCGATTTTTGCGTTACATGACATTCCCGGACGAAGATTCTTATCAATGTCGATTAACTTTATTTTCACTTCAAAATTGATTACTTGCTCTTGCGTACCGAAGCCGGTCTGTTTAGCACTATTCCCTATTTGCGTAACAACTCCGGAAAATACTCTGTCACCGAACGCATCAACTTTTATTCTTGATGTATCTCCCACCGAAATCAATGGAACATCGTTTTCATCAACATCAACAATCGCTTCCATATTTGCTAAATCCGAAACCGTCATTAAATCAGTTCCTTGACTAAATCCGCTTCCCAATACTCTTTCACCGAGTTCTACATTGAGAATGCTTATCGTTCCGTTCATCGGAGAAGTAATAGTTGTTTTGTAAAGTTGTTCGAGTGCTTCTCTTAGTGCAGCGTCGCTTTGCAATACCGATGCATGTGCAGCTTCATACATAGCTTGAACCGATAAATACTGGCTTTTTGCTGCTTCGAGCTCTGCTTCACTTACTAAATTTTTAACGTGAAGTCCGCTCACTCTTTTATAATCAGAAGATACTTTTTCAAGTTCGGCTTTTCTCTGAGAAAGTAATGCTCTTGAAGATTGCAATGCCGCTTCAGCCCTTTGTTTTTGAGCTTGGTAAGCATCGGCTTTTATCTTGATTAATACATCCCCTTTTTTAACTTTATCCCCCTCTTTTACAGGAAGAAAAACAATTTCACCTGTCACCTCAGGAGTGATTTTCACCTGAAACTCCGGATTAATTTTTCCGGTTGCAGTTACTGTTTGTGTTACTGTTCTTTTCTGAACTTTCTCTGTAACAACAGGAATTATCTCTTCTTTATTTCCTTGGAAAATAACGAGGAGAACAACTACTATAAGTAATAATCCGAGTCCTCCGAATATGAAGATTTTCTTTTTACTTTTTTTGATTCCGTTTGCCATGATAAAAGCACTCCTTTATGCAATAATTAAAATCTATTAACAAATTACTGTTTTAACGTTCCCAGTAAGTACTCGGCTTGTGTTTTGAGTTTCAGATATTCGAATTGTGCATTGATATATCCGCTCAAAGCATTGGTATATTCTGAATTTGCAATCAACACATTGAGGAGTGTTGTAGAGCCGAGTGAATATTTTTCTTCTTCAATTTTTCTGTTTTCCTCTGCAGCCGTAACATTCTTTTTACTCACATCAACTCTCTTCTCAGATGCGGTTAAATCGAGATAATTCTTTTGTAAATCTTTTTTGATTTGTCTCTCTAAATCTTCAAGCTCTAATTTTTTGGTTTTAGCATCTACTTCGGCTAATTGAATCCTGTTATCAACACTCCATCCGGAAAATATCGGCACATCAAGTGATAATCCGAATTGATAAGTTTTCGTATCAGCAATATCTTGTAGTCTGTTTGACCTGA
>JAHBUO010000109.1 GCA_019638025.1 Ignavibacteriaceae bacterium
TACTTTTCGAATCGGTTTAATCATCAAGTATAGCTCTTTGAAAGTCAATAAGATTAATGGTGCCGTGTACCAATAGTGAATTTGACGGTTCCAAAATGAGTCGTGGTTAGCGTGTCGATTTGCAATAGCATAAACGAGAATGATAACTCCGATGTTAATCAAAACCAGCAACCACCATAAGCCAACATCCTGATGAAATATTATATTCAAGAAGGATAAAAATGAATAGAAAACTACAACTGAAAAATCAGTAGGATTCAAGTTGTGGGAAATCTCTAGGAATTTGTTTTTCATGAATCAGTTATAAGTCTCTTTTCTGCTCAATATAATTTGTTAAATCGATAAAGTCTTTAATTGTTAGCTGTTCAGCTCGTAAATTAAGATTGATTGGACAATCTTCATTAATTAATTCGGCGAATATACTATTTCCGAGTGAATTCCGTAAAGTTTTTCTTCGTTGATTAAAAGCCGCTTTAACAGTTTTTATGAATAAGCTTTCGTTAAAATTAATCTCGTCTTCTTTGAAGTCAAGTTTTATTACTGCCGAATAAACCTTTGGCCGCGGATAGAAAACATTTGGAGATATTTTAAAGCATAATTTTACATCCGCAAATGTGTTCAAAATAACTGATAAGATTCCATAGTCTTTTGTCCCAGATTTTGCGACTATACGTTGCGCAACTTCTAATTGGACTAATAAAACAACATCTTTTACGATACTTCTGCTCTCTAAGAGTTTAAATAAAATTGGTGATGTAATATTGTACGGGATATTCCCAACAGCTCTAAATCTATTATTGTTCAAATAAAATTTATTTAAATCGATATTCAGAAAATCTTCATTAACAACAGTGATATTCGGAAAATTTATTTTTAGGTCTTCAATGACTCGACTGTCGATTTCCACAGCGAAGTAAGAATTTGCTTTATCAAATAGCTTACTTGTTAGAGCCCCTTTCCCCGGACCAATCTCAACAATAGTATCTTCAGATTGAGGTTGAATTACTTCGGCAATTTTCGAAAGTATATTCTGGTCGTGAAGGTAATTCTGCCCAAACTTTTTTAACGGTTTTATTTTTTTATTTGAATTATTATTTAACTCTTCCATAATTTGAGATTGTAAATTGATGGTTTAAATTATAATATTAGTTTCTATATTACAACTTTCGGTTGTAACAATTAAAATCCATTGGAGGTAAAAGTGGAGCGAAAATATATAATTAGTATTGATATGGGGGGGACAAAAATTCTCGGATCAATTATTAATTCGAAAGAGGGGATTGTTAAAAGATATAAACGCTCTACAAAAGTGCAAAAGGGGAATCCCAAGAAAAAGAATGATTTTGCCGCCACTCTCTATGAAATTGTTCAAGAATTATTAAACTCATCAAAAATATCAGAAAATCAAATTTCAGCCATCTGTTTGGGAATACCGGGTTCAGTTAATCCAATCACGGGTAAAATTGGTATTGCTCCTAACTTGAATATCAAGAATTATAATATTAAAGAAAAACTTCAGAAGTTTACTAAGATTCCTGTACTCATAGAAAATGATGTTAATCTTGCGACGCTTGGTATTCAGCATTTCGGCTACGGAATTGATAAAAAAAATATGTTAGTAGTATTTGTTGGGACAGGTATTGGTGGAGGGTTAGTTTTTAATTCTCACCTTTATAGAGGAACAACATTTTTTGCCGGTGAAATTGGACATATAGAAATTGAGAAAGAAGGACCTCAATGTGGTTGTGGAAAAATAGGATGCTTCGAAGCATTTGCAAGTCGAACCGCTATTGTGAGAGATATAGTAGCTGATATAAAATCGGGTAAAAAAAGTGTTCTTTCAAAACTGGTTAAGGAGAATACTCCAATTAAAAGTAAAGCTTTATTAAATGCAATGACGCGAGGCGATAAACTTGTCGCTCGTCATATTAATGCAGCGAGTGAAAAGATTGGGTTGGTGTTAGCCAATCTCAATAACCTTCTTAACTTTGAAATTATTGTATTAGGTGGTGGAGTGATAGAGGCGCTTCATTCGTTTATTTTACCGAAGGTAAGAGAGTCATTCAAAAATCATTCATTGGTATCAAGTGCGAAAGGGGTTCGGGTTGTAGCCACAAAACTCGGAGATGATGCTGCACTATACGGTGGACTTGCTTTGGCGGAAGAATTTCTTGGGGTAAAAGTCTAGCTTTTGGGTATCGAAAATTTTTCTTCAATCTCAAGTAACTTTTCTTGAAGTTGTTCCCATTCTTGAAGTAGTGATTTTAGCTCAAGTTTAACGGTTTCGTATCGCTTAGTTTTCTCTTTGGAAAGAATCGGATTTGAATAAATTTCTTCATCTCCAAGTTCAACCTCTAAATTGGTTTGCTCATTTTCCAATTTGCTAATCTTTTCTTCTATGAGACCAATAGATTTTATCAAATCTTTTGTCTGCTGATATTTCTGTTGTCTTAGTTCTGCCTCAATTCGTTTTTGATCTTTTTTTGTTAATGATGATAAATTCGTTTTTTCAGCCTGAACGTTTTGTTTTTCCTCAATAACATTCTTTTTGTAAAGGTAGTAATCAATATCCCCATCGTAAACTTTTAGTTCACCGGATTGAAGCTCAATAACTTTGTTTGCAATAGGTTTAAGGAAATCAATATCATGTGATATAATTAAAAGTGTACCTGAAAAATCAACAAGCGCATTCTGAAGAATTTGTTTAGAGCTGATATCAAGGTGGTTAGTCGGTTCATCTAGAATTATAAAATTTGCCTTTGTCAGAAGTATTTTTGCTAATGCAACCCTACTTTTTTCCCCTCCAGATAAGACCCCAATTTTTTTAAATACGTCATCACCTGTAAACAAAAAGCAACCGAGTAATGAACGAAGTTGACCCAATGTTTTATCTTCAGCAATTCCTTCAATTGTTTCGAGAATGTCTAAATCAGGATTGAGATTATCGGCAACATCTTGTGAGTAATAAGCGAAGACTGTGTTGTGTCCTTCAATTCTTTCACCGGAAGTTGGTTCGAGCGAGCCGTTAATCAGTTTTGCAAGTGTTGATTTTCCGGCCCCGTTTCTTCCAACAAAAGCAATCTTTTCACCTCTTTCAATCTTAAAATTTAGATGTTCAAAGACAGATAATTCACCAAATAACTTTGAGATATCATTTAATTCAATATTTAATCTGCCACTCTGAACCGCAGGTGGAAACTTAATGTTGATTTTTCCGGTGGTTTCGGGGAGTTCGATTAATTCAATTTTTTCGAGTTGTTTAATTTTGCTTTGAACTTGCTTTGCTTTAGTAGCTTTATATCTAAAGCGTTCAATAAAATTTTGCGTCTCTTTAATTTTTTTTTGTTGAGCAATAAAAAGTTGTTCTGATTGAGCATCTCTCTCTTCTTTATATTTGAGAAATGCGTCATAGTTGCCATTAAAGGTATTGAATCTTCCTAAAAATATCTCCAGGGTTTTATTAGTAACGGCATTTATAAAATACTTATCGTGACTCACTATAAGCAGCGAGCCTTTGTATGCTTTCAGAAATGATATTAACCAATTAAGTGAGTCTAAATCGAGGTGATTAGTCGGTTCATCCAATAAAAGTAAATCATTTTGCGAGATTAGAATTTTTGCCAGTGCAATTCTCATTTGCCAACCACCTGAAAATTCTTCGGTATATCTCTCAAAATCTTTTTCTTGAAAACCTAATCCCAACAAAATTTTTTCAACTTTCGATGATGCACTGTAAGAATCGAGTTCCTCCAATCGATAATGAACTTCTCCTAATTGATTTATTAAATCTGTATGCTCCTCATCATCCAAAGATTTTTGATTCAGCAAATCGGTAATCTCTTTTTCTTTGTTTTGAAGTTCGTAAATATCAGTTAGTGCTAAAGAAGCTTCTTCAATTAAAGTTTTTCCTTTATGAGTTATATTTTCTTGTGGAAGATAACCGATCGAAATTCTTTTTTGTTTTAAGATTTTTCCGCTTTCAGGAATTAATTCACCACTGATGATTTTTAAGAGAGAAGTTTTCCCGGTCCCATTTGCGCCAACAAGTGAAATACGCTCACCGGCATTAATTCTATAATTAATATTTTGAAAAAGATATTTACCTCCGAACTGAAGGGAAATTGAGGATAGGTCAATCATTAATTCTATTCCCGCACTACTGCAATTTTGGAAGTAGTCACATTATTTCCTTCCTTGTCGAATGCCACAACAATATAAACTCCTGAACTCACAAAACTTCCTGTATTATCTCTTCCATCCCAAAATGCAATTCGGCCACCGGGTGATGAAAATTCTTTTATTAGCTTTCCGCTTATTGATAGAATTTTGATATCAGAATCTTTAATCAGCCCATCAATTTTTAATGGGTTTGAATTATTATTAAGTATGAAAGGACTCGGATAAATGGAAATATCATCAAAACTTTCTTTGGGGAGAACTGCGGCGGTCTGAATTGAGGTTAACCCTCCATCAACACCGACATATACAATCCCCAAATTATCATCAATCGCGATGCTCTTTATCTGATCTGAAAGAAGGGGACTGTTTTTTGAATCGTAAGCTGCGATTAGTTTTGAGCCATCTGCAGTTACAACAATTAAACCTTGATTTGTCCCTATCCATTTTCGATTAATCGGATCGACGGCAATACAATTTATCGAATATTGTCGTAACGAAAATACCGAAGAAATATTGAATTGCGGACTTGCATTGCTTCCTAAAACAGCGGATGTGTTTGAGATAACATTTACACCTAAATTTGTTCCTATCCACAAATCACCCCGTTTATCAACCACTATTGAAGAAATTGAATTACTGTTTAATCCTGAATTTTGTGTGACAAATCCATGTTTATCATCTGCGAGATTATTTAGAGTATTGTTTTCATTAAAATAAAATAAGCCGGACTTTGCAGGTACTGCGGATACAAACCATTTTGTATCGTACTGATCAATAACCAACTTTGTATATTGATTTAAATTCGAGTCTACACGATTTACAAAATTATACCAAACACTATCCTGTGTAAGCAAACTGAGTGTTTTTCTGTTAACTGCATCGTGATTAAGTATCCAAAGATTTCCCTTTGAATCAGTTCTTAATCCAGCAATAACAAGAAATTCTGGATTCCTTGCAATTCCAAGCATAGGTGTGTTGGTAGTATTGAATACAGTAATCTCATTATCATTTTTTATTCTTGCAAAACCACTTCCAAATCCGCCAATGTAATTAATCCCATCCGGTGCGCTAAATGAATTATAGTAACTGTTGGAAAGAATTTCGGGAGAAGTTGTTAAATTAAAATTTTTCCATCCCGAACTATTTAGTCGATAGAAACCAACTCCGGTAACATCTGTTCCGCTCGCCACCCATAAATTGCTTCTACTATCTACACTCATATCATTGAAGAAATTTGATTGAGGTCCATCTGGATAAAAATAATCTTGTGAACTTGGCGAAACTCTTAAGACTCCTTTTGAAGTTGCTAAATAAAAATCAGCATTACTTTTACCAATAATTTTATTAGTAGGAGGAAGGAGAATATTTAGTTGTTTGAGGTTTCCGGAAAAATAAACATATAGTTTATTCGAAGTAACAGAAGCAACAGTTTCTGAAGTAAGAATAAGCAAACTATCTCCTGCACTTGTAAAATCAACGATATTAATTTGATTGAAATGAGGTAAAAATCGTTGAAATGAATTACCATCAAAATATATGAACCCTCTATCTGAAGAGATAATAAGAGTATCTTTAAAGCTTTGAATTTTTTTTACGTTATTCGATGGCAAACCATTGCTGGTAGAATAGACATTCCACGATTCAGGTGCTGATAAGTTAGTCGTTCCTAAAACTTGAACTGCTAACCCCAAATCAGTTGCAACAAAAAACCTATCGCTTTTAAAACTTGATTTCACTTTTATGTTCGATGAAAAAGTTCCGAACTTGAAATAAGTATCAATAAAATTATACGTTTTTGTATCTATTGAAGAGAGACCAAAATCTGTTGAGACAAAAATTACATCACCCTCGACACGAAAACTACTAATCTGCTTTAATGTTCTTCCGGAGTTGTAAATATCAAGAATACGCTTGAATGATTTTTCAGATTGGTTATAAATATCTATAATCCCATTTTCACTACCGAGCCAAATTTTTCCTTGATTGTCAATTGAAATTGCTGTAATCGGTGAACCATTTAATCCTTCTGTCTTGTTATAAGTCTGGAATAACGAATCGGTTAAACTAAAACTAAAGACACCTCCCGAAGTTGCACACCAAAATTTATTATCATTCATTGTTGCATCTGAGACGTTTTTCATATCGGAATAATTTTTCCAGCCCAAAACATCCTGGCTAAATGTTTTTTCATTTGTACAACTAAAGAATATCAATAAGAGAGCAAATGCTTTAATTGATGAATTGATTTGGTTAATAAGGACATTTTGGAATGAAATCATAAATAAAAATTTCCGCCTAATTTTTCAAATAATTATTAAGTGAGCCGATAAACTGTTTATATTTCGATGAATAAATTTATCTAATCAGTCTAAATATCAAAAGGTAAAATTTGAACCGTAGGTATATTTTATTTTTTATCGTTGGTTTCTTCGTCTCGTTCTTGAATTGGTTTCCGATGTTGAATGTCTCTTTTATGAATGATGATTATCAGATCATCGGTAATACTCTTCCAACAACTTTTTACGAAATATTTTCTCCTCTTTGGTCAATTCATTCATGGGGGTATTATTGGAGACCACTAGTAAAAGTAATCTACAATTTCCTCTTATTTACTTTTGGGTTTAATCCTTACCCATTTCATTTTACTGCTTTGACTCTTTATGCACTTGTTCCCGGATTAGTAGCAATTTTAGGCAGCAAACTCGGACTTTCATTTAAGAGTGCTTTAATTTCCGGAATTCTTTTTGCTCTACTCCCATCACATGAATTACACTCAGCATGGCTCTCTGATATGGTGGAAAATCTTACTGCAATTTTTATCTTATTGTTCAGTATAAAACTTCTCGATTATTTCACATCTCAAAAAACATCCACGAGTAATATCTTATTTATATTAGTTTTATTCCTTTTCGCACTCCTTTCAAAGGAAATTGCATTTGCATTGCTGGGTCTTCCTCTCGTAAAAATGATTTTCTCGAGAAAGTATAATTATGAAAATTTAAAGGGTAATATATATTTATATGTTTCATTGATTTTCTTATTTCTGTTTTATCTTCTCTACCGAATAGTTATAATAGAAAGCAATCCGTTTCAAGCTGTTCACTTCCAATCGACATCAATAATTGGTGTGATTAAGAATTTCTTGTTATACATTCCGATTTCATTTGTTTCTCCCGATTTGCTTGAAATTATTTTTTATAATTGGAATCTATGGACTCTGATATTAATTCTTATAATCGCTCTCTCTTTTTTCGTGATGATAGCGAAAGTTTACTATAGAAAATTATCTTCAAATGAAATTAGAATAGTTTATTTCTCCTTAACCTGGTTCGTTTTATTCATTGTTCCGGTATTACCTGCATTTATGAGGTGGTACTCGTTTATAGCTTCGATAGGTTTTACATGGATTATAGGTTTGTTTGGTGAAAAAATTTATACGTCAATCAACAGCAAAAAACTATTAACAGGGAGTGCTTCAGTAATTGTGTTGTTACTTTTTTATTACAACTTACAGACTTCCTTTAACTGGGTAGAAGCAGGAGAAAAGATGAACCGTATTGCAGCTAATATAAGGCAAAATCAAAATTCGATTGATGCCGATACAATTTATGTTTGGGGAATGCCTGATAAATATAAGCGTGTTCCGATGATGAAACTGGGAGCTCAACAAACATTTGAATTCCTATCGGAGAAAAAGAATATTGAAATTATTTCACCATTGCGTACGGAAATAGCTCTTGCTGAATCACAAATTCATTTAGTAAAAGATTCTACTCATCGTTTCCAATTGATTTGTGAAGGCGGAAGGTTTTTACTCGAAGGTGGTAGGTCTCGAAATGTTTTGATAAACGAAACAATCGATATTTCCCAAGAACATTTTCAAATAAATATTAGCAACAAACTTGATGAGACTAAATATCCTGTGGCTAAAGCCTATATAATAGTGTCAAAAAATATGACTAAACATTTACATCTGTTCTATGATGGTAGTGATTTTCGAAAAATTAAGTTTAATACTGAAGATTAATTAGTCCAAATTTCTTATAAGATTAGCCATTTCAATTGCTGATAATGCAGCATCCCAACCTTTATTTCCGGCTTTAGTTCCGGCTCTTTCGATAGCTTGTTCTATCGAATCAGTAGTTAAAATTCCAAATGTAACCGGTAGGCCATATTTTAAGGCAACTTGAGCAATCCCTTTAGTCACTTCACTTGCTACATATTCAAAATGAGGAGTGGCTCCTCTTATAACAGCACCGAGACAAATTACAGCATCATATTTTTTTGATGATGCAAGTTTTTCAGCGGCTAATGGAATTTCAAATGCCCCCGGTACTTTAACATAAGTAAAATTATCTTCAAGCCCACCGTGACGAATTAAGCAATCGGTTGCACCTTCGACTAATTTTTGAGTAATAAAATCATTAAATCTACTTTGAACTATTGCAATCTTAAGTGTTTCAGCTGAAAGATGTCCTTCGATTAAGCTCATATAAAATCCTTATAAAATATATTACAAATATAAAACTTTTAAATTCAATTTAAATTCATTGCGCGTTGTTTCAAGAGTTCAACCCTGGCTGCGGGGATGTAATACTTACCAAGATTTATTTCATCATTTCTTCTCCCACCATGGAAATCTGAGCCACCTGTACCTATTAGATGATTTTTCCTAACAAATTCGTGATAAAATTTTTTTTGTTCTGACGAGAGTGATGGATGATTAACCTCAAATCCATCTACACCTGATTTGACAAAATGAGAAAGAGCTTTTTCAGAAAAAGCTCCGGGATGTGCTATTATACATACACCGCCAGCTCGATGTATCAAATCAAATGCAGTCTCCGGAGCTAAAAAATTCTTCTTCACATAA
>JAHBUO010000011.1 GCA_019638025.1 Ignavibacteriaceae bacterium
AAATTTGGCTTCAAGACGAATTTTCTTACCTCGGCGATTGTCCGTGGGAAGAAGATTTAAGTTATGCGCACGCTGTTTGTAATCAAATTAATGTACCTCTCGAAGTTGTTCCACTTCAAAATGAATATTGGGATTATGTTGTCAGTTATACCATTTCTGAAATTAAAGAAGGACGCACTCCAAATCCCGATATTTTCTGTAATAGCTTAATAAAATTTGGACAATTTTTTGATAAAGTCGGTAGTTCATTTGATAAAGTTGCATCAGGTCACTATGCTATAGTAGAAAATATTAATGACCGTTACTATTTAAAACGCTCTCCCGACCCAATTAAAGATCAAACTTACTTTTTAGCTTATTTAACTCAGAAGCAACTATCAAAGACTATTTTCCCGATTGGTATTTATCAAAAATCTGAAATCAGAAAACTCGCTATTGAATATAATTTACCTAATATGGAGAGAAAAGATAGTCAAGGGATTTGCTTTCTCGGAAAAATTAAATTCAATGATTTTATCAAACATCATCTCGGTGATATGCCCGGAGATATTATCGATATAGAATCAAACAAATTGATGGGAAAGCACGATGGCTATTATTATTACACTATCGGACAACGCTCCGGCTTAAAACTCGGCGGAGGTCCTTGGTATGTTGTTGATAAAGATGTGAAGCAAAACCAAATTTTAATTTCACGAAATGCCGAATTAGTTGAAAAGGACAAAGACACTTTTGAAGTAACAAAATTCAATTGGTTTAATGAACCACCTAAATCAGAAAAAGTAGATTTAAAAATTAGACATGGCGAAAGAATTCTAAAAGGTCAATTAACTTTTAGAGACGAAAACTTTGGAACAGTTAAACTTGAAAAACCTGATAGAGGCATCGCTCCGGGTCAGTTTGCCGTTTTTTATGAAAATGAATATTGTCTCGGTGGAGCAGTCATTCTTTAATTGAGAGGTAAAAGTTTTGTAATTTTTTGATTCTTTGTAAAACTCTCCTCATCAGTTCTCACTCTTAAATACTTGCCTGAAACCCACATTTCAGTTTGGTCTTTATAATGTTCACAAAAAATATTCCCTGATTGTCCCGTAGTGCTTATTAAATAAAATTCATCCGGGTTTGCAAAATCATAAATGAAACGCATCGATGGTCCAAGCACATTGCTAAACGGTTTTTTCTTGAAAGATTTTTCTTTTCCTTTATAATCTATGAGAGAATATTCGGTGTTAAATATTGTTGTACCATCGCCACCAATTCCGTATGGACCAATATTTATAAGCTTATCAACTAGTCCATTCTTTCCTGCAAAAAAATGTTTGAATGTAACTGTATGCATTTTTCCCCACTGCCATTTAGATAAATCTTTCCCATAATTGGTTTCTAATTGGAGAAGAGCATCAATAAAACTTTTTCGAATTATTTCGTTTCTTCTCTCAATTTTTTGTGTCTTTTTATTATCGATGAAAGTAGATGAATTTTCAGTTAAAATTTTCATGATTGATCGATATGGAACATTTGCAACAAACGAATATTCACTCATCAATTCATTACCCAATTCATCTTGAAAAATATTTTTAATTAATGAACGAAGGAAATGTGCATAAATAGCCGGTGCTTGAAGGTATGCATCAAAAGAATAATCCCATTCATTCATTAATGAAATCGCCTTCTCCAAATTTTTATCAGTAATTTTTACACCATTGAAAGCCTCAACTACAAATTTTGTCATCTCCTCTGCATAAGGAGAAACCAAATCAGTCTGATATTTCTTAAAATCTTCCGAACTATGAAGCGGCCTTGAATTTATAAGTTGATGAATTCTTTCTATTCGTGATGAAGGCTCCCATAAATTAGATATATGGTACGGGAAGCTCTTAACGGTTTTATTATTTGCAGAAGCAATATAATTTTCGGAAGGATTGAAAAGCATCGGCATTTGAGAAAAGGAGACAAAACCTTTCCAATCATTATCTGAATTAGTACCATCAAAGACGAATGTCGTTGAGTTAGTTGGTCTTATCGGAATCTTCGCCCCACAGATGTATCCGATGTTTCCACTTTTATCGGCATAAACAAAATTTTGTCCGGGAACCGAAAAGTGGGAGATAGCATCTTTAAATTCATTCCAATTTTTAGATTTATTAATTGAAAAGAAGGATAAATACTCATCACTAAAGTCAGCGCCAATCCAACGCATGCTTATCGGTTGGTCAAAATGTTTGTTATCAGAATAGAGTTTTTTCAATAGATGTATTTCTGAAATTAGTGGACCTCTATGGGTCTCAAATATTTCGAAAGGAAGATTTTCTTCATCTTTAATTTTGATTACCTCTTTAATGATTTTTAAATCGCGCCAATCATTCATGAAAAAATATTTATTCTTTTTGAAATCAACTTTCTCCGCGTAGAAATCTGCTTCGTCTGCCATAACGTTTGTAAGTACCCAGGAGATATTCTCATTCTTTCCAATCACAACTCCAGGAACACCGGGGAGTGAAACACCTGCAACTTTTAGATTTTTAGAATTTATAACTAAAGCATACCATTTACCGGGAGCTTGAAATGCAAGATGTGGGTCGTTAGCGATAATCGGCTTACCAGAACTTGATAACTTGCTGTTTACAACCCAATTATTTGAGCCAATATGAGTTCCTGTAAATCCTAAAAACTTCCGAAACTCTTTATCAATCTCAACGATGTTATTCGAAATGTTTTTTGATTTTGTAATGGAAGATGGAATAATCGTTGGAGCATTTTCGGGATAATCAGGTAAAATTTCACTTGCTTTTTGTAACCCGTATTTTTGGACTATTCTTGAAAAAGTTATGTCTGTCCACCAACCGATATTTAATTCCCAAGCCATCATTCGAATAATCATTAATGTATGCTCAGGCTTCCATTGTTCGGGGGTATAGTTCAGAACGTCAAACTCGATTGGCAAGGCATCACCCGAATTCAGAAAGGCATTCACTCCTCTAGAGTACGCAGCCAAGTTGTTTTTAGTAAGTTGACTTACTTGTTTGAAATTCCGTTCGGATATCCTTCTTATACCGACTGTTAAAAACATCTTGTCGAACAACAACGTTTCTTTACCGAAGATTTCACTCAGCTTACCTTCTGCGGCACGCCTTGCGATATCCATCTGAAACATTCTTTCTTGTGCATGCAAAAATCCGAGAGCAAAGAGAGCGTCTTCATCACTTTGAGCATTGATGTAGGGAACTGCCATTGAATCACGATAAATGACTATCTCATTTTTTAATCCATCCAGTTTGTGCTCACTGTTATAATTTGGAACCGAAGATTTTACAAAATAATTTATAATAATTCCGGCAACTATTACGATGACAAAAATTGAGAATGATATTCCGATAAGATATTTGAGCCAGTTTTGCATAGTATCTAAATTAAGTGAATTGGAAATTAAATAAGTAAAGACTTATTAGAAAGAGCATAAAAAAAGATGATGCCCAAACTGAACATCATCTTTAATATCGAATAAAAAGAAATAATTACTTCTTAAAGAAAATTCCGGTTATCAAATAGAATTCTTTATCTTCTAAATCTTGAATTCCATCCCAATATATTGCACCGTCTTTAACTTTAGTGTCTTCAATTTTCAATAATTCATTCATCTTCTTCACATATCGTTCTATTTCATCTTGATAGAAAAGAACAGCGGCTTTCCCGATTTTCAAATTTTGAATTTCAGAGTCAAGATTATTAGCATCCAACATACATATCCAATTTTTATCATATGTTGAATATTCGAATGCTTCGAGATTTTCACCTAATTCAGTATTCACTTTTGTAATTTTGCCCGATATTGGTGCATTGAATTTTGCTGTACGTTTTCCTTGCTTGATACCAAATATTGGTTGATCAATTCCTACTTCCATACCCAAGTTAGGAAAATCGATTCCGTCAATATTTCCAAAGACTTTTTTAGCAAAATCATCGATACCGATTTTCACTGAACCATCTTGCATTATTGAAGCCCAGCAATGTCCTTCAGAAATAAAAACTCCGCCTGGAATTGCGAACTCACCTTTTGCAGGTGCCTCAGGTTCGGGAGTAGCAGAAATATGTACTCTTGGTTTCAGTTCTTTTAAGATTTTTTCTTGTCGCTTTACAACTGCTTTTTTAGTAAAGGCGAGCAACTCATCTTCTGTAAATGGTTTTTGCACATAATCCATAGCTCCATATTTCATAGTATCAACGGCATTCTCGATAGTTGCATAACCGGTAATAACAATTACATCTATATCAGGACGCACAGTCTTTACAATTTTTGTTACTTCAACACCGTCCATTTCAGGCATTTTGATATCGGTAAAAACAAAGTCATAATGATGAGATTTAATTAATCCAATCGCTTCTGCGCCGGCATTTACAGTATCCACGCTATAACCGTCGAGTACCAGAATTTTTCTAAAACTATCTAAGATTACATCTTCATCGTCAACACAAAGTATTTTAGCTTTCGGATTTGGAACTTCGGCTCTTTTTAACGATTTAGCTTCGGTATTCAAATCATAACTTACGCTCTCTGTAAGAATTGATTCTCTCTCTTTACGAGCTTTACTTTCCTTTGATTTATCAATTGCATATCTGATTACAATATCAGCAATGATAAATAATATTACTGCAACTATAAGTAGAGGCATATTGTTTCTCCTGTTTAAATAAAATTATTGCAATCGATTTCTAATCGGAACTACATGAAATCAATTGACTTTTTTCGTTCTCTAAATCCGAAGGTAGAACTCTGTAAATCCAGCCTTCAAAATAAGGGTCTTTTTCTATTAATTTAGGGTTTGTTAAAATTTTTTCATTAACTTCTATAATTCTTCCGCTTATTGATGAATACATTGTGTGAACCAATCCATCTTCAGCATAAATTTTTGCACACTCATTTCCTTGCTTAAGATTATCATCAACGTTCATCAATTCTAATTTATCTACTGATTCTATTAGCTTTAGAAGAATGTCTGTTGTACCTATTAATGCTGTGCTATCGAAATTTTCAGACATCCAACTCGAAAATCCTAATCGTCTATATTTTGGTGGACACGGAATAAAAAATAAAGTAGATGAATCTTCTTCCATTTTTTTTAGCAAGCCACTATAACGCAATCCACGTTTTATAATACTCGAAAGCTCATCAAAACTAAAAGGCTTGGGTATAAATCCGACAGCTCCGTAATACAATGCTTTAACAGTATTATCAAGTGTTGAGTAACCGGTTGTAATAATCACCGGAGTAGTGATTTTCCTTGCTGAAATCTCTTGCAGAAACTGAAATCCATCCATTTCCGGCATCATAATATCGGAAAAAATGAGATTATATTTATTCGTTTCCAATTTTTCCAATGCTGCAGGAACATTCAGGGCAGAGTCAATTGTGACTTCTTCAAGCTTAGCGATTTTCACTACCGAGTCGATAATTACTTGCTCGTCATCAACAACTAAAATATCAAAAACATTACTCATTTATTGTTCCGGAAGTCTAATAATAAAAGTAGTTCCAGCATTCAATTCACTTTTTAAAGTGATAGTTCCATCATGATTATCAATAATTCCCCAAATAACCGAAAGTCCTAATCCATTCCCTTTTTGGCCTTTGGTTGAAAAGAATGGGTCAAAAATCTTATTCATATTTTCCGGTGGAATACCGCATCCATTATCGCTGATTTTTATTTCCACAAATCTCTTATCCCCGCCTCTATCTACAGCTTCCCAACTTTGCCAATCATCCGTAAATGTAGCGCAACCTTCTAGAAAACCCATTTTGGGAATCGGGATTCGGTAAATTGGCCCGCCGCACTCCGGACAAGTTTTCACTTTATCAATAAGCGAAATATTACACTGCGGACACTTTAAGTCAATAGTTGATTTTTTATTTAATGATAATCCGAAGTAATGTTTATGACGCCCGTAAATCGGGTCTAAGTTGATAAAGCCCTCTGTACCGTTTGCTTTTACTTTTAAACGGATTGAAGGATTTCCTTCGAGTTTATGGTCTGCATCGAGAAGATTATGATTTTTATTGCAAACGGCTTCTTTAATGTGCGTAATCCCTTTGGGAGAGAGATTAATTTCGGAAGTAGTAATATTAATCTGACCATCTTTTCTTTCAATTGCATCAATCGCATTTAATAACAAATTCAAAATCACCTGTTGAATTTGGTTTGCATCTGCAACTATCTGTGGAATTTTCTCCCCATAATTAGTGGTTAACTTAATCTGTTTTATTTTTAACTGATTAGTAACAACTTTGTTTGCCCGGTCGATTACTTCATGAATATCGGTTTTATTTTTCTTTGGAACAGATTGACGTGCAAAATCAAGAAGCCCCTTAATGATTTCTCGGCTTCTCATAGTTTCTCGAACAATAACGTTCAAGTCTTCTTGCATTTCAGGATTATCCTTTGTGCGCTTCAACAAGAAACTGCTGTAAGTTAATACTCCGGTTAAAGGATTATTAATTTCATGCGCAACACCGGCAGCTAATTGTCCCAATGAAGCCATTTTATCTGATTGGAAAATCTGTTGCTTCATATCTTCCAATTTTTTAGTCATTTTATTGAATGCTTGACTAAGCTTTCCTAGTTCATCATTTCGAGTTTTTTCAATTGTATAGTTGAAATTTCCTATCGCAATTTCATCAGTTGCTCTTAACAAATTCTTGATGGGCTTATCAAGCCATCTTTTAACAAAAAATCCGATAACCAATGCAATTGAAGTAATGGAGATAAGCGCAAAAAGAAATTCTCTCAGTTTGTTTTCTTCAATTTGAGCATCAACTTTATCTAACTGAAAAGTAACATCGAGAACACCTAGCACTGTAGCATCTTCGGGGTGTGCATGACACTCTGATTCCCAACATGATTTTTCATTATATATCGGATTAATAATTCCCATAACTCTGGCTGAATCAGGAAAAGGTTTGAATATTCTGGTTCTCTCTTTGATCTCTAAACGTTCTATCGGTTGGTCTTTTGCGTGACACACATAACAGCTTTCTGCATTCTTATCGAGCAGTTCACCAATATCATTCTCATTTGATGAATAAATAATTATTCCTTCTTTATTCATAATTCGAACTGAACTAATTGCTTTGTCTTTCCCGATTGTATTTACAATCTCTTGAATTCTTTCCCGCTGATTTAATAACATATCATAACGAGTACTGTTTTTTACAGTCTCGCTCAATTGATTTGCATGGCGTTCAACTTCAGAGAGCAATACTTCGCTTTGAGACTTAATATTAAAGTAGGAGTATATCCCGATTATCAAAATCGAAGTTATACTCACTACTAAAATTAATTTGAAAGCAATTTTTTGAAACATACTTTTTATCGCTTAACTTTTTTCCCGGGTAAGTTTGTCGGGTATTTATAATCATCATGACAACTTGTACAATCCGGATTGCTGTATGTTTTTTCAGTATGACAGCTTTCACAATCGAACTCGAGATGAATGTCATCTAAAACTAAACCGGTTACTTTATGATTAAAGTTTTCTTTAGTCCAATTACCATGACAAGAGTTACAATTTTTATTCAACCCGGTAAATTTTCCTTGAGTTGTGTGGCATCTCACGCAAGATAATTTTGAGTGATAAGTTCCAAGATTAAATCCTGTTGATACCAGATGATTAAACCCTTTTGCTTCTTTATCATTGTGACAAGTTACACAGTTGTCCTTAGCTTTTGTATCGTGACATGAACTACATGCTTTATGTTTCATATCAACACTCATCTTAGGTTTTTTAGATGCCGGACGTTGGTCGTGGCATTTTACACAGCCTTCATTTGAGTGACATGATTGACAATCAAGTCTAAACAATTCAATATGCTCTTTGTGGAAGAAGACAACATTTTTACCTTCAGCCTTCGGAGTTCTGTAATTAATTTTTTCAGGTGTTTCAACTTTTGGATGACTTTTCTTGACACCGGCTTGTAGCTTATCTTTTACCGGCTCTTTTGCCTTCAATTGATGACACGCACCACATTCAACATTTCCACTCCATTGACGGTGGCAATCCATACACTGTCTGTGATAAGCCCCTTTCAAATCGGGTCGATTTACATCTTCTCTTTTTCTTGATGTATTATGACAATTATCGCATCCAATTATTTTTCCGGGAGGATTATAATGATGGCAAGTTATACATCCGCCGGACATTTCCGACATCTCTGCGTGAAGTCTGTGAGAAAAGGTAACTTCTTTATATAAATCTTCATTCCCCTTCAACTTATTAATTACAATTACATCAGGACCTTCTTCCGGCTTTTGTTTTGTAGTTGCAATTACTTCTCTGGGACAATCTTTTAGACAAGGATTTTCTTTTGTCGGAATATCACACGAATGGCAGTTAGAACACTCAAGCGCCTTCTGGCTGTGTGAAGAACCCATTTTCTTTACCTGAGCATTTACATTACCAATTAATATAAATGCAAACAAAATCAATAAAATATTTTTCATCGGAATAGTCCTTTTACTGCATATTTAGTTTTGAATGCTACCTTTTGCGGTGTACTGACAACCGGGAATATCATCACTAAAAATCTGAATAAGAGAATTTCGAGTGCAATGAATCCAAGCGTGACAGATATTTCACCAAATGATGGGAAATAACTTGATTCAGCATACGGTGGTGTATATGCAATAATGAAATTATTGACTCTGTTTAATAAAACACCAAAAATCACAAATGCGGAAGCCCAGAATAATCCTTCGGGCGTCTTGGAAATTTTCCTTGAGAAAAACATTCGTAATGGTATTACTATTCCAATCATTACTTCAATTGTAAACATTATACTTTCGGTATTGATTGTCATCAGATGTACATAAGTTTCTCTGATCACTACATCAACCATTTTTGCAGTTAAATAGATTAAAAGCATTGGTCCAACCATTCGTCCTAAACCTTCAAGAACATCTAACTCAGGTTTTAGACCGAACGATTTCGAACTGATGAGCGATTCAAAAATTACCATCGGGAATCCGACGCAAATAGCAGATAGAAGGAACAACAAGGGTAAAATAGGTGTCTGCCATAACGGATGCATCTTTTCACCGGCAATAACCATTAATGTTCCGAGTGATGATTGATGTAAACACGAAAGGACAACTCCAGAGATAATAAAAATGAACATCGTTTTATCGAGTGCTCTATCAAGTACTCTCAAAAGTTTATCTACAGTATTGTTAAATTTTGCAAGAAATCCCGGAAGGTTCACTCTGCCAATAAATCTTTCGGTAACAATCGGTAAAAACTCTATGTATAATACGGTTAGATATATCATCACACAAATACCTACTTCAAACAGAACCGATGTTCCGTTCCACATTACCAACGGATGCCAGATGTAATGATAACGTCCTAAATCAATCATTACACTCATCGCAACAAAAGTATAGCCTAACATTGCGGTTAATAGTGCGGGGCGAATTATGACCTCATATTTATCTTTATGCATAATATGCCCGAGCGCAGCTGTAGTAAAACCACCTGCAGCCAAAGCAACCCCGGCGGCTACATCAATTCCAATCCAAATTCCCCAAGGAAATTGATCGTTCAGATTTGTCACAGCACCTATTCCAAATACAAATCTACCCAGTAAAAAGACTAAACCGTTTATTGCAATAGCTGAAAGAATAATTACAATCGGAGTAAAAAATTTCTTTTGAATCGGAGTAGGTTTAAATAAATGTTCCATATTATTCATCCCCTCCATGTTCTTCATGCTTTCTGTTTTTATTCAACCACATTACTCCGCCGAGTAAAGCATAAATAGCAATCGGTGGGATGAAATATGCAAAAATCCCGTGTTGAATAGCTTCGGTAACACCGGGAGCTGCATTCTTTCCAAGTTTTGGAAAATCTAGTTGAGCAAAATCTTTACTTGATAGATACATCCATGATGTACCACCAACTTCGTGCTCGCCCAAAATATGGTCTACATATCTTTCTGGATATAATCTGATTTTTTCTTTTGCGGCTCTAATCAATTCAGAGCGTTTGCCGTAAGTTAAAACTTCCATCGGACAAATTTCTACGCATGCCGGAAGCATCCCTTTTTTAGTTCTATCGAAACAGAAATCACATTTTTTGATATCGGGACTCCAAGCTTTATCAAATTCAAATGCCGGAATCTGGAATGGGCAAGCAACCATGCAGTATCTGCATCCGATGCATTTATCGCCGTTCCACAAAACTGTCCCGTTCTCTTCCTTTGAAAATGCTCCGACTATACAAGCCGATAAGCAAGCCGGATGGTCGCAGTGCATACATTGGACTTTTACATCAATTGGAAATTTACCGTTCTGATTTTCAAATTCATTAACAACCGTTAGTGCATGCGCATCGGGTCTTCTTCTTTTATCGAATACCGACCTGTCATCATACTTTTCAATTGGGTCTGTAGGCATATCGTGAGCAGATTTACACGCCCACTCACATTTTCTGCAACCGATACAAACAGTTGTATCTACAAGAACACCCATTCTGTCATCGGAAAGAATATTTTTTGGAGCACCTTTTACGGGCTTTGTAGAAGCTACTCCTGCTATCGATGCCCCCATGAAGGCAGAAGTTTTTAAGAAGTTACGACGGGATTTATTCATCCTGATCTCCCCTATTTTTATTTTCAAATGGTAAGTAAAATTACTTTTAGCAAATAATTTTAAAATCCAATTCAAAATTATCCCCTTTTCAATGCAAAGTCAACAAAAATAAAATTAGGAGATTTGGGAGATGAGTAGACTTTTCGGCAGAACTAAGTGAGGTTCTGCCGAAAGTCAATATTTGTTAGTTATTCATTTTTGATTGTCGCTCAGTTGCTTTTTTGTCCCACTCAGCAGGAACTGTTGAAAGGAATGTTTTCTTTTGCTCTTTCAATTTTGGCATATCTAAACCGATATAAGATTGTGCTTTTTCTTTTGTTGATAAATCGGGCATAGCTATTGGAGTTTGAACACCAAGCTTGGTTAATAATTTTGATAACTCAACTCTTGCTTCTTCAGCTCTACCGATTGAAGTAGCCAAAATTCTTGCACTCTCTAAAGGAGCATGAAATGACCCGCCATGACTTGCGGCTACATAATCCCATCTCCATTGAGCATGTCTAATTTTAGTTAAAATCGATTTCATATCTGCTTCTTTAGCACCATTATCCCAGGCAGCTTTAGCTTCAACATGAGCCTTAACAATTGAATGTTCTGCAAGTAGTAATAATTCTTTTATTTTATCTTGTCTCTCATAAACATTATTTAGAAGAGTTTGTTCACTCTCTTTATGACATACCTGACAAGAGCGTGAAATATTATTGAGAGGACTTTGGATATGATGATCTGTAAATTTTACACCCCCTTCACTTTTGTACGGCATATGACAATCAGCACAAGCAACGCCTCTCTGTGCATGAATCCCAAATTGGGCTAGTTCCCAATCCGGATGTTGTGCTTTAAGAACAGGGGTTTTGCTCAATGTATGAACAAAATCGACATGCTCAACATCATCATAATATTTTTCCATTTGTTCAACACTGATACCGCCATCCCAAGGAAAGGTTAAATACTTTTCAGTTTTACCTTTGAAATAATACTCAACATGGCATTGAGCACAAACAAGCGATCTCATATCTTGATGCGATGCTTTAGTGATATCTTTCCCCTGTCTGTTAAATGCTTCTATTAATCCGGGTCTTGTGATTCTAAGATTCATTGTTTTAGGGTCATGACAATCTTGACACCCAATTGCATTCACTACTTCCTCCCCTAATTCATTCCAAGATTTCTTATAAAAATCCGACACACCCATTTCGTTCATTAAACGAGGAACATCTGTACTTTTGCAAGTCCAACAAGTAGCGGGTTGCGGTACATCAGTACGCAAAGTATTTCTGATATCGTCAATTGCATAATAATGTCCACGCCCTTGATTATAATCTCTTGAGAATGCATATCCTGCCCAAAGTACCACCAAATTTGGTTCACGCTGTAGCATATCAACCATCGCGCTTCCGCCGTATTTACTTGCAAAATTAGTATCGAGTGTTTTTATATATGATTCAAATTGTCTGTTAAAATTTTCACCCCAAACTTCATTACGGGGTTCCCATTCGGCAATCGGTTTTACGATTTGAAATCTTTGAATTGCTTCACTTCTTCTTTCAACTATTGAAGCTCCGAATAATCCAACAAAAAAAACAATGATAACCGTTCCGAGAAATAAACCCCAAGCTACCAAAGGTTTTTCACTAATAAGTTGTTGCATCTTTTTCATGTTTGTTCCTATTTAGATAATTAATTGTTATTGTCGTCTATATATTTTTTAAGCCATTCGGGAGTAACGGGTGTTAACTGAGGGACTCTTGCAAAAGGAAAGGAAGAGAGACTATTTACTCTCCCGTGCGGAGTTTCACGATGACAATCCCAACATAGTTTTTCACCGCCATGACGCGCCATTGAACCAGTTACAGAAACTATCGAAGTTGTATTTACATATTCATAATGACACCTGATACAGTTCTCTTGAACTACACTTTTACCCGCTTCTTTTATACGGATTACCTCCGGCTCAAGTCGAAATGTAAACATCGTCGCATGCCGTAATCCATCACTTGCTTTGAAGTAGTAAGTTCTTACAAAATTATCTTGCGGCACATGGCAATCTGTACAAGTTGCAACTCTTGCATGACTACTTTTTTGCCACGTTGCAAATTGCGGCGACATAACATGACAATTCATACATGTTAACGGATCGCTTGATAAATATGAAGAAGCATTCGATATATGAAATATCACAATCAATAAACCAAACATTACACCGAGCATAATTATCACAGGGAATCTCCAATTCGCACTTGGAATAATGTATTTGAAAAGGTTAAGTAACTTCATAGTTGTTCCATCTTTTATTAGTTACATTTTTTTGTCTGCTCACTTCTGTTGAGAAGATTTGTCAATTTATCCAATTCTTCTTCAGAAAGAGTGTTTTGTATTTTTTCGAAAAGAATTCGTTCTTCGAACCTGATGTGTTGCTCTAACATTACACCTAAATCATTTAGAACAATTTCTTTTTGATCTGAATTTTCTAATGAGTTAATAGTATCTTCAATTTCCTGATGTTCGAGCTTGAGGTTATTAATCGAAGTTTCAAACTGATTATTAAGTTTAGCTAAATAACTAAAGAGGATATTCTCTTCTTCATCAAAATGGTGTTTTAATTCATCTCGGTAAAATTGAGTTACATAATTAATTTTACCCGAAGTATCATGTGGAAGCCCCTTATAATTTGGGGCATCTTTTTTTATCATCTGAGCCATGATTAATCCATGATGATGATCTTTAGAAAGAAAAACCAAAGCAGGGTGTCTTTTCATACCAGCCCTTTGCATTTATTTGTAAAGATATTATCTAATCTATGAATTATCAAGTCAAGAAGATTTTTTCGAATTTTATTTTGAACCTTCAATTTTATCCCTTCCCGCTTCTTGATTCAAATCTCTTATCTGTGATGTTCCCGTCGGATGACCGAATGAATCTAAGTCTTTGTATAAAATCAAATATTCTTCTTTATTTAACTGACTATGCCAATTCCCTGTAACCATTCCGATACCGGTAATCACCATAAAAACCAATATAATTATCGCAGCTATATATTTTTTATTCTGCTTCTTCTTGGTTAATATATTTTCTACATATAAAGTATCTTTTACCGGACAAGCATCAACACAGCTCATACATGATGAACATTCATCCGATATTACATATTTAACTTTATCTACTTTAATAAATGATGGACAAGCTTTTGCGCACAGATTGCAATCAATACAACTGACTTCATTCCTCTTTATTTTATTAGGACTTAAAAATGAAATTACTCCCAACAATGCACCGTACGGACAAAGGAATCTGCACCAAAAATTTCTGATGAATATCGAGAGTAAAAACAAAACCGATATTACAATAATTGACGTTCTGGATATATCGGCAAAAAAGTAGTACATCTTTACATCGCTCATTAAATTATAAGGGCTATCAAGAAACATCTTTAATGCGGCTTCACTCATTACAAAAAATACCGAGTAGAATAAGAATCCCAACAACAAATATTTTAATGACCGAAGAGGGTAATCGAGAAACTTCGGCAGTTTGAGTTTCCTTCGGAATAATTTCTCACCAAAATCACCGATTACCTCAGAGAGTAAACCGATTGGGCAAAACCAACTACAAAATGATTTCCCGAAGACAAGTGAGATAACTATTATTCCGATAAAAATAAAAAATCCCGCGGGGTGTGCCGGATGTATATTTCCCGATATAAAGAAGTAATAAAAACTCATCAATGAACTTATCGGCAAAAATCCATCAACACCTGGGGGTCTGCTCAAAAACTTTTCAACTCCGCCTGATTCTAAATATTGGATGAAATAGTAAAACTCTATACCTATCCATATACACAAAAGTGAGAAGAGAACTTGAACTACGAATCTTTTCTTTTGAATTCCGGCTTCGTCATTTTTTATTATTTTTTTCTTTTCGCTCATATTCAGATTAATTAGTCCGATTTATATCCACCGGTTTATATTTTTATGAAGTGGATATTATTTTATTGATTCAATTTTATTTAATGTTTTTTGCTTGAACTGGTCAATTGTTTCATCACTTAACATCTCAAATGTTTGGGTAATCAACTGCGACCATTTATGATGAACAGGGCAAGGTGACTTGTCTGAACAATTTGGAAATCCGAGAACACATCTATTAAACATTTCCGGACCATCGATTGCGAGGACAACATCTAACAACTTGAGTTCTTTTGGGCTTTTGGCTAGTGAAAATCCACCCGACTTTCCTTTCTTGGAGTAAATTATTCCGTTTACTGCCAACTCCTGTAGAATTTTCGATACAAACTCTTTAGGGATTTTCAACCTTCCGGCAATCTCTTCGGCTGAGTGTACGCCTCCCCCTTCTTCTTCGACAGTGAGAAGTAATACCGCCTGAATTCCGTATTCACATTTTCTTGAAAATATTATTGACATAATCAGATTATTTTATCTGATTAAACTTAGCTATAAAATCTCTATCTGTCAAGTTAATTTTTCAAGAATAAATTAAAATCTTTCTTCAGCTTGTTTATTGGCACAAATTAATGGGTTGGAACCTTCAATTGGTGTAAATCAAATATAATCCTTAAAGCATGGTTTTCAAAAAATGTGAAATCGGTAAAACCATTTCAAAAAGATCAAATCGTCAGCTAGATTGGGGTACTACACCAGAGTTTAATTTTTCACTAAAAATGAATGTAAGTTATATTAAACAATCCTTGTTCGGGTACCTACTAACTCAAATCATTTGATAAAAGCAATTCCAAATAGTCATAAATTTTTATACTTAAATAATATGGGAGATTCATCAACCAGAACTTTTTGTTATTGGGAGTTACAACTTTTTGGATTTTAAACTCACCACCATAAATTCTTACAGCAAAATTATGATTCACTCTTTCCATGAACTGATGTAGAGATCTCAGTTTTCCTACTTCACCGGATTTAATTTCTATAGGAATAATTTTTCCACTATAAGGGACTACTAAATCAACCTCAGCCGAAGATTGTGATTTTTCCCTCACCCAAAAATTTGGTTTTGTATTTGAGAAACTATTAATCGACATAATTTCTTGCGTCACCAAATGAGGGATCAAATAACCACTGTAATTTCCGCTCAATTCTCCACTTGTTAATAATTCTGCTTGAATTCCATTTTTATAATTAACTAAACCGCTATCTAAAAATTGTAATCGGGGAGATTTTTTGTAATCTGGCGTAATTGGATATTCAACTTCTGTTGTCGGATAAATCAAAAACAAAAAGCGTGCATTTTCCAAAGTTCTCATTGCCTCTCCAACTTCCCGAGATTTGTAATTTGAGTTACCAAAGTGTTGAAATTTTATCCTCGCATCTAAATTCAAGTATGCAGTATTAACTATGTGTCTCATTACATTTAATTCTGTTTTATTAGTCGCATACTTTGTCATATCATCGCTAAAAGTTTCCCAAAGACTCTCATAAATCCTTGTTAAGCCGGCTATTTTTTTTTCTTCAACATACATTTTTACTGCTTCCGGCATGCCACCAACTATAGCATATGACTTAAAAAGTTCAATCAAAACTGAATGGGCACTTGGTGTTACCGGAGTATGGCTCAAATGTTCAATCGCATAGTCATGATTCATAGCATTTAAATATTCCCGAAAATTTAGTGGGTGCATATAAAGATACTCAACTCGACCGACCGGAAAATTCTCAACATCTTTCAATGCAAATTCTAAAAGTGAACCTGCAGCTATTACATGAATTTCCGGATATTCTTCATAAAAATATCTTAAATATTTTATGGCTGCCGTTGACTCCTGTATCTCATCGATAAAAATCAAAAGTCCCTTTGTTTTATCAGGTGATAGTTTGAATTTTAATAAAAGAACATCTATGATATCACTTATATTCTCAAAACTTTCAAATATTCTTTTGTCTGCCGGTTTCTCGAGGTTAAGCAGAATTTTGTTCTGATAGGATTTACTGAATGATTTAATTAATGTTGTTTTCCCTACCTGCCTTGCCCCTCTAATTATTAATGGCTTCCTATTGGTTTTTTCTTTCCAATTAAGAAGTTCTTTTAATATATGACGTTCTATCAACTTTTACCTCTTGTAATATTACAAGGGTAAATTTAACTATAATTTGTAACAAAGCAAGGGCAAATTCCCCGAATTATTGTAACAAAACAAGGGTTAATTTTTGTTAAATAAAAATTTATTCTCTTCTCCATTAATTCCACTGGAGAATGGAATAAAAAAAGCCCGAGTCATTATGATTCGGGCTTTTGACTTTTGACGGTTAAGAACCGCTTAAAGATTAGAGCTAAATATCAAGGTTTATTTCATTAGGACTAGTTTTTTAACCACTCTAAATTCATTTGCCTTTAGCTCATAGAAATAGACACCATTTGATAAATTACCGGCTTCAAAAGTAACCTCATAATTACCCGGTTCTTTGCTCTCATTTACTAAGGTTGCTACTTCATTACCAACAACATCAAATACCTTAAGTGTTACATTTGCAGTTGCAGGAATTGCGTAACTTATTTTTGTAGATGGGTTAAACGGGTTTGGGTAGTTTTGTGATAAAGAAAACTCCGTCGGTACTAAATCAACTGAAATTTCGATTTCATTTGAATATTCGTAACTTCCATCGAAATCAATCTGCTTGAGACGATAATTGAATAAACCTGATTCTTTAATAGCCTTATCAATAAAACTATACTCGCGAATGGAGGTAGTTGTACCGCCTCCCTCAACTTCACCAATTTTCATCCAGGTTGAAGAACCATTGAGCCTTCTCTCAACCTCAAATTCCTTATTATTTGTTTCTGTCGCAGTTGTCCAAGCGATATTAATATCCTTTCCAATCTGTTTAGCACTAAATGAAACAAATTCTACAGGAATAGGGACAGCATTTAAGATGTATGGATTTGATAATGTTCCAATTTCACCCATATTTTGGAAGGGAACCGTTTCACCTAATTCTTTTATCAAGTTATACTGTGAACTGTAATATTTGAAGGTAACGGTTTCACCTGAAGATAAATTAGACCCAACTGTCAAGAAATAGAAACCGTCCGGCGCGATTGGTGTTGCAACTCCTCTACATTCTGTTCCTACAAAAGCACCTAATAAATCATTCGGATTAGTACTATAGAGTGATGCATCGATTTGAACTTTTGCTATTACACTCATATTAAACTGCAAATTTGGAACAGGAACCCAGTTAGGTGAATCAAGCAATTTATGCTCAGCAGAATCTATTTTTGCTGCGGTACTTGGATATACTAATGTAGATGCGTTAGTCAATTTAATAACATATCCCTTACTCGGTTCCATAGTTGTTAAAGAGCCAATCCAACTTGAACCACTCCATGTTGCAAATTGAGTTTGGCTTATTATTCTATCATTTGCAACAGGTGCCGGTGTAATCCCTGCCAGAGCAGTGTTAACAGGTAATGAGTTCTGCGGAAGGTAACCAATCCAAGTGTATCCACCAGCAATGGGGAGCGAAATTATCTCAACCGGTTGCCCCTGAAGCGTACAAACTTGAGCTGTTGATAACTTCATGACATAACCTTGTACAGGGTTTATTGTAGTCAAAGAACCAACCCAGCTTGAGCCACTCCAGCTTGAAAACTGTGTTTGGCCTATCACTCTGTCATTTGATGCAGGATTAAGTTGAGGAGGAACAAATAGACTATTAAGACTCATATTTCCGGGGTTAACATTTACTGAAAACCACGTATAACCTTGTCCAAAACTAATGATTTGAGTCCTCATTCCTGCATCCATTCTAAATGGAGAAGTGAGAGTTCCAATTTCCCCCATGTTTTGGAATGGAATAGTCTGAGCTATCGGTTGGATTTCGTTAGTGCTTGATTTCCATGCTTTGAATGTAATCGTCTCCCCACTTGAAAGGTTTGAACCGACTGTTAAAAACAACAACCCATTTGTGCCTTGTGGATTAGCAATCCCTCGACATTCTGTTCCGACGAAGGCACCAATTGCATCAGCAGTATTTGTTGTTAACACATTTGTAAAGTAGAGTTGGGCTATTATACTCATATTGAACTGGAGATTCGGCGTAACAACCCATCCGTGACCACTATGAGCCGCTTGGGTAACAGTTACATCTTTAGGGCTTCCTGTTGCACCTGTAGCTGTAACCCTTATTGTGCCAACCCTTTGCTGTGTACCAGTGTTTTGTGCATAATTTACTGTTAGAGTTGCACTCTGCCCTGCAGTTAATGAACCGGATGTTGGAGATATGGAAGTTATCATCGTACTTGGATTTACAGTTATTGCCGCACTCCATGGCATTGTTCCAGTTCCGGTATTTTGTATTGTAAACGTCGTCGTTCCAGATGCTGAGGTTACACCTCTATTATCCGGGGTTACTGACAAGATTGGTTGCGAGGTTTGAGCTGTGATACTCAAAGTATAAGGACCTGTAGCTAAGGTGTTTTCAGTCTTGGTCTCTTTTACCCTAGTTGCAGTTGGATTATTTGAATAATCTGCGACTCTTAAATAATAATAACCGGCAGTGGTTGGAGTATAGACAATTAGTGGTTGAAGCATACCCCCACCGTCATCATCATATGCAACTTGTGCACCAATAGTAGACCCTGTGGAATTACCAGGTCCATAAAGATAAAACTCCGAATCAAAGTTAGTAGAAGAAGAATTCGCAAATGTATATTGAGTATTTGCAGTAAGGTTAACTCTATACCAATCAATATCTCCTTCCGGATTTATCTCGTAGTTTCCCGTATGGGGGATTGATGATATTGCTGTTGCAGAAGTGGGAACATCATTCCCATCTCCGCCCACAGTTACTGTAGGGGTACTCCAATAAAAAATGTTATCGTTTTCATTTGATTCAGAGATATTAGCTGTTGCATCTATAATAAAACCAATATAATAAGTCCCTGCGGGAATTGTAGGAGTAACTGTTGTTAAATCTTTATTAAAAGTTGCGATATAGTTGCCACCACTCGAAATTGAAGGTACAGATAGCCACCCTAATAGAAAATCACTAGCCGAAATATTTTGATCTATTGAAGCGAAGAAATCTGTATATGAATTTGTTCCTCCCGAAGCACTTCCATTATTTATGTGTTTTACTGTTGCGCTTATGTTTGTTCCACTAATTGACAGTGAACAACCTGTTGGATCAACGGTATAGTTTGGTTGTGAAGCAACATCACCAGTAATTTCCATATCATCTAAGTAGGCTCCAAGTGCAACCACAGAACCATCTGAATTAAAATCCATTTCCCAAAAATAATTTGAGTATCCGGTTAAAGTAAATGTCTTCTGTACCCAACCACCCGAACTTCCTGCATAGGTAGCAATGAGGCTATAATTATTTCCATCAGATGATGCGAAAAACCTCAAGTCATCGCAGCATTCTTCTGTGATATATTTTGTCCAAAATTTAAACTGAACATTAGAATAGCCTTGCACATTAATGCCTGAAATGTTCGCTACATAATTTGCCATATAGTCGTCATAATTAATGCAATCAACTTGATCTCCTTCACCAGCACACCATAGACTCCAATTTCCTGATTTTTTATCACAATTAACATCTCCCCAATAATCAAGACCGGATGAAGAATTGGCATCCCCTCTTGCATACGGGGAAAGAGAACCTTCCCATCCCTCGAACCAGATTGTTGCTTCTGGGTTATATCTTTTTGAGGGTTCTCCTAATATTTTTGCATAATTAGAAACTTCACTAAATTTTATATTTTTTTTCTCCAAAAATTCTATGTCTATAGTGGGAAGTGAGACTAAAATGGAGCCATTCACATAATGTGGCACATATATTTGTACTTCCTTGAGAGTTTGTTTTGAGAATTGTGATATTTCAACTCTTATAACAGAAAATTTTGATTTATTAATACCCTTCTCTTTGGAATTGGCACTCCTTATATGGCTATTGTAAGCTCTAATATCTTTAACAGTCGGGGTAAGGTAAAATTCAGTTTCTCCAAACGCTCTCACCCAAGTTACATCGCCGATTGCAAACAATTGATTTTGTGAGGTTAAAAATGGCTGTTTTTGTTCCTCGAACCATTGAGCTATTAAACTTTCTTCAGAAACAGAACTTCCGGTTTCGCTAAGTTTTCGAGAGCGGAGGGTTCGCTGCCACTCTTCTTGATTTTTTGCATTAAATTCTTTTTCGGTTAGCGATTTAAATAATTGCTTACTATCATTAATTTGTCTTTTTTGGTCTCCAACCTCTAGGTTTGAGACTTTCGCATTACCCTTCTCATCTATCTCCAGTTTCCCAATTATGTTCGCCTGCTGCCCAAATATTAGGGGGGCAAATGCTATTACTAAAATTGATAATAGCAAAACATGAGTTTTATATTTCAAATACATAAATTATTCCTCTATTTATAAGTGTTATAATTTTTCTAATTTTTAATGATGATTAATTCTCAATCTATAAAATAAGAGAAGTGAGTTTAAGGGGGATGTTTGAGCAAATAGATAATAAGTGACCCTAATAGATTAATTCTTTCCAATTTCGTTATAACATTATTATCAGTCATTTTTTTAAATTATACCTTTTTTACAATAATGAATTGTATTGTTATTTGCATACTCTAACTCCATTATAATTTCGACTACATACATATCCCCACCCCCATCTCCCTCAACCCTTTTAGGGAATAGCCAGTCCCTTTTTGCATATCGCTCGAGGCTCTTAGCATATCGGGAATCCCTTTTTGCATCTCGTCTATTGCAAATTGCATCATGCTTGACCCTTTTTGCATATCGTTAATTGCATAATGCGTCTCGCTTGACCCTTTATGCATCAACGGAGTCCCTATTAGGGTCAAGCGAATCCCTTTAAGGTGGGTACCCCTACCTTCGAGGTAGTAAAACGAGCTATTTTCGCACTTTTTGCTAAAACGGAATTGTGTGCTAAAGGTTGACAAATCTGTTACTCAGCCTCTTTTTTTGCCGGTGATTTCACAAACCGCTTCTTTAAGTCATCATAAATTGCGTCAGTTCCGGGAACATTGGACTTAGCTGCATTCTTTACAGAGTTATAAAAACTTGTAGCCGCTGTCATTGCCTCACTGCCGGCAGCCATATATGTATCTGATACTGATTCAAATAATGTTTTTAATTGTAAAAAAATCGGTTGTAATTGTTTTGCGAGAGCTAAGTCTCGTTCAAGTTCGGGGATATCTGCATATGGGGGAACTAAATGTGGATTCATTTTTGCGTATTCAAGCCCCTTTTCAACAAAGGCTACTGATTTATCCCCCATCTTAAATATTGTTTCTCTTTCATCTTTTGAGAGATTCACTAAGAATGGGAGTTGATCTTGTATTTGTTTGATTAAGTCGAGTATTTGAGTTTTTCTTTCCTCTGTAACTTCAGCTTGAAGATTTTGATAAGCCATACACAATCCTTTTTTTTAATAACTATGATTGGTTAGCGTTGTTTCAATAATCATTCCTAACTAAAATTAAATCGATTATTCTATTTGTCTCTTTTGGATTATTAAGATTTAGATATTAATTTTCGCCGTCGGGTCTAAAGATTAGACAAAAGAGTCACTCTTTTTTATAATTGTTGAAAATTCAAAATTTAATTTGTTGTGCTTTTTACCACATCTTTCTTCATTTTGTGGTATTTTTTACAACATTAGTAGGGGACATACTTGAAAACTTTCACAACAAAACATTCATATTATTTATTAATATACCTCACATTTGTTATCTCGCTTTCAATTTTTCTCTATGTCAAACAATTTGTATATCCATATTCATTTAACTTGGTCAAATCTTCGCAAATTCCGGAAAGTATGAATAAATATTCTCCTTTCTATTACAAAGATCTTGACCATGATGGTCAGCCCGAGATTATAAGTTATGGTATTGAATCAACAGTGGGCTTTTCTATAATATGGGTATCAAGCTGGAATGATGAGACAATTGACCAGTTTAATTTCAATGGGAATTTTCCCACTATATATAAACCGATAATTTTAGATGTAAATAAAGATAATGTTGATGATATTGTAATGTTTGACGTCGTTAGGGACTCCCTCTACTTAAATGTGATTGATGTTTTTAAGAGAAAATTTCTAATTAAGGGGAAATTTGTTTTGGAGAAACCGGATAGTGTTAAAACCGATTTCTGGCATCTGTATATGTTAGACGGTAATCTTCTGGATATAAATTCTGACGGGAGTGATGAACTTATTTTTACGGTTATGGGTGGTTATAGTCACTATCCGAGAGGATTATATGCATTTGATTTTAAGTCTGAAAAGGTAATTAAAAAAAATGAATTCGGATTCGGTGTAAGCGGAGTTTTTGTTCACGATATTAATGGTGACGGCATCAAAGAAATTCTCATTTCAAATACTGCGAGTGATAATTTAAAATATAGAAGCGGTTACCATGATAAATCAGTTTGGAATTATATTTTAGATAAAAATTTCAATTTGGTATCTCGAGGTGAAGAATTTGGAAGTTTTACCTCTTTATTTGAATATAAATTGATTGACTCTACCGTTTATGCATTTTTCTCACGGGTTGCCCAAGGAAGTGATGATTTGGGAAAAGTGTTTAAAGTTAATAAAGATTTTACTCTCACTGAAGTTTTATCGATAAATTTTTCTGTTCATCAGGCCATAAAAAGCTACTCTAAGACCAACCATGTTTTTTATAATAGATATGCTGATAGCATTAAATTGTTCGATGAACACTTTAAAGAAATTAGGAGTATTGGATTCAATGATAAAAAAGACAAACATGTAAGCCTTAGCTCTGACATTGATAATACCGGTAAAGAGGAATTTTGTGTCTTCACAAATGAAAAAGTTTCAATTTATAACCAAAACTTTAAACTCTTAGGGGAACATATTCTTGAAGACGGTGATACATTCACCATGTGGTTAGATCAACTAATAAGAGTAAAAGATAAAACCTATTTTATGGCAAGAACGCAAAAATCGAAATTAATTTTTGAGATAGCTCCTAACCCTTATTACGGCTACTTTTATTTACTTTGTGCTATCGGAGCACTTTTAATTTTCGTTTTTTTATTTCTTAATTATAAGCTGCTCCATTTCTTCTTAGTTTATTTGCATTACTTTCTACATTCATTTCATAAGACTAATTCCGGATTATTAATTCTTGATTCACTCGGGAAAATTCTCTATGCAAATAAGCAACTATTTAACTTTTTGAGGATGCCGACAGAAAAGTATCGGGGTAAAATTGCTACCGAACTATTAAAAGAAAAGAGTGAAATTTATGAGTGCATAATAGTTTCACAAATGCAGAACATCCCCTCGAGTAATGGATTTTATTACTCAACTCACGAATATCAGTTCAATGGTTCTGTAACCGTAACACCGTTTCTCCTCTTTTCAAAAATTGTACTTGGGTATTTAGTTGAAATCGAAAACCTTACAGATGCCGTAATGATGGAACGGAATAAAATATGGAGTAAATCAGTTCAGCGAATAGCACATGATATTAAAACCCCCCTTTCGTCGGTTAATATAGGTATTCAAACAATTTGGGATGAACTTGAGAAGACCAATTCATTAGAACCTCAAATAAGAGATGATTTTGAGAGAGTAGTAAATCAACTTACTAAAATTAGAAGTTTAACTAAGAGTTTTCTTCAGTTTATTAATATGGAGTTAATAAATTTTCAGATTGTAAACGCAAACAAAAGCATAGACGAAACACTCGAAAAATTTCATCATTATTTCAAGAAGAATGAAGTAACTATAATAAAAGAATATTCATCTGAGAATATCTATTTATGGTGCGACCCCTTTCAGTTAAGCCAAGTATTCCAAATACTTTTAGAGAACGGAATTGATGCTGTTTCGGGATACGGTGAAATTAGAATTAAGACCGAGCTTATCACTAACCTATCAATAGCAAAGATTAACTTTAGCGATAATGGTTCTGGTATAAAACTTGACATTCAAGAGAAACTATTTTCGCCATATCTAACAACAAAAAAAGACGGAACAGGTATAGGACTGTTTATGGCTAAAAAAATAGTGGAAGATCATAAAGGGAAAATCTATTTTACAAGTACCCCCGATATTGGAACAACTTTTACTTTAGAATTTCCGATACTAAAAAAAGAGTCGCCCGTACAATAATTTAAGCTAATATGAAAAAAAATATTTTATTTATAGATGACGACCATGATTATCTCTTAACGGTAAAACGGTTCCTCGAAACAAAAGCCCCCGATTGGGACCTTGATATAATTGCCTCTCCGTTAGATGCTTTAGCTCGTTTTACGAATAAAAATTATGATTGTGTAGTGTTAGATATTAAAATGCCCGCAATGGACGGTTGTGAATTATTACACAAATTTAGAAATCTCTCCCCCTCTACTCCAATAATTATGGCATCGGGACAAAGCTCCATAACTCTTGCAATGGAATGCCTTCAGAATGGAGCATTTGATTATATAGAAAAACCGATAGAGCATTCTCGTTTGTTAATCGCATTAACCGGTGCAGTTCGTTTAAAAAGTCTTTTCGAGGAAAACGAAAGATTTAAAAACGAAATATCGAGCGAGTATGAAATTGTCGGCGATTCAAAACCGATGCTTGTGGTCAAAGATTTAATTAGAAAGGTAGCTAAAAACGATATTACCATATTGATTACCGGCGAAAGCGGCACCGGGAAAGAATTGGTAGCAAGGGGTATCCATTCAGCAAGTAGCAGAAGTGCGAACACAATGATAACGGTTAATTGTGCGGCTATTGCAAAAGACTTGTTAGAGAGTGAATTGTTTGGATATGTAAAAGGGGCATTTACGGGTGCAAATGATAATAAAATCGGGAAAATTCAAGCGGCAAATAAGAGCACTCTCTTTCTTGATGAAATCGGAGATATGAATCTTGAACTTCAAGCTAAAATATTAAGAGTAATAGAATATCAAGAGGTAACAAAAATCGGAGATAATTTTTCTCAAAAAGTTGATGTCCGCTTTATTGCCGCAACAAATAAGAATATCCCCGACTTAATTTCAAAAGAGAAATTCAGGCTGGATTTATATTATCGACTCGAAGGATTTGAATTAAATATTCCCCCTCTTAGAGATAGAAAAGAAGATATTCCCCTACTCTTCTCTCATTTCTTATATCTCCATTCACAAAAACATAACTTGCCGAATTTTCAAGTTGACAATAGAGTTTTCAGAACTTTGAAAAGTATGGATTGGGTTGGCAATGTTCGTGAGCTGAAGCATTTCGTAGATAAACTTTTAATTTTTGCTAACGATCAGAAAATAGGTGTTGAAGATATATTCAAAGTCTTTGAATTAAAGAGTGGAGCACCATTTTCATCTTCAACTCTGACAGATAACAATTATAAAATACTAAAGCAAGATTTTGAGAAAGAATACCTTGCGGAAGCCTTAAAATCTAATCACGGAAACGTAAAAAAAACTGCAGAAGATTTGGGAATCGATAGAAGCAATCTTCACAAAAAGCTAAAAGCTTTAGGGATTATTGATTAGAATAGATTTGGACGCTATTCGTATTAGAACTATTTAATTTCATTGAAAATAATTTCTTGCAGAGAATTAATTCTCAAAAAAGCCGAGTCGTTGCAAGCCTTTAATGATAAGAGGGTCTTTCATTACATAATCCCAAACTAATCCGGTTCTGAAGTTTTCAATCATTATAACAAATGGGCCCTGATCTATACCGAGGTAATCCTTGTTAAACCAATTCAGCGTAGGATTAAATGAGTCAACAAACCCGTATTTACCCCATAGACCTTTATCACCATATTTTTCCATCATAGAGATGAGTGTAGGAAGAACAATTTCGGGAGCAAAAACTATTGAACCTCCTGCTGCAGTCGGGGCAATTGTCCCATCATCACTTTGAATTACATCATTACCACTAGTTCCTCGTGCATTGTAATATTCAAATTTCTTATCGTCATAATTGTATGAATTGCCGGGACCATCACAAGCAGTTAAACCCCAGCAAAGAGAGTCATAACCTTTCCATCCGAGTGGATTAACTATAGCATAACGTTGCTGAGTTAAAACAGCTCGTCGTGAATTTTCAAAATAATCAATCCCTTTTTCACGTAGATAGGAGTCAGCGAGTCTTCTAAAATCAATAAACATGTGCGAATATTGATGCCCAAAAAGAGGTGGGAAAAGTGCATGAGCTAAACCGGTATAAGGTTCACGCCACTCGTAATTTGCAAGCCATGTATTATAAGCATCATCAATTTTTTTATAGTCTAGTGATGCTGCAAGTATGTACATAATTAGTGATTCATTAAACCCGACCCAGCCGATTGTATTGAGCCCTGTTTCCGGTTCCCACGAAAGCGAAATTGTATTGCCGTATTTTCCACCAGGAGGCATTGTAAGAAAATCCCATTCAACACGTTGCGTAATTTTTTCACCAAGCTCTCGTATCTCTTTTTCGATATCATCATTGCCGTAGTAATACTGAATTGCAAAATGAATTCCTGCCAAAAGTAATCCGGTATCAATTGAAGAAAGTTCACAATCCCAAATTCGTTTTCCGGTTTTCATATCTACAAAATGATAGAAAAATCCTTTATAACCGGTCGCTGAATCTGCGTCACTTTGTTCGGCAGTCCATAAAAACTTTAGGAGATTTAGAGTTAATGATTTTGCTTTCTCTTTAGAAATCCAACCTCTTTCAGCACCAATTGCCCAAATAGGAATCGCAAATCCGGTAGCAGCCATACTAGCTGGTGATTCAACCTGAGTACGGTCTCTAACTAATCCGTTTTCATGATTTATTTCATTTATAAAATAACGGAATGAATAATACTGCAATGTATCAAGAAAAGCTTCTTCGGAAGGAGTAAGTTGAAAATTAATTCTTCTGCTCAATTTTTCATCTGAACCAAAAGTTACGACTCCATAAATCGTAACCCAAAAACCAAACAATATTAATAATTTCTTCACTTAAACTCCTTCATTTAAGATTGTTTAATAATTTTCAAGATAGTTAATCAAAAGATACTCCGACAGTAAATCGATGGGCTTCGAGAAGTCGCCCATAATCTCCCCATCCGTAATCAAATCTAACAATTGAATTTCCGGCAAAAGGAACATTCACACCGATACCAAGTACAAGTCCTCCTTCTGAATCAGGCATAAATAAATCTCGATATCCTGCACGAAGAGAAAAATTTTTAAGCATTTGAAATTCAGCCCCGAGATTAACTTTTTCGTTATTATCGTTTGGGTGCATAGCATCAAGAGCAATAGTAAGTCGATAATCTTCTGAAAAAATAAATGGATATGCAACACCGACTCTAAACACTGTCGGAAGGGGGAACTCATCTGTCCTTAATTGTGCGGGAAGTAAATCATTATCGCCATATTTATCGGGGTCGAAATCGTAGTTAATAAACAAATCTCGTCCGGAGTAACCGGTTCTAGGACCAAAATTTGAAACACTCGCCCCAATTGTAAATTCATCATATTGATAAGAAACTCCGAAATTCATCGCAAACCCCGAAAGTGTGCTATGCCAAATACTCTCTTGGAAATAACTGATTTGAGTTCCGACGGAGACTCTATCTGTTAACATCATACCATAACCGAGTCCCAAAGCAAAATTTTTAACAGTGTACCTTTCTCCGGTACCCAGAGGTTGTTCGACAGTTCTAACATCTATTTCTCCCGAATTAAGAGAAGTCATTTGGAGTGAGAAGGTTCCAATATTGCTAATCGGTAATGCTACGATTGCATAGTTGTAGAGAATATCGGCAATCCACTTATTGTAAGTAAATTGAACATCAATTTTAGCTAATCTGCCGAGACTCGCTGGGTTGTAGAAAATTGAAGCTGCCTCTCCGGAAATAGCGGTTCCGGCATTACCCATTGCAGCAACTCTGCTGCTTGGGTCTATCTTCAAAAACTGACCGATAGTAGTGCCTGTTTTACTTTGTGGGAATGTACAAATTGTTAATGCAAAAAAGCTAAGTAAGAATATTATATTATTTGATTTCATTTTATACCTCCCCTTACTTTATTATTGCAAATTTGCCGATATAAGGAGAAACATCCTTAGCATCAACGTGAAAGATATAGAGACCCGGAGCAACTTCAAGATTATCCTTTGTTCTTAAATCCCAAGGGATAACACCATCGGTAATATTTCCGCTGTGATACAACGTTTGAACTAATTCACCGGTGACTGTGTATATTCTAACAGTGGCAGAATTTGGTAATCCTCTAAATTCAAGTTTTCTTTCGCCGCGTCCCGAAACTGCAAAACGCTGAGGTTCAAAACTTGCAGCACCGACATAAGGATTTGGAACTACATACGGTTTCGAATTATAATCATCCTTTGCCTTTTCTGAGCTGTTTGAGTGTCCAACAGATTTAAAAGTAAATACATCACCTGATGCGAATGGAATCAGTAGATTTAGCTTAAAGACATCATTCTTTGTCGGTGGAACTATTGCTCCTCTTAAATATTGCCCCGTTGTATCCACTCTAAGATTCCAAGTTGAGATATTTGTGTTTGGAGCTGCATCGGTATAGGTTAAAACTTCGATGTAATCTCCGTGTTGATTAAGTGTCCCCGAATTATCAAAATCAGCAAAACGGAATTTCAACTTTTTATCTCCATTTGAAGTTTTAGCAATTACTCTAAAATTAACAGGTTTAGACCTTAAAGCCGCGCCTATACCTGCAACAGATGTATCGAGAATTTCATCACTGAAAACAATTTCAATATCTTCAGGATAACCATTTCTTCTAAAGTTCATTGGACGAGACGGTGCATATCTTGATGTAAGAGAAATTGTTGTTGAACCTGAGGCAATAAATCCTGTTGATGTTGGATTAACAAAAACTGAATCGGAAGTTTTAATAATCGGAAGGATTCCTTTCCCTACCGGTCCCAGTCCCATACCATTGAAATCATTACCTGTTGTAAAGAGTGTGTCGCTACTCGTTTCATCGATTAAGGTGTAAGATAAAGCTTTTACTGAATCTTTTGGGTTATAGAACTCAATCTTAAATATATGATTATCAGGCACAAGCTTTGAATTTTTCACAACTACTTCAACCGTACCGCTCCCTTTTCCCTGTGAATGAACAATATTTTCAACTGTTGCAGGGATATAACCTGCGGTATGTGGATTAGGAGTAACTTCAACAACATTCTTTGGAAGTATTGTTCCACCTCTTAAAGTTTGATTAACAGCAATAGCATTTTCCGATGGATAGAGTTCTAAAGAATCAGAGCCTCTATCGTATGAAGTAATTGCATAGTAATATCTCTGTCCGTTTACAACTGAGGTATCGGTAAATGAGTGAGTTATTCCGTTATCTGAACCTAGAAAATATCCTACTCCTTCAACTTGAACCTGAGAAAAGCCGACAATATCATTAACCAAATCGAATTGTGCAATTGGTTTTCCGTTCCCAATTGGACCGGAACCTGTGCCGGTTGTAATAACTTGAGGGTCAAGAAAAGTTGGATCTGTACTTCTGTAAATTCTATAACCTTCAAAATCATTAGTTGTTGTAACAGGATCATAAGCACGTTCTGCGGCATCATCCCAGGTTAATGTAACAAATCTATCTCCGGCAAATGCATTAAGAGTTGGCATTGGTGGAGGAACAGCAAATTGATAATTTGCTTTATAGATTTTCTGAACAACTTTTGTATTATTCTTTAGTTCTCGAAGGTCATGCCCAAATGCAAGTGCAAGAGAGAATCTTTCTGTTTTTTCAGCTTTCAGTTTAAAGGGACCTGAAGCAAATAAAAATCCAATATTAATATTTGTCCTCGTTATCTGCTGTTCAAATGATGAGTCCGGTGTTGTGAAAATGTTATAAAGACGCTTAGGCCAATTTCTACCGTCATCAAAAAAGATAATGTTATCTGTCGAACCACCACCTGAAGGATCATTAATAACATTGTACTTAAATCCGGTTAAACCAATTTGATCGGATTCATCTATATCAGTTTTATCAAAATTAGGTTCACCGTTAGTTGGAATGCCGTCGAGTTCACCGGTATCATTTGTTCCGAAAACCCCATCAGCTCCTGTATCATGAAATTCAGCAATCCAATCTAAATCCTCATCTCCGGTCCACCAATAACTTCTCTGATAGGCAGGCATATTTTCAAGCTTACCATAATATGCTTCAAACTTTGCAAGGTTATAATTAGAGAGGACATAATTTTTGATTGCCTCTTGAGAAGAGAGTAAGACTCCGGGTCCCCCATCTCTTTTTTCGTTGGTTATTCCGTCTTCATCGTCATCAACAAAATTGAGAGAGTTCCCTGGAGTTTCTAAATATGAATAACCGAGATAACCGGTTTTTCCTTTAACACCGTTGCCGTAGAAATCCCAAGTATAAACGATATTTAACCCCGGTTCTCTGCTAAAGTATGCGTTATCATCATCGGATTCAGGATATGGATCGACTCCTTTGGTAGAGCCACCTACTCCTGCATCCATATACAAACCGAAAAGTATGTTATCATCGTAATCAGTTGTGCTTTCGTTTGTAATGTCGTAATGGAAGAAGATAACATTTCCGGCTTGCGGGTTATTCCATTGAAAACCACGCTGTTCAACTCTTAAACCCAATCCCCTTCTTGTTCTATCACGGGAGTCGGGGTAATATTGCCATGCATCATAATAATTATCATCGAATACAACAAAGCTTTCTTGCATTTCTAATTTGGGAGCTTTGCCAAAATAACCGTTCCAACTTCCGCTCCAGCCCGGATCATCCGAATCAAAAAGTTTATCGACCCACCTATCAGGCCAAGTCCGGGGATCATTACTCATCGCTACAGAGCGTGCTTTATTAATATTGACATCTTCCTGAAAATAACCGGGACGAGGTTCAAATCTCATCGTTTTATTTGTGATTGGACTGGTTCCCTGTCTTTCTCTGAACCCGGTTTCAAATATGTACGATTCACTTCCGGATTCTTGCCTTATTTTTGCTAGAACAAATGGAGTTATTCCATCGCTATAATTTTCACCCGATCCTTTAGGCACTTCAACTGAATGAAATGTTGTTAGATCTACATTTATAGGATCTTGTGGATAATCACCCACCATACCATAATTGAAAAATCTCGTTCTGATTCGGTTGAAATCGTGATGCCCCATTCTTTCTGCATCAATCTTCCCTCTTAGGGAATCTGGGACAGGAAGTGGAAATGCTTGCGGAGTAATTTCGATGTTTAATATTAAACAGAATAATCCGATTAATGTAATAAATAAATTATTTTTTGTCATGATTAATTACTCCTAAAGGAAATACCAAGTTCAACTTTTCTTGGTTCATAAAATCTTCCGGGGTTAGCAAGCATTGCTCTGTCTGCAATCGGATTAACTGAAAAATCCGGACTCCCGGTTTCTGTAAAAATAAAGCCATTAACAAAATGTGTGTTGAGAAGATTGGTAACGCGCATGAAAGCACTCATATTCAGTAATCCAAAAGAGAAGGATTTTTCAGCTCTTAAATCAATCAGCACAAAACCATTTTTACTTCCCGAATTTGTTTCGAGATCTGCATTAAAGCCTGTCCCGATTGCTGGAGTATATGGCATACCGCTACCTAATCTTAAAATAGCACTTAACGAATAATCATTTGGAACAATCCACGTTGCAGTGGCATTAATAGTATGTCGCTGATCCCATCCAAATGGAATATCGCGAGGTCTTGAGTCTTTGCCACTAGCTGCACGATTGGCGGTTTCATACGGGTCGCTACTGTTTCCGCGCGCAAATTGCATTGTATAATCTAAAGTTGTGCTTAATGGTCCAAATGCTCTTTGTGTTAATGCAATTGTTACTCCATAAACGCTTCCAAAATCAACGTTGGTCAATCTCGGATAATCGGCAGCAGCATATGTTGAAATAAATTCACTTCCTAATAAATCTCTGATATCTTTATAAAAGAAGGTTAATTCGTATCCAAGCATCTGAGAAAGCGCTTGTTTAAGACCAACTTCATATTGAACTGTTAATTGTGGTTTAAGGTCAGGATTCCCCATTGTGCCGTAAGAAATTCCGCCATCTTGCAAATCTTTAAGAATTAAATAGTTTGAGTTACTGTATAAATCAGCTAACCCCGGCATTTGATAGAAATGACCATAAGCAAAATAAATTGAAGCCATATCAGTAAGAGGGAAACTAAAACCCAAGCGAGGGGCAACAGCAAATTTTACGGTAGTTTCCTTAAGTTTAGAAATCGGAGCACCGGTAATTGCATTTGCGGGGTTTTGCAAATCATCCGGAATACTTGCATTTGCATCATAATACTCAAGCCTCATTCCGGCTCTTACAACTAAATCACCTAATTCAATTCTATCTTGTAAATAGAATGCTAATTGAGTCGGGTTGTATGTTTCAACTTTAGGGTCTTCAAGTTTTTCGGGTTTATCCTTTGCGATTAATACTCGAGTTCCCGCAATATTTGTTGAAGTAATAAACCCCGGACTACCAAAAGAAATCTCTGAAATTTGCCCCTCTACGCCAAGTTCAATTAGATTATTACGGTTAAGCTGCCAAGTAAAATCACCTTTAGCAACAATAGAATTCGTCTTCTGAAGGTATCTACTCAAATCAACACCTTGTATAATTGCACCATCTTCATAATTTGCTTCGCTTTTAAACTCTCCTGCATCCAAATAACGTTGATCGAAAACATTCTCATACATATAAGATTTATAATCGAAATAGTTTTGTCGGACGCTCAATTTATAAAACATTTCATTTGAGATAGTTTGAGTTAAATCGAAACCGTGTGTTAAAGAGTTAGTGTAATTCGGTTTCACACCATCGGGATTCAATCTCAGTGCAAAGTTATAATACTTACTTTCAATCTTGTTTAGTATTGCTTGATAACTGAGTTGAATATTTGATAGAGAAGTATTTGTAATTTTAAATTGACCACTCCACTCCCTTGTTGTACTCATCGGTACAATTTCGTTATCACCGGATGGATAAAAAACCATATTATCAACATCATATTTATCGGTTGGCAAAAACCTTCTTTGACCATAAAGCCAACCATTGCTAAAATATCTTCTTCCGCTTAGAAGAAATGTTGTTTGCGGAATGTAAGTTGGTCCGCTTAATGTTAACTGTAAATTATGGGTAGTTAAAGGATTTACATCTTTGTTATTCGGATATCTTTTGTTATCAAATGGAACATAATCACCACCATAAACTTCCCCTGAAAATTCAAACTTATCAGAACCGCTTCTTAAAACTGCATTCACAACTCCGGACATTGCTTGTCCATATTTTGCATCAAATGTACCTGAAATAACTTGAACTTCCTGCAAGACTGATTTATCTAATAAAAGGGTCGATGAATTATTGAAAGGATTATTAACGGTAACTCCATCAACTTGGTACTGAACTTCCCCAATTCTACCCCCTCTAAAATGCCCATCCACAACACCCGCTTGAAGATTTACAATTTGATTTAAATCTTGTACCGGAAGTAAATTTATTTCTTCTTTACTGATTGAAGCTACTGAACTTGTTTGATTAAATTCGACCAAGGGTCTCTCTGCAGTTATTGTTACTTCTTCACCTTCAATTATCATAACCTGAAGTTTAACATCTATTTTAGTTGTTTGGTCGGAATTAATTTTAATACTTTCAATTACTTTCGATTGAAAGCCAATGTATCCAAATCTTACCGAATATGATCCTGCTCTTAAATTTAATATCGAATAATAGCCATCTAAATCTGTGGCTGCCCCTTGATTTGTTCCGATGATAACTACATTTGCTCCTACAAGAGGTTCACCACTCTCATCTGTTATCCTTCCGGATAATTTTCCGGTTGTTTGTGATAACATGTTGATTGGAATAACAAGCAAAGCTATAAGCAGAAACCAATTCATATTCTGAAATGTAAAAGTTAAAAACAATTTTGCTCTCTGTTGTGAAGGCATTTTTCTCACCTTAAAATTGATAATCCTAATCAGAATTAAAAGGGTTCGAAGATTATATTTCTTCGAACCCCGGAAGGAACTATTTCATTAAAATCATTTTTCCTGCTGAAGATTCAACAAACTTTCCTGTATGTGAATTTTTTGCACTGACTTTATACAAATAAACACCTGAAGATAAATCTGAACCATTAAAATTGAATTCATAATTGCCTGATGATGTTACAACTTGATTCATAGATGCAACAGATTCACCAAGTAAATTGAATACTGTCAATGTTATCTCTCCGGCAAAAGGAGTTGCATATCTGATAACAGTTGTTGGATTGAATGGATTAGGATAATTCCCAATCAGTTGTAATGAATTTGGTATTAATGAAAGTCCATTATCATCAGCACTAAGGATTAAGTTGTTGGGATCCATATAAATCCACGCAGCCGCAGGACCTCCGCCATGCTCTCTAAACCACCAAGTACGAGTTCCGTAATTTAACAATGGGTCTTCAAAAACATCACCATCATAAAGACATACTCCACCAAAAAGTGTTTGATCACCAAGACCTGAAGGATATCCGAGCATTCCGGTTAATTCAATTTTCATCTCAACAGTATAACCCTCATCAATATCTGTGTTGTTGTTAACGGTTGTTCCACCTTTAAGTTTTACTGCAAATTGACTATTTGTTGAATCCAATAACTGCTGCAAATTATCGTAAGCCTTAGGTAAACTATCAGGACCGAAACTCATTCTTAATAATCTAAATTCATAAACATTATCATCGTTGAAAGAATTTCTATCAGCTAATATCAAACTGATACCATCAGCCATATCATAAACACCATTCCCTTGTACAATTTGGTCATTGATATCAGCAGCTAAATACAGATAGTTTCCTTTGAAAAACATCTTAACATTTGCATAAGACGGATCTAAAACATCAGGACGTAATCCTGCACTAACTTCAGGTTGGTATTGACCACTCTGAAAAGGTCCAACACCGCTATATGAATCTCTAATTAAAGAATCTCCCCAAGCAATATTAAATGAATTGACCTTGCTCCAAACTTCATCATTTAATTCTCCGTCAATAATAGGATCAGCAAGTTGCGCACCATTTTGAAGAGTTAAATCAGGAGCAACTTCCGGTAATGAGAGTGTATTAACTGTAACACTTGGAGATGCATGAACTCGAAGGACGTTATTTCCATTAGCATTCCCCCATGGGTTTTGTACATGTGTTCTTGACGCACTCACAATTGATGGATTATTTTCGTACACATAATCACAATCCCAGATTGAGAAATTAAGTTGAACAATATCACCATTTGTTTTAGTTAAATCATAACCTAATGAATCAACTGAAATTCTCATTTCAGCAATCCAACCTTGATCTCTACCGGCATCGTTTGTTTGTCCGCCTATTACTCTAAAACCGGCATCCCATACAGCACGTTGTTCGGGAGTTCTAGTGGTATCGGTAAAGTTACCGTATTTTCCAATAAATCTTGGAGGTGAACCCGGTGTTGCATATTGCGGAACATTTACATACCAAAAGGTGTAGAAAAACTCGATGGGAGGTAAAGGACGTGTAGAAGAAGCTTTGTCTTTTATTGACATCAATACTGCGTCCCATCTAGCCCAATCAGGAGTACCGCCAACCGATGAATCTTTTACATCGAATGCAATGTAAAGTTGATTCCCGGAAACCAAGAACTTAACTACAGCATCAGTTGGATCTGTAATCGCATCCCCCTGAAACTCAGATCTCCAACCACTAGTTGGTAAACCCGAACTTTGACCATATTTAACTATTATAGATTCTGCTTTTGCCCAGACCGGTTCATCTAATACTCCATCAAGAGTTATGGTTGCTCCTTCTGTGTTTCGAGCCCAAACATAATCTTGTCTTTTGAGTTGTTGAGCATTTACAACTTCTATCCCGATGAATAGTAGAAGCACAATCCACAACATTACCATTGTTTGCTTTTTCATGATTACCTCTATTGATTTATATTTATTGTGTTAGAATTACTTAGTTCCCTTAGTAAAAAAACTTAATCTTACCATAAAATTGTAAACGTTTACATTTTTAAAAATTCTTATTCAAAACTTCAGAAAAAACTTTAATAGAGTCAAATTAAATCGTAATTGAAAATCACTTTTATTCTTTTATACTTCCAGTCATAATACCGGAGATATAATATCTTTGTAAAAAAAGGAATACAATTAAAACCGGAAGGATAGTAATTACCGAGCCAGCCATCATAAGTTCCGGATCTTTTGTATGCTCAAGCATTAAGTTCGCAAGTGCAACAGGAAGCGTGTATAATGAGTTATCAGTTAAGGCAATTAATGGCCACATAAAATCATTCCAAGTTCCCATAAATGTGAATAAAGCGAGTGTTATAAGAATCGGCATACATAATGGAAGAATTATTCTTCTATAAATTTGAAAATCTGTGGCACCATCTATTTTCGCTGATTCTATTAAACTGTCCGGAATAGAAATTGCGTATTGTCTAATTAAAAATATTCCGAATATGTTGGCTAATCCGGGTATTATAATTGCAAAATAAGTATTAATTAATCCCATTGATTTAAGCATCAAGAATAGCGGAAGCATTGTAACTTGTGCAGGGATAATCATTGAACTGAGTAAAAAATTAAAGAGTTTGTCTTTCATTCTGAACTTAAATTTTGCGAAAGCATAACCCGCGAGCGAATTAAATAATAGTGATACTACTGTTACCGTGAGCGATAGCAATAAGCTGTTGAAAAAATTAACAGATACATTCAATCTTGAAAACAAACTTTCGTATTGGACTAGAGTGAATTCATCGGGAAAAAATCTTGGTGGATACACATTTGCATGACCATCAGCCATGAAGGATGCTGAAATCATCCATACAAAAGGACTCAATGTTATAATTGAGGTTATTATCAGAAAAATATGAATAAATATTCTTTTCATATAGTATGATTTTTCTTCAACTTGAACTGAATTAGTGTCCCGATAAAAATTATGAAAAATAATATGAACGCAATTGATGCAGAGTAACCCATATTCCACCAACGAAATCCTTCTTGATACATATAATGGACAATACTTATTGTGGAGTTCAACGGACCACCTTGAGTCATGATATATGGTTCGGCAAAAAGTTGAAAGAATCCAATCATCGTAATTAGTCCGACAAAAAGAGTTGTAGGTGCGAGCATCGGTAAAGTTATCGATTTAAATTGCTGAAATGAATTCGCTCCTTCAATTTCAGCTGCTTCGTAAAGATGAGTAGGAATGTTTTGTAATCCTGCAAGAAAAATTATCATGTTATAACCAAAATTTTTCCATACAGCCATTAACACTATTGCAGGCATTGCCCAATTAGGATCACCAAGCCAATCAATCGGACTAATTCCAATAAGCCCTAACACATAATTGATGATACCAAACTTTGGATGATAAATAAATCTCCATACTATTGCCACTGCTACTAAAGTTGTTACAACCGGGATAAAATATGATAACCTAAACAAACTTTTGAGCTTCACAATTTTTGAATTAAGAAGGATTGCTGCTGATAAAGATACTGCAATAGATAGTGGTCCGGCCATTACCACAAATAGAAAAGTATTCTTAAGCGAGACCCAAAAAAGTTCATCATTAAAAAGTCTTATATAGTTTTTAAAACCAATAAAAGTAATATTTGAATAATCACCTAACGAGTAGATATCAAAGTCAGTAAAACTAATTATGAAAGCTGCAATTACCGGAATAAAAAAGAATACGAAAATCGAAAGTAATGCAGGAGATAAGAATAACAACGCGATTCTGCTCTGTTCGCTATTTATATTCATTTTAGTCATGAAGCTATTTTCTTCTGTTTAATTAGTTCTCTTCGCTTTTCTAAGATGTTATCAACTTCTTTATCGAGCTTTTTCATCGCATCTTCAACTGATAGTACTTTGCGAGAAGTCAGTTCCGCATATTGTTGTATTTTGGAAAATGCTATCTGTTCCCACTCAGGTACTTTTGGGGTTGGAACTACATTTTGGAATTGTTCATAAAATGCCCGCATATGCTTGTTATATTTGAACGAAGAATCTTCCCATACTTGCTTTAGTGCAGGAAGGTCAGAAGAAATAGAATAAAACTCTCTTTGTACCTTGCTATCTGAAAGGTACTCGATAAATTTCCATGCTTCAGCTTTTTGATTACAGTTTTTAGAAATTACTAAACTTGCTCCTCCGGCTAAAGAGACTCCCGGATAGTTGCCATCTTTTGAAGGCATTGGGGCAGTCATCCACTTTTCACTATACTCATCAATCATCCATTTAGTGAATTCCTTTATATTCCATGGACCGGAAATGTACATTACGATATATTCATCTCTGAAAGCTTGATAAATATTAGTTACTTGCGAAATGCCAAGCGGAGTTAAATTATGTTCATAAAAACTCATAGCAAATTTGAATGCTTCAACAAATTCTTTCTGTGCGAAGTTTCCGTATGAATCATTCTCCCTTAAAATTGTTGCTTTATTTTCGAGAGCAAAAATGACATAAGGAGCAAATTCGTTCACGGGGAGATAGATTGGATATTTCTCAACAGCACCAAATAAATTTTTAATTTTTAACGAAGCATCAAATAATTCTTTCCATGTTTTGGGTGGTGAGTCATATCCCACTTTACTAAGAATATCTGCTCTGTAAAAAAGAAGACGAGTGTCGATATACCATGGAATCCCGTAAACTTTTCCGTTGATTCTATTAGTCTCCCAGATGCCTTTGAAATAATTTTCTTCATTAACATTTTTTGATTTCATTATTAAATTATCAAGAGATTCAATTGCTCCAATTACCGAAAACTGTGGGATCCAAGTGTTTCCCAGTTGAAATACGTCGGGAAGGTTATTGCTTGCAAACGCTGTTATGAGTTTTTCTTGGGCGGCTGTCCATGGAATCATTTGAACTTTTACCTTCAATCCGGGATTCAATTTTTCGAACTCCGGAATAAGTTTTTGAACATATTCCCCTTCTGCCCCCATCGCCCAAAAATTTATGGTTCTAATTTCATTGGAATTATTTTTGCATCCACTTAGAAAGATGAGAGTGATAATAACTGCTATACTTAAAGATTTATTCATTATCTCACTTTTGTAAAACCATTTTTCCGAACAAACTTTTTTGCGAGGTTTTTATTTGATAAATATAAATCCCTGATGGGACATTATTATTTGCATTATCAAGCCCCCTCCATTCTATAGAGTGCTCTCCTTTAGATAAATATTCAGAAGATAAATCTTTTACTTTTTTCCCTAAAACATCATATATAACAACCTCAACTTCATCAGGAGAGTCTAAGGCAAAAACTATTTTTGTTGATGGATTAAATGGATTGGGATAATTCCCCTTAAGTGAAAAATCTATTGCGATTTCATTCTGCTCCTTAATGTCAACAGTGGAATCATAAACAAAACCAACTCTACTCAACATGCTATCAATCTCAGGGTTAGACATAAACAAGTTCCATAATAATTGTGTTCTATGATTTTCAATCATTATTATTATTGGTCCTTGATCAATTGCAAGATAACTTGACGCGAACCAATTCTCCTTCGGATTTAGAGCATCCTTAAATCCATATTCACCCCAAATACTACTTCCATAAGTACGATACAGGTTTTTTAACACCCTCATTGAAAGTTCAGGAGTATAAGGAAAAGAGGATAAAGCTGCCGAAGGTGTGATTGTTCCATTATCATTAAATGGTTCATGTACCCTATATCCAAATGGATCATCTGAGGCAGTTAGCCCCCACAATGAATCACTATACCCAGAATGCCCACGAGGATTAGCAATACAATAAGCTCTGTTTATTAATGTATGATGCTTATTATTATTAAAATAGTTTGTATATGCATCTTTTTTATTTCGTGGATCAAATCCCAAGTATGAATAATGAGCAAAAAATAGTGGCCCACCATTATCCCATCCTACATACAAAGGGATTCCATAAAAGTATTTTCCATTGAGATAGTATGGACTACTCGCCCATCCTTGGGAATAAATAGTTTCCGGTACTTGATGTGTTGGCGAAGCTAACGCAAGTAAATAAGCGATATGTGTCTCATTTGGTCCTCGTATTATCATATTCATCTGCCAACCAAAATTTGGTGACCAGTGCCAATAAAGAAAACTTCCTGATGGATAGCGTCTATACCAATTCCATTCTACTTCATGCCAAAGAGTGGTTATGATATCTCTAATTGCAATTTCATCAGGGGTATCAAGATTAAAAAATTGCCGAACCGTTAAAAGTCCCTGAATCATAAAAGAAGTTTCAACAAGATCTCCCCCATTATCATATTGACTAAACGGAATTACCTGCCCGGTTTCTCCGTGTAACCAATGTGACCAAACACCATGGAAGCGTTCTGCTTTATTTTTTAAGAAATTTACAATCTTTAAAACCCTCTCTACACCCTCTTGTCGGGTTATAAATCCCCTTTCTATACCGATTGGAATTGTCATAATACCAAATCCTGAACCACCAATGGTAACGGTGTTGTCAGAATTTAATCTTTCTCGAGAAAGTCCGGAAGTCGGATGTGCATAATCCCAAAAATATCTAAATGTGGCGCGTTGAACCATATCCAGAAATTCCTCATCGGTCATCGTGTGAGTTACAACAATAATACTATCGCTCAAATCTGATTCAACACCTGAACTATTTACACAACTAACACGATATGTGTATGTTAACCCTGTAACACCCGGGAAAGCTGAATAATAGTTTTTCTCTTTTGGAACTGTGACAGGGAAAACAAATTGTCCATTATACTTTCTATAAACTTTATAAGAGACGATTGAGGGGTCTGTACTTTTATCCCAAATTATATCGAAATGCTTTTCATATCCATAACCTCTAACATTTTGCGGAGGCATTGGGGAATTCTCCGTCTGGGCATAAGTCTGAATGTTCATACAGACGAAAATTAATATTGAGATGGGGACTAAATACAAATTCATAATACCCTCATTTTACTTACGCACCATTGATATTTTAAAATCATTAGTCGAAAGAACATCACCATTCGCCGTCTTAAGTTGTACATTAATTATATTATTTCCATAAGACATTTTTTTTGGAAGGGGGATTTTGTTCTCTTGCCAATTTAGATGGAGAACGGAGTTACTCTCAATCCTGTTTAACTTTTGAACAGAGAACGATGCTCCATCATGTGAAAAGTCTAAAATAGTGTTGTAAAAAGTTTGATGAAAATCATTAATAACCCAGATATCCACACTTAACTCTTGTTCGATGAAGTATCTTTCTTTCATCAGCTTTACTGAAACATACAATGGTTGAAAAGCTTTTTTAAGCGAATAGAATCCGGATTTCTTCTTCCCATAGAAATCAATCACAGACCACGATATTGATTCCCAGCAATCGATGAACATAAATTGAAAGATTCCCGTAATCCCATCATTTTTTTTTCGTCTATAAAAATCTATTGCTGTTTTTAAAAGCTTAGATTGATATTCCTGCGAGTTTGCAATAAACTCTGATATTGAATTCCCTCTATTTATACATGCTATGTTAAAAGTCTGCTCAAATTGAAAATTATGATACTCCCATTCTTTGAAATCATATTTTTCAATAGCCCTTCGAGAAAGAATTTTTCTTAGTGAAGACAATTGTGGCAATGCTTGAGCTCCGAATTCAGTTACCAAAGGACCCATAGGTGTTGAAGCAAAATGCTCCATATTTCCCCAGTACCACCCATCATAAGGATGTTCTTCATAATTTGATGCAATACGAATTATTCGGCTTTGATCCTCTTGCAAAATAGCATCGAACAAAAATGAATCGAGAGTTTTAATTTGTTCACCCGGTTCATTGTGGCAACACCAAAAAGCAATAGATGGATGATTGTAATACTGATTTACCATATCTTTAATTTGCGAAACAGCATTAACAACAAAATCTTCCGAAGTATCGTAAGTCCACTGAAGTGCAAAATCCTGCCAAACTAAAATCCCGGCTTTATCAAACGCTGAGTAAAGTTCTTTTCGATTGATGTGTGCATGCACTCTAACAATATTAATATTTGCTTCTCTAAGACTGTCAATTAAGGCAACGATTTTTTTTTCATCAAATGAGCTTAACATTTGCGTGGGGATTATGTTTGTACCGCGAAGAAATAATTCTTTATTATTGATAACGAATCGATTCCCATCTTTTAAAGTCACATCCCTTATACCAAACTCACTTTGCACTTTATAGGAATATTCAGAGGTAATTTCGATATTGTACAGATTAGGTTTGCCTAAATCCCAAGTGTCCCAAAGTTTAGGGTTCTTAATCTTCAATGAAATTATAGTAGTATTATTCTGTTGGGAAATATTCTCATTGAAGCTATGCCGAAAAATCTTTTTTCCGTTATAGGTGACATTCAAGTTGAGCAACACATTTTGAGGAATAGAAAAGTTATTAATATTTTTTAGTTCAATCAGTATAGAAGCTGAGTTTATGTCGGTATGAATTTTTGTTTTAATCTTTATACCTTTAAAATAAATTCTTTTTCCGCTCAATATCTCAATCGAATTCCAAATACCGCCGGTGTTTTGGTCTTGCCCATGCTCCATTGACCATCCACCAGGTCTGCAATCATGATGATTAAAAATCCCTTTAATCAATTTCTTTTTGTAAGGCCAAACTTCATTGGGAATTTCTTTTGGAGAGGTTACTCTTACTACAATCTCATTATTCTTTAGCTTTAAGCTTGAATTGTTTAAAATAAATTCAAAAGTTTGAAAATATCCTTCATGATGTCCCAGATATTCGTCATTAATCCAAACATCGGCAAAATAATCAACTCCATATAATTTTAGGACATTAATACTACCGGTATCTAAATCAGTAAAATCAAATTTTTTATAAAACCAAACCGAACCGTTTAAATTATGCAACCCCGCCAATTCCCAGTTAATCGGGAGCCTCATTTTTTTTGCCCGCCCCGTTTTTAGATGAGAGATGGTTTTATAATCTATCTCTGAGGTACTATCTTCAAAATAATTCCATACTCCATTTAAAGATTGGATTAGCTCTTGATTAATCATTTATCCTAATTCCACATCAACTGTAACTGAATTTTTATCCTTACAAAGAATAACATTTCCGAAATGCTCCTGACCATCAATTTTTATTGATTTTATTCCTTTACCTGAACGATGAGGATTCTTCACAATAATTCTATATTCAGTCCCCCTAAACATTCTTTTAACAGAAAAAGAATCCCATTCTTCAGGAATGCAAGGGTCGATAACAAGTCCATCCACAGAAGCTCTGATTCCAAGAATCCAGTCAACAACAACTTTTACAAACCATGAAGCTGACCCAGTGTACCATGTCCAACCTCCCATTCCGTAATTCGGAGAATCAATACCATCAATATTCCCGGGTGTTACGAAAGGTTCCGCTACATACTCATCCGGATTCATACCGTTTAGTATCGGGTTCAACCTTTTATATGATTCATAGGTATTTAGATTATCTTTCAACAAAGCGAAAGCCCAAACAGACCATGTTGCTGCATGCGTATAAACTCCTCCGTTTTCTCTTCTGCCCGGAGCATAACGAGAGAGATAACCAATGTATTTATCAGGCTTCGAATAAGCAGGAACAAGAAGTAACGTTCCATTTTTCTTTAGTAGATTCTCAGCTACAGCTTGCATAGCTTTTTTTTGCTTATCTTTATCTGCGATGTCACTAATAACAGACCAAATTTGTGGATTTAGAAAAATTTTGCCTTCTTCATTTATGTGACTTCCTATTTTCTCCCCATTATCTTTTGTAGCTCGATAAAACCACTCTCCGTCCCACGCATATTTGTCAAAATTCTCTTTCAATTGATTTGACTTTTCTTTGTAGTAGTCAGCTTCATCAGTTTTATTAAGGTGTATGAGCAAGTGCTCAAATCTTTTAAGATTAAGATATAAAAATTCGGTTAACCAAATAGATTCGCCTTTCATTTCTAGTCCGACAGCACTCAAACCATCGTTCCAATCTCCTGCACCAATTAAAGCTAACCCGCGCGGACTAAGTCTTGTTAATACTTTATCAATCGCTCTTTTCATATGATCAAATAAAGTTGAAACTACATTACTGTTATAAAAAGGTTCTTCAAAATTTAGAATTTCATAATTCGCAGTTTCATCAATGTAATGAAAAATTAAAAATGGAAGCCAGAGAAGATCATCTGTCATGTTGGTTGGCAGGCCGGTTTCTGTAATCGGGTGCCACCAATGCAAAACTTGTCCATCCTCAAACTGATGGCGCGCATGTAATCGAATTTGATTTTCGGTTGACTTTGGTTCAATCGGTAAAAAGACGAGACTATCTTGCAGTTGATCTCTGAACCCAAAAGCACCGCTTTGCTGATAGTAGGCAGTTCTTCCCCACAATCGACACGCAATCGCTTGATAACGAAACCATTTGTTTACTGAAAGATTCATCGCTTCATCCGGAGTTTTTATTTCGAGGGTACTAAGAAGATTTTCCCACTTCTGTTTTACTTCAGAGAGAGCATCACGAATTTGTTCCGGAGTTAAATACTTCGATATAATCGGTTTAATATCTTCTATTTTTCTTTCTAGCCCAAGATAAAAAGCAGCATTTTTTTTCTCATTTTTTTGAATGACCATATTAATCATTAACGAGGCAATTGAATCATTCCACTTCCCGACTGTATTTGTCAGTCTTGATTCATTAACAGCTTTCGGATTTTGTAAACTTCCATAATTACCAATGAAGGATTCTTTATCACCTTCGTAACCGGCTAATTTCTGGTTTGTTGCAAAATATCCATTGAATTCATATTCGATATTCCAATGACCTCTATCTCCTAACGGAATTTCCCACAAACGCTTAGTTGCAGTAATTCCGTTAATTTCATCATTAAAAAAAGTTTCTATAAATGTTTTGTGAAATTCTCTGTGGTGATCTGCCGATGAGCCCAAAACCCATTCAAAGTATGTAAAAATTGATAAATCAACTTCTTCTTTTGATTTATTTTCTATTTCTAAATTCCATATTTCCAAACTATGCTCGTTCGGGACAAACATTGTCATGGTTACTTCAACTTCTTTGTAAGTCGATTTAAAAATTGTGTAACCGAAGCCAAATCGACACTCATAACTATCTAGCTCGGTTTTGACCGGCATCCACGCAGGGTTCCAGATTTCTCCGGTTTTATTATTCTTTAGATAAATGAATTTTCCCCAATTATCTTGAATCAAATCCTGATGCCATCGTGTAATTCGATTGAACTCAGAGTGAGTTTCCCAGCTAAAGCCACCTCCGGTTTGTGAAACAACTAATCCATATTTACCATTTGTTAATATATTCACCCAAGGCTTCGGGGTTCTTGGTGTTTTAATTATATATTCGCTGCCATCAGCTGAAAAGCAGCCATATTTAGTTTCAAATAAACCCATCATCTAAATCCTTATTTTATAATAATGCTTAGCAAGAACTGCCAATCACTAATTCTGTTGATATTTTTATAGTTTGAACTTTATCTGATTTCTTATTCATTTTGTTTATGAGTATTTGCGCGGCATTTGTTCCGAGCTCAAATATTGGAACGTGTACAGAAGTTAATCTTGGATTCAAAAATTGCGAAACAAAAATATCATCAAATCCGGCGACACCGAAATCAACAGGTATTTTTAATTTCAGATTTCTTGCAGCAACATAGCATCCTATTGCCATCATATCATTAGAAGCAAAAATTACTTCAGGTCGATTATTTGATGTCATCAATTTCTCACACGCACTTTGTCCACTATTTATGGAGAAGTCACCGCCAATTATCCATGATTTTTCTAAAGGTATGCCATAGTCTTTTAATGCTTGTTTATAACCGGCTTCTCGTTGAATGGAATCATTATTCTTCAGTGGTCCGGTAATGTGCGCAATTTTTTTGTGCCCCTTTTTGATTAAATACTCGACAACTGAATAAGCACCTCCAAAGTTATCAATACTGATTGAGTCCCACTTTTTGGCAGATGTTTTTCCACTAATTACCACAAGAGGGATTTTGCTTTTTTCTAGTGTTTCGCGTACATCATCCTCTAACAGAGGAGTCATCAGAATGAGACCACCGACAATACCTTTACCTAAGTAATCTACAATGGCTTCAACTATTGAGCGATTGCTATGCGAACTTGTAACCATAGTATAATAGCCATTATTATAGCAAACTTCATCAACCCCTCTGATAATTTCCATAAAGAATTCACCAAAAATATCCGGCATTACTAAACCGATTATATTTGATTTTTTCGTGACGAAACTTCTTGCTAGAAGATTAGGATTGTAATTTGTCTCAGTTGCCAATTTTTGAATGAGCATCTTTGTAGAAGCTTTAACTTTTTTATCATCATTTAAAGCGCGCGAAACAGTAGCAATTGATACATTTGCAAGTTTTGCCAGTTCTTTTATTGTTGTTGCCATTAGTTTTATTTATATTTGAATGTAAACGTTTTCATTGCGTTGAAACTTAAAGATTTTGCCTCTGTTAGTCAAGAGGAAAAACTAAATTTTACAAATATACTTGAAGTTTTCAAAGTCCGAAAATGAAAATAGTTTTTGAAATTAAATAAGTTTTCAGAAAGGATAAGATGTGAGAAATTTTTTCTTTCCCGGCATAATTGCAATAATTTTGTTTTTTCCACTAAGTAGCATAACCACTGCACAACAGATTGTTTATACCGACAATTTCTCGGATGTCTCGGAATGGAAATCTGTGGTTGCGGAGGAGGTTGTTGTTTCTGTGGATAAAGAAAAAACATTGAATGGATTTGCTTTAAAGATTGACTACTCCTTCAACGCCGGCTCCGGGTATGGAGGAATTCAAAAAATTGTTCCTATCTCTCTTCCTGATAATTATGAGTTTTCTTTCAGATTAAAAGCTGATTCTCCAAATAACGATTTTGAGTTTAAACTGCTTGACGAAGAAGGTACATCTGTTTGGTGGATGAATAGGAGAAATTTTACTTTCCCTAAAGAGTGGCAATATATAACAATTAAAAAAAGGCAGATTCAAAAAGCATGGGGTCCCTCTACAGATTTTTCACCTACGAAAATTCATCGGCTCGAATTTACTATTGCTTCTGTTAATGGAGGTAAAGGAACAATCTATATTGAGGACTTTAAACTAGTAGAAAAACCATTGCCATCTTTTTCTAATTCTGCTCCAGTTTTAAAATCACTCTCGCAACTCAATTCTGAATACCCCTTAGCTAACATCTTCGATAAAAATTTATCAACTGAATGGCGATCAGGAGTAAATCAAAAGAAGGAAGAGATTATTGTCGACTTCCTTCAGGTGAAAGAACTTGGTGGACTAACACTTTATTGGGACTCAATAAATTATCCTCGATTGACGAAGTTTTTAGTTTCTGATGATGCAAAAATTTGGAGAGAGGTTTATTCAATTTCCAATGGGAAAGGGAATTACTCTTTCATATATCTCCCTGAAACTGAAACCCGATTTATTAAAATACAATTGGAAAAATCCAATGGTAGTTGTTTTGCACTGAAAGAATTAGTCGTTGAACCCCTCTCAATTGGAGCCAATCTGAATTCCTTTATTGAGAATGCATCTTCAAAATACCCTCGAGGTTATTATCCAAAATATTTTACACCTGAAAAATCATATTTTACTATTACCGGTGTAAATAATGATGTTAAAGAAGCTTTGATAAATGAGGAAGGACAAGTCGAAGTTGATAAAAGTAATTTTTCAATCGAACCTTTTATTTATTGTAATGATGAATTTTTAACATGGAGCAATTTTAAGAATACTCAGTCTTTAGAAGAAGAATATCTTCCTATTCCAATTGTGACTCGTGAAAACGGTTTATTAAATCTTGAAGTAAAAATCTTTGCTGATGGAGAAGCAGGAAATTCTGTTCTTAATCTTCAATATAAGCTAACCAATAAATCTAACAGTGAACAGCGTGGGAGAATATTCTTTACCATTAGACCATTCCAAGTAAATCCTAGTTATCAGTTTTTAAATACATCGGGGGGAGTAGCAAGAGTTGAATCTATCAGTTTTGCTAAAAACAACGTCGCAACAGTAAATGGAGAGAAAATTGTTATTCCTCTAATAACTCCGACAGAAGTAGGGGTCTCTGGATTTGATCAGGGGGAAATTGTGGAATTCATCTCAAAGAACCAGGTTCCTGACATTAACTTTGTTTCAGATAAATTAGGACTTGCATCAGGTGTATATGCGTATAATTTTGCATTTAATTCAAATGAATCACAAACCTTTTCATTCCTTATTCCATTTCACCAAAAGGATTACAAACTTCCTAACTTTAATACGAAAGAGGATGTTGATAAATACATTAGCATCAAACTTAATAGTATTTCAAATTTCTGGAAGTCTAAATTAAATTCATTCGATATTCATTTGCCGGATAAATATAAAAAGTGGACACACTCCCTTCGTACAACACTAGCATATATTCTTATCAATCGAGATAATGCAGGTATTCAGCCGGGTTCGCGCTCTTATGAACGGTCATGGATTAGAGACGGTTCGTTAACTTCATCTGCATTACTTAAGTTAGGTATAAAAGAAGAGGTTCGAGAATTTATTGATTGGTATTCATCTTATCAATATCCGAGCGGAAAAGTCCCATGTGTTGTTGATAGAAGAGGGCCCGATCCGGTTCCAGAAAACGATAGTCATGGTCAATTGATTTATTTAATTCATCAGTACTACCTCTTCACAAAAGATACTACATTCCTAAGAGCAAAGTTTGCAAATGTTGTTTCAGCAGTTAATTATCTTGAAGAATTAATTGCTCAGCGTTCGACTTTGGAATATGCTTCAATTGATTCACTTAAACCATACTATGGAATTTTACCGGAATCAATAAGTCACGAAGGTTATTCAGAGAAACCTATGCACTCTTACTGGGATAATTTTTTTGCTATGAAAGGATTAAAGGATGCTGTTGAAATTGCTTCAATTCTAAACGAAGAAAATTATGTAAAAAAATTCATTCTTATTCGAGACAAATTTAAGAGGGATTTGTACAACTCATTATCTAGCTCAATTGAAATTAAAGGGATTGATTTTATTCCGGGATGTGTGGAACTTGGTGATTTTGATGCCACCTCAACCGCCATTGCTCTTTATCCCAGTAATGAAAAGAATAATCTACCCCAACCATTCTTACAAAATACATTTGATAGATATTTTGACTTCTTCATGAAACGCAGAGATGATACAACGTTCAATTGGGTAAACTACACTCCCTATGAATTACGTACGGTTGGAGCATATATTCAGCTTTCGCAACCGGAACGAAGTCATGATTTAATGAATTATTTTTTTAATGACCAACGACCACAAGGCTGGAATCATTGGGCTGAGGTTGTTTGGAAAGATCCAAAACTTCCACGATTCATCGGAGATATGCCACATACTTGGGTAGGATCAGATTTTATTTCTTCACTCCGTTCGTTTTTCATATATGAAGATGAGGAGAGAAAGGCTATTGTTCTTGGAGCCGGAGTTATTCCTGAGTGGATAGAGTCGCAAGAGGGAATAAAAATCTCCAATCTTAAATCTTATTACGGAACTATCACATATTCAATTAAGAAGTTAGATAATAACAAAGTCAGCATAAATACTGAAGGGCATATCATACTACCCAGCGGCGGGATAATAATTAAAAACCCATACATGAATAAAATAATAAAGTCGGTTACAGTAAATAAAAAAGAGATTGATTCTGTGGTGGGAAATGAAATCTTGATTTATGAACATCCTGCCACTGTGGAATTAAGGTATTAAATATAAACTATTAAGCCGGATAATTTCTCATCCGGCTTAATAAAGAGTGTATGCTAAGTATTTTGAAAATTACTCTACTTTAATAGCGACATCAGCTTAGCTATAGATTGCTTGTTTCCTTTAGCATCTAATGAAGTGATTTGATATACATAAGTCCCACTAGCCAACTTTGATGCATTAAAAACTACTTGATGTGTACCTCGAGCAAAAGTTTCATTTACAATAGTTGATACTTCTCTACCAAGTAAGTCAAAAACAACGATTTGGACTTGAGAAGCTACCGGTAAACCGAAACTAATAGTTGTTGATGGATTGAAAGGATTTGGGTAGTTTTGTGATAAATTGAACTCTACCGGAGCTTGAATATCTACTTCAACTGTGTTTGAATATTCAAATCTTCCATCAAAATCGACTTGTTTAAGTCTATAGTAATAAACTCCTGAAATTTCATTCTTATCTAAGAAAGCATATTCGGTTGTTTCTGTGGTTGTGCCGCGTCCATTAACAAAAGATAATGAAACGAAGTTTGAGTTATCAATACTTCTCTGAACTTCAAATCCACTATTATTAGACTCTGAAGCTGTTGACCATTTTAGTTGAACACCTCCGTTAGTAGGAATTGCACTAAATGATGTCAACTCTACAGGAACCGTGGTCGCATTAAGCTGTAAGGTTCTGTAAGTTCCACCCCATTCACTTCCCCACCATTGTTTGTAGAAATTACCATTTGGTCCCCATGGTGGCGCATTCAAGCTATAATTATCCGGATCAAAAATGTTGATCATTAAGGTGATTTGAGCAAGTGGATCTGTAAATCCAAGCTGATCGAGACGGATAATTGTTTCTAAACTATACCCATTATCATTATTTGATGAATCGTAAATAGTTGTACCGGTCTTTGCAAATCCTACACCGTCACAAACACCTGCCGGAGCATTTGTTTCAAAAACAAAAGCAGGAACTCCCGAAACTAGACCAACATAATTTTTTATTTCATATTCATTAGCACCGGAAGCATTTTTAATTTTCATAAACATGCCATCACCTTCCCAATCGAATCGGCAGACTTGTTTATCATCAGAGTCAATTCCGATATACAAATTAAAACCTACTCTCAGAAATTTGACTCTGGCAGTAGAAATATCTGTATAAGGTGGTTTAACTTCTGCACCTGCAGTCGGTGTATTTGCATTACCTGAAGGAACCCCATCTTTTTTAAACATTAAATGTGGAACATCTGCAGCCCAACCTGATTCATTTAGCTGACCGTCAAGTGTAATGGCGGTGGGAGAGGCATAAACAGGTAATGATTGTGGATCTACAACAGCTTGTGCGTTTATCTGAGTTGTAGTAAATAGTAGAGCAAAAACGAGAAGGACGAATTTGTATTGGAACTTGAGCATAGAACCTCCTGATATAAGTTATTTTTATGATTTAGAGTCATCGCTAAGTAATTTCTTAGGAAAATGTAAACGTTTACATTTTCTAAGCGTAAACTTATACAAAAAATTATCCGTTGTCAAGTGGAAACAAAGATGACACAAAAGTGTGTCTAAAGAAGTAGCAGTTACCTCTGAGAAAAGTTATCTTCTAATTATACTCATCCCAACTTTTTATTTGCAGATTTTTTGTATCATAGCGGTTCAGTGCTTTAACAAATCTCTTTGCAAACTGTATGTTAGTTATTAACGGAATATTCAAATCAACTGCACGTCTTCTGATTATATAATCACTATCCAGTTCAACTTTTTCTGCTGATTTAGGAATGTTAATAACAAGATCAATTTCACCATT
>JAHBUO010000110.1 GCA_019638025.1 Ignavibacteriaceae bacterium
TAGTTACATGCCATTGTTGAGTAACTGTATCATAGTCATCATTTGGGTCACCAAATTGAATTTTGACTTTAATATCATCTTTCTCAATTTCCCAAATATTCGCTTCTTCATCAGGGAAAAAGTAACGAGGGTGAGTTCCTTCTATAAGATATATTCCCCCAGTAACCAAAGCATCGGATACAGAACTTAAATGCTGAATTAAATTCTCATTTGTAGTAATATGAGATATGCTCTCCATTAAATTAGTGATAAAATTCACCTTAGAATCCACCTTAAAATGTACCATATCATCAACAAGATAAGTACAGAAAGTCTGTTCTGCGTTATCCTTCATTTTAGCATATTCAATCATATCTTCAGAAAGATCTAGACCGATAGACTTCCAACCTCTCTTAACAAACTCCCTCGCATGATTTGCGGGTCCGCATGCTAATTCTAAAAAAGTCTTATCATCAGGGTTTACAACTTTGCTATGTGTTGAATAAATCAATTCTAAAAAATTACATTCTTCGATATAGTCCCTATCGGAAAATGCGATGTCATACGCTTTTGCCAATCTATAAAATTCTTTATTTGCCATACTTTAATCTTAAAAAAAATGATGCCCAAGATAGTAATAAGTTGATGTAAACTTCCAATTTAGCTGAAGATTTATTTCTTCTAAAAGAATAAATTTAAAAAATATTGTTCACGTTATTACTTAACTGATTAATTTAAAAGAAAAAAGGGTGGAGCCCCACCCTCTTTCCGACAATGTAATGACAGTTTTACTTATACGATGGTTTTATTCCCAAATTCGTAAAGATAAAAGAATAAACATCTCCGACTTCATCAATTATTTTTGATGTCGGTTTACCGGCACCGTGACCTGCTTTAGTTTCAATTCTTATTAATACAGGATTAGCCCCCTTATGATTTTCTTGCAATGTCGCAATATATTTGAATGAATGAGCCGGAACGACTCTATCATCATGATCGGCAGTAGTTACTAAGGTTGCAGGATACTCAACACCATTTTTGATATTGTGAATCGGAGAATATCCATAGAGATATTTGAACTCTTCTTCATTTTCACTTGAGCCGTAATCACTCACCCATGCATATCCGATAGTAAATTTATGAAAACGGAGCATATCCATCACACCTACTGCGGGGAGTGCAACCTTGAATAAATCAGGTCGTTGATTAGCAACTGCTCCAACAAGTAGTCCTCCATTTGAACCACCTGCAATAGCAATTTTCTTGGAAGAAGTATAACCTTGTTTGACTAAATATTCTGCAGCATAAATAAAGTCATCAAAAACATTTTGCTTTTTCAATTTAGTACCCGCTTCGTGCCATGCTTCACCGTACTCGCCGCCACCTCTTAAATTAGCCATAGCGAATACTACACCGTTTTCAAGCAGTATTAATCTGCCTGCACTGAAACTCGGGGTTAAACTAACATTAAATCCACCATATCCGTATAGATAAACCGGATTATTACCATCAAACTTTAACCCTTTCTTATGAACGATAAACATCGGGATTTTTGTCCCGTCTTTACTTGGATAAAAGACTTGTTTTGTTTCGTAATTTTCGAAATCAAAATTTAATTCGGGTCTTCTGAATAGAGTTGACTTGCGTGTGTCTGTCTCAAACTTAAAGATAGCAGAAGGATAAGTGAAAGATGTAAAAGAATAGAAAGCAACGTTTTCATCACGTTTACCGCTGAAACCACCCACACTCCCAACCGTAGGGAGTTTAATCTCTTCAACAAGCTTTCCGTTTAATTCGTAGAGGTAAACATGACTGCTGGCATCCTTTAGATAATTAACAATCATTTTTTCTCCGATTATATTAATGTTTTGGAGAACATTATCTTTTTCGGGGATTAATTCAACCCAATCTTTTTCTTTTGGATTTTGTGGGTCTACAAGTATTAATCGATAATTCGGAGCTTTGTAATCGGTTAATATCAACAGCTTCTCGTTAATATTATCAACCACGTTATAGTTATTATCAAGATTATCAACAATAGTTATAAAATCAGAATTTGTTTTCGAAAGGTCTTTTACGAGCAAACCGTTATTATTTGTCCCCTCTGAAAAAGATATCACCAAAAATCTTTCATCTTCAGTTGTAGATACACCGAAATATCGTTTAGGATTATTTTTATCTTCATAAACTAAAACATCTTCACTTTGACTAGTTCCAAGTTTGTGATAAAAAACTTGTCCATACTGATTTGCTTTAGAGAGTTCCGCTCCCTTTTCAGGTTCCGGGAAACGATGATAATAAAAACCATTATCCTTCCATGAAATACCAGAGAACTTAATCCATTTAAGATGATCGTTAAGTTTTTTCTTTGAAGCAACCTCCATTACAAAAAATTCATTCCAATCAGAGCCACCGGTAGCCGTTCCATAAGCAAAGTATTTTCCGTCTTTAGAGAAAGCTAAAGCAGAAAGAGATACTGTTCCGTCTGAACTTAATTTATTTGGGTCTAGGAAAACTTCAGCTTCAGAATCGAGAGTTTTCTGAGTATAAAGCACAGACTGATTTTGCAATCCGTCATTCTTAAAGTAAAAGTAATTATCGCCCCCCTTAAAAGGTGATGAATATTTCGGATAATTATAAAGTTCAGAGAATCTTTTTTTAATATCTTCTCTAAAAGGAATATTAGCCAAATAATTATCAGTAACTTCATTTTGCAATTTCACCCACTCTTTAGTCTCTTCGGAATTATCATCCTCGAGCCATCGGTAAGGATCTGCTACCTTAGTCCCAAAATAGTTATCAACTACATCTGTTTTTTTTGTTGCCGGATATTTTAATTGTGCATAAGAAACAGTACCCATCATAATACCTGCAATTAATAGAAAAACTTGAATTGATTTCACAACTCCTCCTTTACATGTTAATGAATTTGCAAAGATAAAAAAATCACTCTTAATGCTATAATAAAAATTGATGAATGGTTATATGCATAAAAAACAAGGAGAAAAGTTAAACTGATTATTCTAATATTCGGTTAGAGAATTATCTAAAGAATACTTTCAAATCCTCATTTGCAATTGTATTTCTTTCTCTCTAGCAGAAGCGAGTTATTTTTTTACGGTTGAATAGTTTTAATAAAAGTTTAAATTGCCCTTACACAATTTGAAAGGCTTACTTAAATGCAAAAACTACAATTTAAGATTGAGATTAACACCTCGGCAAATAAAGTCTACAACTTTATGCTTGGTATTAATAATATCGAAACGTATAAAAAGTGGACAGCTGCTTTTAACCCAACATCTACTTACTTTGGCACTTGGGAGAAGGGTTCTAAAATTCATTTCCTTGGAACAGATTCAGAAGGTAATACCGGAGGGATGGTCTCAGAAATTGCCGAAAATATCCCCAATAGCTTTGTGTCGATTAAACACATTGGGCTATTAAAAGATGGAATTGAAGTTTTAGAAGGTCCCGATGTTGAAAAATGGGCGGGTGGTTTAGAAAATTATTCCTTTAATGAAGTCGATGGAATAACTCATTTAACCATTGAAGTTGATACAACTGACGAGTATGTAAACTACTTTAATGAAACATGGGTTACAGCTTTACAGATATTAAAGGAGATGGTGGAAGCAATAGATTAAGTGATTTGTCAACTATCCTCCGGCTTAGCCCCCTTTGCGAAAAACCATGCGGAAACTAACCACAATTCAATGAAGAATCCGTTAATAACTATCAGTTGGGTCGAACTGTTGTAGGGTGCGCCTAGTTTTAATGAGACTGCTATTACTGTTAAAATAACTTGAGCAATTGCCACTGCAATCATTGTGAATGACATCCCCATCGGACGAAATTTTACGATTACCCCACCTATTGCTCCAATTGCTAAAACGGCGAAATACATTAAGTTAGCGGAGTTGTCTTCGCTTCCGATTATTCCTACAGCAAGATTAGCCCAAACCATTAATAATGCAGTACCCACAGATATTGCGGCTGCTAATCGGTATGAAATCTTTGAAGATTTTCGTGATAGCATATCAAAAGCGATACCTGTACCTGAAAGGAGTAAACCGGCGACAAGAAAATCAAACCAATCCCAATTCACCTCGTTGGTATATTGCATGGCGATTAAGGGGATTAATAATATCAAACCTACTATTAGAAGAATTATCAAAGTTGATTTATATCTTGAACTATTATTCCCCACTTTTGTCTCTAATCCAATTTCTGATGCCATAATTTTGTTACTTTCACTTAAAAATTTTTTATTCAATATTGTTTACAAATTTGAGTTAAGAATACAATTAAACAAAGGCTGAATTTTTACTCTTCACAGTTATTGTGACTATAAGTGGAAGAATTAAGTTCCTCATTTAGTGATGCAAAAATAAATCCTTGTTCTCAAATAACAACTCTCATATAAGATTGGTTAAAGAATTATCTTCATAATTGGAGCGGTTTTTGGTAACTGAAATGTATCATAAATTATTTTTTAAAATCAGATTGGGCTATCACTTGATTTTTGATAGCCCTCTGATAGGTTTATACTATCCGAATACTAATGCCCAAATAAAGTAAAGAATTACTCCTAAAAAACTTAATCCAAGCATACCGGTAAATAATAGAAACGGTAATTCATCTAAGAATTTCTTTTTTTGATTTTCCATATAGATCTTCCTTTCATCTTAAAAAATAAAAATCAACCCCGACACCCAATCAAGTTGAATGTAACGGATTACTCTAAACAAATGATTTAAAATGGAAAGAAGTTTTAAGTACTTGTGGAAAATTGAATAATCAAAAAGGTTTTTAGTCTATGACTTTCAGAAAATCCACCTTGGTAAATTTTCTTTGAATCAGTTATTGTTCCAATTTGTGCCGAATCATGTTTATCATAAAAACTGTATGAATTCGGTGAGTTAGATTCATTTAGTTTTCTTGATGCTGGCGAACCGGAGTGGTTGCTTTGAATAGTAAATTCACTAAAAATATTTTCATTAAAACTGTGGGAGCTTCCTTTTCCTACCCAATTACATGAATTACCGAACACAACTAATTTGGGGAGCAATAGAGATAATACAATCAGATAACTGACCGTGGAAGATACCCTGCTTTTGGTAGAAGCGAACATTTATCTATTCAGAACTTTATTGATTTCTTAAAAAATTGATGGGGCGAATATAGCTAATTTGTAGATATAAATTGAATTTAGATTTTTTGTTTCTGTAACCCCGGTTATTGATTACATAGCTTGACTGTTTTAATGGAAACATCAACTAAGATTAAGAGATATTTTGTAGACTACCAATAAAAGGTACTATCTTACCGGATATTAAGAGACAGTAAATTCTACTAAAAGTGGATAAATTACAGCTGATAGTGGAATTAGAATTCATAGCTATTGAGAGCCATTTATCGATGATTCAAGGCTTGAAATTCAAACAAAATTTACCTGACATTAAATCACTCATTTTAAATATATTGATATTTTAACTACTAAGCCTCGAACAGATACTACAACACAGTCACAAAACTGAGCAACTCTCGACTTTTCAAATCGTTTAATAGTAGTCATGATTTTAGACTATAATGGCCTCTTGTATTGGAAAACTTTTAGATTTTACCTATGTTTTACATTAAATAACAGTTTAATTTTAGAGTAGATATCTTAATCTAATTAGATTAATATTTACAGTAACAAAACAGAAAATTACCTTTAGAGTTAAAATAGAAAAATGGCAGAATTACTATCAATTAAGGAAGCAAGCCAGTGGGCGACACAATACTTAGATAAAAATGTTACAATTGCTAACATTACATATCTTATCCAATATGGTAGATTAAAAAAAATAGGTAGCAATGGTTCAACACAGGTAATTAAAGAAGAACTAATTGAATATTATAAAGATCAAAAGAAATCAAGACAAGAAGAATGGAAAGAACAGCTTGGTGCAGATTTAAATTGGGCATTATCTTTTGAACAATTCAAAGAAGCCGAGACGACAAAACATGTTCACCGCCTTCACCCATACAAGGGGAAATTCATTCCTCAGTTAGTCGAATATTTCCTTGACAACCACACAGATAAATTCAAGGACGAAGTTTATTTTAAGCCGGGCGACATTGTTTATGACCCATTCTCAGGAAGTGGAACAACAATGGTTCAAGCGTGTGAGTTAGGAATTCATGCAGTTGGCAATGATGTTTCTGCATTTAATGCTATGATTGGGAATTGTAAGGTTAAAAGATATAACCTTGTTGACGTTTACACTGAAATAGACAGAATTTCTAAATCATTAAAATCACTTTTAGCGGACCATAAAACACTTGAATTTGAAGATAGACTTTTAAAAGAATTGTATATTTTCAACAACAAGTATTTTCCAGTTCCAGAGTACAAATACAAAGTAAAACGCAAAGAGATAGATGAAAAGACTTATGGAGAGAAGAAAGAAAAAGAGTTTTTACCAACATTTTATAAGCTCGTAAAGGAGTATAGAATTAAATTGCGTCAAGACAAAGACGATTCGTTCCTTGACAAATGGTATACTCAACACATCAGGGACGAAATTCAATTTGTGTTTGATGAAATCAAAAAAATTAAGAATACCGACACTAAAAAAATCGTTAGTGTTATTTTAAGTCGTACCATTAGGAGTTGCAGAGCAACTACACATGCAGACTTAGCTACCTTACTTGAACCGATAACAGCTACTTATTACTGCGGGAAACATGGGAAAATATGTAAACCTTTGTTTTCAATTCTTAAATGGTGGGAAACATATTCTAAGGACACTCTAAAAAGATTAGCACAGTATGACAAACTACGAAAAGAGACATTTCACACTTGCTTAACAGGCGACAGCAGAAATATTGACCTTGTAGAAGGACTTAATAAAATCAATCCTGATTTTGCGAAGCTTGTAGAAAAACAAAAAATTAAAGGAATATTTTCCTCACCACCTTATGTAGGTTTAATTGACTATCACGAGCAACACGCATATGCTTATGATTTATTTGGTTTTGAACGAAAAGATGAATTAGAAATTGGACCACTTTTCAAGGGCCAAGGGAGAGAAGCAAAACAGAGTTACATTCATGGGCTAAGTGAGGTCTTGACTAACTCTAAAAAGTATCTCGTTGAAGATTATGATATTTTCCTTGTAGCAAACGACAAATACAATATGTATCCGACAATTGCAGAAAATGCCGGAATGCAAATTGTTAATCAATATAAACGCCCAGTATTAAATCGTACCGAAAAGGATAAAGGTGCTTATGCTGAGATAATTTTTCATCTAAAGAGTAAATAGTATGAAGAAGTTTGAGATACAGTATATTAGCAGATATTGTGAAGAAAAACATTACTATACCGAAATAATATCCGCAAAAACAGAAACGGACGCATTAAAAAAAATTGCGAAATTTATGGATTGTGATGATTACGAGAAATTTTTTGACCCAACATTCCAATGGGAAGATGGCTCATTTATTTCTCGATTCAAGTGTATCAATGAAGTTAAAGAAACTGTTTGCCTTCATTGCAATGGTACAGGGAAAATATATTTAACAGAATAAAAAATGCCACTAACACAACAACAAATACAGCAAGTTGAAACAGTTCTACGAAACAGTTTGAGGCACAAGTTTCAAAATTATAATCCCGAACCATCAGTAATGCCTTTTCATACTAGATTGCTTGGTCAGGACAGAATGGCTTTGTTTTCATTTATCCATTCCTTAAACACTAATTTTGGGACAAGCATTTTTGAACCAGTTGCAAAAGCATTGGCAGTATCCACTTTTGCAAGTGCCGAATCCCAACAAACTGTTGGGAATCAAATTTCTTCAGAGGCTCATAGAGTAATTCAAAATATTATGGACAGGCTTGCTATCGCAACTTCTTCTCCAAATAAAATAGAAGAAATAAAAGCAATTAGGGAAGTTTGCCAAACAGGAGAAATGAAAACTGTAAAACTAACAAAAGTTGATGTTAAACTTGTTGGGCATGACGGAACAATTTATTTATTCGACATAAAAACAGCTAAACCAAATGCAGGTGGATTTAAAGAATTTAAAAGAACACTTTTAGAATGGGTTGCGACAACTCTTGCAGCAAACCCAAATGCAAATGTTCAGACAATTATTGCAATTCCTTATAATCCTTACGAACCACAACCATACAACCGTTGGACAATGCGTGGCATGCTCGACTTAGACAATGAGTTAAAAGTTGCAGCAGAGTTTTGGGACTTCCTTGGTGGACAAGGTGCATATATCGACTTGCTTGATATTTTTGAAAGAATTGGTTTAGAGTTGAGACCAGAAATTGATAAATATTTTACGCAATACGCTAGACAATTATGAGATTTTATGTTAATAGATTAATTCCTCATCCGTCTCACACGATACAACTCAAATTAACCTAATATCGAAGTTTCCCACCCCTATAAAGAACACTCCTCAAGATGATTTAGTAAGAGTAAAATTAGAGACCAATATAAACACATAATAAATTGAAGAAATTAATAACTTCGCAATCGATAATGAGCTATGGGTAGCCACATAACCCCGATCAAGGAAATGACTGCAAAATAGACATAATCAAGTAATACTTTTCCAATTTCACAGAATGTTTCTCAATGGAAGTATTCTCCCGTTCAGCTAACCTTTGAATTTAGTTCAAATTCGCGGGATTACTCCTTAAAAGTCTTTTTTAAAGCTTACAACTCTTTTTTAAGCACTAAAAAACTCTTTTAAGCCTTATAACTCTTTTTTAAGCGTTAAAAAACTCTTTTAAACCTTACAACTCTTTTTTAAGCGTTAAAAATCTTTTTTACGGCTTAGATTTCTTTTTTAAGTCTTACAACTCTTTTCTATGGCTTACAAAATTCTTTTAAACCCAAAAACATAATCGACGGTGTCGGCAATCTTATTTAAAGAAGAAAAAACGAAAAGTGGGTCACTGAAACCCATCATAGTCTATTAGGATTTATCGACAGTTTATTAATTAATAATGGATGTAGTTAGCAGACCGAA
>JAHBUO010000111.1 GCA_019638025.1 Ignavibacteriaceae bacterium
TCTTGAACCGGTACTGCCCCCGATATTGAACCCAAGTTTTGATTGTGCAGCTACTGCAGGATTATAAATTGCAAGTTCTACATTCCACACACCGTTAATGGTGTCAATAATAGTAGCCATTCTTGCATATTTTAAAGCATCAAAACTTGCACGTACAAAAGTAGTGTCACCTAATTGACGTCTATATGCTTCTGGAATACCAACTTCTTGTCCAAGATTCAATGTAAGTTGATCTCCGAGTATTGTAAAATAATATGGACCATCGGGAGCAGTGAAAACATTACCGTTGTATCTACCTGCACCATCTATATCCAATCCTAAACGGTTTGAAATGCTGACAAATAGTTGATCGCCAGTCCACAAGCCATTCCAAAATAAATTTGTAGAGTCATTCACAATTTCATCGATATGAATGAACACATAAAGAGTATCTTTTGACCAAAGCATTCTGGCATAATACTCATCATAATCCGGCTCAGTTAAATCACTACGATAATATTGATTAGTGAAAAATTCATAGCCAGAATTTGTTATAAGATTTGCTTGTGCTGCCGAACTCCAAGCTGCTTCATCCATTTTTCCGTCAAGAGTGATTGCGCCTTCTTGAACTTTAGGAACCTTTATGGTTTTGCGCTCGTAGTTTTGCTGAGCAAACAAAGTAATTGATATGGAGAAAAGGAGAAATAATGAGAATATTCCGTTGATCTTTTTCATCGGACCTCCGACTTTAGTTGGTTAATTATCAGTGAATTATTCCACTGTTTTATTTTATGAATCCAATTGCTCATAATTTCCATTTAAATGTTAAAGTAGGAATTACACCGTTCGAACTATAAGTTCCATTATGAACAGAATAAGGAGAATTACTAATTGTTTTTTCGATCCCTCTAGTGTAAACAATGCTTGCATCTATCGACATCTCATCATCGAAATAACTAAAGCCCGCCGATACTGAATGTTGATTAACGGCAGGCATTAGGAGGCTAAAAGTTTCTTCTGAATTTGGCGATGATGAATATCTATATCCAAAATAAAGATGAACATCAGATCCTGCGGCATATTCCAATCCAACGCCAACATCAAATGAGTTTTCAAATTTTTGAATTAATGATGCCGGAGAAAAACCAGTTACGGAATCCTGTCTAATTGAATTTTGCTGCCACTTGGATTCAGAATACTTCAGATTGATTTGCTCATCAAGACCCGAATAAAGGTTATACCTCATATCTAGATTCAAAAATAAGTTATGGCTTATATTATAAACACATCCAGCTCCGAACTGCCATGGAGTCTGGTAATCACTTTCAACATCAGATACATTTTTGGCAGAATCTGTAACCTCATATAATTTTGTATGAGCCTTGCCACTAATTGTTGTTGATGAATTATTCATAACGGCAAAACCAAGTCTGAAGTCATCATTAACCTGATACATTAAACCAAGATTCACCTTCCAAGCCCAGCCCGATTGTGAAAAATCAAATTGATATGCTGGTAATCCAACATTTTGTGATACTTTACTATTACTCTGCGCAAAAGCAATTCTTTGTTTTACATTCATAATATTGGCGGAGAGTCCAATTGATAGATCGCCCATTTTATAGCTAAATGTTGGTGATATTATTTGATTAAATACTTCGTTGTACATATCCGATGCAATTGTTACAGAAGAAGTGCCAACTTTTTCTAGCAACACATAAGGCCATGTAACACGATAATCGACTGTAGATTCATAAGAAATTGCAAACGACATATTCTCTGCAAATGACCAATAAAAACCTGCCCCGAAATTCATATCATCTTCATAAAGGGATCTATAAAGCCCCCGCATATTACTATCAAAAATTTGCTCTTCCGTTCTGGAAAAACCGGTTATTTCAAATCCTTTACCCGAGTTGTAAATAAGTCCCGCAGGATTAGTATATACATTTGTAATTCCATCAACACCGGCATAGTAGAGGGCGTTTAATGCAGTTGACTTTGCGCCGAACAATGCAAGTCTCTTTGTTCCACCAGCATGGAGAGATTGAACAACTATCAACATCAAAAACAAAACTATGATTGAGATTCCAATTTGTTTCATTCGAAACTCCGATTTACACTTTTTGATATACTACTTAGTTTTAAATGTTACATATGAATAATTATTAGTTGTACGTGTACGGGCTTTTTGATCCCATGACGCGTTTGCAATCCACAAGTAATAATTTTCATCCCGTCTTAATCCTTCGGCGGGTAACTCAATAAACGTTCTTGCCCCTTCAATTTTTTGCCCAATATGCAATGGTGTGGAAATAACATTTTTCTTTCCAAAGATTGATCCTTCGGGTGTTTGCTCGGAAGACCACATTTCCCAAACAGAACTTAATGCTATATATTGTTGTGCTTTTACGAGTCCTATTGCAGAAATTTTTGAATCGGTAACACCGCTTTGAATAATTTCCCACGAAATAATAGGCCCATTTTCATCAGTCGGCGGCAAGATGTTTATTCTGGCGAGTCGTCCGAATGTTGTAACTTCTGTAATGTTTACATATACATCAAGATTCTGATTGATTGAGGAAAAGGAATATGGAGAAATCTTTATAGTATCATTTTCAACTTTTACATCTTCTCGAGGAATTTTTACATCAGCGACCAAGACTTTATTTTTATGCTGCGATATTTTATTCCATACAGACGCTTTTAAAATCCAATATGTGTAACTATTATCTTCAGTTAAATTGTTAGCCGGTTTTCCATCAAACTGATTTATAAGATTTTGTGAATTAGCCGGTATTTCGCCAAATGTTATTGGGTAACGGATTTGGTCTTCATTACTTTGCACTAGCCAAACCAGTGTTGAGTCAAGTTTAGCATTTGCACCTATATTTACACCTATAACAGAGACATATCCGCCAACCCAGGTTATTCGGGGTTTAAATGAACCATCCTCAACCTTTATCATTGAGAGCGCTGGCGAACCTACGTAAGGCGCCAAGCCATTGTCATCATTTCCACAAGAATTTGCTGTAAAAGGAATAACACCCGCGATTAATGATGTGATCAGTAAATTTTTAAGTTTCGTATTAATGTTTAACATTTTCTCTACCCATATTAAAATCATTAAATAATTATCTCTGTAATTGCAAACGCCAATTGTTGTTTAAAACTTCCCCATCCTTGTTAGAGCTTAACAATACATAATTTCCATTTCCAAGCAAATCTCCAAAAATGTAGAAATACTCGCGATCTTTTCTGTAGCGCCAGATTTCGTAAGGTTTTGAATCGGCGCTTACATTATTGTAATCAATTTCGTCCGGCTTACCGTTTTGAATAAATACTCTCCCCCGTTCAGATTGCCAGCCATCTTTACCCGCCCAGCTAAATTTTTGATTGCAGAAGTGATAGCGTGAAACGAGTTCATTCAAATATTCATTTTCTGGTGTGGTAGGGTCCGGATCGCGATCACGGAAAAAACGTAATACAAAATATGCCTTACCACCACTATTTAGTTTTTTATAAATTCCAAGTTCGTCAGGTGTGGCAATGAATTCTAAAATCTGTTCCATTTGTTTTGAATCTTCGCTAGTTACAAATGGTGTTTGTGCAAAATAATCGGGTTGAATAACCTCAAATTTTCTTGAGGTCGAGATAGTTTGTGAATTTTGTTTGTCCGTAAGATCAATTCTAAAATTGAATACACCAGAATGAAGTTTAGAAATATCAATTGCTTGCATCACGGTTTTGATTGGAGAATTACCAGCAATTTCAATGTCGCTCAAGTTTTTTACTAGGTTGCCTTTCTCATCTTCAATTGAATATTTTGCTACATAATTAGTTGATACATTACTCTGTGGAGAGTAAATTTCATAATAGAAGGATAAGTTTGGATTTAACAACCCATATCTTCTTGATGGATTTGCTATTATTTTATTTTCAGTACCGGTTTCAATTTTATTAATAAAACTGATTTCGCTCAAAGCAAATTTTTCAGAGTGAAAAGCTGGTACAGAAATTTTACAGTTCAATTGTCCCTCTTTACGACTTCCGGAATCTTCTATTAAAATAGAAAGGTCATATTCACCCGGTTCAAGTAATTCCACCCATTTGTCATAAATAACCAGTGTTCTTAAATCAGCATCTTGTTCAAATGATGCTTCGGTGAACCACTCTTTCTCTTTCGACTTTTCCCCACTCACATCGGTAAGTTTGGCTTCAATGCTTAGTACCGCAGTTTGAGTGGAATTCTTGTTCTTCAGTTTTAATTGATCGGCATATATCATTATCGAGAAAGATTGGTATGTTAGATTATCTTTACCCAAGAATGCGGAATTATCCAGATAGAAAGTAATTTCACCCGAACTCACAGCGGGACTGTCACTCTTCTGCGATAGAACAAAGGTTTGCGCAAATACAATAAATATTACTATATAGAATAATCTCTTCATTTACTCTTTCATCCCGCTGAGTGTAATTCCTTGAATAAAGTATTTTTGTGCAATAAAGAAAACAATGAGTATTGGCAAAGTTGCCGTAACGGAACCTGCCATTAACAAATCCCATTGGGTCAAATATTTATCACGAAACGTTGCTAAACCAAGCTGAACGGTTTTCAGTTCTTCAGAGTTAATACAGATTAAAGCCCAAATAAAATCATTGAAGACCCCCATGAATGTAAAAATCGCGAGTGTTGCCAAGGCTGGTTTTGCCAATGGAATAATCACTTTTACCAAAACTTGAATTCTGGACGCGCCATCTATGAATGCGGCCTCTTCAAGTTCACGAGGAATCGTCATAAAAAATTGTCGAAGTAAAAATGTACCAAACGCAGAAGCCAATCCGGGAACGATTAATGAGTTCAGAGAATCAATCCATCCCAGCCAGCTTAGAACCATATATGTTGGTATCATTGTAACGTTTGCCGGGATCATCATAGTCCCGAGGAAAATATAAAATAATAAATCCCGGCCACGGAATTTCAATCTCGCAAAAGCATACGCCGCCATGGAACAGGTAATTAATTGTCCAATAGTAACTGTAGCAGATACAAGGAAACTATTCAAATAAAATCTTCCGAAAGGAGCGGCTTCAAAAGCATCAACATAATTTCTAAATCTAAAATTTGTAGGCAACCACTTTGGTGGGTAAACGAATATGTCGCTCATATCTTTAACCGAGGTCAAAAGCATCCATACAAACGGCATAATAGTGGCAATTGCCAGAGCATACATCACAACATGAATAAGTATTGAACTGATGCCTTCATATATTTTATTTTTTTTGATCATTCTCTTCAATTAACCCAAAACTTTTGTTTTAAGAAATTTTATCTGTGCCATAGTTAAAATGAATAGAATTGCGAACAAGAAATAAGATATTGCTGAAGCGTATCCCATTTCCCCGTTGAATTTGAATGCATATTCATAAACGTAAAAAACCAAAACCTTTGTTGATCCGAGAGGTCCTCCCGAAGTAAGTATATAAACAATATCAAAGACCTGGAATGATCCTATCATCGACATTACCAAAATAAAAAATGTTGTTGGACTTAATAGCGGGATTGTAATATGCCAGAACTTTGACCATGCACCCGCGCCATCTAATGTTGCCGCTTCATAATAGGAATCGGGGATTGCGTTTAAACCGGCGGCAAATAAAACCATGTTATATCCAAATGTTTTCCACACACCCATTCCAATCAATGCGAACATCGCGGCGTTAGGATCATTCAACCAATTAATTGGTGAGACTCCAAAAATTCCAAGAGTATAATTTACTAATCCAAAATTTGGATCATACAACCATCTCCAAATCAAGGCTGCCGCGACGGGTGAAACAACTACCGGCGCAAAAAATAAAGTTCTAAGAAATTTTTTACCGGCTAACTTTTTGTTTAAACCGTAAGCAACAAGCAAGGAAATAATCATATTCAATGGAACAGTCCCAATTGTATAAATGGCTGTGTTCTTAAGTACGAGCCAAAATTCTTCGCTCTGAAACATTCTTATATAATTCTCTAACCCTATGAAAGAACCGCTCCAGCTAAACGAATTCCATTTTTGAAAACTTAGGTAGAATGAGAAAATAACCGGGAAGAGTATAAAAGTACCAAAAATTATTAGTGTTGGGGAGAGGAAACCAATAGCGCTTAATGCTTCTCCCTTACCAATGATAGAATTATATTTTTTATTCTTTGTGAAAAGCATCGAAATTTATTTTTTATGCTCTTTTAATAGTTTGTTTGATTTTGCCGCTGATTTATTTAATTCTGCTTTTGGATCACCGTCTCCTAGTGTAACATGTTCAATTGCTTCACCGAGATATCTAGTGATCTGCATTCCGCCATAATCAATAGATCTCTCAGCTTGCCCAACTTCCATTTGATCAACAAAGACTTTGTAATTTGGATTCTCACTTAAATACTTTTGGAATTCCGGAATCTTTGCAACCGCTCTTCTTATTGGTAGATACCCCGAAGACATTGCCCATTGGGCTTGTGCTTCTGGTGAAATAATCCACTTGATAAATTCCCAAGCTTCTTGTGGGTGTTTGCTTTGTTTGAATATTGCTAGATATTCACCTCCGACAATAGTCGCTTGTTTAGCTGGACCTGCCGGTAGAGGCGCAAATGCCCAATTCAAATTTTTCATTAAATCTTTGTACCGAGGTAAACTCCAGGGACCATCCATTGCCATTGCTAATTGTTTCGATACAAATGCCATATCAAAATCGCTGGTAAAAGTGCTTAGTTTTTGCTCTTTAAATAATTTTTGCCATAATGATAAAGCGCTAACCGCTTCTTTACTATCAAAAATAACTTTAGATTGATCTGCCTCAATAATTTCACCGCCAGCCTGCCAAATAAATGGACGAAACTGCCATACCATCCAGCCATTTCGAGAGCCAGAGGAGGGGAAAACGGGGACAAAAAATCCAACTTGTTCAAAATTTCCATCCTTGTTTTTATCTAGTGTTAGCTTTTTCGAAAACTCATAAAGTTCATCCCAGGTTTTCGGTGGCTTCTCGGGATCTAACCCGGCTGCTTTAAACATATCTTTATTATAGATAAGTGCAAGATTTGTTGCTTCCATTGGTAAACTGTACAATGTTCCTTTCCAAGAAGCATAAGTACGAAGTGATTGATAGATATCTTCCAAATCCTCTTTGGTAATACCATTTTCTCCATTGATAAATTCATCCATAGGATAAATAGCATCTGATAATACTAAATCCTCCATATAATCTGCGTAAATCCACGATACATCGGGTGTAGTTTTGCTTTGAAGTGAAGTCATGATTTTTTGAATACCCGCATCGCCATTAGGAATAGTTTGAGCACTAACTTTAATATGTGGATGAAGTTCTTCAAATTTTTTAATTAGATCATTGAGGGCTGGTACAGATGAAGCCATCATACCGTGCCAAAAGGTAATTTCCACTTTCCCGGAAGAATTTTCTTTTTCTCCTTTGCCGCAGGCGTTAATCAATCCAATAATCAAGAGGACAGATAGTATTTTCATAATATTGTTACGCATCTTAATATTCCTCAACAATTAACAAATATTGTGCAAACGTTTGTGCATAATTAGTGAAAAAATTTTTATACCTAATCATAATGATATTCCATTGTAGTATTCAAATGATTCGCGTTCCCCCCTAGTATCATATCTCGAACTGATTTTCTAATTATAAGTTTAGGTTCAAGTATTATCTTTTTCTTCCTTTCCTGAGATTTATTTTTGATTTCATCAATTAATAGCTTTACAGCAACTTCGCCCATCATTTCTCTCGGCTGCCGTACAGCTGTTAGAGGTGTTACAAGGAATGGAGCAAAATCAATATCATCAAATACAACAACTGAAAGAGAATCCGGAATATTTATTTTTTCCTCCATGCAGGCATGTAATGTTCCTAGGGTTATTAAATCTGAAAAGGTAAATATAGCGGTTGGAGGATTACTTAATTTCAATAACATCTTTGTTGAGATAAAACCATTTTCTCTTCTAAAATCGTTTCCTACTATAAGTTCTTCGTCTATTTTAATTCCGTTATCTGCAAGCGCATTTTTATAACCAAGTACACGCTCGTTATTAGTATAAGTATTCTGTAATCCTTGTATTATTGCTATTCTTTTATGCCCGGCATTTATTAAGTATTGAATTGCCTCGTAAGAACCCCGGTAATTGTCCACAACCACGCAATTAACATTAAGTTCATCAATATTTCTGTCCAGCAAAACTAATGGTTTATTATGCTCAATTAGGTCAGCTAAATGTTCATATTTTGTACCTACAGGCATAATAATGTAACCGTCTATCCCCTTTCTTCTAAATATTTCAAGCTGTTCAATTTCAGTATTTATATCTTCATTGGTATTGGCGACTATTAAGCTGTATCCATTCATGTATACCTTCTTCTGTATAATATGAGTGAGGTATGAAAAGAAAGGATTTGAAATATCAGGGACCATTAGTCCGATAAGATGTGTCTTTTTTAATCTAAGGCCACGTGCTAAATCGTTAGGCCTGTAGCCCAATTCTTTAGCTTTTTTGATTATTACTTTTTCAGTAACCTGACTAATTCTATATTTCTTGGATTGTTTAGTGAGAACCCGAGAAACTGTGGATGCTGAAAAACCGGTAATCTTTGCTATTTCTTCTAAAGTTATGGCCATTTTATGCGCAATCGTTTGTGCAAAAATTATAAAATATTTTTTTATTTGTCAATAATAATCGTTTGTCTCATTTTTTTTGGAGGAAAGGAAAGCCAATTGTTAAGATCTTGTGAATATATCAAGGATGATCTTTTAATCTCGCAAAAAACATTGGGGAATACCTAAAAGTTAGAAGTAAAATGTAGCTTATTAATCCGTATAACAGTACGGCAATAAAATCATTTCGTAATCCAAAATACCCTATGAAAATTGGTATAAGACTCATAGTATCAACTTAACAAGGAGTTATTATGTC
>JAHBUO010000112.1 GCA_019638025.1 Ignavibacteriaceae bacterium
TCTTCAACTAAACCTGCATTTTTTACAATCGGTTCAAGAATTAGGTCATAGTAGGTTCTGCGAGAGTTTAGCATCCAACTTCCGTTTATTCCTAAAGGATTTCTTCCCTCAACTACAATATTTGCACTAACGATTGAAGCATTAAGACTTCCTTTAAATCTATCAAATCGATCGCCTTCTTTATTCGCTACATCCAAAACTGCAGAAAGCCTATCACCATACTTTGCCGCAAAGCCGCCGGTTATTAAATTGACTTCAGAAACCGCATCAGGATTGAACATGCTTATCAGGCCATACAACCTATATGGATTAAAAATTTCGACATCATCGATGATTATTAAATTTTGGTCAGGTCCACTCCCCCTAATTACCAATTGAGATGAGAAATCATTAGGCGCTAATACTCCGGGAAGTGATTGCAAAGTTCGCAGAACATCTTCAGCGGCGCCCGGAAGGATTTTTGCACTTTTAGGATCTAAATCTAAAATGCTTGTCCTAGTATCATTAACTTCTCGTTCACGCTTGCCGATAACTTCAACTTCATCTACAACTATTGCTTCAGTTTCTAATTGCACATTCAGTTCGATTGTTCGGTTATTTTCTACATTTATGTTAAAGAATTTTGTAGCGTAACCTATTGCGCTAAATCTAATTCTATAATTTCCTACAGGAATACTTCTAAGATTATAATTCCCTTTCAAGTCAGTCACGGTACCAAATGGAGTATCAACTAAAAGAATATTTACTCCTGGTATCGGGACGGAGCCTTCTTTAACACTCCCTTTTAAATTTCCTGATTCAGAATTCGCATGTAAGCCGAATGAGAATAAAAACACCAATATTAAAATCATTTTTCTCCGAGTTTTTTAATTACAACAATTATTACGGAGAAATCATTCCATTTTTTTTTCATATCTCCAGAAAACTCTCTGTAATTTTGCATTTGCATAATGCATATAGAACGGAATTGGTCCAACCCACGGGATAATGGCTTTAGTAAAACCTTGCTCATACATTTCATATAAACATAATTTTAACAAAACACCACCAACTCCAAGCCCTCGCAACTTGTTATCAGTTCCCATTGGTCCAAACCAACCGGTTCCGATATTATTTACTTCGTAAGCTGAAAAAGCAACAACTTCGCCATTTAATTTTGCACAGAATAACGAGATTGGTTCGTTTTTAAATGCGCGACTAACCTCAGGAATCCATCCATAAAAAGCTTTCTCAACCCAATTAAGCACCTCATCTCTTTGATCTTGAGTTGGTCTAAAACATTCAATCCCTTTTTCTTTGAGTTTAGTCATTTCTTCTTCTGACGGTTTTAGGTTAGATGAAAGATTCGAAACTAAATTTGAAGTATCATTAAATTTTTTAAACCCCATTCTTTCAAAAAATGCTATCGCTTCAGTGTAGAACGGATCAATACCGGGCATATAATAATTTGGGAAAGACTCATAAACTCTGATGGTTTTAACATTATTTGTTTGAAAATAACTTTCGACTTGTTTGTACAGAGTGCGTGCGATGCCTTGTCGTCTAAAGTTTTTATCGACACATAATAATTTTATATAGCCTACTCTTTCATCTTTTCGATTTCTGACAACACCCTGAATAAATCCCAAAACCTTTTGAGATATTTTTTCAACTGCAACTAAAGTTGTCTGTGGATTAAAATCTTCATCCTCAAAAGTCTTTTCTCTGAATAAAAAATCCGGAACAGGATCCAACTCCATATTCAATCGGCAAAATTTTGCAACTTCTGAAAATAGTTCATCTGAAAATTCTTTTATTATCATATTAAACTCTAAAATTGAATTGTAAAAGATGATGAAAATAATCCTAAAGACACTTCTGAAAATCTAAAAGTTGGGTCATTTGGTTTAAGATTGTACCTGTATTTTGAATAGACAGTAAATATGTTTGAAAACCTAAACAATCCTACAGAAATTTCAGGTGATACTCCATTGAAAGAATTAAAATTTGTAAATCCATTCAAACCCACCATAAAAAATTGTAAGTAAGGGACTTCATAAATTTGCTTATAGCCAATTCTAAAAAGATTTTTGGTTGATAGTTTTGGTGTGTGTGAAAATTCTATTGAGAAATAACTTACAGGCAAATTATAACCTCCGGCGAATTTTGCAAGAACAGGAAGTTCTTTTGTTATGCCAAAATATCTTTTCCCATCAGCAAAAATAATTTGCGGAGATGGAGTTGCAAATATTACTCCTCCCAATAAACATGTTGTAAATACATTTGAAGAACTTTTAACTCTTAACTCCATCGGCAAATCAACAACAAAAACTTCGCTAATATTTTTCCGTCCGTCAGTACCTTCAACAATAACCCAATAGTAGAAATAAGAAGAATCAAATTCATAATTAGAAAGGTCAAGTTCAGCTTTATGATTTTCAGAAAAATTTGCGCTTATCACTATAGAATATTTATCATTAATTAGTATCGAAGTTTTTGCTTCAACATCGGTCAAGAAAGAAATAAAAAAGGAGTTTGGCTTTTCAAGGGGAATATATGAGTCTAGGATGAACACTTCAACTGAATCAGAATCATCACTTTCGATCTGAGAAAAAGAGATATTTGTTGTTACGATAAATAATAGAACGAAAGAGATAAGTGTCTTCATTAATCCTCCGGAAATAAAAATTTTCGATTAGTTAATATATCAATAAGGTCAGTTTTAAGTAATACAAATAATTAAAAAATATTTTTTGAATAAGATATATTTTCGTTAATTTTCTCAAGTTTAATGGCATATATTTGTGCCTTTATTTCCTAAAATAAAGACGGCCGAAATTGATTAAAACTTATAATAAAACAATCAGTAATCTGCTCAATCGAATAGCTTAGAGAGGCAAAAATGAAAGTTCGATTTTGGGGTGTACGTGGTTCTATTCCAACTCCACCCACATCTGAACAAATTAGACAGAAAGTGCTTCGTATGCTTGAAAAAGCTGCAGTTAGAGATATTTCTTCACAAGCAAAACGAGAAGCATTTATTAATGAATTTGAAGATTGGGAAGTAGGCTTAATAGGCGGAAATACCTCGTGCGTTGAGATATCAACTAAAGATACTCTACTCATTTTTGATATGGGTTCCGGGATGAAAAGACTCGGAGATTATCTTATTAAAAAACATTCATCCGAAGGTAAAATAAAAGCACATATTTTTATAAATCACACGCACTGGGATCATATGCAGGGTTTCCCGTTTTTTGTTCCTGCTTATGGACCAAATAGTGAACTTCATTTTTACGCTGTTCATGAAAATATTGAGAAGAGAATAAATGACCAACAAGACTTTAGGTTTTTTCCGGTTGGGTTGGATATTATGCTATCGAAGAAGTATTTCCATCAAATAGAACATAAATCGAATGTTCAAATTGATGATTTCACCATTACAAATCTTGAGTTACATCATCCCGGCAAAAGTTACGCATACAAAGTTACTCACAACGGTAAATCTGCTATTTATGCAACTGACGCTGAATATAATAATCTATCAAAAGAGAGAATGCTCGGCTATATAGATTTTTATCAGAATGCCGATTTATTAATTTTTGATGCTCAGTATTCTTTTATAGAAGAAATCCAAAAAGTTGATTGGGGACATAGTTCTGCATTGGTGGGTGTAGATATTGCCATAAAAGCTAATGTTAAAAGACTTGGTCTATTTCACCATGCCCCTGAGAATGATGATTTTGAGATTCATAAATTATTGAGCATTGCACAGGAATATAGAAAAAATAATTATCCTGGCAATCAATTAGAAATTTTTATTGCGTCAGAAGGTTTAGAAATTCACTTATAATTATTTTACTTCAATCACTCCATCTTTAGGTGGTTTAAATTGAATTGAAGCACGCGAAGGACTCTTTAAGCTGAGTGATGTAATTTCGATTCCTGATGTACCTCGAGCTCTCCCCCGAAAGACTAAATTTAATATCCTCCCTGAACCACTTATAGATTTGTTGGGATAACTTCCCAAATCAGTTAGCAGTGCTGTGTTTATATCAATACGTCCGGTCGAATTTGCAAATGCAAGGATATCAGGATTATTATAGTCAGGGACAATAATTTGTTTGAACTTTTGCTGAGTTACATACAAGCCGGGACGTAATCCCATAAATTCAAGTTTAGACTTATCAAATACTATCACAACACTATAGGCTGCCAGACTGTCGACATCCTCCATCCAAATACCGATTGAATCTTGTAGCCCAACTCTTAATGTTGTCTGTGTCTTGAAAAACAACAACGAAGGTCCTTGAACAGCATCAATCGTAAATTCACGTTTAATAATTTCAGTCAAACTTCCGCTTCTTCCTTCAACTTCAATTCTAAACTTTCCTTCGTCAAGATTATTTAGAGAAACTTCTGTTAATTTGCTAAAGACTGTCCAGTCTAAATATGTGGATGGAAAATTGTCGCTATCAATACTTAAAACTCTGTAGCGGAATGTGTAATCAGCACTTGCTCCCTTCCAAGAAAATGCAACTTTATCATTCAATAAAACTTCATTATCAATTGGACCGGATACAAATTGCATAAATGCCGGGGGGCTATCTAAGAGTCCGGAATTCTTACACGAGTTATAAATAAATAATATCGGGATAATCATTATCCAATATTTATAAGTACTTATCTTGAAAACTTTATTATTCATAATAATAATCCGTGAATTATTTTATTAAAACCATTTTTTTAGTAACGTTATAATTGCCTGCTTGAAGTCGGTATAAATAAACCCCACTGGCTAAACCTGAAGAAACTTTGTTTACATCCAAACTGACTCGATGAGTTCCTTCATTCTTTTCTTCATTCACAAGTGTAGCAACTCTTCTTCCAAGAATATCATAAATCGTTAGATTGACAAAAGATTTATTTGGAACATCATACTCGATAGTTGTCAGCGGATTGAACGGGTTTGGATAGTTCTGATATAATGCAAATGAATTTGGAATTTCCTGAAGAGTATATACCTTCTGTGTTGAATAAACTTCTTGCAAGTTATTATCAAATCCTCTGTGTATTATCAGAATAGAATCCCTCTTTGTGTCTCTATCAAAATTGTAAGTTATTTTTGAATCTAATAAATATTTACCATTTAACTTACCCGATAGATTAGCAAAATCGATATTAATTTTACCATTAGTCGAATCTCTGTGGATTAGACTAATATCGTTGAATGAATATTCTGAATTACTACTCACACCCACCGAATCAAAATTGAAACTTTCAGTGTTATACAAAATTTGAGTAGAGAATGCTAATAACGATTTAGTTGAATCAAATTCAATTGGAATCGAAATAAGATTTTCACCTTTTCTAAATTTGATTGTTTCTCTTTCTACAAGATTTATGTCATATTTATTTTTCGATTTTGGCAAACCGTTAAAATCTTGATAATAATTCCACATATCTACAAAAATCATTAAGTCTTCAACATTCAAAATACCATTGCCAAGGACTCTAATCGATGGAATTTCTCCAACAAATGGATATAAGTCAACCGATGAAGATGAATCGGGTTTACTCCATGCTTGCACAAACGAAGCCAAGTCGAGAGCATCAATTCTACCATCATTATTAAAATCAACTACAGCTTGAGTTTTAATTTGTTTAGTAAAGGAAGTATCATTCCCTAAAGCATCTTGAACCACCAAACTAATAGTATAATTTGTAGATGTTACAAGTCCCGGAACAATTACAGAATCAGCAAATCGAGAAATCGTTGGAAGTGTAGTTGTATTTGCGTCGTCAGTAACAGTAACTTTATACTGAATCGGTTTATTAGTATCTGAAGCAGCTAACCAAGTCAACATAGCTTTATCCCATCCATATGTATATGGATTTTGAAGTGCCTGAATTGTTGCCGGATTAAATAGAGGGGCTTTATTATCGACACCTACCGAATCAATACTAACCGGATACTGTACATTAAATACCGGGGAATTAAAAATTACATTTAACTTTACTTTTCCTTCAACATAATCAAGATTGTTAAGTGAATTCCACAAAATTGTTCCTGAAGTAGGACCGGTTATTTGAGAGTAATCCCCAACAAGCGAGCCCGTAATCTCAATAGGAGCTGCATTGTCAAGGATATATTCTGCTTTAACTATTTCAAGTCTTTCACCCGGAGTTGAGAATTCAAAGTTTACTCTAACTGTATCTTTTTGGAAATTTCTTGTAACGGTCAATTTCGGGAAAGTGCCAATTACAAAATTAGTATCACTCGCATCTTCAATTGTTAAATCATTCTTATCGGTAACGCGAATTCTTGCTTTTGAAGTTCTGTTATTTGGAACTAACCAATTAAACTCAGAAGGAAGTGACGGTTTAGTTGAAATATTTGTTTGCCATGTTAATCCATCATCAGTCGAAAGTTGGATTAAAACTGAATCAATATTCTCCACAGCCCAAGATATTACTTGATTAGTCCCGATTTGATATGCGGTTAATTCATTTGGTGATAATAACTTTATTGTACTTATTGTTAATAGACTATTACTTGTATCAACCACTTGAGGATATTGTGTATCGATAATTCGAACTAATGCACTACGAGTTGGGAAGTTAGGAATCGTCCAATTGAAATTTCTGTTCGAAGCCGGAATACTCACAGCTTCAGGAATTTCATTCCAATCACTCCCATTATTTGTAGAAAATTCGATTTTAACATTATTCACGAATCCACTGTTCCATGCAATCGGATAAGTCTTGCCAACTTGAACCCTCGACTTATTAACTCCAAAATTATTTGTAAGTGCAATAAAGCTAATAGTGAATGCCGAATCACTCATATCAGTAATTTCACGCCTCTGATAATCATATATTCTTACAAAACAATTATTTGAAGCCTCATTGGGGATAGGCCATTCAAATTTCTTTAGATTTGCATCAACAATATTTTTAATAATTTTCCAAGTAGTTCCACCATCAGTTGTATATTCGAGCCCGACAGCCGTAATTTGAGAGCTTTCCCATGTAACTTCAAAACTGCTTCCGATCTGATTTCCCACACCACCATTCGGAGATTGCAATTGTAAAAATGCCAGTGTAAATAGTTCGTCAGATGTATCAGCAACATTTGGATTATCAACATCGACGATTCTAATTCTATTGTTTGCTCCGGCTAAAGTTTGTGAATTCGGTAATATCCAAGTGTACTTTCCTGAAACTGTGGGATGCGAATCTACAATCGGATCCCAAACCGGTGAGCCATCTCTGTTGAGTTCAATCCGAATATTATTTACAAACTTTGTTTCAAAAGTAATTTCTTTTGTTGTTCCAAGTTGCCACTTTTGGTTGGTATTCGGAATATTAAGTTTCATTCTGCTGATTGAGAATACATTTGTGCTCATATCAACAAATGAAATATTTAAAGAATTTCTAATTCTAATCCTACAAGAATCAGAAGGTACTTCCGGTACTGTCCAATTGAAGTTTCTTGTAGAAGCTGAATAATTGAGGATGATTGTGACCCAAGTATTACCGTTATTGGTAGTATAGTGTAAATCTACCTTTGATATATTATTGCTCGATTCCCACTGAATATTATAAACTGATTTTTCAAGAATTTTGATTGCTTCAACCGGTGCCAACAATCTCATCGAACTGATTTTGAATGTCCCTTCGCTTGAATCTAAGATTGCTGAATTAGATACATCGGAGATGATAATTCGACAATTATCAGAAAACTCTCCGATATTAATATCCCAATCCCAAGTTCCAATACTTGCATCGATTTGAGGAGCGATTGTTTGAAGTACATACACCCCATTATCAACTTTAGAGAGGTCAATTCTAATATTTGCAATATTTGTACTTCGTGTCCAAGTAATTTGTTGAGTACTTCCGGCTCTCCAATTTTGACCACCGTTGGGTGTTAAAAGCTCTATCCTACTAATAATGAAATTATTATCACTTAAATCACCAATTTGTGTTGAAGATTGTGCATCAGAAACTCTCACTCTTCCGGTTGAAGTTTCAATTGCCGGGACAGTCCAGACATAAGTTTGAGTCAATGGTGAACTTGTAGGAATGTTAGTCGCAATAGGTAACCAAACACTATCAATTGAATATTCGAGATTAACAGTAGTTACACTCTGGCTATTATTCCATGAGATTGTTCGTTGAGTTCCGGCTAACCAATTCTCTCCTCCATTCGGAGTTATTACTCGCACCCAACCAACTTTAAACGAAGATTGACTGGAATCTGTAAAGGTTGAATTAGCAATATCCGTAACTTTAATTCTACCCTGAGATGTCGATAAATTATTTGGAATTTGCCACGTATATGTGCCTACAGCAGCCGGAATAGATGGGGTTGAGTGCAATGTTGTCCAAGCTTGTCCATTATCTGTAGAGAACTCAATTTTAATATTATCTATAAATGAACTACTCCAATTAATCTGAACACTATTGCCTGAGGTTAAATATTCACCACCATTTGGATAATTAAGAACAATTCCCGGGATATAAAGATTAAAGATTCCGGTTGTGTCGAAAATCGAAGCATCAACAGAGCTTGATACTCTAACTCTGCTTGTTGGTGATACTGCAGTGTTTGGGATATTCCATGTAATAGATGAATCAGAAGCGGGATGATTGATACCAATAATGCTCCATGTTACACCATTATCCAGTGAGTATTCTACTGTTAATGTTGAAACATTTCCAAAGAGCCATCTTACTTGGTGAGAAGTACCTGCCGCAATATTTTCACCTGAGACAGGAGATGTGATTTTCAAATATCTAATATTAAAACCCGAATTACTACTGTCTAAAATTTCATTACTAGAGGCTTCATCAATCAATCTAATTTTTGCATTAGAGCTAAAAATACCGTCAGGTATTTG
>JAHBUO010000113.1 GCA_019638025.1 Ignavibacteriaceae bacterium
TTGAATATATCGATTATAATTTGTCTTCCTATCGGTTTTTACAGATACAATTAATTTCTTCTTAGAATCAAGTTCGATTTTAGATTCGATTCTCGGTTTGAGATTTGTACGAATTTGCGGAATAGAAATAACATTTCCATCCAGAAGAACATCACCATTTTCATTAATCAGAAGCGCTGCCATTCTATCTTTTGCTACAGGAACGGTTTCTGCATCTTCAATAAATTCCGGAAGAGTTAAACCAATACCTGTATCAACATCAATAACAGTTGCTACAAGGAAAAAGAGCAAAAGAAGAAACGCAATATCTGCCATTGATCCTGTCGGAATCGTAGCACCGCCTATTTTCTTTTTCTTAATTAAAGCCATATTAATTACTTCTTTATATTATTTCTTTTTGGTTTTTAATTCATAGAGCGCATCGATAAGTTCAACTGAACTTTCTTCCATATCACTTACAAGTGCATCAATTCTTGATACAAAGTAATTATAGAATACCTGAAGAATCATCGCTACAACTAATCCAAAAAGAGTTGTTAATAACGCAACTGAAATACCTTCGGCAACAATTGCAGGAGAAATTTGAGCCGCTTCTTTAATAGCATCAAAAGCTTCAATCATACCTTGAACCGTTCCGGTAAATCCAAGCATCGGTGCAATTGTGATAAATGTTGAAATCCAGATTAACCCTTTTTCTAAGAACCCCATTTCAAGTCCTCCATAAGCAACAATTGCTTTTTCAGCCGCATCGAGACCTTCATCTGCTCTTAATAAACCGGCATAAAAAACAGAAGCCACCGGACCTCTAGTATTCATACAAACTTCTTTACCGGCTTCAACACCGCCTTCATCTAATGCTTTTTTTACCTTAACAACAAAATCTTTTGTATTTACACGAGCTCTGGTTAATGTCCAGAATCTTTCAATACAAAAAGCTAAACCAATGACTAATGATGCAAGAATTGGGTGCATAAATGCTCCACCGGCTTCATACTTTTCAACTAACCAATTTAACATTCCGGCATCTTGTTGAGCTTGAGCAATTAGATTTGTTGCTGTAGCTAATAATCCAGTAATTTCCATAAGAAAATTATCCTCCTAACGTGAGTATTTTATTATAATTAAAAGAGTCAAAATATTTTTCAATTTTACCGTGTCTACAATAACAATTTATCAAAATAAAAGCAATACGAATTAAAAATTATCATCAATTTAAGGAGTGCTAATCAATACAAAATCTTGATGTCATTTCAAAAATATTACCTGTGACAAAATTGTAGTTTTCAAAAATTCCGAAAATGAATTTACCAATCTCACAAGGTTTTTGAATTGTTTCTAACTGGTCATAATTCAACCAACTTCTATTTTCTGGTGTATCAATTATTAACGGTGCTATTGAGTTAACCGACAATTTGATTTCTCTTCCCTCTAGTGAAGCTGTTTTTACTAAATGGATTAGAGCTCCTTTAGATGCACCATAAACTCCATTTAATTCCTTTGCATTTAGACCGGTAAATGCAGTTGTAAATAGAGCTGTTCCGGAATGACTTTTATTCACTAATTTCTGAAAATGCTTTAAAATCAGAAAGTTCGAAGTAAGGTTCATATTAATCATTTTGAGGTAGTCTTCAAACTTAGTATCAGAAATTTTTTTACCTCCAATGTAACCGCCTATTGTGCTTATTAAGTAAAATACACTCTCTTTAGAATTAGTCACATTATGAAAAGCATTTTCAACATTTTGTTCAATTGATAAATCACTCACCATGTGTAAATTATAATGGCTATGATTGGAGTTTTCGAATTTAAAATCAAATAAGTGAATTTCTGTAAATTTGTTTTCAGGGATAACATCCACTATTCCTTTGCCAAGACTTCCGTTTGCACCAAAAATTAATAGCTTCTTTTTCATTTTTTGATTATTCGAATTTCAATGGGAAAATGATCACTATATCCTCCTAGATATCGCTTACCACCATAAGTTGGAAATGGAGCTCCTTTGAAATTTCCGGATTTGGTAACCATTAATTCAGGTTTAAGGACTTCAAAACTTCCGCAATCGTAAACATAGCCACTACCATAAACCAATTCCGATGAAACCATAAATTGGTCAATCAAATTCCAAAATTCACGATACTTAAAACTCCCTACACCATCCATTTTAGTTTTATACGAGGTATTGTAAATAGTATTTTGAGATGGATTTGATAATGAATCACAATAAAGTGGAATCGCTCTCAACGCTTCTGTTATAGATTTATTATTTGGTTCATCATTAAAATCTCCCATGAGAATTATCTTTTCTCTAGAATTTAGCTTAAGGTTTTTATCAACAAAATTTCTTAGTGTTAATCCTGCTGCTATACGATTTTTCTCAGAAGTTTCTTCCCCACCTCTTCTAGAAGGCCAATGATTTATATAGAAAGAAAATTCTTCTCCATTTGAAATTAACTTTAATTTTACATTTAATATTAATCTAGTAGGATATCTGTCCGGTAGATGAACTGTATCAGCATTTATCTCCACTATTTCAAAAATATTTTTTTTGAAAATTAATCCAACATCAATTCCTCTATTATCCGGAGATTCTTTATATGCAATACCATAATCACTTAAATATTTTGTTACCAATTTAGATAAAACATCTTCATTCTCAACCTCACACAAACCTAATACATCAGGACCTTTGTAATTATTCATGTTAAGAATAATTCTACTAAGTTTAAACATTTTATCTTCTAGCCTTTCGGGGGTCCATTCTTTTTCGCCTGTAGGAAGAAACTCTTCATCTTGTTTGAGTGGGTCATCAATTGTGTCAAAAAGATTTTCTACATTCCAAAAAGCTACATGAATTGTATCTTGCTCATTAAATGAATAAAGGAATTGATTATCTAAAACTAAAAATAGAATTATTAATATTTTGATGAATGGTCTCATTATTTCTCCGATTATATTTACTCAAGTAAAATTAAGCAAACTTATTATTTAATCAATAGAGTTGTTTGCGAACTCCCCGATTTGTATTGACTTAAATCCATATTTATTTCTAATAAAATTTACAGCTTCTAACATATTCTTGCGCTTATCTTCGATTGATTCAAACAACTGCTCTTGAACAGAAGCATTTACAAATTTGGAGAGATGTACTCCAATCAGTCTTATAGCTACTCTTCGAGTATAAGCTTTTCTAAAAAGTTCAAGTGCAGTTTGATAGATTACTCTGTCATCATTAGTCGGTCGAAAAGTTTTTGCTTTAGTGATTGTAATAAAATCTGAATATCTCAACTTAATTGCTATTGTAGAGGCGAAGTAATTCAAATCTCTCATATTCTGACAAACTTTAGAAGTTAAGTTAAACAACGCTTGTTCAATTATAGTTAAGTTGGTAACATCTTCTTTAAATGTTGTCTCTTTCGAAATATTCTTTTGGACATGTTTAGTAGAAAAAAGAACAGAACCCTCCCCATTTGCTCTATTCCATAACTCAATACCATTTTTACCATAAAGTAATGCAATAAAATCAATTGGCAGAGATGCTAAATCCCCAAGGGTATAAATCCCCTTGCTATTCATTTCTGCCTGCATAACTTTACCGATACCGGGCATTTTCTGAATAGGCAAATTTGATAAGAAAATTTTCTCTTCTCCAGTTTTAACCATAGTGATTCCAAAAGGTTTCTTATAATCAGAAGCAATTTTTGCTACTGATTTATTGCTAGCTATTCCGATGGAAACCGGGAGATTCAATTGTTTTAAAATTGTACTCTGAAGAAATTTTGCAAGAAGATAAAAGTCACCATAAATTTTTTGACATCCGGAGAAATTCAAATAAAATTCATCAATTGATGCTTGTTCAATTTCCGGAGCAAATTTAGATAACAAATTTTTAACGGCATTAGAATATCTTTCATACTCATTAAAGTGTCCGCGTAAGTAAACTCCGTTTGGGCAAAGTTGGAAGGCTTGTCTTATCGGCATTGCTGAATGTAGTCCATATTCCCTTGCTTCATATGAACAAGCTGATATTACTCCTCTTCCCTTTGGATTTGCCCCGACAATTACAGGTTTTCCAATCAAAGAAGAATCTAAAATTCTTTCAACTGAAACAAAAAAAGCATCCAAATCAAGGTGAAATATTGTAGTCATGATAAGCATAGAAAATAGTGTTCTTTTGTACACTATATTTAATGCTTAATTTGGAAAGAATCAATAGAAAAGTTTAGAATAGAAAATTATCCGGAATATTTAGAAACCATAGATGAAAACTCGCTCATTGAAAATGGTTTAGTGATAACATCAGTCATTCCGATTTCCATGAAATTATCGATATCATCTTTCATTACATTGGCTGTCATGGCAATAATAATTGAATCCTTAGCGCCGGAAGCAGCTTTTTCTTTTATTAACTTAGTGGCTTGAACTCCATCCATGATAGGCATATGTATATCCATAAAAATTAAATCGTAGTTCTCATCTTCGACGGCATTCATCACTTCTTCACCATTATTAACAATCTTAAATTCTGCATTCATTTTCTGAAGTAATCGGAATAAAAGTTTTTGATTAATCAAATTATCTTCAGCAACAAGAATTTTTATTTTTTTATCAACAGTTTCCATTTAATTACAAGTTTTATGTTTCTACTATTCAGTTAACCTTTTCTTCAACGCATGAATGTTATCAATTTCACTTGGGTCTTGACCACGGAGAATCGCCAAGTAGTATGAAATCCAATCAGTTAAATAGACTAAATAAAATAAGCGTTCTTTAAATGTGGGTAATTCACTTTTTAATTCAATAGTCTGAACCCCTTTTTCAGAAATTAAATCATTTGAAATTTGAAATCTCTTTTTTACTTGTGGATGATAAACTTCATCCAAAACATTTATTAATTTTGAATTGAACAAATTAAAATTGACAGTTTCCCAACCAACAATTTCATTATGGTTTAATTCAGGGTAATAGTTACAAAAAGCATGTACTTTTGAGTTTTCATTAAGCTGACATTTGAATCGATTTCCTAAAGCATTAGTAACATCGCTAACCGAATATATAATCGGAATGAAGCCAATTAATTCCTCAGCTATTTTGTAGGGAGTTGAATTTTCCTTAGCAAATTCAATCCCACTCTCCTTCAACTGATTTTGAATTTTTAATACAATATCAGATTGATCAGAAATAATGTTCAGCTTCTGTAGAACCTTCAGTAATGAAAAAAAACTTAATCCCAATGAGTACCGCGGTTGATAACCTTCTTTAAGCAACACTAAAGGGAGATTTTTCTTATTAGCAATCTCTCTCATCTTGCCACCGGTTGTAATACAAACAATACTACAACCGATTTCGATAGCTTTATTTAAAACTTCCAGTGTCTCTTCTGTGTTCCCCGAATAAGAGGACGCAATAAGTAAACTCTCTTTATCTATGAATGATGGAAGAGTATAATTTCTATTCACTGAATAGGGAATTTTTAATTCATTCTGAAGAAAATTTTGCATTAAATCCCCGCTAATTGCAGAGCCGCCTAATCCGCTTACAATTACGGAATTAAATTTTTTATTATTGAGCGAAGATAAATCAAAATCGTTTTCCCACGCATATTCAACTTGTGTGAATGTATTGACTAAAACATCAAATTGATTTTCGGGATCACATTTTGGGACTAATTTTTCAAGATTCATAATTTCCTATAAAATATTTCGAGTTCTTTTTATATTATTTTCTGCAAAAAACTGTTCAATTCTCTTTAGTATTTTTTCATGCGAATTCAGTTGTAAGCATTCATTTGCAAGAGTTTTAGCGCTTTCATACGAAAATGATCTAATAACCTTCTTTGCTGTTGGTAATACGGCAGGAGATAAACTAAAACTATCTAAGTCGAGACCTACTAATAAAGGAATCGCTAAAGTATCTGCTGCCATTTCACCGCAAATGCTCACTTTTTTCCCTGCCCTTTTCGAACCATGCACTATATAATTAATAGTTCTAATTACCGCAGGATGAAATTCCTGATATAAATAATTTACAATATCGTTTCCTCTATCAACTGCCATTATATATTGAATTAAATCGTTTGTTCCGATGCTGACAAAATCAACTAATTCGGCATAATCTTGAGCCATTACAGCAGCTGAAGGAACTTCCATCATCATCCCAACCTGCATATGTTTATCAAATTGAATCTTTGCAGACTGAAGCTCTTTTTTACACTCTTCAATTAATTGTCTTGAAACAATTATTTCATCAATTGTAGAGACCATTGGAATCATCAGTAAAATATTTTTGTTCACACTAGCTCGTAAAATAGCTCTGATTTGCTCTTTAAAGAGTTTAGGGTTAGCAAGAAGAAGTCTAATTCCTCTTAATCCAAGAAATGGATTTGCCTCTTCATGATCTAAAAATTTAACTTTGTCTCCGCCTATGTCAAATACTCTAATGGTTAAAGGTTGAGGATAAAGGCGGGTTGCTAAATTTGCATAGATTTTTGTTTGTTGTTCTTCATCCGGAAATTCACCTAACTCTTCAATGATTTGTTCAGTACGATATAACCCAACACCTTTTGCGCGATTAGTTATTACAAGATGAACTTCGCCGCTCACATCAACATTAGCAAAGAGTTCAATTTCTTTACCATCCGTTGTAGTTGCAGGCTTGTCGTGTAACTCAGCCAAAGAGGCATTTATTTCTTCAAGATGTTTTATTTTGTTTTGATAAAATTCGATTTGTTTTTCATTAGGATTGATAAAAACTAATCCATGAAATCCATCTACAATAATAGTATCATCATTCTTAATATTTTCTGTTGCACCATGAACCCCTAACACAGCCGGCAAGTCAAGTGATCGAGCTAATATAGCTGCATGTGATGTTAATCCTCCATAAACAGTCACATAACCTTTAACGTTGAACTTAGTAAAAAGAATTGTATCGGCGGGGGTGATACTGTCACTAACTACGATTACATCGTTAGAAATTTTCGATTCCCATCTTTTTTTCTGAAGATTTTTTACAATTCGATTTTTTATATCTTCGATGTCAAGAGCTCTTTCTCTCATATATGATTCATGGGCCATAAACATCATTTGTTGATATTTGGATATCTCATCATCTACTACTGATTCAGGTTGTTTTTTTTCTTCTCTTATACGCCTTTCGATTGTAGAAATTAAAACCGGATCATCGAGTATCATCAGTTGAGCTTCAAATATTTCAGATCTCTTTTCTCCCATTTGATCTTTAGCAACATTAAATACTTTGAGAAGTTCTTTTTTTGACTTTTCTAACGATTCATGAAAAAGTTGAATTGCTTCCTCAACATCTTCAACTGAACTTTGATTTATATTCAGAATTTCTTTTTTATAAATGTATGCTTTCCCAATTACAATCCCGGGAGCAGCGGCTATCCCATTTGCTAAGTTATCTGATGATTCAATAAGTGTTTTAAGACCTCTCACAGCTCGTCAAATCCTCTCTGGATAAAACCAACAATATCTTGAGCAAGGTTTATTTCGTCCGGACCATCAAAAGTTAATTCAAGTTCACTACCCATTTCTGCAGCTAAAGTCATAACACCAATTATACTTTTGCCATTAATTTTAAGTCCATCTTTTTTAATAAAGAAATCAGATTTATACTTAGAAGCAATTTTAACAATAGTTGCGGCAGGTCGTGTATGAAGCCCTGCATTGTTAACAATTTTAACAGTTTCAGATATCATCTACTTGTTTCTTTTGATTAATGAATTAGCGAGCCATGTAAATATTTCTTTATCTTCAACATTTGTTAGTTTTTCTAACCCTTTAATTGCTGACTTAGAATATTTTACAATTTCCTTTTGAGCATCGGTGATTACTCCCAGTTTTTCATAAAGTTTTTTATACTCATCTATTTCAGAATGTTTTATACCTTTATTAATTATAACCCGATTCAATTTTTTCTTCTGATTACTATTAGCTTTTTCGAGTGCTTTAAGAAAGAGGAAAGTTTTCTTACCTTCAACTAAATCTCCACCGATTACTTTTCCTAATTCAGCCTCAGTGCCGGCAATATCTAAAAGATCATCTTGAATTTGAAAAGCAATTCCAATCTTTGAACCAAAATTTGCAAGTACTTCGATTTCTTCATCAGAACCATTTCCTATTAGTGCCCCAATCCGACAACACATCTCTGCTAAAGCGGCTGTTTTCTTTTTAATCATTACAAGATATTCACTAAGAGTTACAACTTTTTTCAACTCAAATTCTTTATCTAAACTTTGTCCTTCACACACCTTAATTAATCCGTCGTTAAACGTATCAATTATTTTATGAGAGCGCTCAGATTTTGCATCCTTTAACAAATATTCATAAGCAATTGATAACAGACTATC
>JAHBUO010000114.1 GCA_019638025.1 Ignavibacteriaceae bacterium
ATATTGCGGGTGCGATTTTAATCCCGGGTAACGAACCCATTTTACTGCAGGGTGTTCTTCTAAATACTCTGCTATCTTTTGAGCATTAGAAGAGTGTTTTTCAATTCTGATTTGCAAAGTTTTGATACCTCTATGAACCAAGAATGAATTAAATGGGTCTATTACACCACCTGTTTGGTTAAGAGTTTTTCTCATCTTTAAATACATCTGCTCATCTTTAACGACTACAATTCCACCGACAACATCAGAATGACCATTTAAAAACTTTGTCATACTGTGAATAATTACATCCACTCCAAACTCGAATGGACGTTGTAATGCCGGACTCATAAAAGTATTGTCTACGGCAACTAGGATATTTTTAGGGTGTGCAATGTTAACAATTTCCTGTAAATCAGAAATAGCAAGTGTAGGATTACCGGGGGTTTCAATAAAAACCAAAACAGTGTTTGGCTGAATAGCATCTTTAACTGTTTGTGAATCGGTAGTATCAACAAAAGTTGAATCTACATCAAACTTTTTCATAATTGTTTGAAGAAGAGTGACTGTTGGTCCGTACACAGCACTTGAGCAAATTACATGATCACCTGCTCTTAATAACGAAGCAAATACAGTATGTATAGCCGCCATACCTGACGCACAGCCTAAAGCTTTATGGCCCCCTTCAAGTTTGGCAACTGCATTTTCCATTGCTTCAACGGTAGGGTTAGCCATTCTAGAATAAATATATCCTGACTCTTCACCTGAGAAAAGTGAAGCACCGTGCTTGGCTGACTCAAAAGAAAATGTAGATGTTTGATAAATTGGGGGAATTACTGCATGATGCTCATTTTCCGTCATTCCGGCATGCACACATTTTGTAGCAAATTTTGATGAATTATTATCCATTTGAATTCCATTTTTTATTTTTCAATGTGTAAAAATAACTCTTTTTACATTAAAGAACTATTGAGCTATTCACCCATAACTTTGATGATTAATCTTTTTCTTCTCATTCCGTCAAACTCAGCATAATATACTTGCTGCCAAGGACCGAGATCAAGCTTCCCATCTGTTACGGGAACAATTACTTCATGATGAATGAGAAGACTCTTTAGATGAGCATCGCCATTATCTTCACCCGTTCTGTGGTGTCTGTAATCGTGTTTGAATGGAGCAAGATTTTCAAGCCAGTCATCAATATCCTGTATTAAACCGGATTCGGCATCATTTACATAAACTCCCGCTGTGATGTGCATAGCAGAGACCAGAATCATCCCCTCCTTAATTCCACTTTTTCTTAAGACTTCCTCCACATCACCAGTAATATTTATGTACTCGCGTCTCTTTTTTGTATAGAACCACATATATTCTGTAAAAGTTTTCAACTTATCCTCTCCTAATTTTGACTGAATTTCATCAAGTAGGCTTTAATGAATTTAGCAATATTACCATCCATAACTCCTTGCGTATCAGAAGTTTCTTCATCAGTGCGGTGATCTTTTACAAGATTATAAGGATGGAAAACATAAGAACGGATTTGACTCCCCCACTCGATTTTCATTTTACTTTTTTCAACTTCATCAAGTTGTTCAATTTGTTTTTCTCGCTCGATTTGGTACAATTTTGATTTTAGAAGCTTCATTGCGTTCACTTTATTTTGCCCCTGTGATCTTTCACTTTGGCAAGCAGCAACAGTATTTGTAGGAATATGAGTAATTCGAACAGCTGTTTCAACTTTATTTACGTTCTGTCCCCCTTTTCCACCTGAACGATAAGTGTCTATTCTTAGGTCTGCAGGATTGATGTCAATCTCAATTGTATCATCAACTTCAGGAATTACAAATACAGAAGCGAATGAAGTATGGCGCCTCTTATTTGAATCGAATGGAGAAATTCGAACTAACCGATGAACACCATTTTCAGCACGAAGATAACCATAAGCAAACTCCCCTTCATACTCAATAGTTACACTTTTTATTCCTGCACCATCACCGTCAAGAACATCTACGATTGTAGTCTTGAAACCAACCTGTTCTCCATATCTGATATACATTCTCATTAACATTTCAGCCCAATCTTGTGCTTCAGTTCCCCCCGCACCGGAGTGAATTGTTAGAATGCAGTTTTTATTATCATCTTTGCCGCTAAGCATATTTTTGAATTCAAGATTCTCGATATCTTCAGCAATGCTTTTAAGTTCAGCTTCTATATCAGCTTGAAATGAATTGTCTTCTTCAGCTTCAGCAAGTTCTATTAAGTCATTAAGATTGATAATTTTTTTATTGATATTGTTCCAAAGTTGAACCCACTCTTGAAGGGACTTTATTTCAAGCAAGACTTTTTGAGCTTCTTTTTGATCATCCCAAAATTTTGGGGCTTCTGTTTTATTTTGAAGTTGTAGGATTTTATCTTCTTTGACATCTAAGTCAAAGATAACCTCGTATTATGGTAAGTTTTTGTTGATAGGTATTAAGTTTTCTTAGTTCGTCAGCATACATATAGAGTTACTTTCCATTAAATTAAAATGTAAAAATAATCTAAATGAAGTAGAATAGAAAATTGAGTCTATAAAAAATTACACAACCACCTGTTAAGAATTGATTTTACTAAGTAAAAACTATTTTAAACTTCAATCTCCATTCGTAATAAAGCTGCAGCTAATGTTTTTCCTTGAGCATCAAGTTTGAGCGATACTGTTCCACCTCCGCCTAGTGTGTTATGGAGTAAAAAGTTTAAAGCTTTAAGATTTGGGAGTTCATATCTCTCCACTTTTCCAAAACAGATTCCTTCAAAGTGTTTTTTAACCACTTCGGCGGTAAGATATTTTTCGATGATTTGGTAGCCTTCTTCGTTATACGCAATTATGCCGACATTAGCTGCATCCCCTTTATCACCGCTTCTACCGTGTGCAATATCTTTGAGTTTTTTTTTCATGACTTCATCTCCATAATTTCAATATAAGGTTGAACCAAATTTTTAGGTAATAAAGCAGGCCAATAAGCAACTACTTCACTCGGTTTAGGTCTACCTCCGGCAAAACCTGTAACACTTGGTGGTCCCGTCAATATTAATGGTGCAATCTCTTTTCCAAATCTTTCAATTGAATTATAATCTTTTGATCTTACTGCAAATCTTACAACAATCTCATTTATTAAATCTTCATCAATATCAGCAGCAAGAGGACCATGGCAAGCGTTATACCCGACAAATTCTGTTCTTATTTCATCAAATTGAAGATTGAGATTTTCTAATCGTTGCCTAAGTATCTTATCAACCGCTTTTGCCTTAGTCAATGCTTGAGGCCAAGAATATGTTAAAGTAGAAACTGCAGAATAACCGCTTGAGTAGGAGCATGAAACTTTATAAGAAGGGGTATCCGGCTCTCCTTTTACTCCAAAAACTTTAACTCTATCTTTTCCGACTTCTTCGAGTTGTATTGAAGTGAAGTCAGCGATACAATCGGGTGTAATATACATTTTTGGATTTCCGATTTCGTATAAGAGTTGTTCTGAAACGGTTTCAATAGAGACTTTTCCTCCGAGAGATTCATGTTTTGTGATTATAACTTCTCCATTTGGGTAAGCTTCAGCAATAGGAAACCCTATCGAAGCAAAATTATCAATCGATTCCCAATCACCCAAGAAATTTCCTCCCGTAGCTTGAGCGCCGCACTCAAGAATATGTCCCGCAACAGTACCAGCAGCCATCAAATCAAAATTATCTTTAGCCCAATCAAATTCATGTATCATTGGTGCAAGCGTTAAGCCGGTATCAGTAGTTCTTCCGGTTATAACAATATCTGCACCTGCATCAAGTGCATCGACAATCGGAAAAGCACCGAAATAGACATTTGCACTTAATAATTTATCTTTAACAGATTGAATCGGTTCACCGGTTTCCATATCGTTCAAGTTACAACCGGAATCGATTATCAAATCAATCTTTTCTCGAATATCATCTCCGAGTAGAACTCCAATTTTCAGCTCATTAATACCTATAGATTTAGCAACTCCAAGCACAGCTTTTGCACACGAAATCGGATTTACTCCCCCACCATTAGTTATAACTTTAATATTTTTTTCTTTACAAATGGGAAGTATTCTTTTCATCAATTCAGGAATATCACGTGCATATCCAAGTTCAGGATTTTTATTTTTTTGCTTCTGAAGTATCGACATAGTCACTTCGGCAAGGTAATCCATTACAAGATAATCGATATCGCCGTTAGCAACTTGATTGTAAGGAGCATCGATTAAATCACCCCAAAATCCTTGCCCCGATGCAATTCTAATTTTCTCTTTCATAAAATCCTTTCACTTTGAGATCGTTTAAAATGTAATCTACAGAAGTACTTAAATCACTATTCGAAGAAATATCTATCCAATTTATTCTTTTATCTTTTCTGAACCAAGTCATTTGTCGTTTGGCATAGCGGCGAGTATTTCGTTTAATTAATTCGATGGCTCTCTCAATGGATATTTCGTTATTGATAAATGAAATTATCTCCTTATACCCTACAGTATTTAACGAATTAAGTGTTACATCAAAACCGGAATTTAAGATAGATTTGACTTCCTCTACTAATCCATTTGAAACCATATTATCAACCCGATTTTCTATATTGTGATATAGTGAAGCCCTATCCCAATTCAATCCGTACTGAATAAAAGAAAAATCATTTTTAGGTTTTTGATTAGAATGATGTTCAGAAAGTTTAGTCCCGGTTTGTAGAAATACCTCGAGTGCCCTGATAACTCTTTTCCAATTTTGAGGCAACATATTTGAGGCGCTAATCGGGTCAAGAGCAACAAGTTTATTGTACATAAACTCATCTCCATACCGCTCCCTTTCTTTCATTAAATCTAATCTCAAAGAAGAATCTGTTCCTTCTATATCAATAATTCCATCAATCAATGCTTTCACATAGAGCCCGGAACCACCTGTTACAATTGGAATTTTCTTCCGCAAGTGTAATTTTTTAATTACCTCAATTGCGGATAGTTCAAAATCACTTGCATTAAACTCCATATCAGGTTCAAGAGAGTCTATAAAATAGTGCTTTATTTTACGAAGTTCATCTTCTGATGGTTTAGCTGTCCCGATGTTTAATAGTTTGAATACTTGCCTCGAATCTGCTGAAATAATTTCAGTGTTTAGTGTCTCAGCAAGTTTAAGCGAAAGGAAAGTTTTTCCTGAGCAGGTCGGACCAACAATTACAACTACTGGCTCCAACCTTCTCTCCCAATAAGCGGAACAAAAGTAAATTGAGGTGCTTCTTTTTCTTCGAAAGTCTCCTCATCGATTTTCGTGATAGTAATTAGAACTTGAGAGTTTCTGTCACCAACCGGTATTACCATTTTTCCTCCGACCGCTAACTGTTTTTTTAATGCGATGGGAATTTTTGGAGAACCTGCAGTTACAATTATTCCTTCGAACGGGGAGTATTCTTCCCAACCAATTGTTCCATCCCCGAATCTTACCACAATTCTCAATTGCATTTCATCAAATAGTTTTTGTGTTTTCAGATAGATATCAAATTGGCGTTCAATCGAATAAACTTTCATCCCCATCGAATTGAGAACGGCTGCTTGATAACCGCTACCTGTGCCAATTTCAAGTACTTTATCTCCAACTTTTAAATCGAGAGCTTGAGTCATATAAGCAACAGTGTATGGCTGAGAAATTGTCTGTCCAGATCCAATCGGTAAAGCTACATCTGTGTATGCATGATGTTCCAAAGCTTTTGGAACAAACAGGTGACGTTCAACTCTATTTAATGCTTTTAATACTTCTTTATTTGTAATCCCTTTTTGATGAATTTTTTCAACTAAGGATAATCTTTGTGCTTCGTACATATTTTTCAATTTATTTGAAAAGAAAGATAAAAAGAATTTTAGTAATTGAGTAAATTAGTGATTGTAAAATATTAAGTTTATTGGAGCTCGTAATGTTCGAAGGTTATTTTGGCGCTGTCTTAATTATGTTGATGCGCATCTGTGATGTTAGTATAGGAACGTTTAGAACCATTTTGGTTGTTCAAGGGAGAAAATATCTGGCGGGAATGACCGGATTCATCGAAGTACTTATTTGGGTGTTTGCGATTAGATTTATTTTCCAACATTTAGATAATACCGCAAATCTTTTTGGCTACGCACTTGGATTTGGATTAGGAAATTTACTCGGTATTTCAATTGAACAAAAAATCGGATTAGGATATGTTCAACTAAATATAATTTCAAAATTTCATACCGATATAATTGCCAATGCCTTAAGAAGAGCCAAAGTAGGAGTTACAATTCTTCCCGGTGAAGGGGGTACAGGTGGTGTTGCGATAATCGTTTGTATAGTTTCAAGAAAAACCCAGAAAAAAGTGATTGAAATTGTTGAAGGTATAGATACTACGGCTTTTATAACAGTTCAGTCATCATTGCCATACCGAGGATTTGTACATGGTTCGAGGAAATAGATGAGTTAAATAATATTCACTTCTTCTTCCAAGTAAATTCCGAAAATTGAATAGACTTTTTCTTTCACAAAGTCTTTAACAGAAATAATATCTTTTCCCGTCGCATTTCCATAATTAACAATAACGAGGGCTTGCTCATTGTGAATGCCGACTTCCCCTTTTCGATATCCTTTTAAACCAGACTTTTCTATAAGCCAACCGGCGGGGATTTTCACAAAGTAATCATCGATATTAAAAGTCGGAATATCAGGAAACTTGGATTTTATTTCAGCAAGTTCTTCTTTTTGAATAACCGGATTTTTGAAAAAACTTCCGGCATTTCCAATTTCAATCGGATTGGGAAGTTTTGATTCCCTTATCCTAATTATGATTTCACGTAAATCCATAATGGTTGGATTTGTAATTTGTTTTTTTTCAAGCTCTAACTTAATCGTTCCATAATCATATTTAATTGTTGATTTTTTTAAAAGTTTAAGGTTAACCGAATAGATAAATATTTTATTCTTCAAACTATTTTTGAATATGCTTGTTCGGTAGCCAAATTCACATTCATCAATTTCGAAAACTTTGTTCACAAATGAATCGGTCAATATTGCGTTTACAGAAACGATAACATCTTTGAGCTCCACACCGTATGCACCAATGTTTTGTATAGGTGCAGCACCAACTGTCCCCGGAATTAGTGAGAGATTTTCAATGCCTCCCCAACCGTTATTTACTGCATAATCAACTAAGTCATCCCATATTTCACCGGCTGATACTTCAATTTCAATACTCTCCTCGTCTTCAGAAACAACTTCTATACCTTTAATCATAACTTTTACGACAATCATTTCAACGTCATCCGTAAAAAGAATATTACTCCCTCCGCCTAGAAAAAGAATAGGTAATTTTTTCTCTTTACTGAATGTAATAATATCTGAAAGTTCATCGATGTCGAATAACTCAACGAAATATCGTGCAGTTGAATCTACCCCGAAAGTATTGTGAGGTTTTAATGAAACATTTTCGTGAATTGTCAATTTCTGCCTATCTATAATTTGAATAATTTTTATTACGTGATTCTAAAATATAACCATATAGAATGAAATCTTACTATCTGATTATTTAATCTTGCAACAAGATAAATATATTTGGAACTTAACTACACATCGGCTATATTTG
>JAHBUO010000115.1 GCA_019638025.1 Ignavibacteriaceae bacterium
TAGCTTTCTTTACAAACCGATTTCTGAATTTATTTCACCACCGGAACAATATTCTGAAAAAGAGTTCAAAGAAATTGAATTATTGAACGAACGACTTAATCTGCTATTAATGGAGGTTGATCACCTTAAGAAATTGAATAATCAACTAAACATGATTTTACAATTGAGTGATTCATCAACAACCCAACCGAAAAAAACTGGAGTACCTAAATCTACCAAAAATCAAATAACCGGAAATGTAACTCTTGCTTTCGAATTATTTTTGGAAAAATATATTTTCCAATCTGATATCTTCTTCAAAAAGCCGATGAATGGTTTTGTGAGTAGAGAATTTAATTCCGAAAAAGGTCATTTTGGAATTGATTTTGCAGCCTCCATCGGGACACCACTTGTTGCGGCTGCAAATGGATACATTGTTTTTGCCGATTATACTTCCAACGATGGATTTATGATTATAATTAATCACTCAAATGATTATACTACAGTATATAAGCATTGTTCAATTTTGTTTAAGAATGTTCGTGAATTTGTTAGACAAGGGGAAACCATAGCACTTTCCGGAAATACCGGCAAATTAACTACCGGTCCCCATTTACATTTTGAAATTTGGCGTGATGGTGTTCCGCTTGATCCCAAAACATTATTTCTCAACTACTGAAGGAGTTAAAATGAAATTAAAACCCGGAAATAGTTCTTCACATGATGAAGTAAGCATATTTAGCAGTACCTTGCAGATTCAAGGAAATATTATCACCAAAGGAAATATTCGTATCGACGGAAAAATTCGAGGCGATATCAAAGCTGATGGTATAATCACTATTGGTCCGCATGGGTACATTGAGGGGAATATTTCAGCTAAAAATGTTACCATAGGGGGAAAAGTTTTGGGTTCGGTTACTTCAACTGAAAAACTAGTTTTAGAAGATAAATCCCAATTGAAAGGGGATTTGACAGCAAAAATTTTAGTTGTTGAGGAGGGAGCAATTTTTATAGGGAAAAGTGATATGAACTTTCAAGCAGAAACAAAGATTGAAAGTGCAAAACCGTAATTCGGATGATTCTATCTCAAAATCATTTAGAGATGTCGCTCCATATATGGGTTTGGGGTTTCAACTTGGGGCAACAATAGTAGTAATGTTTCTCGTGGGTGACTGGATCGATGGAAAGTATGATACAAAACCAACATGGACTTTAGTCTTGGGGTCGTTTGGAATTTTTACCGGTATGTATCATTTTATTAAGACAGTTATGAACCTTCAGAAAAAAGAAGGTAAAGGAAATGACGGCAAATAATAGACTGCTAAGGATTGGACTAGTTTTGGGGATAACATTTGAAGCATTACTCTATTTATTATTCATTCTATCTACTATAGATGAAGCAATTTTTAAGTCTGCTAGTACCGCTTTGCTGATAACTCTGGTTAATTTTGTGGTTGGAAATATTTTACTAAAATACGGTCTTCCCAAGCCTGATAAGGTTTTCCTAACGGTTGTTTTCGGAGGGATGGTATTGCGGTTGTTTCTTGTATTAATTTCAATAATTATTTCTATAAAATTGTTGAAAATGAGTCAGGATTCTTTTATCTTTGCAATCTTTACTTTCTATATCTTTTTTTTGACTTTAGAAATAATAGATCTCGCTAAGCGGGAAGTCAAAGTTTTAATAAAATAATTTTATGGATTTACAGAACTCCGAAACTTTAAAAGATACGCTATCGCAAACAGCTGAACATTCAGGTGGTGATAACTGGATTATGCACCACATAATGGATGGCAACTATTTAGATTTTACTCCATTCGGTAAAATTTACTTGCCTCATTTGGAAATTTTCGGCTTAGATATCTCAATTACCCGCCATGTAGTCTTTTTGTGGATATCCGCAGCTTTGCTCATATTTTTAATGATGAAAGTATCAAAAGCTTATAAAAACTCATTGGTTCCCAAAGGGGTATCAAATTTCTTCGAGGTACTAATAGTTTTTGTTAGAGATGAAATCGCCAAACCTACAATTGGCAAAGGTTATGAAAAATTCGTCCCTTATCTTTTAACTGCATTTTTCTTCATTCTACTAAGTAATTTTTTAGGATTAATTCCGTTTTCGGCGACAATAACAAGTAATATTTCAGTTACAGTTGTTTTAGCTGTCTCATCATTTTTAGTTACTCAAGCGGGTGGAATCAAGAAAAATGGAGTATTCGGGTATTTTAAAGGATTAATTCCACATGGAGTTCCCGTATTTTTACTCCCCATAATGTTTGTTGTTGAACTATTAGGATTATTCACAAAACCATTTGCATTGGCAATAAGACTTTTTGCAAATATGACTGCCGGTCATATTGTTATCTATGCTCTCATAAGTCTGATTTTTGTGATGAAATCTTATTTTATAGCTCCGGTCTCAATCGGAATGGCTTTATTTATCTATCTCTTAGAAGTTTTAGTGGCTTTATTACAAGCATATATTTTTACAATGTTGTCATCACTCTTTATTGGGATGGCTGTTCATCAAGATCATTAAAAAAATCAGAATAAATATATTATAAAAGGAGAAAAAGAATGGAATTCGCATATTTAGCAGCTGGATTAGGTGCAGGATTAACAATCCTTGGCGGTGCTTTAGGAATTGGAAAACTTGCAAGTTCAGCAATGGAAGCTAGTGGAAGACAACCTGAAGCAGCCGGAGCAATTCGTACATCAATGATTATTGCTGCAGCTCTTATTGAAGGTATTTCACTTTTCGCTCTCGTTATTTGCTTCTTGTTAGCAGGTAAATAATTTGAAAAGGAGTGTAATCGCACTCCATTTTTCTTAATTGATTTTCAAAGGAACGATGATTTATGTTAGCTAATATTTTAGCTTTTTCATCTATGTATTCGAGTGAAGGAGGCGGAGGAGGATTACTCTCTGTTGATGGAGGACTTGCTTTTTGGACTGTCCTCACTTTCCTTGCACTTGTCTTTATATTGAAAAAATTTGCTTGGAAGCCGATTCTAACTGCTTTAGACGAGAGAGAAAAGAATATTAAGGATTCTTTAGAACTTGCTGAAAAATCTAAAGAAGAATCTAAAAAGCTTTTAGAAGAAAATAAAACAAACTTATTAAAAGCCGAAGAAGAATCTCGTAAAATTATTAATGAGGCTCGCTCTTTTGCAGAAACAATGAAGAATCAGATAATTGAGGATAGTAAATCTCAAGCCCAGAAAATAATTGCCTCAGCCTCTGCGGAAATTGAACGAAAGAAAGAAGAAGCTTTTGGTGAACTTAAAAACCAGGTAGCTGAAATTTCGCTACAAATAGCTGAGAAAGTAATTAAGCAAAATCTAAACACCTCGCTAAACTCAGAGGTGATAGATAAATATATTAATGAGCTTCAAAAGAATTAATTATGAGTTCGTATAAAGTTGCAATTAAATATGCCCGCTCCCTTCTTGATTTAGCTTCAGAGCAAAATAATATTGATGCTATTGCGAAGGATGCGAACTTTGTTATTGAAGTTCTAAAATCAAATGAGAAATTAATAAGAGCTCTCCAAAGCCCAATAATTAAATCGGGGCTAAAGCAGAGCATTCTTGAAGATATTTTTCTAAGTAAAGTGTCTGAGTCATTTTTTTCGTTTATAAGGTTTGTGGTTCAGAAGGGACGAGAGTCTATTCTTGATGAAATTTTAGTTTCATTTGAACAATTAAAAAATGAAAAATTGGGGATTGCAAAAGTTGATTTAACAACCTCATTAGAAGTTGATGATAATCAATTAGAAAAAATTAAAACAACACTCGAAAAGTTACTTTCAAAAAAAGTAACTTTTGATAAAAAAATCGATGCATCGATAATAGGTGGTTTTGTAGCTCAAGTTGATGACAAAATTTATGATGCATCCATTAAAAATCAATTAGAATTAATGAAGAAACAGCTCGTTAAAGGAGCTGCAACAATCTAAATAAGAATTTAGAGGAAAGAAATTATGGTTGATATAAGACCGGATGAAATTACTGCTATACTTCGAAAACAATTATCGGGTTACGAAAACGAAGTTGATATATATGATTTTGGTACGGTTCTTCAAGTAGGTGACGGTATTGCTCGAGTTTATGGTTTATCGAAGGTAATGGCGAGTGAGTTAGTCGAGTTCCCAAATAGTGTTTATGGGATGGTGCTAAACTTAGAAGAAGATTCTGTCGGTTGTGTATTATTCGGTGATTCAACTCTTGTTAAAGAAGGTGATAAAGTTAAACGAACTAATCGCGTAGCTTCAATGCCTGTGGGTGAAGAAATGCTTGGTCGTGTTATCACACCACTTGGTTTACCAATCGATGGTAAAGGTACCATCAATACTAAGGAATTTTTACCCATCGAAAGAAAAGCTCGGGGGGTTATTCAGCGTCAACCGGTAAAAGAACCATTGCAAACCGGTATCGCAGCAGTTGACGCAATGATTCCTATTGGAAGGGGTCAACGAGAATTAATTATCGGTGATCGTCAAACCGGAAAAACTGCAGTTGCAGTTGATGCAATAATCAATCAGAAATTTACTCACACTGAAGAAGCTAAAAAACTCGGAATTAATCCCGTATTTTGTATTTATGTTGCTATTGGTCAAAAGAATTCAACAGTAGCGCAGGTTGTTGCAAAACTTCAAGAACATGGTGCAATGGATTACACCACGGTTATTGCAGCTTCAGCGTCTGATCCTGCACCGCTTCAATTTATAGCTCCATATTCAGGCGCAACATTAGGAGAATTTTTTAGAGATAGTGGTCGTCACGCTTTGGTTATTTATGATGACCTTTCAAAACAAGCGGCTGCTTACCGTGAACTTTCACTATTATTAAGAAGACCTCCTGGACGTGAAGCTTATCCTGGTGATGTTTTTTATCTCCATTCAAGATTATTAGAAAGAGCATCTAAACTTAGTGAAGATTTAGGTGGAGGAAGTTTAACGGCTCTCCCAATTATTGAAACTCAACAAGGGGACGTTTCTGCGTATATCCCAACTAACGTAATTTCAATTACTGACGGACAAATTTATCTTGAATCAAACTTGTTTAACGCAGGTGTTAGACCTGCTATTAACGTTGGTATTTCGGTTTCTCGTGTGGGTGGAAATGCTCAAATTAAAGCGATGAAAAAAGTTGCAGGGAGTTTGAAACTTGATTTAGCTCAATACCGAGAACTTGAAGCTTTTGCTAAATTTGGTTCCGACTTGGATGCATCTACCTTAAAAACTCTCGCAAAAGGCTCGAGGCTGGTTGAATTACTAAAGCAAGGACAATACACTCCTGTCCCAATCGAAAAGCAAGTTGTTAGTATTTTCTTAGGGACAAATGGATTGATGGATGAAATTCCTGTCTCAGAAATTAAACGATTCGAAAAAGAAATATTGGAATATATCGAACTTAAACATAGCAACATTTTCTCTTCGATTAGAGAAACAAAAGAACTGAAAGAAGATGTTATGGAGCAGATTAAGCAAGTTGCAAAAGATTTAGTCTCCACATTCAAAAAAACTGCATAAAATATAGAGAATGGCAACACTAAGAGATATAAAGCGAAGAATTAAGGGAGTTCAGAATACTCAGCAAATAACTAAAGCGATGAAAATGGTCGCTGCAGCTAAATTGCGTCGTGCCCAAGATAATGTTATCAATGCGCGTCCTTATGCCAAGAAGATAGTTGAAACTCTCACAAATTTGGTCTCTGAGGAACATAAAAATTCAAATCAATATCTTGCAAAACGAGATGTTAAGAATGTTCTTGTAGTTATTTTTACTGCTGATAGAGGTTTATGTGGGGCTTTCAATACTAACTTGATAAAAGAATCTACAAGACTGATTGACGAAGAACTTAAATCTCAAGGAATTAATGCCTCATTGTATTGCGTTGGAAAGAAAGGATTTGACCATTTCAAAAAACGCAACTATAACATATATGGTTCAAGTATCGGAATTTTTAACTCTTTGAAATATGACCATGCCAAAAAGATTTTCCAAGAGATTTCTAATGGTTATCTGAATGGTGATTTTGATAAAATCGAAATCGTTTATAATGAATTTCGATCAGTTGTTCAGCAAAAAGTTGTCAGAGAACAATATCTCCCTATTCCAATTGATTCATCCGGTGATGATAATCAGAATGGTAATTTTATTTATGAGCCTAGTCAGAACGGAATTTTTGAATATCTTCTTCCTAAACATTTAATGGCTCAGTTGTGGAGAATGCTTCTTGAATCAAATGCATCTGAATTTGGCGCTCGAATGACAGCAATGGAAAATGCTACAACTAATGCAAAAGAATTAATCAGAACGCTCAAGATTACTTATAATAAACAACGACAAGCTTCCATAACGAAAGAAATTTTGGAAATTGTTTCCGGTGCAAATGCACTTAAAGATAAATCATAATTTCTTTGTAAGATGTTAGAAGACCTTTCGCTAAAGCTTGAAGCTACCCTCAAAAAAATTCGTGGTCAGGGAAAGATTACAGAGAAAAATGTAAATGATACTGTTCGCGAAATTAGAAGGGTTTTGCTTGATGCAGATGTTAACTTCAGAGTGGCTAAAGAGTTTATAGAAAAAGTTTCTGAAAAGGCGATGGGACAGGAAGTAATTTCTTCAATTACTCCCGGTCAATTAATAACTAAAATAATTTATGATGAACTAACCGAATTACTCGGTGGCGATCACCAAGAATTAAAGTTAAACGCGTCAGGTGTAACAGTTCTTTTGATTGTAGGGTTACAAGGTTCTGGAAAGACTACTTTTTCTGCAAAACTTGCGAAAAAGTTAGTATCGAGTAACAGAAAACCATTACTTGTTGCAGCAGATGTTTATCGCCCGGCAGCTATTGAGCAGCTTAAAACATTGGGAACACAAATAAATGTTCCGGTTTTTTCGTTAGAAGAAAAAAATGCAAGAAAAATTGCAGAAAATTCATTAAATTTCGCTCGTGAAAATGGTTTTGATACCGTAATCATAGATACAGCCGGTCGTCTTCATGTTGATGAAGAATTGATGACCGAAGTTGCGGATATCAAGGATTTGACAAATCCGCAAGAAATACTGTTTGTGGTTGATTCTATGACGGGACAAGATGCGGTCAATTCAGCAAAAGCATTTAATGATAAAGTTGATTTTGACGGTATTGTTCTTACTAAAATGGATGGTGATTCAAGAGGCGGTTGTGCACTTTCTATCAGAAGTGTTGTCGGCAAACCGATAAAATTTGTCAGCAACGGAGAAAAAGTTGATGCAGTTGAATCGTTTTATCCAGATAGATTAGCATCCCGAATATTAGGAAAAGGGGATGTTATTTCACTCGTTGAAAAAGCACAAGCTCACTTTGACGAATTGGAAGCTGATAAGCTTGAGGAAAAATTAAGAAAAAATAAATTTGATTTTGAAGATTTTCTTAAGCAGATTAAACTGATAAAAAAAATGGGTTCTTTGTCATCACTAATTGGTATGATTCCGGGAATTAATCCGGCAATTA
>JAHBUO010000116.1 GCA_019638025.1 Ignavibacteriaceae bacterium
CATGAGACCAAACCGGGAATAGAAATCTATAAATAATAATTAACACGGTGCTTCTGTTTTAACATAACACGCCGTTAGTTACTCTGCTCAATTATGGGAAATATTTTTATTGTAATCATAGACTAATAAACTGAATATGTATCTAGAAAAATTCATTATCAAAAATTTCAGAGGAATTAAAGACATTTCTTTGACCTTTAACAAAGGCCTGAATGTTCTGATTGGCGAGAATAATGCTGGTAAGACAGCAATCATTGATGCCCTTCGTGTTTGTTTAAGTTATGGAAATCAACGAAGAGAAATTTATGTTTCGCAATCCGACTTCCATCATGACAAGAACGTAATAAGTGATTGTGAAGCCAACATTGAGTTTCACTTGCACTTTCATATTGACATTCCCGAGGAAGCAGGTTGGTTTAATGACCTTTTGAGTGTTCAAGAAGATGGAGTACAGGTCTTACAATTACATTTTAGATTTTATCTTGACGAAAACGAAAGGATGAAATACAAAGTCTGGGGAGGAACAAACGAAGGACAAGCAATTGCACCCGAAGTTCTATTTCTAATCTACCATGTTCATTTAGATGCCTTGAGAGATGCAGAACAGTATTTAAGACCAGTCAGAGGAAATCGATTGGGCCAACTTTATTCAAATATTCAAATTGTTGCGGACCATGATATTGACCAAGAGAAGAAAAGAGAGATAGCTAAAAAAGTTCGTTCAGCAGTTGACAATGATGCTGAATGGATTGGGCATGTGGCAAAAGGAAAAGAAAAAATAAATGAGCATCTGAAAGAAACAAGCTTTACAAATAAGCAACAACAAGTTGACATTTCATTTCTCCCTTTTGATTTTAATAAGTTGGTGGACAATCTGAAAATTCAAATGCCACTATACTCAGACGAATTGTTAGATGGAGACCCAACCAAACAGAAGCATTTTGAACTTCATCAAAATGGACTTGGTTACAACAATCTTATTTATACTGCAACTGTTTTAGGTGATTTGAAACAAAGAAAAGAAAGGCAAAAGGAAACTTATGCGGCATTGCTAATTGAAGAACCTGAAGCGCATTTGCATCCACAATTACAAAATCTATTTTTCAATTACTTAAACAAACTTGATATTGAACATGGGTTTCAAATTTTCATTTCATCCCATTCACCAACAATAACGGCTAAAGCAAACTTGAAATCCGTAATTGTTCTTCATAACCAAGCTAATAAAATTCATGCTCTGTCTCTTAAAAAATCAGGTCTTACTGACGACAACCATAAGTATCTGCAAAAATTTTTAGATGTAACGAAATCTCAAATATTTTTTTCTAACGGAGCAATTTTAGTTGAAGGAATTTCAGAGGCACTGCTTATGCCTATATTTAGCCGAATAGTTGGAGTAGATTATGATATTGACAAAGCAGGTGTTGAATTGGTAAACTTAAATGGTGTTGCCTTTTCACACTTTGCCAATCTTTTCAATAACGATGATGATGTAAAAAACCTAAAGACAAGATGCTCTTTGATTACAGACGATGATACAGCGGATGAGAATGACGAGATTACTTCAAGGGCAAAAATTGCAACTGAACTTGCAAAGAAAAACCTAAAGGTTTTTCTTGCTGAAAGGACTTTTGAGTTTGAACTTTTTATTGCTGGTAATAAAGATATTCTCTTAGCAATATTTGCAGAAATGCACCCAGTATCAGCTGGAAGAATAGTTGCTGATGCAGATATTAAAATTCACGGAGCAAATTTTTTAGCGAAAGTAATTTCCAACAAAGCAAAGTCAGAATTAGCTCACAGGTTAGCTGTAAAACTTTCAACAGATGAAGCAGCAAGGAACGCCTTCATAGTTCCAACCTACATTAAAAAAGCTATCAAGTATGCTGTAAAAGGAGAATAATGTTTGAATCACTATCCGATAAACAAAGAGAAATTGTTTTTGACAAGTCAGGTAAGTTCGTGGTTCGAGCTTGTCCTGGTAGTGGTAAAACATATTGTGTAGGTGCACGACTTGCAAGATTGATTTTAGATTGGAGAAAAGAATATGAGGGAATTGCAGTAGTTTCATTTACAAATGTTGCTTGGCAGGAAATAGAAAAAAAGTATTCAGAAGAATTTCAAATTGGTGATAGAATTTCTTTCCCTCATTTTTTAGGAACGATTGACAGTTTCATCAACAAATATATTTTTCTTCCTTACGGTCATTTGATTTTAAAATGCAAAAATAGACCGACATTGGTTGGAGAACCTCATGGTATTTGGACTGGAAAATATTTCAGCGATAGTTTATTTGACAACATCAGTTACAAAATTGATGGAACTTTGTATGCCATCAACGAAAAGCTAATGCCTCAGAATTGGTTGAACAATGCGGCTATTGTTCGTTCAAAGAAAAACATCAATAAGGGTGGCTACGCCACCCAATCTGATGCAAACTATTTTGCAATGAAAATTCTTGAAGCGTTTCCTCAAATAGCTAAAGCAATTGCTTTAAGATTTCCTTATCTAATAGTGGATGAAGCTCAAGATACTTCTGATATTCAGATGCGAATTATTGATTTGCTTATAGAAAATGGATTGAATGAAGTAATGCTCGTTGGCGACCCCGACCAAGCAATTTATGAGTGGAATGACGCAAGACCTGATTTGTTAAACCAAAAGTTTAATGCTTGGGAAAATTCAGTAGTGCTCAATGAAAATAGGAGAAGTTCACAACTCATTTGTAATTTCACTTATAATGTTTCTTCTCTTGGGGAACCATCAAGTGCGGTAAGTGAAGAAGTAAAGGATTTTATCTATCAACCGAAAGTTGTTATCTACGACAATAATCTTCCGCAACTTGTTACTGATTTCATAGCTGAATGCGAACAGAATGGAGTTGTTGCTACCGAAGAATCAGTTGCAGTAATTTATAGAAGCAAGAACCTTATAAATGAAATAACAGGAATTCCAGAAATTCCTTACAATGCCAGTCCTTGGTCAACTCATGACAACTACACCAAAGATTTTGCTAAGGGAAAATTTCTTTACGACAATGGAGATTTCAAAGGTGGTTTTAAAGCAATTGAAAAAGCAATATTAAAGCAAGTGGGAAATCTTTCTTTCTGTTCAGACGACACGATTGAGGAAATGATTAAGAAGATTGGTTTTGTTAAATTCAAATCTCAAGTCTTCGGTTTTATCAAATCCCTTCCAAAGACCGACACAACACTTGGCAATTGGATAGCTTCAACAAACCAAATACTGACTGACAACAATATTAAGTTTCAACTTAGTATCAATAATGCAGGGACTAATTATACTTTCAATCAAGTATTCCTTAACGAGAGTGAGAAAATTGCCGACAGAAATTATCGTCTTGGAACAGTTCACAGTGTAAAAGGAGAAACATTTGATGCAACACTTTTGATTTTAAAGACAAAAGGAATTGGTAAAGCATACAAAACAATTTTAAGAGAAAATATTTCTATTTCTGACAGCGAAGAATTAAGAATTGCGTATGTAGGCATGACACGACCGAGAAAAATATTAATCATTGGAGTCCCTAATCAGGAAAATAAAACTGCTTGGGAAAACAAACTATCTGGGAATTAAGAAGCATGTTGTAAACTTATAAGTGAATAAAAGAGCTTAATGATAAACGTAACTAACAAGCCGCTCAAGGCTGACCGCCGAAACGGTTTGAGGGAAGTGTAATTTCAGAGTTTACTTTTTTCGTTCGGCATTTTGTTCTACGTAGTTTGTAAATGTAAGTTAGGTCGCCGCCAGTGCAGTTGAATTTACTGGCGGCTACAAATTATAAATATTCGTTGTTAGTTAAGCATTGTGGCGTAGGGCGGCGGCTTAGCGGCCACTCCGTTATACCATTTGTTGTAGACTACTAAATATAAAGTATATTAAAAGGGATTGGTTATGAATCTACCAAAACTTTTCCTTTCGACAGCTTTGATTGTAATTTCCTTTTATAGTTGTAATACCGATAATAATTCATATACAACTGACATTGAAGGAATGTGGATATCAACCGAAGAAACATCTAATAATTTTGGTGATGCAGAAAATGCTATTTTATTAATCAAAAAAAATGGTGATAATAAACTAACAGCCCGTTGTTGTTTTATAGGAAACGATGAGTTCAAAATGGAATGTAAGTTTATTGATATACAATATGATAGTATTGCGCAAAGAATAAATATAGTTGATTCAGATTCGGATACATTGATTATCACTCTGGATTCTGAAAGTAAAATGCTCAATGGCGAAGTGCATTCTGAAGATGAAATTATACCTGTAAATTTTGTTCGTACGGAAAAAGATTATACAAATCTATTTTTCCCGCGTAAACCCGAAAGTAGTGGTCAAATAATATATAGCTATAATATGCCGGAGCAAATTGATAATTATTTGATGACAGATTCTATATTCAAATATGTAAAAGACACTACTGCATTTTACAATTTTATTGATAGGATTCTTCAACAAAAATCGGGACACCTAGAATCAATATTAATTATTAAAGATGGCAAACTTATACTTGAAGAATATTTCTTCGATTATGATCCAACAAAACTTCATCGAATTAACTCTTGCACTAAAAGCATTACTTCTCTGCTGTTGGGGATATCTCTGGATCGTAGCGGGTTAAAAAATGTTGATCAGTCTATCTTTAACTATTTGCCTCAATACAAATTATATAAAACCCGAGCGAATGAAAAAATAACACTTAAACACTTACTTACAATGACAGCCGGATTCAATGAAGCTGATGACTTTGAAGATAAAGGACCAGAAAAATTTATTCGATATGTACTTAATAGTAAAATGGATACAAAACCGGGGGAAATGTTCAGATACAGTGGAAAATGTTCTAATCTTCTCGGTGGAATAATTTATAATCTTGAGAAAAAACAAGCTGATGAATTTGCAAAAGAAGTATTGTTCAGCAAACTAGGAATTACCGAATTTAACTGGGAAAAAGAAAATGGCGTGGTTCCCTGTGATGCTGGTCTAAAATTATATCCGAGAGATATGGCTAAAATAGGGTTGCTGGTTTTAAATAACGGAAAATGGGATAACAAACAAATCGTACCCAAAGAATGGGTTGATGCATCAACAAAATCTTATGTTGCTGAAAGTGAGTTTTATGATTATGGTTATCAGTGGTGGTATAGAAGTAAAGGAAATAAAAGCTGGTGGAATGATCCAGTTCGCGGGAGTAAAACCGAGCACGATATGTTTTTGGCACTTGGTGCCGGCGGGCAGTATATTATGGTTATTAGAGATCTGAATATGGTAATAGTAACAACATCATCAGATTATAGTAGAGATGGTATGGATCATCAAAAAGTACCAATGGTTATAGAAGAAGTTGTTCCACTTTTTGAAGATGCTTTATTATAGTTACAAAAGGAATATAAAAATGGTATAACAAGCGGTTCAACCGGGCAGCGTAATATCCGTGGGCTTGTTTTGTAATTCTTAGGTTGTACGCTTCGTTCAAGTTTCTTGTTCAATATTTGTTTACCTATGAAATATATTTTTAATTATTGGTTTTGTCGGTTTCATTCGTCAGTCTTGTTATGGGCTGCCGGTTATCGGCAAGTACGTATGTTTAAAACATACATAAATTATTAAATGAGATTTCCGAAATTTGGGTGTATTTGTATGTACAATAATAAATGGAGGTCTCATCATGAAAAAGAAAATGATTTCTAAGAGAGAAGATGTCTCTGAGAGTCAGAGTATCTCTCATAATAACTTGTTCTTTTTGGGTTATTAGAATTTTACCATATACCAACTCGTTTTGGGCAACCAAAACGGGAATGGAAATCTATAATTAATAATTAACACAGTGCTTGTGTTTTAATATAACACGCCGTTATAACGCACAAAGGAGTTTTCAATGGAGATTTTTACACTTAATATTGGTCAAGGGCAATTCGTTATAGTGACTGGTAAAAGTCAAGCATTTATTGTTGATACCTACGTACCCTCAGATAATTCGAATAACATAATTAATGTAAAAGGAGCATTGGCAAAAATACTAGAAGGAAAGGAATTGATTGGACTTATTGTCACTGGTTTCGATGCAGATCATTTCAATGAAACTGGAATGAAAATCGTCTTGAATAAATATCGACCCAATTGGATTATGTATCCAAAATATTTTAAAAAGACCGATGTAGCAGACGCTTGTTTTAAGGTTATTGAGAGCTTTGAAAAACAGAAAAAGTTTACACGTGTTTCTGTGTCTCTTTCAAAAAACGATTCGCGGTTCTACACTACGCTATCCACGGAATTCACATTTGAAGTCTTCTCTCCACATATAGATGATATGAATTCATCTAATAATTGTTCACTTGTCATTAAGGTTAAAGAGATCTCTACGAGAAGAACTTATTTAATAACTGGAGACACTGAAAATGATCGGTGGGATTCTATAGTACGTTACTTTGGTGATGTTTTATCATCCGATGTTCTTGATGCACCTCATCACGGTTCTAAGAATGGAATTACGGCTAAAGCTATTTCTCTGATTAAACCAGATACTGTTTTGATTAGCGCTGGGGTTGATAATCAATACGGACATCCTGATAAGGAAGCGATACAGCTTTTTACTACCTATGCAAAGCATTGTTATTCTACAAACGATGGGAAAGGGCAATCCTTAAAAACTGTCGCAACAGAGCAAGGAATAAATTCATATATATTTAAAGTCTAATCTAACTGTGAGGGAAACTTTATGAAAGACTTATTAGAAAAACTTTCATCATATAATTTATTCAATAACTTGTTCCCGGGGATTATCTTTGTAATAGCAACAAATAAATTAACTAATTATAATTTTGCACAAGACAACCTGATACTTGGTGTTTTCTTATATTATTTTATTGGTTTGGTCATCAATCGAATAGGTTCATTATTAATTGAACCCCTTCTTAAAAAAATATCTTTTGTAAAATTCGTAGAATACAATAAATATGTAATTGCTTCGCAAAAAGATGCAACCATTATAATTCTTTCTGAAATTAATAATATGTATAGAACTATATGTGCTCTTTTCGTTGTAATTATTATTCTCAAAGTCTATGAGAAATTTGAATCAATTATCATTGGACTTTCAAACTGGCGAATTGAGATATTGATTTTAATATTACTGTTGTTATTTCTTTTTTCATATAGAAAACAGACTAAATATATACACGAGCGTGTAAATGCAAATATTTAGTAAAGAACATACTTCTAATTGTTCGCGTTATAACAAGCGCCTCAACAGCGACCGCTTCTTCGATGCGGTCATATTGAGTCGCTTCGGGTTTAGCTTTTCAGAAATAGTTTGTTGTGTAAAGTTGGATTAGTTAACTAAATAGATTTATAAAACAAGTTGCGTTGACAAAACTGTCATTGCTTTTCTGGGCGGCGCGTTAGGCGCAAGTACGTATGTTTAAAACATACG
>JAHBUO010000117.1 GCA_019638025.1 Ignavibacteriaceae bacterium
CATTTTTCGTTATAGATTCTTCTATCAGACCTCTACCGGATTTGTTCAATTTATTATTTGTTTTGAGAAAATCGAGATATGAGTCTAACACTCCATTAATAAATTTCCCGCTGTTAGCCGTACTGAAAGATTTTGAGATTTCAATTACTTCGTTAAAGGTAACTTTGGGAGGTATTTCTGGAAAGAATAGTAATTCGCACATTCCCATTCTGATTAAAATTCTATCGATGAGTGCAATTCGTTTCAAATCCCAATTATTTGTTCTGGCCACAATTTCTTCATCAAAATCTTTTGAATGAATTATGGTTTTATCGATAAGTGACCTCGCAAAATCTTTATCAGTTTGATTTGAAAGATCAGACAAATTTCCATCAATCAACGCTTCTAAACCATCTCTATTCAATTCATAAGCATACAACACTTGAAGAACTTTTTCTCGAGTTATCCTTCTACCGGATTTTTTATTTTTTTTCACTAAAGACCCTTTACTATACTTTATCTTCTGAAGAAGTGGTTAAATTTCCCACTAAACTCTGACTTGCCGGAGTAAATTCGATTTAATCCACTAATATTTTTAATTCTATCTTCCGCAATTTTATTTGATGCCTCAAAAGTCGGAATATTTTCTTCTTTTGAAGTTTTGAAAATATTTTTTAAAACTGAATAAATGCTTTCTGCTTGGGCTAATGCTCTATCACGAATATAACCTTCAAGTTCATTAGCAACATTGATTAAGCCTCCGGCATTAATCACATAGTCAGGAGCATATAAAACACCTTTATCCATTAATATTTTACCATGCTTTTTTTCATCTTTTAATTGATTGTTTGCACCACCGGCAATAATTGGAGCTTTAATTCTATCAATTGTTTCATCGTTAATTATTGCTCCGAGTGCATTTGGTGAAAAAATATCAGCTTCTATTTCATAAACCTCTTCAGGATTAATTACGTTAACTTTTACCCTTGAAGCTAATTCTTTAATTCTGTCTTCATTAATATCACAAACATAAATCTCGGCTGATTCGCTATCTAAGTGTTCACAAAGATAACTTGCAACTTTGCCTGCTCCTTGCACAACAATTTTCTTATTTTTAAGTGAATCATTCCCCCACATTTCATTTGCACAGGCTTTCATTCCGACATAAACACCATAACCGGTTACCGGAGATGGGTCACCGCTCCCGCCTAAAGTTTGAGAAATTCCGGTTACATAGGTTGTTTCCATCCTTACATATTCCATATCTCGGACGCTGGTTCCTACGTCTTCAGCCGTGATATATCTTCCTGCAAGCCCTTCTACAAATTTTCCGAAAGTTCTAAATAGTAATTCATTTTTTTGAGTTGCAGAATTGCCGATAATGACAGCTTTCCCTCCACCTAAATTCAATCCTGCAACCGCTGCTTTATAAGTCATTCCTTTTGATAATCTTAGTGCATCGACCAATGCTTCGTCATCGTTTGCATACTGCCACATTCTTGTCCCACCCAAAGACGGTCCAAGTGCTGTACTGTGAATTGCAATAATCGCTTTAAGCCCTGATACTTTATCCTGACAAAAAACTACTTGCTCGTGATTATAATCAGTAAATACTTCAAATACTCCCATAATTTTCTCCTATTCTAAATTGCAAAAAACCAAAAAAGTAAAAGTGCTATTGCTTCTCTCACTTTGTAATATAATGAGTTCTGCCAACTCATACTCATTTCAGCCGGGACAAGATTTATTTCGATGTCATAAAACTTACCCATTTGATGAATTCTACTCAAGTGGTAATTATTCGAAATAACAACAATATTTTTACTTGATAATGAATTGCTTAGTTCATTCTTAATAAAACTTAATTGTTCTGCTGTTGAAGCAGTTTTATTTTCTATTAAAACGTCATTAAGATTAACATTAAATTGCTTCAGATAATTGAATGCAACTTCCGCTTCAGATAGCTCGCCGGGGGCATTTCCTCCGGTCAATTGAATCTTCCTTATTTTCTTCGAATTGTAAAGTTGTACTGCTTTATCAACTCTTATTTTTAGAGAAGAACTTGGTTTATTATTAGACCAAACAGCCGCACCCAAAACTACTCCGACTTCATTATTATCTTTCAAGTTTTTTACATCTTCGGAGTAATTTTTTTGTACATATATAAATGAAAAACCAAAAAGCATAAGAATCACAATCATAGAATTAATTGTCGTTCTGATAATGACTGCCGTTTTGTGTTTAATTAATTCCAACCAAATATACACAGTTATCACAATTAAACTAAACTGTGAAAGAACATAAAATACGGCTATTAAAACTCTTTTAATTGACTGCTTCAAAATATAAACATCAGGAAGCGGAATTTGGCTTTGTCCAAAAACCGATGCAAAAATCAGGAGAATTAATGAAAGCCACAAAAAGAACAAAATCACTCTTTTTACCGAATTATAAATCTTGCTATCCTTATAGTAAAGAAGTGCTAAACCTACCAAAAACGATAAGTAGGTAAAAATGTTCATTAAATTGCCTAAGTAAAATAAATCAACCTCAGTAATTGACAAGTTTTGGTTATTGTACTTAATTATTATTAATAATGAGAGTGAAACAAAGGCAAGCAACGCAATTAATGCGATAGAATTTCGGTTTGTGTTCTGAGTATATTTCTTTTTTGATTTTAACATTTAGCAAGTTTCGAAAGAACTTAACAAAAATACGAAATCTTTATCAACTTTTGAAGGAAAATGCTGCGGATAAACTTAGTTATCCGCAGCAATAAATTATTTTTTGAATAATCTTTTAACTGATGCTATCAAACTTGCTTTAAGTTGACGCAGTGCGATTGGAACATCATCTAAAGTTGAATAAATAACAGGTACAATTACTAAGGTTAGAAACGTAGCAAATGTTAATCCGAATATAACTGCTATTCCCATAGATTTCCAGAATTCTGCACTTTCACCACCGGCTGAAAATTCGAAAGTATAAATATCAAATCCAAGTCCGAATGATAACGGTATTAAACCAAGCACTGTAGTTATTGCTGTGAGAGTAACCGGTCTAAACCTTCTCATTCCAGCTGTGACAATAGCCTCGCGACGTGTCAATCCTCTCTTCCTTAACTGATTAGTATAATCGATTAATACAATATTATTGTTAACAACTACTCCTGCTAAGCTTATTATACCTATTCCGGTCATAATTATCCCGAATGGCATTGCAAATGCTATCAATCCAATAAATACACCCACAAGAGATATTACTACTGCTGAGAGTATGATTAAAGGCTGACTAAGTGAGTTAAACTGAATAACCAAAATCAAGAAAATCAACAATAGGGCGATAAGGAATGCTTTTCCTAAAAATGCACTTGCTTTTGCTTGTTCTTCATCTTGCCCTGCAAAAGATATTGTATATCCTTGTGGTAGTTGAAATGTCTTTAGTTTTTCTTTTACTTGGGTTAAGACTTCATTTTCATTGTAACCTTCGCCCGCATCACCCGATACAGTTATCATTCTTTGAAGATTTTTTCTTCGGATTGCACCGGGACCCTTGTCATAAGTTATATCGGCTACACTTATTAACGGAACGCTAAGTGTAGTTCCTTTATCATTATTATAAATAATTTTAAGATTTTTTAAAGCATCTGAAGACTCACGTTGATCTTTGCGCAAACGAACAGTGATATCATACTCATCTTCATCAACTCGATATTTTGTAGCCACAGAACCATTAATTGCAGTACGCACAGTGTTCGCAATTAGACCGGTGCTAAGTCCATACAGAGCAGCTTTCTCACGATTGATTATTATTCGTATCTCCGGTTTTCCTACATCGTAATTGCTTTCAAGGTCAACTAAACCGGGAGTATCTTGTATTTCTACCATTATTTGTTCGGCAATTTGTCCCAACTTAGAATAATCATCACCACTCACTTGAATTGTAACCGGGAGACCCACCGGAGGACCCATATCTTGCTGTTTAATTCGGATATCTACACCCGGAATTCTGCTGATTAGACTCCTAAGTTGATCCGTAGTTATAGAAGAATTCTGCAATCGGTCTGCATAATCTACAAATTGAACAGTAACTCGACCTTTATTAGGTGTTGAAGACCCGGCATCAAATGGATTTGTTGAAGCCCCAACCACAACAAGAATATCTTCAATGTCAGCGTATTTCTCCTTCAGAATTTTGTCTTCAAGAATAGTAGCAATTTTATTCGATGCATCTATATTTGTACCGGTAGGAAGTTCAAAATCTACAAAAATTATTGCCGGTTGAGTATTTGGGAAAAATTCTGTTCCGTGTTCAAGAACCCCATAAAATTGTGTAATTAAAAATAATGAGAGTAGCGATCCCCAAATAAATTTTAAACGGTTATTTGTGAAGACTAAAACAACTAATCCTCCTAAAATCAAACTAACCACTATCATCCAAGCTGCTGGAATAAATACAGATAGTATCCCTTCAATAACAAAAAAGCCGATAATCGATAATACACCAAACCAATTCCGTTTATTAACTTGTTGGTTTGGATCGCGAACCGGACCAAGAGCAAAACGTAAAGTCCTCTCGTAAATTTCTAGTGTTTTTGGTAATGCAACATCAACAAAAAAGTGAGTAACCCGATTTAGAGGATATATTATTTTTTCAAATAATGTTATCGGTTTATCATTCGGATGCTCCACTTTCATATATTTTGAGGCAAAAACCGGATTTATCAAGAGTGCTACAAATAAGGAAGCAGCAAGAGTAATAATCAATGTCGCCGGTATGTAAAACATAAAATCACCGACAACTCCAGGCCAAAACAGTAACGGGAAAAATGCTGCCAGTGTTGTCAGGGTTGAAGAAATTACCGGCCAAGCAACTTCTGCAGTTGCTTCTTTTGCCGCATCGGTCAAAGATTTACCTTCTTCTAGAAACTTGTAAATATTTTCGATAATCACAATTGCATTATCTACCAACATTCCAAGCGCAAGTATTAAAGCAAATAGTACCACAAAATTTAGTGTTATATTTACTGTCTGAAGGACAAAAAAGGTTATCAACATACTTAGTGGAATAGCAATTGCCACAAACATTGCATTCCTTACACCCAAAAAGAAAAATAGAACACCCACAACAAGTACTAATCCTGAAAATATATTATTCTCTAATTCTCTAACTTGTTGTTTTATCTCTTTTGACTGATCATTTGTTATATTAATACTTATCGATGATGGGAGCTCTTCCTTTCGATCTTCAATTATTTTTTTGATGTTATCCACCATCGAAATAATATTAAAACCGACACGTTTTGAAACATTTACAGCGACAGCATCATGACCGTTCAATCGTGCATAAGAAGTTCTATCTTTGAAATCATAGGAAACACTAGCCAAATCTCGAACATAAACCGGTTGACCGTCTTTTAATTTGACAATTATATTTCCAATTAAATAAGGTTCTTTAAATTCTCCCGGGACTCTAACAATAAAACTCGAGGAATTTATATCAATTGAACCTCCGGGAACATTTCTATTTTCATTTGAGATAGAATTTATTATATCATCAAATCTTACGTTGTAATGTTGAAGTTTAGTCAGGTCTACGTCAACCTTTACTTCTCTCTCCATACCACCACTAATTTTAACTTCCAGAACTCCTTCTACCCCTTCTATTTCATCTTTAAGGTCTTCAGCAATATCTTTTAACCTTACTAACCCGACCGGACCCGAAATATTGAATGTAAGTATCGGTAATTCTGAGATGTTTATTTCTAGTATTTCAGGTTTTTCAGCATCTGCCGGGAGTTTTGGTTCGGCTTTGTTAACCTTATCCCTTACCTTTTGGAGTGCATCATCAATATCATAACCGCTTTCAAATTCCACTTGAATTAGAGAATATCCTTCAAATGATGATGACTCAATTTTCTTAGCCTCTCCAATCGCTTTTAACTCCTTTTCGATTGGTTGAGTAACTAAATACTCAATATCTTCCGGTGAAACCCCGATATAAGGAGTTGAAACTACGACAAGCGGAATTGAAACATCCGGAGAGGATTCTCTGGGAAGTGTCACATAAGCTGATATTCCCATTATTGTTATTATTACAACCAGTATTAAAATACTTGTTCTATTATCGACTGCGAGATTTGTTATTTTCATCTGTAAACTGCAACCTTCCTAACTATTCAACAACTTTGATATTCTCGCCGTTTACAAGGCTTTGATAACCGACTACTATTAGTTTGTCGCCTTCATTTAGTCCTTCACTTACAGCAATTTGATTAGCTCTTCTATTCAATATTTTAATTTTACGTAACTCTGCTTTGTCTCCATTGGCAACAAAAGCTATATATCCAAAATCCGTTTTAGAAACTACATTTTCGGGAACCATTATCATTTTGTCGTATTTCCCTCGCTGGATTTGTACTTCAGCATTTAATTCAGGTTTTATTTTATTTGATGGATTTGAAATCATCATCTCAATGGGCAAAGTTCTGTTGTTTGTTGTAATTGATTTTGCCATAAATGAAATTCTTGATTTAACTTGCAAATCGTTAAGGTCTTTGAATGTTACTGTACATTCGTTCCCCTGCTTAATCTCAGAGACATAATTTTCGGGTAATCCTGCAGCAATTTTCACAGTCCCGGAATTAATTAATGTAACTATCGGCGCACCCGGAGAGACAACTTCACCTTCTTCAAATACTTTTGCATCGATGTAACCCGAGAATGGAGCCTTTATAAAAGTCTGATTATAACGAACTTTCATCAACTCATAATTCGCCTTTGCTGCATCTCTCTGATATTTAGACTGGAGATATGCCATTTCACTGCTGACATTTTCTTTATAGATTTTTTCTTGTTTTTCGAAATTCATTTCGGCTAAATCGTATTGAGCTTTAGCAACATCCATATTAGCTTTTAGAACATCGTTATCCATGATAACAATTGTTTCCCCTTCACTAACATAGTTCCCTTTTGTCTTAGCGAATTGCTTAATCTTTCCTCCTTCGATGGAAGCAAGATTTGCAATTTGAAGCGGTTTTACTGTCCCTACCAATGAAATGAAGTCGACGTAAGGTTCAGCAATAAGTTCTTTCACTTCAACCAAAGTGAATTTTTCATTAGCATCTTTTTCAGTTGCTTTGGTATTATTTGCTTCAGAATCTGAGCAACCGACCATCATCATACTCGTAAACACAAGTCCAATGATTATAATAGATAAAACAAACATTTTGTTTTTCATAAATAAAACATCCTTTTTCATAAAGTTTCAATTCCTAATAATTGTTGAAGTTTTGCGTAAGAGATAAAATAATCATAGATACCATTAAAATAATTCACCTTAGAGCGTGTTAATGCAACCATTGCATCTACAATCTCCAATTGAGTTCCAACCCCGCTATTAAAACGCTTTTGGGCAATCTCGTATGCCAGTTGTGCTTGCTCTATAGATA
>JAHBUO010000118.1 GCA_019638025.1 Ignavibacteriaceae bacterium
TTAATTCTGTTGTTAAAACAGTAGGTTCCCAATTGTATTGGGGCATATACTTAACAAACTTTAAAGTTCTCTGAACTCCGCTGAGACCGGTAGGTGGAAAATAGTATGCAATAACTAAAATTTTGAACATAAAAAACTAATACTTTGATAAATTAATTGAGCCGGTTTCCGTAACCAGATAATTGTTTTCATTTCTAACTCCAAAAGAATTTTCAAAGTATAAACCTGGCTCAATTGCAATAATCTGGTTTGCTTTTAACTCTTCTTTTGACTGAAAAGAAATTCTTGGCGATTGATGAACTTTAATCCCCAATCCATGTCCCAATGAATGGAGGAAATTATTTTCAACATTTTCTTTTTGAAAAACTTTGCAAGCAATTAAGTCTAAATCAGCTACTTTGATTCCGGCTTTAATTTTTGACTCGACTACTGATAATGCTTCATCAACAAAAGACTTCACCGCTAAAATTTTCTTAGATGGGGATAAAATCATAGTTCTTGTAATGTCAGATTTAGCACCTTTAAACACAACCCCAAAATCGATTAATACAATTTTGTTATTCCCAAGTTTTTTATTTGTTGGGATGTGATGAGGGTTCGAAGTCGAGTTTCCAAATGCAACAATAACCGGAAATGATTCTTTTTCAGCACCGAAATCTCTAATGAGTTTTGCAATCGCTTGCGATAATTCGAACTCAGTGATTTTTTCATCAAGAAGCTTTGGGATTTCGCCCCAAACTTTTTTAGTAATTTTGTGAGTTTGTTTTACTCTTATTATCTGTTCTTCATCAGCAATTTCAAATAACGAGTTTATACTTGATGAAACATCAATAAAATCTACATTACGAAAATAAGTTATAAGATTTTTTACTTCCGAATAAGTTAAACTCTCGCCATAAAATCCAACTCTATCAAAAAAGAACCCAAATTCTTTAATTGCCAAAAAAAACGGTTTTGAAATAATTTCAATCTTACAATATTTATTGTTTACTTTCTTTGCATCAGATTGAAACATCTTATGAACAAAGAGAGTAAACTTATTCTTTTGAAACAGAAGATATGACGATTCAACCGAACAATCGATAAAATATTCGATTAAATCCACATCTGAAATTAGAATGGAATTTAGAGAGTGAGCTTTAGCAATCTCCCCTAATTTATTTTTTCGCTCAGTTAAAAAATCTCTCTTTTTCATTTATGGTAGTTTGGAGCCTCTTTAGTAATAGTTACATCGTGAGGATGACTTTCACGCTGACCCGCCTGCGTTATTTTCACAAACTCTGTTTTTTCTTTTAACTCTTTAATATTCTTGACCCCGCAATATCCCATTGCGGCTCTCAATCCTCCGACTAATTGATAAATTGTATCGGAAAGATGACCTTTATAGGGTACTCGTCCTTCAACACCTTCAGGGACAAGTTTGCTGATGTCTTCCTCAACATCCTGAAAATATCTATCTTTGCTACCGTGTTTCATTGCTTCGATCGAGCCCATCCCACGATAGACTTTAAAACTTCTTCCTTCATAAAGAACTTTTTCCCCTGGAGATTCATCAACACCTGCGAAAAGCCCCCCAATCATAACTGAATCTGCACCTGCAGCAATTGCTTTGGGAACATCTCCTGTGTGTTTAATTCCACCATCGGCAATAATTGTGACCTTCTTCCCTTTAATTGCTCTATATACTTCTGATATCGCGGTGATTTGCGGAATTCCAATCCCTGCAACAATTCGTGTTGTACATATTGAGCCGGGACCAATACCAACTTTAACAGCATCAACTTTGCAAGCAGCTAACTCAAGAGCGGCTTCATAAGTCCCGATATTTCCCGCAATAAGCTGAATATCTTTATATTTCTTTCTGATTTCCTTTATTGTTCTAATTACCCCCATTGAATGCCCGTGAGCGGTATCAATAACTACTACATCGACTCCGCTATTGATTAAGCCTTCTATCCTATCCATAGTATCATAAGTAATTCCTACACCGGCACCAACTCTTAATCTCCCGTGTTCATCTTTCGATGCATTTGGATGTTTTTTCTTTTTCTGAATATCTTTAAAAGTAATAAGTCCTTTTAGGATTCCATTTTTATCAACAACAGGAAGTTTTTCAATTTTATATTGTTGAAGAGTTTTTTCGGCTTTAGAAAAATCTGTTCCGAGTGGAGCAGTAATCAAATTTTGATGAGTCATTAATTCTTTAACTTTGAGCTTCTGATTAGGCTGAAATCGAAGATCTCTATTAGTCAGAATACCAACCAATTTACCGGTAACATCAATAATCGGAATTCCCGATACACTGAACTTTTTCATCAATTCCATTGCATCAGCGACAGTATGTTCTTGAGTGAGGGTAACCGGATTTCGGATCATTCCACTTTCTGATCTTTTGACTTTGTCTACTTCTTCACATTGTTTTTCAATAGACATATTTTTATGAAGAATTCCTATTCCACCTTCTCTTGCCATTGCAATTGCCATTTCAGATTCAGTTACTGTATCCATCGCGGCACTTAGAAATGGAATATTAATTTTTATATCGGAAGTTAATTTCGTAGAGACATCAACTTCGCGGGGCAAATATTCCGATTTTCTTGGAAGTAAAAGTATATCATCAAAAGTTAATCCATCGAGAACAACTTTGGAATTTTTCATAATCACCTTACTTAAATTTATAAAAATAAGCTGTCCCGAAAGAACAGCTTAAACTTTTAATCAAATGCGGGAAGGCCTGTTATATCTTCACCGATTATGAGTGTGTGCATCTCGTGAGTTCCCTCATAGGTTTTAACTGATTCAAGATTAGCAGCGTGACGCATAACAGGATATTCATCCAAGATTCCATTAGCGCCAAGAATTTCGCGTGATTCACGAGCTATATCGAGCGCAATTTCACAATTATTTCTTTTTGCCATTGACACTTGTTGGAATCTAAGTTTACCCGAATCTTTAAGTCTTCCCAACTGAACGTTCATCAATTGTGCTTTTGTAATTTCTGTTAAGAAATAAACTAATTTTTCTTGTGTCATTTGATAGCCGGCAATAGGACGGCTAAATTGTTTTCTTGATAATGCATAATTGAGAGCAGAATCATAACATGCCATCATCGAACCAACAACTCCCCATGCTATACCGTAACGTGCTTGGTTTAAGCACATCAATGGGCTTCGCAAGCCCGATGTGTTTGGGAAAATATTAGTTTCGGGGATAAAAACATCTTCAAATATTAATTCAGATGTAACGGAAGCTCGTAAAGAGTGCTTTCCTTTCATTTCGGGAGCAGAGTATCCTTTCGTCCCCTTTTCAACCAAGAAACCGTGAACTACTCCATCCATTTTAGCCCAAACAACAGCAACATCGGCAATTGTTCCGTTTGTAATCCACATTTTTGCACCGTTGAGAATATAGCCACCATCAACTTTTTCAGCTTTTGTAACCATACCGCCTGGATTTGAGCCATAGTCAGGCTCAGTTAATCCGAAGCATCCAATTTTTTCACCCTTTGCTAAAAGTGGAAGCCAATAATCTTTTTGTTCTTCACTTCCGAAGGTAAAGATTGGATACATAACAAGCGCACTCTGAACAGATGCGAAAGAACGAACTCCGCTATCACCTCTTTCAAGCTCTTGCATAACTAATCCGTATTGAACATTATTCATTTCGGCACAGCCATACTTTGCAGGAAGTGTTGGACCAAATAGACTCATTTCAGCCATTTTTGATATTAAGAAGTGAGGGAATTTTCCTTCGCGATTATATTCTTCTATTATTGGAATTATTTCTCCGCTAACAAAATCACGAACTGCATCGCGTACCATTATTTCATCTTCAGTAAGAAGAGTGTCTAAATTGAAGTAATCAACACCAGAGAATTTATTCATATTATCACCAAATTATTTTGTCTCCAAAGTTAATTATTCGAGTAAAGAGAAACAAAAATAATTGACAATTACAAACTGTTCTTCATCTTCAATCGATTCAAAAATAAACCATAGATGTGGACTATCAAGGCGACGGCAAGCCCTATTAACATTGGTTCAATTGTAGTAATTACTTCAGAAAATGGAAATAACTTTTGAAGTGAAAACCAAAATAGACTGGCAAAACTTCCCATCAATAACTCGGCACCAGCAATATTTATTGATACTTTGAGTTTCGAATAATAAGCTCCAAAAACAAGAATAATCATTCCGGGAATAAATATTGACCCAATTGTATACCATATCTCAATTACTGACGGTATAGAAAATGCGATAATAAAAGAGACAACCGTAGAAATGATTATCCCAATTTGTGAATTCTTTTTTATTCCTAATTTTTTTGATGAAGAGAATAGATCATTTCCTATAGTTGTTCCGCTTAGAAAAACAAAACTATTTGCAGTACTCAATATTGTAGCAAATAATGCTGAATAAAAAATTCCTTTAAATCCCGGACTGAGTACTGTTTCAGCCAACAAAAGATACGAGAAAGCTGGGATATCGAGATTTGGAAAAACTGCTCGTGCATATAGCCCGGTAGAAGTCGTTAAAAAATCAAAAAGTGCCCAGAGTGGAATTGATAAAATTATTCCCCACTTTGCAATTTTCCCACTCTTTGCTGAAGTTGTTCGCTGATGAAAACCGGGGTCCGCAAATGTCCACAATGCTATTAAAAACCAGACCGAGATGAAAAATGGAGAGACTCCGCCGGTCAAACTTAAATGTGTTTCGGGGAGTTTTTTTAATAAGAAGGAATAATCTCCATAAATCGAAACCGTAAAAATCAGAATTATTATGAATCCAACGAACATTACAATAAAATCAAAAATGTCTGTGAAAATATCTGATTTATAACCCCCAATTATGATGTAAGGGACTGAAACTATTACCGCTAATAAAAGCCCAATTATATTGCTGACACCAAATAATGCTTGAAATATCACTGAAAGCATTAAAAAATAAGGGGCAGGTGAAACAAGAAAGAAAATAAATATTGCGGCTATTTTTCCGACTAAATCACCGTACTCCACACGAAATTTTTGTGGGATAGAATATAATCCTCCAACATTGATTTTTCCGGAGAGTAAAATTGCGAATAGAAATGCGAAGACGTAATACGGAAGTCCTTGTGTAAACCATGAAGTTAATCCATATCTATAACTAAATTCACCAACTCCTAAAATCCCTCCATACCAAGTTGATACATTTGTTACTATGAATAATAATAATCCGACATTCTTTCCCCCGAGTTGAAATTCATTTTCAGACTCAGCTTTTCTTCCAAAATAAAAACCGATAAAAGCTACAATAAGAAAGAAAATTACGATTATTATATAATCTATAACTGCGAGATTAACCATTGGTTAAAAAACTTTCAAGACTCCTAACTAAAAGAATTTTTCCTCTTGATAAAACTATCATGTTGTTTTTATTACTTATAACATTGCTAATACTATCGGTGGCACCAAACATCAATTTTTTAGGTTTGAATTTTAACCCTTCGGTGATTATCTCAACATTATCAAATGCAAAGAGGGAAATAGTTTCTGATAATTTCCCTAAAGATTTTTTTTCATTCGAAATAAATTCCGCAATATTTACACCGTAGACTAGTTTAATTTTTATTCGCGATGAGTACTTCATCCCTAAACTGATATTAGCGAGCAGATGGTCGAGACGGTCACCATCTGAACCTACTATTATTACCTCATCAAATTTTTTTTTGATTAAGTATTTGATAGATTTTTCTGTATCTGTATCACTCTGTCTGGGAATTTTAATTAGTTCGGATTTTTTTGAGAGAAGTTTAATATTCTGAATAGAAATTGAATCCATATCACCGATTACTATGTCCGGAATAATACCCATTTTAACTAAAGAATTTGCACCGCCATCCGCACAAGCGATAAAGCTATATCCATTTCTGATTAATCGAGTTAATAATTTTTTACTCGGTTTTTTTCCATTAACAATGAGTAAAGCTTTTCTATTTTTTAACATCATCATAAACCAAATTTCATTGTTATGAAAAAGTTCCTTTCAGCCGCCGGAAAGAAATTATCGCGACCGAAAGCATTCATCAGATATTTTTTATTAAAAAGATTATTAACTTCAAATTGAAGTTTTAGTCTATCGTATAAATATGGAATGTTCAAAGTTCCCAACAGATTAAACACGATGTAAGGATCTACTGTAACGGCATCATCATTACGGTTCCCGCTTCGCTGGGAATTATCAGCATACTGAAGTCCGGTGTAATTAAGCATTAATCCTATGTTCCCGAAAAAGAAATTGTAATTCAATCCCCCGTTAAAAATTAATTCAGGGGCATTTGCGATAGCATTTCCATCTCTTTTTATCGGAATCCCATTTGCGTCAAATTCATCAAACTTAACATATCTGTTTCTACTTAAAGAAATATTAAAATTAGTTTCAATACTCTCATTAATTCTGTATGCAGTTTCAAGTTCCACACCGATATGTCGCGTTTTTTCAGCATTCCCGACTCTCGGTTGACCAAATACATCTAAACCACCCGAAGGAACAATTTCATTATTAAACTCCATCCAGAAAAAGTTTAAAACACTTCGAAATCTTGAAGTTGAAAAACGTAGACCAATTTCGTAATCAAATAATTCTTCATCTTTTACAAGTGGTTTTTTAAAGTTATAAGAACCATCAATGTTTGTTTCAAATTGAGGAACTACTCCCCAAGATGCCGATTCAGCTTCATACAGATTTTTTAGGGGTGGTTCACGACGGGTATAACCAAAGCTTGCATATGTGCTTAAGTATGAATTCATATTGTAGTTGATTCCAAACTTTGGTAGTATAAAAAAGTATGGAGTTGTAAATTCAGTCTCTGAATATTTTTCCCTATAAATCTTATATTGTTGATAAAGGAATCGTATGTCTCCTGAGAGTGAGAGATTTCCAAATCTATGCAAATGATTTATATATGTTGAAAATATATTCTTGCCACCATAGTATTCGTAAAAATGATAGTCCGAATCGCCAATAAACTCAACAGGTATTCCGCTTCCCGATTGAATCCTTCCCCAATGAATCGATCGATGTGTACGAATTTCTGCACCTAAAATTGTTCTTCCATATGAATGTAAGTACTCGATTCTTGGCAGCCAACCCAATTGATCGTTATTCACATAAGCTCTCATTATTAAGTCTGCCGGAATCACAACCGATGAGGGAATTCGAAAATAATCAGTTGTTCCCCATGTTCCGTCAAAATCAAAATAGCCGTCGCCTGAGATATAAAAGAGTGAATTATGAAGAATCAAGTTTTCATTGATTTTATAATCATGTAAGAGTGAGATTTGTGGTGAATTAAGATATTCTCTATCTCT
>JAHBUO010000119.1 GCA_019638025.1 Ignavibacteriaceae bacterium
ACTTTTAAACTTTAATCTGCTTCGTGACGGTTTTTTCTTCGACTGACTGACGGTTCCGAAATCGTTGTTTCTAAGACCGTCTTCTTGTCGTAAGCTACCAGAACGAAATTCGTATTCAGCCTCCAAATTATCTTTGAGAATTTCAACCAAGCTATAATCTGAAATTATATTGTTCTCTTTCATAACCAAAATCTTTTCTTCAGTATTAAAATTGATGTAGCCATTTTGATATAACAGATACTTGAATTCTTGAACTATTTTAATAGAAGTTCCCAACAAACAAGCTACTGAAAAATCATCAGCTTTTACTACCCGAAGATTGTTCTGCAAAAATGATAGAGCCACATAGATGTCGTAAAGTTTCTGTGCCGTGCCAGTTGTATCAATCTTGATTAACTTAGTATATTTTTCTTCATATGTCATTTCAATTTTTTCACTCTTTTGTTATGCCAATAAATATAAAATTAGTGTCCAAAGATTTAAAATGATGTAAGCTTTATGTCCAGTTCCATCGCAGTTAATGTCCAGCCGATTCAGAGCTTATCCCTAATAGAGATTCAATTGTCACTACATAAGAGTATATAAGAAAGACTATATTTATTTCTAGAAGAACTTTTGTAATTCCATCAATTCATTTTCTTCTAATTTTTTTCTTAACCGAAATTGTCACTACATAAGAGTATATATTTAGAATATTTTTTTAAAAACCAATTTTCTGAAATAATCCTTAAAATTCCGAAGTAAATTTTTTACCCATGTTCTGCCCGCTTCAAGCTGTCACTGCATAAGAGTATAAGTAAATAAATTAGTTTATTTTTTTGTTAAGTTAAGATATAAATTAAACGAGTTGTTGAATGAACAAACAAAGATTTGCTATACCAAACAACCTGAATCTTGAAAAATTACTTCAAGATAAATATCCTCATTATTCCGCACATCTTTACAAGTTCTATTATTTAGTAGATCACTTACTAGAGAATCGTTTTTTAAATCATAAGTACAGTCAGATGCCCAAAGCCATTAAGAATGCTTCTAAAAAAAGAATGATACCATTGAATTCCCAAATTCTGAAAAAGATTTTAGTTGATAGATATTACAGAGACATTCTTGATATTTTACTAGCTGAAGAAATTATTGAAACCGATAACCAGTATAAAAAGAAAATAAAACCCGATGATGTTGCTAAGTCAAAAGCTTATTCATTGATGCAAAAATATATTAATGCTTCTTTTCACTATGTCCCCTGTACATCCAAATTATTTCTCGATAAACTAGAGAAGAGAAAACAAAAAGAGATTGATAATCTTGCACCGCATCATAATGCAATTCGTGAAATGCTGAAAGTGATTAACTTTGATATTACCGCCGCCGAGAAACAATTTACAAGAGATCAGAATGTTTTAACAAGTTCCCAGTTAAATTCATTGAGAATGAGTTTAGACAAACTCTTAGCTCAAGATTATTATTTCAGTGTAGATAAAAAATCTAACCGCTTATATCACAACTATGATCAAATTAGAAGAGAGTATCGCAAATTTATCCTCGATAAAAATAACTGCCGAATGATTGAAGTTGATATATCAAATTCTCAACCATTCTTTTTAGCTCTTTTGTTTAAAGAATTAGCTGATGATAATGAGCTTGTTAATGATGTCTTACATTATTTTGAATTAACCGCTAATGCTAAATTTTATGATTATGTAAAAGATAGAGTTGCCAAAATATCCAAAGTTGATATCATACAATTTTTCTATTGTGAAACACGACACGAAAAGAAACGATTGAAATTATTTTTTATTGAACAATTTCCAATTTGCTATGAGTTAATTACTGAAATGAAGAAAAATAATCACGCTGATATTGCAAATGAGTTGATGAAATTAGAAGCTGATATGATGATAAATACAATTGCACCAATTCTTCTAGAGAAAAACATACAGTTCGTGCCCGTTCACGATAGTGTAATGATTTCTCCAAAATATAAGAATGTAGTAATAAATATTATTCGAAAAGAATTTTTTAAGAAATACAATATGAATCCGCCACTAAAAGTAAAGTAGAATAGATTCAATCAATCAGTATTAGTTTTTTTCAACCACCGAACTTGTCGAATAACAAGTTCACTCTCTGATATTCGTTTCCTACCCCGACACTAAGATGTGTCTAATAACTAAATCCAACTTTTTGTTTTTTGCAGTTCACGACAGAATTAATACCCCCCCTACCGCAGTAAAATCGTTTCACTTTTTCCTTATCTCAATATTTATATAAAACAAATTGAGAGTAGAAGATGCTTTATTATTCAACAAACCCAAAGATGAATAAAATAATTTCAGAACTGTTTGACAACGATATCCAAATCGAAGATCGTGTCAATTTCTCCGTGAGCTATTCGCAGAATAGAAGTATGTCTGTAGTAACAATTCAGATAAGTAGAACTTCAGCCGTTCACGCTCTGATGTTTTTTTATACACGTGCTTATTCATTATACGATGTCATAAGATATAACCGTAAACAAATTGTAAGAATGAAGAGTAGTTCGAAACACATTAAACTAATTAATGAAATGAATAAATATATCCTCAAAAAGATTTCGAAAAATGACCCGACTACCCAGAGAAAATTATCTGAAGTAATTTCAATTATTGAACAAGATAGTCAAGATAACAATGAAGCCCGAATTGAGTCTTTGAAAAATGATTTACGAGTTGCCAGAGATGTGAATAAAAGTTTAAGAGATAAAATCAGCCGTCTTCGAGAGCTATTAAAAACCCAGAACGACCGAGACAAGAAATGACAGAATTAAATGATGAAATATTATTTCCCGTAGATTATTCAGCACGTGAAATTAGATGTATTGTTGAAGAATTGAACCCAGATATCTATATTGAAGCCATAGAGATTTACAGAAGTGATACCCGCCTTTATATTTACTTAACAATTAACAATAAAGAAATCTGCATTTCTGAATTCTTACAAAACGATAATTTAGAATGTGATATAAAACATTTTTTAAATAAATACAGTTACGTCTTTTAATTTTATTCTCACGCGGCTAAATAGAGTACTAATAAAATTATAATAATGAATACTACATAAAATATATGAGTACTCATCTTAAATACCCAAGACGAATTATTGATTTTGTCTTTATTTTCAATCTGATGCTCAATTTCTTCATTATTTATTGTTGAAATGTTTTCAATATCACTAATAATTTTTTTTGTTAATAACTCGAAGTATTCATCAATTGCATTATCTATTTGAATCTGTGAAACAGTAGCTTTGTTAATAGCAGCAACTTTTATTTTTAACATTTCTTGTTTAATTACATAAAGATGAGAGTTTAGAAATTCTTCATCAAATATTTTTCGCATTTTTTTGATTGCATCGATTTCTCTAATTTTACTCGGAGGGTCTGGAATTATCAGACCAAACGGGAACATAAAACCGTTTCCTTTTCTGTGATAGGCTAGAGTATTATGAATAGACAATAAGTGAACAATCAAAGAATTTTCATCAGATGAAAATCCGTGAATTTCAAATATTTCCTTTTTGCAAAAATCGCTTTTACCATTTTTACTGTAATTTAAATCTCGAACTACAGTTATGAATTGCCCTGATACGATACTATCATCATTAACATTTATCAATTGTGCTTGATAGTGTGTACCTTTCATTTTTATATTAACATCCACCAACTCTTCATAAAACTCATTAAGTATATTTGCTTTATTTTCCGCTACAATATTCGATATATTATCGACTCGAACAATTTTAACTAACGTTTCAATAATACGTATCTGTAAATCAGACACTTTGAGCTTAGTCTCTGCATCAGTAATTCTTTTATAAAACATATCACACCATGAAACGCCATTACAACCATATACTATTGCATCAAAATATTTCTCGTCAGTAATCAGTTTACGAATCTGAATAAATATATCAACTAATTGTGTGTAATAAGAATTGTCAGATGTTCTTTTTTGAAGCTCACTACGATAAGCTTCACTAAATGCAGTTTGCTGATCTGCTAAATCTCCAACTTTATTTTTCGTTTCATAATTAACATACAGATTTAATAACTCAACCCAGTTAGCCATATTTTTTATTTCCCATTTTCATTGTCTATTATTTAATTCTAAATCCACAAACATTATTATCCAATTGTCAATAGCTTTTGTATCAGAAGTATCTGCATACCTCATAGTAGCTCTAATACCAAACTTGTCATTTGCCGATGTTTTTATGCTTTGAAATAATTTAAGAGATTCAATAAAATGCATGTAATTATTATATTGCAAATTATTGGCTCTACCTACTTTAAACTGCAAACATCTATTCAAAAATTTTCCAGTATAATGACGATCCACTGGGACAAATATTTTTGGGAAAATATGATGTAATAATTTTGTTGTTCCTACAAGTTTTTCACTAATTCCATTATTATAAATTAATGATCCCCAATTCCAAACTTCTAACAACAGATTATTATCGTAATCGTTTTGTATTAAGTTATCGAGAGTTAGCCCTTCAACGTAATGAAATGCATCTATATGATTAGCAACATCATTTAGAGTTGTTCGAAATTCATTTTCACCACGTAAATGTAATTTTGCTCTTTCTAACCAATCCCGAATTAAATGAAAAAGCTTGTTCTGATAATATTCATTTTGTAATCTTTCAATTTTTACATCAAGTGTTTGCATACCAATTTCTGCAATAATAGATTTATGCATTTGAATGTTTCTTGGCCATTTCGCACACACATACGCTCCCGCAATTTCTCGCGAAGTTGTTTGTTGTATAAAACTTATAAACTCATCGAACTCGAACACTTTCTAATCCTACCTATTCTCAATACAAAATATGATAATCTTTTCCTTTATTCAACTTAAGAAAATGTGACAGAATAAATTTTATATAACTTAATTACAGAAGATTTATACCACTTAGCTTGACCATTTTTGTTTTTACGTTTTCGTTCAGTCAACATTTTCACGATTTCGTTATAAGATTTATTTTCTTTTCGTTTTAAGTCCACAATCATTTGAATTGTTTTTTGTTCTTCAGAGTGTTTCAATAATTTTTTACCATCTGCCGCCAATTTGTAACCAAACAAAACTGAACCAACACGAAATCCTTGTTGCTTCTTATAAGCCAATACAGATTTAGTTCGCTCACTTGTGAGTTCACGTTCATATTGAGAAATTGCCGAAAGAGTAGTGACAAAAAATCTACCGCTTGCTGATGCCGTATCTATTGACTCAGTTATTGAGTGAAAGTTTAATCCTGCTTTACCGAAAACATCTAAAAGAGAAAGTGTGTCCTTTACGCTTCTTGCAAATCTGCTCAAACTGTAAACCACAACATTATCAATTTGCTTCGATTCAATCATCTTTAATATTTTTTGAATCCCAGCCCGTTTTGTATTCTTACCCGATATACCACGATCTGATATGATTTCAATATTTTCTAATTGATGAATAAGACAATATGATTTGCAACGCTCTTCTTGATTCTCTAAAGATATACCGTTCTGTGATTGTAATTCAGTTGATACCCGAGTATAGATAATTGTCTTTTTCATTTCGTCACCAGTTTATTTTTTCTGATTGCAACCAAACGATCCTTTCCACTCCAAACAAGAAGAAAGTGATAGTGAACCGAACAGTTCACTACCACCCCTCGAATTCCCGCTAAATTCCAAGTTCTCACAAAAAACTGTGGAAAAAACAGTTACCCGCAGCCCCAGTAAAAATGATTAATAGAACCACTGCATTTCTTTATTAGAAGAGCTTTAAAAAGAGATTTTATTGAGATTGACTATTTACCACCGCAGATTGACCTGCAATAGAAGTAATATCAATACAGATATAATATTTGAGAGTTGTTTCAATTGATTTGTGCCGCATCAGTTTCATCAATTGAATTTGTGAAACCCTTACAGCCCAATAACTGCCAAATGTTCTTCGAATATCATGTAGAGTATATTTTTGTAATTTTAATGAAGTAAGTACTTTTTGAAACCGCTTCAAAATATCCATATCATTTAGATGAAATAAATTTTCATCAACTTTATTTTTATGCATCTCGAAGAGATGCTTTTTTAATTCAGAGTCCAAAAGATTCATTGGAAAAATATCTTCATTACTATTGTCTTTGAAAGTAGTAACTATCAAAACATCTTTATCGAAATGAACATCACCCCATTTTTGTTTAAGTGCTTCTTCTTTTCTGAATCCCGAACACTTCAAAAAATAAATGTAATTATACAGTTCTAAGTTTTGCTTTTTCAATTCCGGTAAAATTAGTTGCCAGTGTTCATCTGATATTGTAACTATTCTTTGTTTCTTTCTCTCTTTTAATTTTACGAATACATTGTCACCGCTGTATTTATTTTTTCTAATGAGCCAATCAAACAGAATATGTAGATAATTAATTCGAGTTAGAGCTGTTCCATAGCTTCTTTCTTTCAATACCCATTCTTTGAACTTTTGATAATCTACTACTGAAATATTTCTTACATCTAAGTCACCGCAAACTTTTATAAACATATTTACACTATCTCTATAATGTCTTTCGTTTGATCCCTTCTTAAAATTCTCAATCAAGAAATCTTCTACACCACGAGAAAGTTTATATCCAAAAACTGTTTTGATTCGTTCATCAGTAATTGCTTGTTTTAAGATTGACAGATTCAAACTCTGCTTTACAAGCCCAGCTTCTTTCATTCTTGCATCTAAAGTCTCCAAAGCCTTTTTAAGATTGTCTGCACGTTCTTGAACTATCGACAAATTTTCAGAAGTGTTTTTCAATTTTTGATGTTCTCTGAATCTTTTGCCTCGAAAAAAATAGTCCAGAACAAGACTCTGTTTTACTACTCGTATGTGAATCGTTTTCTTGTTCATTCACTTTGTCCAAAAGTTACTTGGAATTTAAATGATTATTTTACGATTCCAAACAAGTGACTGACGCTTTTAAATGAAAAAGTGTGACGTTTTTTCTGAAAATGACTGACGCATTTTTATTTGATAAAATTAGAAGTGTGTGTTTAGTATTGATTTTATTGAGTGATATGAGTGTCTTCATTTATAAACATAATCGGAAATCTTGA
>JAHBUO010000012.1 GCA_019638025.1 Ignavibacteriaceae bacterium
ATACACTAAAATCTTTAAAGAAAGTCTATAGTAATATTGAACTGATAATCGGCTTCGATAATCTATTAGTTTTCGAAAAGTGGAAAAATCCTGATGAAATATTTGAACTTTCAACTGTTGTTGTCTTAAACAGAAAGACCGAAGGAACTGCAACCAAAAATAAATACTTTGATAAAGCGGTTTTTGTTGAGACACCGACTATCGAAATAAGTTCAACAGAGATAAGAAATAGAGTATCAAAAAATCAAACCATTGAATTTCTTGTTCCTCAAGGGGTAAAAGAATATATTTACAAAAACAAATTATACACTTGAAAATTCACACAACAAATGCTTACTGAAAATTTTCTTCAAAATTTATATAATCGAAATAAAAGAACTACTGCCCGTGCAATAACTTTAGTTGAATCAGAGTATCCCGAAGCAGAAGAAATCTTAAAAAGTATATTCGGAAAAATCGGTAATGCTTATCGCATTGGTATTACAGGCCCTCCGGGGGCAGGTAAAAGCACTATAACAAATCAACTCACAAAATATTTTAGAAAATTGAATAAAACCGTAGCCGTTATTGCTGTTGACCCGACAAGCCCTTTTACCGGTGGTGCTTTGCTTGGCGATAGAGTAAGAATGTCAGAAATTGGTCGTGATGAAGGGGTTTTTATTCGTAGTATGGCAACCAGAGGAAGTCTCGGTGGGTTAAATAAAAAAGCAATCGATACTGCCGATATTCTTGATGCCGCAGGTTATGATTATGTAATTTTCGAGACAGTTGGTGTTGGTCAATCTGAACTTGATATTGTTCAAGCTGCTGATACAACTATCGTTGTATTAGTTCCGGAATCCGGAGATTCCGTTCAAGCAATGAAAGCGGGTCTTATGGAGATTGCAGATTTTTTTGTTCTTAATAAAAGCGATAGACCTGGCGCGGATCAGGCTGTTACTTCCCTAAAGACTATTTTAATGTTCAAACCTCATGATGAACACTCGTGGCTTCCGAATATTATCAAAGCCATAGGAACCGAGAATGTCGGGATTTCGGATATTGCCGATGAAATTTCCCGCCACAGAAATTACCTAATCGAAAAAGAATTATTTCAAAAAAAACGTTACGAAAAACTTAGTAATAGAATTCAGACAATTGTAGAGTCAAAATTAATAAAACAACTTTGGTCGAACGGAAATGACAAAAGAATATTGGATGAGATTCATTCTGCAAATCAGTCAATCTCTCCATACCAATTAGCTGAAGAAATAATAAATTCATTTAAAGGTTCAAATTTCGAAAGGAAGTAGTATGGATAATGCTAATCAGAATCAGTTTACAATTGATTTATCGGAAACTCAATCTGCTATATCAGAAACAATTAGAGATTTTTCCGAGAAAGTTATCCGTCCTAAAATAATGGAGTATGATGAATCTCAAGAATTCCCTTTCGAAATAGTAAAGGAATTAGGAGATATGGGTTTCATGGGAATCTTAGTTCCCGAAACCTATGGTGGAGCAGGACTTGGCTATGTGGAGTACGCATTGGTGATAGAAGAACTTGCAAAAGTTGATCCATCAATCGCCTTGACAGTCGCGGCTCATAATGGTTTGTGTACTAATCATATTAACCTTTTCGGGAGTGAATCTCAGAAACAAAAATACCTCCCCGATTTAGTTTCAGGTAATAAAATTGGTGCGTGGGGATTAACGGAATCTTTTTCCGGTAGTGATGCCGCAGGATTAAGGACTGTTGCGGTTCGTGAAGGTGATTATTTTATTCTAAACGGAAGTAAGACTTTTACAACTCACGGCTCAGTTGGTGAAACTTTGGTCATCATGGCAATTACAGAAAAATCAAAAGGGAAAAAAGGGATTTCCGCTTTTATCCTAGAAAAAGGTTTTGATGGATTTTTTGTGAGCAAAAAGGAAAACAAACTTGGAATGAGGTCGAGCGATACAACTCAATTAACTTTCGATAATTGCAAAGTCCCTGCAGAAAATTTAATCGGTATTGAAGGAGACGGATTTATTCAAGCGATGAAAGTCCTTGAGGGGGGAAGAATATCAATAGCTGCATTAAGTGTCGGACTTGCGGAAGGTTGCTTGGAATCGGCTCTAAAATATTCTAAAGAACGGAAACAGTTCGGGAAATCATTAAGTGAGTTTCAGAGTATTCAGTTTAAGATGGCAGAAATTGCTACAAATATCGAAGCGGCTAAACTATTAACTTTCCTTGCTGCTGTCGAAAAAGATGAAGGAAAACCGATTAATAAAACCGCAGCTATCGCAAAGTTATTCTCAAGCGAAATAGCCGAAAAAGCGGCTTCAGAAGCTGTTCAAATTTTTGGTGGTTATGGCTTTACCAAAGACTATCCTGTTGAAAAATTTTACCGTGACGTTAAGTTACTTACTATAGGTGAAGGAACTTCAGAAATTCAAAGATTGGTTATTTCAAGAATTTTATTGTCTGAGTAGAAATGAAAAAAATCGGTAATACAATTAACCAAGATGATAATTTTCTCGTTCGAGAAGACTATCATAAAAATCTAATCAGAAAATTAGAGGCTGAATTGAAAAAAGTTTCATTGGGCGGCGGTGAAACTGCAATCAGTAAACATAAAGCAAAAGGGAAACTGACAGCTAGAGAAAGAGTTGAACTACTTATTGACAATAATTCAAAATTTTATGAATTAAATTCTTTAGCAGCTTATGGAATGTATGAAGAATATGGAGGGGCTCCATCTTCAGGAACAATTTTCGGAATAGGAAAAATTCATAATCGTAATTGTGTTATAGTTGCAAATGATGCAACTGTAAAAGCCGGAGCTTGGTTTCCCATAACTGCAAAAAAGAATTTACGAGCTCAAGAAATTGCACTGGAAAATCGATTGCCGATTATTTATTTAGTCGATAGTGCAGGCGTATTCCTTCCGCTTCAAGATGAAATTTTTCCTGATAAAGAACACTTCGGACGGATATTTAGGAATAATGCAATTATGTCTGCAAAGGGAATTCCTCAAATAGCCGCTATCATGGGTCCATGTGTTGCCGGAGGTGCTTATTTACCTATTATGAGCGATGAAGCATTAATTGTTCAAGGTGAAGGTTCTGTATTTTTGGCAGGAGCACATTTGGTGAAAGCTGCTATAGGTGAAGTGATTGATAATGAAAAACTTGGTGGTGCAAGAGTCCAATCAAATGTTTCCGGAGTTACTGATTACTTAATGAAAAATGATGAAGAGTGTTTACTTCAGATCAGATCATTAATTGAAAAATATGGATATTCCCCTGCTGCAGGATTTAATCGAATTGAATCAAAAATGCCACAGTTTCCCATAAATGAAATATTAGGTATTCTCCCTGAAGATACTACAAAACAATATGATACTTATGAATTGTTAGCAAGAATTGTTGATAATTCAGAAATTGATGAATATAAAGCAGGTTATGGGAAATCGCTCATAACAGCTTATGCAAGGATTGATGGTTGGGCAGTTGGAATTGTAGCAAATCAACGTAATCTCTTAAAAACAGAAACGGGAGAAATGCAGGTTGGAGGAGTTATTTATTCTGATAGCGCAGATAAAGCGGCACGGTTTATAATGAATTGTAATCAGAAAAAAATACCTCTTTTATTTCTACAGGATGTAACCGGTTTTATGGTTGGAAGCCGTGCAGAGCATGGGGGCATAATTAAAGATGGTGCTAAAATGGTAAACGCTGTTGCAAATTCAGTGGTTCCTAAAATCACAATTATAATTGGAAATAGTTATGGTGCAGGAAATTATGCAATGTGCGGAAAAGCTTATGATCCAAGATTTATCTTCGCATTACCAAATGCAAAAATAGCCGTAATGGGGGGAAATCAAGCGGCAAATGTTTTGATGGATATTAAACTGGGACAAGCAAAAAAAGGGGGAAAAGAATTTTCAGAAACCGAAAAACAAAAGTTGCTTTCAGAAATACTTAACTCGTACGAAAAGAAAAATAACCCTTACTACGCTGCCGCACGATTATGGATAGATGAAATAATTAATCCGATAAAAATCAGAGAGCATATATCTATTTCTATCGAGACGGCAAATTGTAATCAGGAAATCGGAGTTTTTCAAACCGGTGTTATTCAAACTTAGCCGTGAGTGTGCTGGATAAATCAAATCATTTAAGAAAAATTATAATCATTTGGTTGATTATTCTTCCAACACAATTATCTTTCGGACAATTCGGTAAACAGAGCCAACTTTTCACTGATATAAAAACTGTTTCAGAATATATAGCATTCAACCTTCCAAAAAATTCTCCGGAATTAGAACAAATAGATTCTATTTATAACTTTGCTCTTAAACTTAAAAATAACGACATCAGCGAAGCATTGATAATATTGACTTTTTCTACAATTCCTTATAATGTGTTACCGATTAGAATTCCGTTAATAAATATGAAAATCAATTACCCCATAATTTCGGCAGAGATTCCCCTCTTCATTCAAAAAAATAGCACTCTACCAAAAAGTTTTTTGTCTGACTCCCCTCACACTGATTTTGGGGATAGAGATAAACTTGCACATTTTTTTGGAAGTGCTTTTTTATCGTATAATTTTGTTTTTTTTGATTTAACAAATCTCATTGGTTATTTTGTAGAATCATTCGAAGAAACTTTTGTGGAAGATGCGCAATTTGATTTCCGCGACATTAAGATTAACCGAGCAGGTGAAATTTTTGGGAAAACTCTAAGAGAAAATAAAAAAGCACTCCCCTCAAGTGAATTATCTAAATATTAAAATGTGAGAAAAGTATGTCTAATATTCTTATTATTGACGACGAACAACAAATATGTGAGAGCATAAAATTCATTTTAGAGTATGAAGATTATCAAGTTGATTATGTAACTAACGGCTTCGATGGTCTTTCAAAACTTAAAGAAAAAGAATACGCTACAATCCTACTCGATATTCAAATGCCGGAAATAAATGGTTTTGAAGTTTTATCAAAGGCGAAAGAATATAATCCGCTCCTTAATATTATTATTATCTCTGCATTCGCAAGTCTTCAAAACGCAATATCAGCAACTAAACTTGGAGCATTTGATTTTATCGAAAAACCGATTGACAGAGATAAATTGATTATAACTGTCAGAAATTCTGTTAAGCAATTTAATCTGCTCAAAGAAAATTCAGAGATGAAACAATCATTGTCATCCTCTGGCAAATTAATTGGCAATTCCAAACAAATGATTAAGATTAAAGAATTAATCGAGAAAGTTTCACCAACCGAAGCACGAGTTTTAATCACAGGAGAAAATGGGACTGGAAAAGAATTGGTAGCGCGAGCACTTCATCAGCAAAGTTTGCGAAAAGAGAAAGCATTCATTGATGTAAACTGTGCCGCCATTCCGAATGAATTAATCGAATCAGAATTATTTGGACATGAAAAAGGCTCGTTTACGGGGGCATCACAACAAAGAATCGGTAAGTTTGAATTAGCTAACAAAGGGACACTTTTTCTTGATGAAATCGGTGATATGAGTCTTCAAGCACAAGCTAAAGTACTCCGTGCAATTGAAGACGGCAAAATAGAACGTGTCGGTGGAACAAAAAAAATTGAAGTAGATGTAAGGATTATTTCTGCGACAAATAAAAATCTATTAGAAGAAATTGAAAAAGGTAACTTTAGGGAAGATTTGTATCATCGATTGAATGTAATTCCTATTGAAATCCCTCCCCTTCGAGATCGACTAGATGATATACCTCCTATAATAGAATCGATGAGTGCCGAAATTTCCTCCAAGTACAATAAACGTGCTCCCAAATTTACAATTGAGGCAATTAAGGGTTTGCAAAGTCTTTCATGGAAAGGTAATATAAGAGAACTCCGAAATATTATTGAAAGAATTATCATTATTGTCAATAAAGAGAGCATCGACATAAAAGATATTGACTTCTTGCTCCCAAATAATAAACTAAGTCTTGAAACTCTAATTGACGGTAGTAACTCATTTCAGGATTTTAAGGAAAAAGCTGAGAAAGCCTTTATCCTCAAACAACTTGAGCTGAATTCATGGAACATTAGTAAAACAGCGGAGTTACTCGATATTCAACGAAGTCATTTATATAATAAAATGAAGAAATATGGAATAGAAAAAGGTGAATAAATATGGCTGAAACTATCTTCTCAAAAATTATCAGAAAAGAAATTCCTGCAAAAATTGTATTTGAATCAGATACTGTACTTGCATTTCACGACATTCACCCGAAAGCTCCGGTTCATATTTTAATTATTCCAAAAATTGAAATACCAAGCGCTAGGGAAATTAATGGTCGGGAGCACGCCCAGTTACTCGGAGATTTATTTGATGCTGCTAATCAGATAGCCGAAGATTTTGGGGTGAGAGAAAATGGTTTCCGATTGATTTTTAATTGTGGACCTGATGGGGGGCAAGAAGTTTATCATCTTCATATGCATTTATTAGCCGGGAAGAAACTTGGATTTTAGCGCCTCTTCCCTGCTTAAAATTACTTCAGGATTAGTATTTCCTTACTTCCTCTAAAATATATTTAGCAACTGCTTTTGCTTCATTTGGTTTTAAACCTTGTGCCGGCATAGGAGGATAAGCAGGATCCACTTTTGTCGGATTATTAATAAAAGCTACGAGTTTATCAATATCTCCTTCATATTTCACTAAAACTTCTTTATGAGGAGGACCCACGAGTTTTCTGTCGAACTGATGGCAAGCAGCACACTTAGTATTATAGATTTCCAGACCTGAAATTGCACCAACTCCACCTGAAGCTGCTTTTAATTGAACAAGAGACTCTTCAAATTGTGCTGCTAAAACAACTGAGTGTTTCTTAGTTGAATTATTTATTGCTGTTTGATCAGAAATGACTATAAATATTAAAGAAAATAATACAAGTAAAAATGCACTTCCGCTATGCTTTGTATGTTGATTTTTTAGCATATCATATAACATGTGGAAAGCAATAAAAAGTAAAACTAAACCGATCAATACTAAGCCGAAGAAATTTACCGACAAAGCTGAAGATGGTAAAGCAAAAACACTCAATAAAATAGCAATAGGAAGAAATGCTCCATTAATTAGTGTATGTGAAGTGATTCTATCTCTTACAAAGTTTGAGTATTCTTGAGTTAAATTTTTTCTGCCCCCTTCCCAATAGAAGAAGTTAAATAAGACTACTGTACCGGTAAGGATAAAAGAACCAATTACGAAATGAATCCATCGGAAAAATATTTCCCACGAAGAGACTAAATTTAATATACTACTTTTCACTCCCCATGTTTCGGTAGAAAAAGCTGCTGTGATTCCGGCTACATAAAAATAAGTAGCTAAATACAAGAAAATTAATCCCCAAACTCCACTCTTATTATTTACAATTTTAGCTCTTTCTGAATAACTTGAAAATTGCTCTTTCAATTCATGATTAACGTCTTTTTGAGCTGAGCCGACTGAATCAAATATATCTTTAAATGATAAGGAATAGCGGTAAACATAAATATATATTAATCCAACCGTGATCGAAATAAACGAAACGCTCAAATACCAGATTGATGGTGAATTTGCAGTGTGTAATAATTGTGAAAAAATCAGAACTAAGGCTAAAATTGGGACCATCCCTAAAATTACACCGGAACTTTTGTTTATTGTGGTAATTTCTATCAAGTCTTTCGAGAACTGCTTATAAGTCGAATTATTTTCTTTTAGACCTTTTATCTTATAAAAAATCGAGAGTGTCGCACCGCCCAAAACCATACTGATAAAAGGAAGAAAAAGAAACAGTATTAACATGGTCATATAGTGAAGTAACGATATATGTTCTGCTGATTGAGGTAGTACTAAATTGTCTAAAAATTCCATTTATATTTTTACCTTTTTTTTCGATTAGATAAAGATTAAGAGTCTGTCTATAGAGACTGACAATATTATATAAATTACAAATAAATTTATTTCTCTGAAGGCATATTTAAACTGTGCCCTCTCGACATCGCTTTTGAGCAAAAATGAAGCTTTATAAACAAGCCAAATAGCTGCAATTAGAATTGCTATACTTGCGTAAGAGATTTTCAATACATTATATAACGGGAGTAAAAAACTGGTGATAGCAGTCGCAAATGTCCAAACAAAAGTAATACGTGCTAATTGTTCTTTAGAAAATATTTGTGTAAGAGTCGGAAAGCCAGCTTCTTCATAATCTTTTCCGAATACTAATAAAAGCAACCAAAAATGTGGTATCTGCCAAATAAAAAAGAAAAATGCTAATAAAATTGCTTGAGAATCAGTTACACTTCCACCACCTGCAACCCAACCAACAACGGGAGGAATAGCACCAATCACAGAACCGGGAATTATTGCTAATGCTGTCTTCCGTTTTAAAGGAGTGTAAATTACGTTGTACCAAATTAATGCAAGAATTCCTAATAAAGCAGCAGTAGTTCCACTGAAAATATAAAGAACAGATAACCCAATAAAAAACAAAAATATCGCTATAATCAATGCGTTAGATGCTTTAATCTTACCTGAAGGAATTGGTCGATTTTTTGTTCTCTCCATTAATTTGTCCGAATCCTTTTCTTGAAAATGATTCAAGACTGCAGATGCACAAGCCATAAGAAAAATTCCCAAGGATGGTGCAATCATACCTAAAGCAAAACTCCCGTTTGATAAAATGAAACCAAATGAGGTTGTTACCATTACGAATAATGTTATTCGTATTTTGGTAAGCTCAAAGATTATATGTAAATAATTACTCTTCACTTAGTTAAGTGTCTGCGTAGAGTCTGTTGAAGAAATATCTTTTTTCTCGGAAGCGTTCTTGAACCATAAATCATACTCGTTTTCAGGAAGAACCACGACTTTCGAATACATATATGAATGTTGAAGTCCACAATATTCAGCACAAGCAATATCAAAACTACCAGTATTCTCTGCCTTGAACCAAACAAAATTTTCTCGATTTGGGAGTACATCACGTTTAATTCTAAAAGCAGGAATAAAGAATGAGTGATTTACGTCGGCAGATACTAAATCTATTTTTACTGCTCTATTTACAGGGACAAATAGAGTATCAGTTACTAAACCGTTATTATACTCATAAGTCCATTTCCACATTTGTCCGGTTGATTTGACCACCATTGCATCACTCGGAGGATTTGATAAATCTTGATACCCCATCCATCCATAGTAGAACATTCCCAGCGTAAGCAGTACAGGTATGACTGTCCAAACTATTTCAAGAGTTAAATTTCCATGAATGTTTTCAGCTTTAACTTGTTTTTTTCGATTATACTTAAAGACGAAATAAATCATCAGTATAGTAATCAGTACAAGTAGAGTAAAAGAAATTCCTACTATAAACCAAAATGCAAAATCGACTGACTCAGCGTATGTTGAATTTGGAAACATTACTTCTTCCCTTTACAAAAAACTATAATCTGCAAATAATAAAACGAAAGAAACCAGCAAAAATAAGAGTGCAACCCCTACAAACAGAGAGAATACTTTCGATTCGTTTTTTAGATGCATAAAAATGGTTAAAACTAAATATGATTTAATACTTGCAATTAACAATGCAGTGGCAATAGTCAAACCGCCAAAATCAATTCCGGCAACAGCAACTGTAACTCCGGTTAATATTAATAATGCAAGCCATACGATAATATAAATTCCGTAATGAGGTGTATGATTATTATTTGAATGAGAATGATTATCCATATTTTACCTCAAGTAATTAAATAGAATAATGGGAACAAGAAAATCCAAATAATATCGACTAAGTGCCAATATAATCCGGCTGATTCTAATCTTACATAGTTGTCAGAAGTGATCCTATTCTTTGATGTGAAATAAGTCATCACTCCAATCAACACGACACCTATAATCACGTGCAAACCGTGTAATCCGGTCATTATATAGTATAATCCGAAGAATAAAATTTCACCGTTACTCTTTTCGAGTAGAGTTTCAGAGCCCGGGAAAATACCATGATGAAATTTTGCTGACCATTCAAAAAACTTATTTACCATAAATGCTAAAGCAAAAAGGATTGTAACCGATTGAAGGAAAATCGATAATCCTTTTTGATTCTTTTGAAGAGCCGTGATAGATAACGCCATTGTCAAACTGCTAGTTAACAATATAATTGTGTTTAGGGCTCCAAACAATGTGTTTAATTCTTTTGCCGCTAAATGAAATTCTTGCTGATAGTTAAATCTATAGATTGAATAAACTAAAAACATACCTCCGAATAATATCAACTCGGTAAATAGGAAGAGCCACATTCCCAATCGAGAACCAACATCATCACGATGGACATGTGAAGCACTATGGTCTATACTGCTCAATTTGCCTCCTTAACTAAAACATTATCTGAATTATTCTGAACATACTGATAAGGATCAGTTTCGATTGTTGGAATCTCATCAAAGTTCTCAAGTGGTGGTGGAGTTGGGACATGCCATTCCAAAGTTTCACCTCCCCAAGGATTAACTTCAGAGGTTTTCTCTCCTTTTAACAACGCATAAATAAAGTTCCCAAACATTATTATTAAACCTAAAATTAATATCCACGATCCTATCGTAGAAACTAAATGATAGATATGATATTCAGGAAGATAATCATAATACCTTCTTGGCATTCCCAACCATCCCATAACAAATAGCGGGAAATAGAGTAGATTAAAACCTATAAATAGAGTCCAGAATCCATATTTTGCTTTTTGAAGGTTATATTTCTTACCAAACATTTTTGGAAACCAAAAATGAAGTGCGGCAAAAATACCAAACCCGGTTCCACCAAACATCACATAATGAAAGTGTGCGACAATAAATGATGTATCGTGAATATGCATATTAACTGAAAGTGCACCTTGAATTAGACCTGTAAATCCACCAATCGAAAATAGAAAGATAAATCCAAGTGCATATAAGAGTGGTGGGTCTGTAGCAATGGAACCTTTATACAGCGTAGAGACCCAATTAAAAACTTTGATTGCACTTGGTATAGCTACTAAAAATGTAAGTAATGAAAATACAAACATTGCTGTTCCACTCATACCTACTGTAAACATATGATGTGCCCAAACAAGAGAACCGAACAACGCAATTGCTATACTAGAGAAAGCAATGAACTTATAACCAAAAATTGTTCTTTGGGCAAATACTGGAATTATTTCTGAAATTACTCCCATAGCAGGAATAATCATGATATAAACAGCCGGATGTGAGTAAATCCAAAATAAGTGTTGGTAAAGGACAGGGTCACCACCAAGTGCCGGATCAAAAATTCCAAATCCAAATGCTCTTTCCAATATCACAAGTAAAAGAGTGATTCCAACAATTGGTGTGGCTAAAACTTGTATCCATGCAGTAGAGTACAGAGACCATACAAACAGTGGCATTTTAAACCATGTCATTCCCGGAACTCTTAACCTATGTATTGTCGTAACAAAATTTAATCCTGTAAGAATTGAAGAAAAGCCTAATACAAATGCTGCTAACAACGCAGGAAAGACATTTGTAGAAGTTCTAACACTATAAGGGATGTAAAAAGTCCAACCTGTATCAGCAGGCCCACCCGGTAAAAAGACTGAGATAATGGCAAGCAACCCACCAATTAGAAATAACCACCATGATAACAAATTAAGTCTTGGGAATGAAACATCTTTTGCTCCTACCAGAATTGGAAGGAAAAAATTACCGAAAACAGCCGGCAATCCGGGTATAATAAAAAGGAATATCATTATAATGCCGTGAAGAGTAAAAATTGCATTATAGGTTTGAGGATCCATAATTGTTTTACCCGGTGCTATTAACTCTAATCGCATCAGAAAACCAAAAGTTACCCCTACTGCGAAAAAAATTAACATAGTAATTAGATAAAGGAGACCAATTCTCTTATGATCAGTAGAGAAAATCCAGGATTTTAACCCTCTCCCCTTTCCGTTATACTCTAAATAACTTTCGTAATTATTTGAAGAAACAGATTTACTTGTCATGCTTTATATACCTTTATTCATCTTTTCTTTTTTACGAGGCTTAATACTTAAAAAAATCACATAAATCACTGCTATGATTATTGTAATTGTTGCCGCTATTCTAGTTACATTTAACGCATATTTTTTACCTTGAGCGTCGTAACTAAAACAGAATTTTAAAACTTTTGCAATAGTCGGAGTAACTTTCCCCTCTGAGGTTTCAATTAATGCCATCTTAATATCAAATGGGAGGAAAGTTGTACCGGGTAAATATCTGGTAATTTTTCCATCGGAAGCAATAAAGATAAGGGCTCCTGCATGCAGAAAATCTTTCCCATCCCTCTTAAAATAAAAACCTGCCGATTTGGTAACCTCACTTATATTTATGCTATCTCCGGTTAAAAAATGCCATGAAGATTTATCAATCTTTTTCTTAATAGCATTTAGAAATCCTATTTTTTTTCTATTCGCAATTTCCGGAGTTTCTAACTGATCAAATGAAATAGAGAGTATTTGATAATCTTTTCCGGGAATCAAATCAACTTTATTAATTAATGATGCAACTTCAGACATTAGTGGATTACAAATTCCGGGGCATTCATAATAAACAAACATTAATATTGTCGGTTTATTAATCAATTCTTTCAATTGAACAAATTCGCCATCTTCATTTTTGAATAATGTCTCAATTGCAACGTATTCACCCAATCTCTCGTCAATTCCTACTTCAATTCCTTGTTCAGCGGAAAAGGAAATATTCGACAACAACAACAATAAAAAAAAGAACACAAAATTTTTTTTATCCCTCATCGGGAAACTCCAAAATAAAATCTATCTAAATAGCTACCGATTTAACAAAACTAAAAATTTGTCGAACTTGCACATCACTCAAATTATAAACATCTGATTTAAAACCATTAGCTAAAGGTTGAGCAGTTAAGGTTAGCAAAAAGTCTTTTTCGCTTTTTAAGGAATTTGTTGAATTTATTATTGTCTCAACTGCTTTTTTCAAATCAGAGGTGAGAGAACAAAATAATTCTGCAGAATTATCAGATTGTTTCAACTGATTAATATTTGTGTATACTTTTTCGATTAACTCAGATTTTTTTGCAGATTCAAGTAATAATAGTTCTGAAGCTGCATTTACCGGCACTGTACCAGCTATTTTCTTACCTGCTGATAAACTGTATGTTTTATCAAGATTCGCTAATTCTTCCTGGCTATCGATTTGTGGATTAATCATCAAGTTCTTTCGAACATATTGAAGAATTGCAACTCTTTCCGCAACATCCATATAGTCGTATGAAGGCATTCCATTTGCGGCAATTCCTTTTTCTAATGTATTATACATTTCAGAAAACTTTCGACCATTCTTCCACCCGATTTCATCAGAAAAGTTTCTTGGTTTTGGATTTAGTGCTACACCGGCAACTCCATCGCCTTTCCCTTCAGTACCATGACAAGAAGAACAAATATTTGTATAAAGTGATTTTCCCTTTTCCAAAACTTCGCCGGATGGTGCAGAGATTTGTGACATATCAATTGCGGAGGCAATTCTTGGTTCTTGAATAGTCAGCTCAGAAATAATTTTTGTTGTATCCGGTCCAACCGGTTTAAGACTATTACGAGCAATCTGTTCACTGTTTTCAATATAGATGAAACCTAAACCTACTATCGCAATAAAAAACATCGGATAAACCAATGAGATTAATTTTAGTGGTTCATTTAATAAAGAGTCAATCGAAAATTTTTGTTTTTCCATATAAAAAATTCTTAGAAGTTTATAATCTAAAATTCAAACCTTTTTCTAATTTAGGATCGCCTATCGGCACAAGATTAGTTTTCTTTGCATTAAAATAAAATAGAAGCATTACTAATCCGATTGCACCTATTATGAATGAGAAACCTAATATTGTATTTACAAAATTTGATTCTCCATGAAATGTTGGTAAAATTAACCAATACAAATCAAGAACGTGTGCAAACAAAATCCACAATGCAGCAAACTTTAATTTTTTTGAATCCATCTTTGCGGGTTGCGACAATAATACTGAGTAAGGGACAAGAAAATGGACTACTATCAAAGCAAGTGATATAAAAATCCAAGAGCCTTCCCATCTAGCTAAGAACCAAAAAGTTTCTTCCGGAAGATTTGCATACCAAATCAACATATATTGGGAAAAAGCTATATATCCCCAAAAATTAACAAAAGCAAATAATAGAGCACCCAAAGAATAGTAATGATCATCTACCATTTTAGGATGAAGATATCCCCCCTCGCGTAACTTTACAGTTGCATAAGTAATTACTGATAATGCCGCCAAGACTGAACCGGAAAAGAAATAAACACCGAATATTGTTGAAAACCAATGTGGTTCTAAGCTCATCATAAAATCAATTGCGGCTACGGAAGCAGTTATAGCAAATAACGGAATAAAAACTGCTGACAATTTTATATTAATTGATGTAAGCTTTTGATCCTTCGTAATATCTTGTTTTTTTGAATTTTTAGTAAAAAGGAAATAGAACAATCCCCAGATTGCGAATACAACCACCACCCTAATTGCAAAAAACATTTCATTTAAATAAGGTGATTTCCCTTGCAATACTTTATCTGTTGCAACAACATCAGTGTGTGACCAATGAAAAAGAGTATGAAGATTCAATAATATTGGTATTGAAAGTACAATCAAATACGGAATTACTGAAGCGGAGAATTCAATTACTCTTCTTAAAGGAGTACTCCAATCAGCACCGGCAACGTACTCGAGGGAGATAAGAAATAAAGCACCAACACCTATACTCATTAAAAACATGAATGCAAGTAAGTAATTGAAAATTGCTTGTTCTGCATTAAGAAAAAACGATATTGTTCCACCTACAATTCCAACCAATAACAATATTAATCCAAGATTTTTAAATCCTGTAGGGAGTTCTTTTTTAACGAAATTTAGATTATCGTGAGACATTCTTCACTGACTCCTTTTTAATCTCTTGAATATCAGCATCCGATGCATTTTTAGCTCGTTGTAAAACCCGGATATAATTAACAATTGCCCATCTTTCTTCAATATTTAATTGAGAGGCATAAGAAGGCATTACATTCTGACCATTTACAATGATATGGTAAAGATTTCCATCTTGCCATTCCCGAGCTTTAGTAGTGTGCAAACTTGGAGGAAGTGGGAATTGCCCATTTAATCTACTATCTCCATCTCCAAAATTTCCATGACAAGGAGAACAAAAAGTATTATACTTTTTTTCACCCAAAACTAAGTTTTCTTTTGAAGGGAAAAATGGATTTGCTAAAGGAGAACTTGGTTCATTTACTCCTGCAAATTCATATGGCAAAAATCCGCGGGCTACTGTTCCCTTTACAGGGGTTCTCATCCCAAAATTATCATTAAAAAATGATGACATTGATTGTACATTAACACGGGATTGTTCCATCATCCAATCAAATGGAGGTAAATACAATATTTTATTCAGATGGATATAAGCTACTCCTGAGACAATTGAGGCTGTCACAATGAGAAGAGTGATAAACTTTGGTTCGAAAATTTTTCTATCTACTTTCTCTGCGAAATAAATAATTTCTGTACTCTTTGCTCCAAGGTCAGCAAAAAGTTTACTTATTTCTTCTTCATTATACTTTGAATCAGTTGCTTCAATACAAACTCCAAACTTATCTATTGAAACAGATTTCATATAATTTGTATCATGAATTGGATGACTATTATCCGGATAATAAAAGAAGAATGTTATCATTCCAATAACGGTTGATAACGTAGCCAATAAAACCGTAACTTCGAATGTTACCGGTATAAAAGCCGGAAAAGCGAAAAATGGCTTTCCACCTATAATCATTGGATAATCCACACTCATAGTCCAATACATGAAGAGTAAAGCTATCGCTGCTCCTGTTAATCCGAATGTTAATGTAACATACCCTAATTTAGAAGGAGGCAATTTCATTGCTTTATCCATACCATGGACCGGGTAAGGTGTGTGGACATCAAAATTTTTGTATCCTTTGTCAGTTACAGTTTTAGCTGCCTTTATTATTGAATCGGGGGAATCAAAAAGTGCTGCTAATCCAAAAACTTTTTTCTGTTGTTCCATTAGTGATCACCTCCATGATGCGAAGGCTGTGCCCCGTCTGCAACTGCTTTAACTTCTGAAATCGATACAACCGGAAGAGTTTTTGTAAACAGTAAAACCAATGTGAAGAATAATCCGAAGCTTCCGATTAGAACTCCGAAATCAACTAAGGTTGGTGTATAATATCCCCAACTAGATGGTAAGAAATCACGATGCAACGAGGTTACCGTGATAACAAATCTCTCAAACCACATACCGATGTTGACAAAAATTGCAATAATTAACATCAGAGGAACAGATCTTCTTATTTTCTTTACCCAGAAAAACTGTGGGAAAATAACATTGCAACTTACCATTATCCAGTAAGCCCAAGCATAGGGACCAAAAGCTCTATTTATAAATGCAAATTGTTCAACCGGATTTCCGCTGTACCAAGCTATGAAAAATTCCATACCATAAGCATAACCAACCATCATACCGGTTGCAAGAATAACTTTATTCATCTTTTCAAGATGATTTATAGTAATTATATTTTCTAAATCAAAAACTTTTCTGACAAATATTAAAACTGTAACCACCATGGCAAATCCGGAAAATATTGCCCCTGCAACGAAGTATGGAGGGAAAATCGTAGTATGCCACCCGGGTAAAATCGATACAGCAAAATCGAAAGAAACTATAGTATGTACAGAAAGAACGAGAGGGGTTGCAAAACCTGCAAGCAACATATATGATTTTTCATAATGCTGCCAGTTTCTGTGAGAATGTCTCCACCCAAGACTAAATACTGAGTAAATAACCTTCTTTATCTTTGAGGCAGTTCTATCTCTCAAGGTTGCGAAATCAGGAATGAGACCGACATACCAAAAGACTAAGGAGACAGTAAAGTAAGTAGAAACAGCAAAAACGTCCCAAATAAGAGGAGACGTAAAATTCACCCATAATCCATGTTGATTTGGATACGGTAATAGATAAACAACAGCTACCCACATACGTCCGGTGTGAAGAACCGGAAAAATTGCGGCACACATAACTGCAAATATTGTCATCGCTTCAGCAAAACGAGCTATACCGGTTCTCCATTTCTGCCTCAACAGAAATAGAATTGCAGATATAAGGGTTCCTGCATGACCGATACCAACCCAAAAAACGAAATTAACGATATCAAAAGCCCAACCAACCGGTTGATTATTCCCCCACATACCAATACCATAATATAATGTAAGAGCTACACTTACTGCTCCAATAGACATTAATGATAAAGTAAATGATAATGCAAGAAAATACTTTTTATTCGGTTTTTCGTCCATGGGACGGGCAATAAGATCATCGATTTCTCGAAGAGAGAGCCTTCCTTCAACTACCGGTAATTCTTGAGAATAATCAATATTCACTATACTTCCTCCGGAAAAGTATTTCTTAATTTAGCAATGTATGTTACGTTTGGTTTGACATTTAATTCCTCAAGAACTACATAACCAAGTTCATGATTCCTGTATTTAGATAACTTAGATTCAACATCATTCATATCTCCAAAAATAATAGCTTCCGTACCACATGCTTGTTGACAAGCAGTCTGAACATCTGTTCCTTTTATCTTTGTATTATTATTAGTTGCTTCTTGACGAGCATCCATAATTCTTTGAACACAGAATGTGCATTTTTCCATAACCCCACGACCTCTTAAGGTAACTTCAGGGTTTACTAATAATTCTAATGAAGCTTCTTTTTGATAACCTTTTCTGAAGTGATCTCTGAAATCGAAGAAATTATATCTCCGAACTTTATAAGGACAGTTGTTAGAACAATATCTTGTACCAACACATCTATTATATACCATCTGATTAAGTCCATCATCACTGTGAGTAGTTGCTACAACAGGACAAACATTTTCGCATGGAGCGTGGTCACAATGCTGACATAACATAGGCTGAATACTTACTTTCGGATTCTCCGGTGTACCGGAATAATATCTATCAATCCTCAACCAATTCATTTCTCTTCCGAGAGCAACTTGATCTTTTCCAACAACGGGGATGTTATTCTCAACATTACAAGCTACAACACAATCACCACAACCTAAACATTTATTTAAGTCGATAGACATCGCCCATTTAACATCTTTATACTCAAAATCTTTGTAGATGTTTATTAGATTATGCTTCTTTGTATGGAGAAATTCGGGATTCGATTTATATTGCTCGACTGTACCTTCTTGAATAATCGCTCTCTTTAGATGAATATCCTGAATAAGAGAATCATCGTACGAGTGATGATCTTGAGTGGAAACAACTTTGTAAGTGCCACCGACTTTTGAAACAGTTGCACCTACAATTAACCACGGTGATTTTGCGGATGAGAGATTTAAAAGTTCATTAGCATTAAAACCTACTTCATTAGCTACAACCGGAGAATTTTTCCTTCCATAACCCAATTCAATTGCAATTAGGTCGTCAGCTACACCCGGTTGAACTAGAATCGGGAGTTTTATCTTTTTCCCACCGGCATTTACTTCGATTAAATCATCCGTCTTGAGTGACAATTTTTTTGCTGAAGATTCAGAAATTGCCGCATAATTATCCCAAGTTACTTTTGTTACCGGATGGGGCAATTCTTGTAACCACCCATTATTAGCATATCTCCCATCGCCAAGGGTATAACTTTCTTGCAGCAATACTGTAAAACCGGAGTTCGATTTTGTTTCACTTTTTAAATGCGAATACGCAATTGTATTGAATGAAAAACTTTGAGAGACGGTTTCCGCTACTTTTGCTACTCCATCGTGAAGAACACCATACCAATATCTATCGAAACTTAATAATGAATTTACTTTTGAATAGATATTTTTGTTCCAATATTCCTTAATGTATTCTAAATACTGTGTTTCAGAATAGCCAGCTGATTTATCACTCACCCATCCTAATAATACCGCTTCTTTTTGGCGTGTATTATATAGTGGAGCGATTACAGGTTGAACCAAACTATAAAACCCATTTCGTACTTTTGCATCTCCCCATGATTCAAAATTGTGATTTGTGGGTAAGACAAAATTACTTATCGCAGTTGTTTCATTCACGGTCTGAGCAAAAGTAATATTAACCGCTTTCTTAAATGAATCTTCAACATTAGTGACTGAAGAGAGATGATATAATGTATTAGTATCAAAATGGATAACCGCTTTAACAACCCCTTTTTTAAGTTTTTCTACTAATTCAGATAAGGCAGTTAAATTTGCACCACTTGAGGCTTGACTTGAAGCGTCATCTCTATATAATGATGTATTTCCGAGAACTTCATTTAGTAAATTGACCGCTATATGAACTTCCTCATTTAAAGTTCTTCCTGAATAGACAATGGCGTTCCCTTTATTAGCAACTAAATCATTTACCAATGAATCGATTACTTTTTTATCAAATTTATTTTTTTGAATAAATGAGGTGAGTGAGAACTTATTCAATTCGGTTAAAGCATTTGAATCGATGCTTAATTTAGAAGCTTTTTTCACTAAAACTATTTCATTTAAAAGACTAAGGACAAAATCATACTGCAAATCGGGTTTTAGTCTTAATCGATAATCGGAATTCATTCCCGTTAATGAAAGATTCCCTTCCACCGTATAAAGCCGATTAAAATCAGTACTTTTCATTACATCACGCTTTTCGGAATACAATCTTACATTCTCAATTTTGTTCCCGTCAACTCCTAAAAAATCACCTTCTAATGAGAGAATAATATTTGCTTCATTCCACTTGATGAGTGGGAATGAATCTTGGTTATAACATTTTTTCCAAGCAGAATTTTTAATGCTATTATTAAATAACTCGTATGAATAAACTACGGTAGTAGGATATTTAACTTTGAATTCATTTATTAAATTTAGCAAAGTGGGTGAGACAATAGTATGAGTGACCAAGGCAATTTCTTTATCAGAATTTTCATTCAAAACTTTCAAAATTTCTTCGTCAACCGTTTTCCAATCACTTGATAAGAAACTACTCCCTCTTCTAATAAGGGGAGTTTGAATTCTGGAAGGATCATATAAATCCAAAATACTGGCTTGTCCCTTGGAACAAATTTTTCCTTTGCTAACAGGATGATCAGGATTTCCATCAACTTTAATTGGTCTTCCTTCTCTGGTCTTAATCAAAATCCCGCATGAATATTCACACCCCATGCAAGTTGAAGAATAATAATTAGCTTTGCCAAGAGTAATTTCTTCAGGTCTTTTATTATAAGGGACAATTTCTCCCTTATCTCTATAATCTGAGCAACCTGCTCCGGCAAGGGCAGCCGAGGCACCAAGTAAAGCTAAAAATTTTCTTCGAGAAAGTCCGGATAAATCTTTGTTAACTTCAAAGTTATCGGTTACACCTTCTTTAAACTCATCGTGCTTAGCTTTAAGAGTTTTTTCATCCTTATATAATTCTTCAAAACTTCTCCAATAATTTGGGTCACTGTTTTGATTTATATCATTATTGTTGAAATTATCAGACATTATTTACACCTGTTGATTCTCTTTTAACTGAAAAAGGATTTATAGTAACCTTCAATTTTGTTGCTGTTTCTTTTTTGACAAAATATTTCATTGGTGAATACTGAAATAAAAATAACCCGGTTAAACCAATACCGGCTGTCTTAAAAAAATTCTTTCTATGAACCGATTTTAACTTTGTTTTCTCTATTTTCATCTCTTCTCCAAATTACCTATGACAAGCCCAACAATTGTCAGGACCATTCTTGACTGAAGTTAAATATGGAAGATTCGATTGAGCGTTTCTATGACAACTTAAGCAATCTCCCATCGTAAAAGGTTTGACTTGGCTGACTTTTTCCATTTCTTCAACCGGACCATGACATGTTTGGCACTCAATTCCTTTATTCACATGTGAACTATGATTGAAATATGCATAATCAGGAACTTTGTGAATTCTCTTCCATGGAATTGGGGTTCCATCAGTATAATATTTTGTAAGTTTAATTATTTCAGGTTTGTCTTTTCGTGCAATTGTGTGGCAATTCATGCAAGTAGAGACTGCCGGAATTGATGCGTGTCTTGACTTCTCTACATCAGTATGACAATATTGACAATCAATCTTCATTTGACCGGCGTGTAAAGCATGTGAGAAATTTATTGGCTGATCAGGTGTATATCCAACACCATCACGCTCGGCTCTTGAAGCAAAATATGTAATTGCGAATGAAGTTACTGCGACAAATAAAATAATGGGCAAACGTATTCGCAGTATATAGTCAATAAAATTATTCGACATCTGTGACCTTCAATTTAGAAAGTATTATATTTTGATTTAGTAACAATGATTTCGAGGGCTGAACTGTATATGCCGCTCATTTAGAATTAGGAACCTATAGGAATAGCAATCCCATTTATGAATTCAAACATAAAAAAAAGCATTTATAAATCAAACTATTCGTTAAATAATTTTTCACCAAAAATCATACTTAATTTAATTTTGCAGTTGTACATTCATCAATAAGATAAATAACAGATTTAAAATTGATTTCACTATGGTAACTTAACCCAATCTCGCAAGTTCTACTGTTTGAGTAACCTAACTTACAATCGTCAGGAATTTGCATCTTAATGTCCTGTAGTCCATGTTGATTTAATTCGGGATATGTAAAACCTCTGTCACCTGCAAACCCACAACAAGCTGTATCAATATTGATAATTTGACTAGTGCATAAATTTAATAATACTTCTATCTCTTTATCGATGTCTAGTTTTTTTGTACTACAGGTTTTAAAATATGCAACTTTTGACATTTTAGAATTGAACTCTAAAAATGGGACTAAATATTTCGCAGCAAATTCAACCGGTTCAAATAGTGTCAATTTTTTATCCAAAGTTTCTCTCATTCGATGAAGGCATGGACTCATATCACAAACTATAGGAATCTCTCCATTATTTGAGATTTTCATTAGCTCAAGTTCAAGTTCCTTTGATTTTCTGTCACCTGCTTCAGTAAAACCTTTGCTTGCGAATGCCATTCCGCAACATAGATTATCATTATTTTGAGGAAACAATACTTGGTATCCCGCTTTTTCAAACAGTGAAATCGTTTTTGTTACTAAATTAATTTCATTTGTCTCGGAGGTTGAGACTCCCATTCCCCTATTAATACACGACGGGAAATAGACAACTTTTCGATTTGACGTAATTTTAGTTTTATACTCTAATTTCTTTCCCCCTCTAGGAAAATTCTTATTCCATATCGGAATAACACCGTACGATAATTTGTTCAATGCTCCTGAGATATAATTTAATAAATCACTTCCCAATAGTTTGTGAGAATAGTGCACAGTCTCTAAACCTAATCTCGCAAAAGAGAGAACTAAACTCATTCTCTCAGCAATAAATTTAGCAATCCCTCTAGACAATTTTGAGTTATTTTCATTTCGAATATACTTCACCATTTTTCCTGTATCAATTCCGACAGGACAAGCGGTTGCACAAAGTCCATCAGTTGCGCATGTTTGGTTTATTAAATAGTCACTATTATTTAGAAACTCATTCAATCTGTGTAACTCAGTCTTGTTATCTTTTAATCGACTTATTTCTCTGAGGACTGTAATTCTTTGTCTTGGAGAAAGAGTTAAGTTATTTGATACGCAATTCACTTCACAAAATCCACATTCAATACACTTATCGACAATATCATTTGTTTTATGCAATGGTTTCAAATTTTTTAGATGTGCTTCATTATCGTCATTAAGAATAACCCCGGGATTCAATATACCGCAAGGGTCGAAAAGTTGTTTAACTTCTTTCATTAATTGATATGCTTCTGAACCCCATTCTAGCTCAACAAATGGAGCCATATTTCTTCCGGTGCCATGTTCAGCTTTTAACGAACCATCATACTTCTGAACAACTAGTTCAGTCACTTCAGACATAAAATCTTTATAACGTTGAACTTCTTTTTCTTCATTAAAATCTTGATTAAAAACAAAATGAAGATTTCCCTCGAGTGCATGTCCAAAAATTATTGCATCACTATAATCATATTTCTTAAAAAGATTTTGCAAATCTAATATTGCTTCAGCAAGATTAGAAATTGGGAATGCGACATCTTCAATTATACAAGTTGTACCATTTTTTCGCATAGCACCAACCGATGGGAATAATCCTTTTCGAATATTCCATAATTTTGAGTTCTCTAAATGATCAGCAGTGAACGTGATGGGGAAAACTGCATCTATATCTTTTAAGCTATTCTTTATATAATCTATTTGTTTGTTAAGTGTAGTTCCATCAATACTTCTAGTTTCAACTAACAAGGCAGCGTTGCTATCTTCTAAATTTTTCAAATAGTCAGGCATCCCCGGCTTATCCTGAACAGAACGAAGCGCAGCTCTATCCATTAATTCTACAGCTTCAACCGGAGATTGTTTCAAGATTACAACTGCTTTACAAGCATCTTCAATTGATTTGAATATTATCAAGGATGAGGCTTTATATTTTAGCTCTTCGACTGTTTTTAAAGTGACTTCTGCAATACATCCAAGAGTACCTTCAGAACCAATTAGTAAATGTTGAATTATCTCGATTGGGTCATCAAAATCAGTAAATGAATTTAAACTATACCCGGTAGTATTCTTCATTTTGAATTTTCGTATAATCTTATCTTTTAGAATGCTATTTTGATTAATTCTTTGATGAATACCCAAAACACCCGCAACCAATTCAGATTTGTTTATGAGGAAATCTCTTTTACTTACCTCATTCAAAGTATCAAGGATGTATCCATCGGCAAAAATGATTTTCATCCCTGATAAAGTTTTATAACTGTTTTGTGAAGTCCCACAACACATACCGCTGGCATTATTAGCTACAATACCGCCTATCATGGCAGAATTGATTGATGCCGGATCTGGTCCAATTTTTTTTTGAAATGGGAGAAGCAAACGATTGACGTGACTACCAATCAATGCCGGTTCGAGAGATATCTCTGATTGATCTGCTGATAAATTATATTTATTAAACTTATTGCTGATGATTATTAGAACAGAATCACTAATACTTTGCCCTGATAAACTTGTTCCGGCAGCTCTAAATGTTATCGGAATTTTTAATTGGTATGCTATAGAGATTGTTTTAGCTAATTCGGAAAGATTATCGACTCTGACAATTAACTTAGGGATTAATCGATAAAAACTTGCATCTGTTGATAATGCCAAAAGCCGGGTGTCATCTTGAATGATTCTTGACGAGTCAATGAACTCGGCAAGTTTTTCATAAAATAAATGGTATTCCCCTTTAACCATAGTCAACCTAAAAATTGTAACTTTAGAAAATTCTGTAAATATCCGGAATAAAAAAAATGTAGTTGAAAATTTACTTTATAAATCTTTTCAATACTTGTGTCACGATTAATCCTGCTCCCATCGCTAGAACAATATAGAGTAATAAATTTCTAATCGAAAGCCATGTTATTACTAGAGTTGACAAATAACCTCTCCAACCGCATTTGTTACACCTATAAACTTTGAATATTGAAATACTCTTGATTACAGCTTCTCTCCAATTTCGAGAACGCGATCGATGGAGAGTATTGACACTCGCACATGACGGGCATCTTGCATAACTCGGGTCTCTTCTGAATAGTACTTTATTTGATTTTGACGGCATATTGTAAATTTTATTTTTCTTCTAAATATAGCAATTTATATATCATTAATTACAGTTTGTTTAATATTTTATTGAATGCAACTTCATTTTGTAAAAGATTCAGCGCAGATTGTAATTGTTTATCATCATCTAAAGAGACTTTAATTCTTCCCTCGCTGCCAAAAAATCTGCTTGCTAGCTCAATCTTTAAAAAGATACTAATTTCGTCTTTTTTATCATCAATCATTTCCGAGTCGATAACTTGTAATTCTTTTTCAAGTGAACTTAACTTATCAATCACAGAACCATACTTCTTATCTTTTACAATACTTTTTCTGAGCTCATCAATTTTTTTATTGTTATTAGATTTATATATATAATTATTAGCTGATAGGAATTTTCTAAAATCATCATAAAGTGTGTTAGGTTTGTAGTCACTATATAATGCATCCGGATTATTATTTTGCAGCTCATTTATAAATTTAAATATAAACCCTTTAGCCATTAAATCTCTCGTTATATCAGAATATTCACTTTCCTCAACAAGTGAATCAGGTGTAATTCCACCGGAGCTAAAAACACTTCTTTTATTGTCAGTTTTAAACGAATTAGATATAACGGTATCATATTTTGAAATAGATGAATTTTTCAATGAATAATCAATTTTTTGAATGCAGCGACCGCTTGGAGTAAAATATTTCGCAGTTGTAATTTTTAGTGATGTATTATATGAAAGTGGTGTAATGGTTTGAACCAGTCCTTTACCGAAGGTTTTTGCACCTAGGATAATTCCTCTATCGTGATCTTGTACTGCTCCCGCAACAATTTCTGATGCAGATGCACTCCCCTCATTGACTAATACAATCAACTTGTTATCCGGAAACATCGGTTCTTGCGATGCAAAATATTGTTTCAGCGAACTTGAATCTCTCCCTTTTGTAGAAACGATTAATTCCCCTTTTTTAATAAACTTATTGGTAACATCTACCGCAACATCAAGAAGTCCACCCGGATTACCTCGCAAATCAAGAATTATTGAATTTACTTGTTTTTGTTTTCTTAGTTCAATGAGAGCTTTTCTGAATTCATCTCCGGCAGTTCGTGTAAAACCGTTCAACTTAATGTAAGCATTATTTGAATTCTCAGGATAAAATCCAAAATATGGAATATTCTTAACAACTATCTCTTCGCGAACTAATTTGAAGATAAGCGTATCTGATGAAGCTCTTATAACTGTCATACTGACTGCAGTTCCCGGTTCACCCTTTACAAGATATGATACATCATCATAATTCTCTTTTGAAATCAAGGTTTCTTCAACTTTATGAATTATATCACCAACTTTTATTCCTTGACGTTGGGCTGAATAACCATCCATAAGTTCTAAAATAGTTACTGAATTGTCTCTAACACCAATTGAAATTCCAACGCCACCATATTTACCATTTGTGATATAATCAATATCATCCTTTCTCTTCTCATCTATGAAAACCGTATATGGATCAAGTGTGTTAAGCATACCTTTAATACCGGCTCGCAAGAACTGTTCCGGATTAATTTCATCAACATAATTAAAAGTGATTTCTTTATAAACCCGTGTGAATATGTCTATGTTCTTTGAAATCTCAAAAAATAAATCCTTGGTTACAACCACAAACCCAGTAACAAAAAAGGAAACTAATAAGACCGGAATTAATATTCTTTTCTTTAACATTATTTAACATTTCCCAATGTGTGTTGATTAATTATTGTAACTATCTTGTCATGAATGTGATTAACCTCTTCAAGCCCGTTAATAACCACAAATCTTTTTTCTGATTTGGCTAATTCTAAATATCCTGTTCTAACTTTTTCAAAAAATATTCTATCGGATATTTCGATTCGGTCGAGTTCGGAATTAGAGATTTTTAATTTTCTATTTTCGACTTCTTCCAAAGAAATGTCGATGAGAAAAGTCAAATCAGGAAGTGTATCACTAACTGAAATTTTGTGAATATTATCAATGATATTTAGTGGGATACCTCTGCCGTACCCTTGATAGGCAGTTGTTGAATCATGAAATCGATCTGAAATAACATAAGAACCCGATTGAAGTAGTGGAATCAATTTTTCTCTCACTAACTGGGCTCTCGATGCAGCGAATAAAAGAACTTCAGTTTCTAAGGTCATCAAATTATTTTTTTTACTTAAAAGAATCGTTCTTACCTGCTCTGAAATTTCAGTTCCACCGGGTTCGCGTAAAATTTCCACAACAATATTTTTGCGTTCTAAGTACTCTTTCAACAACTTTATTTGTGTTGATTTTCCACAAAAATCTATTCCTTCAAATGATATAAACATTTTAATATTTCTTTATGATGTAACGGATTCTGTTTGGTTTAAGGTACAACAATTCAGTTTGAGTAGGTATTGTGAACGATGGAGCAATACTACCAATCGTGTCTGATAATATTTCTGAATAATTGACGAATAATTTTATGTCATCGTTATTTAATTTACTAAGATAGTCAATACCGCCTCTTAAAGAGATATCAACTTTATTAGGGAGTAGAACAACATCTCTATCCGCGGGTAGTCCCATAACATTAATTTCAACACTATAAAACTCTTTATCGACTATCCTCTGAACATCTAAATCAACTCGTACATTAGTGAAATTTGATTTTAGTTGGCGCTCGATAGTCAACGGGATATACTCACTTGTTTTCTCTTCTAACCCTTTAAATATGATATGACTTGTTAGAACTGATTTCAAATTTTTAACTAAAGATTCTGCACCTGTAATTAGTACAGAATCAGGAACAATTTTAACCGGAGAAGCCAAACCATATCCGGTCTTGAATTCGTACTCGAAAGATGGCATTACTTTTACTTTTGTAGAAACGTGCTGTTCAATAAGTAATTCAATTGTATTTGGAGAAAAATCAATCAACTGCAAATCGGATCCAAGCCAAGTATTCTCAGAAATAGAATTTGATAATTTAATAGTGAACTTGCCAGTATTGTTCTCAACAGAAACTAAATACTCCTTATCACCTGAAAAATTTAATCCGAATAATTTCCAACCGCGCCCCTTAACCCTAATATTAATGTGTTCAGGTAGTCGAGATGCAACACCAAATCCGTTTGGAACATTAATAATACTTATCGGAACACGGATAGTTGTAAAAAATTCGTTGGACAGTGAAATGGAAACCCATATCACCACAGAGAAAATTGCACTAATAATTATTATATGTAAGTTTTTCTTCATATAACAAATATAATTGAAATTGGCTTAATTTTTTGATGCAAATAATAATTGATAACTATGACATTTGAGAAAAATAATCGAGCAGTGCTGTACGATTGGCTTTGGATATCTCTCGTCCTTGAATCGGGAAATTTTCAGTTTGTCGGGCAAGTTTTCTTAATTGATGAACATTCATTTTTGAAATGTTATGTTCTTCAGTTGGAATGGACACAACTTCTTCATTATGAATATCCTCTGTATCCATTGATGCGATGTCATCTTCAACTACACTTGTGATTTGTATTGACTCTTCAACTTCAGAATCAGTGTATTCAGCATCCTCAATTCCATCTTCTATTTTCTGATTAAATTGAGTTTCTTCATCATTCAATTCTTTAATTGCTTCTTGTTTTAATCTTGAGAGATGATCATAATCAACATCTAACGAATCAAACAAAGAGACAGGTTCATTTTGAACTTTTTCAACTTTATTTTTTTTCTTCGGCTCCGAGGCAATCCTAGATGATTCAACTACAACAACTTCATTTAATTCACTAGTCGTAACTTCCATTTGATTTTGTTCAGAAGAAAGATTCTGAGGGAAGGTAGTGTTCTCAATTTTTTCTTCAATAGGTTCGTCAACAATAATAACTACATCTTTTTTTTCTACAGACTTTTCAGATTTTTTGCGAGTAGATTTTTTCGAAGAAATTTCTTTGTGTTCAATTTCCGCAGAAGACTCTTCTGTTTCAGGAAAAAACTGTGAAAGTTGAACATCCGGCTGAGGAATGACATGTATTGAAATTAGTTGACCAACTCTTTGAGCAGCAGCAGCGCCAGCATCAACAGCAGCTTTAACGGCGGCAACATCACCGACACATTTAATGGTAATATATGCGGGGACAACTTTTTCTCTGCCGATTATTTTTACATTAGCAGCCTTTGCCATTGCATCGGCTGCTTCAATTGCACCGACTAATCCCTTAGTTTCAACAAGTCCAAGAGCTAGGGACATATATTTTATTTAGAACGTTTTGGAAGAATAAGTTCAACTTCAGTATGAGGACGCGGGATTACATGAACAGAAACTAATTCACCGACTCTTTGAGCTGCTGCTGCTCCAGCATCTGTTGCAGCTTTTACTGCACCAACATCACCTCTAACCATAACCGTAACAAATCCACCGCCAATAGTTTCTTTACCAATTAATTCAACTTTTGCAGCTTTTACCATTGCGTCAGCAGCTTCGATTGCGCCAACTAGTCCTTTTGTTTCGATCATTCCGAGTGCGTCAAGTGACATATTATTACTCCATATTTAATGTTTTTATATTTTGAAAAATAAAGCAGTAGGCTATAAATGTCAATTAGAAAGTTAGTGTTACCCGATTAAATGGAATTTAAATATTCGGTTAAAATTACGGCTGCAGCATTCTTATCTATAAGAGCTTTATCTCTACGTTTTGACTTCTTTACATTTTGATAAATAATTTCTTCTGCGGCAACTGATGAAAAACTCTCGTCCCATAATTCAACTTTTATTTGAAGCTCACATTCAATTTTTTTCTTTAGATTAGAAATGTCGTCAAAAAGAATTGATTTTTGACCGTCTTCTCTTGTCGGAAGACCAACTACAACTAATTCTACGTCCTTTTCTAGAACAATCTGCTTAATCTCATTAAACGAATTAATACTGTTTTTTATAGTTACTAACGGAGTAGCAAAAAGTTTAAGAGGGTCAGAAATAGCAATTCCAATTCTTTTCTTTCCATAATCTATAGAGAGTACCCTTTTGTGTATCTCATTGTTCTCAAAATTACTCAAACTGACATGTCCATTCTCTGCACTGAATATATTCCCTTTATTTTTTTTAATCGTTCCATAACTCTAAATAGGTGTTCCAAATCATGAACATAGAGAGTCACTGAACCTTCAAATGTGGAATCACGAGTATCGATACTGATTGACTTAATATTAGTATTTTGGAAAGAAACTATCGAATGTGAAATTTCATTTAATAAACCTGGACTATCTTCACCTTTCAAAATTAAACCAACTATGAAAGATGAACCTTCAATTTTCGGCCATTCAACCATAACTATTTTTTCAGGTTCTCTTTCAGAAATATGAAGTAGTGTTTTACAGTTTTTTCGATGAATTTTTATGCCTTCACCTGTGCTAATATACCCGACAACGTGGTCACCCGGAATTGGGTTACAACACTTGGAATAATTAAACATCATTTTAAAATCTTCACCATTTACCACTAAATCACCACCGGAGGTCCGAGCAATTTTTGCAAAGTTTTCAAATTCAGTAACAGGATCTTTAGCTTTCTTCTCCTTCTCGGTTGGTGCTGTCAAAACTTCATCAAGATTTAGTTTCCCTTTTGCAATAGACGAATAGAATTGCCTAAGATTATCATATTTCAGATTCAATGAGAGCTTATTTACTTCTTGAGAAGTAAAAACTAGTTTCATTTTTTTTAGTTTCTTTTCCCAAATTTCTTTCCCATTGTTTACTAATATATCTTCTTCTTTGTTTATCCACCTTCTAACTTCTGATTTAGCTTTAGATGTTCTAACAAATTTTAACCAGTTTTTGTTAGGGTGCTGATTTTTTGAAGTAATAATCTCTATTTGATCGCCACTATTAAGAATTGTATCAAGGGGGACTATTTTTTGATTAACTTTAGCACCAATACAATGGTGACCAACCTTACTGTGAATATCAAAAGCAAAATCAACAGGTGTTGAATTTAATGGAAGTCTTTTCAAATCACCTTTAGGAGTAAATACGTAAATTTCATCTGAATAGAGATTAAGCTTGAAATTATCGATGATGTTTTTTCGCATATCATCATCAGCACTATTTTCAATTATATCTCGAATCCAATTTACATATTGGTTCATCGATTGGGCGACATGAGTTTTTCCCTCTTTATATTTCCAGTGAGCAGCTACACCTTGTTCTGCAATTTCATGCATTTGTCTTGTTCGTACTTGAACTTCTACTAACTTCCCTTCAGGTCCAACAACAGTTGTATGAATTGACTGATAATTATTTGCTTTAGGTATAGCAATGTAATCTTTCAGTCTATCCGGTAATGGGATGTAAATACCATTCACTATTCCCCATGTGGTGTAACAAGTATTTCTGTCCGTTGAATCAAGAATGATTCTGATTGCGAAAAGATCATAAATTTCTTCAAACGGCTTATTACGTTTAATCATTTTTCTATAAACACTGTACAAGTGTTTAGCACGCCCACTAATTTCAAACTTGAAGCCATATTCATTTAAAGCTTTAACAATCGGTGCAGAAAAGCGATCGATATACTTCTCTCTTTCTCCGCGTTTAATATTAATTTTTTTCTTAATATCCTCATAAGCTTGTTTGTTAAGTTCCTTGAATGCTAAATCTTCCAATTCCCATTTCAGTTTACCCAAACCGAATCGATTTGCTAACGGGGCATAAATCTCTAATGTTTCTTTTGCAATTCTTTTCCTTTTGTCAGGATTCAAGAATTCAATAGTGCGCATGTTATGAAGTCTATCTGCAAATTTTACAATAATCACCCTTATATCTTTAGTAACTGACATTAATAGTTTTCGGTAATTTTCACTCTGATTTATTTCAGTCCCCTTGAAGAGATACTTTATTTTTGTAAGACCATCAACTATGAGACCGATATCAACACCAAAATTTTTCTGAATTGTTTCAAGGGGATACTCCGAATTATCCTCAACGATATCGTGAAGTAAACCGCAAGCAACAGATACTGAGTCGAATGGAATTTCAGTCGCTAAAATATTTGCAACTGAAAATGGATGAGTAAAATAAGGTTCATTCGAGGCTCTTGTGTCGTTTTGATGCGCAATCAGTGCAAAATCAAAAGCTTTTTCAATAAGCTTTTCATCAGTTGCAGGAAGGTTTTTTTTACAATTTGTTAAGAGTTCTTCTAACAGTATTTTGCTTGAAGCGGATGTTATGTTCATATTTTATAAGTTTCGAAATTATCGTTAATCGAAAATCAATAAAACAAGAATTTAATTAAGATTCAAACGGAATTTCTACTATTTTAATTTTTTTTCCACTTCAGTTAGATGAGTTTTAACTCTTTCGATTCTATCTCCCAACCTTTCTTTCTCATAAATAGAAAGGTTTTTTATCGAGAGTAAATTTTTAAGAATTTTTTGAGCTTCTTTCAATTTGTTCATTTTGATAAGATTCTGAGCAATTTTATGCTGAAGAACTATGAAGTTTATTCTATACCCTTCTTGCTTTTTATCAAGCGAATTTAATATATCAGTATAAACGTTGTTCGCTTTCTCATAATCGAACTCTTCTACAGCTCTTGCATAACTCCACTTAAAAAATCTACTATTCGGATGTTCCTTTAACACAATTTCTGTTAAACTGATTGCATTCCTAAACTGTTTTCTATCTATATAAATCCATATTAAAGAATTGTAAGCAAGATGTTTATTGTACGTCTGACTTACTATAGAAGTTCTGAGTAATTCGATTCCATAATCTTCTTCATCTTGAAAGAAGGGTAACCAGTTGAGGAAATTAGTTTTTCTGCTCTTCCAGTATTTGTATGAACCGATTGCAATTAGTGCATCACTGAATGATGAATCCATTCTGAGACATCGTTCAAAATTATTAAAAGAGTTTAATCCTTCTGAAAAGGCTGGTAACCAACTCCCCTTTATTGCACTATAATAAGCACTATAGCCTTCTCCAAGAGCTAAGAAATAAATCGACCATGGATTATCGGGTTCACGCTCTATCATTTTTTTTGAAGTTGATTTCGCCCTATTTAGATGAAAGAATATTTTTTTTTCGTTATAAGGGAGTTTTAAATCGAACGATTTTGCAATTTCAGTTCCTGCAATATAGATATCAGCTATCGGTAAGTTTTTATCATATTGTTGTAATGTAAGAAAAACTTTTTCTGCGTGTTCAAACTCTTCATCAATAACAAAGTTAATCCCTTTGGTTAAAAGTGAATGAACTGTTGATTCAGGATATTTCTGAGAGTGCAAACTTGTGGTAAAGATTACTACAAAAAAAACTGAAATTATTTTAAGTTTAGAGAGTCCCAAAAGTCCTATCTCCGGCATCACCCAAACCGGGTAAGATGTATCCCTTTCATTTAATTCACGATCGTAAGTAGCCGAAATTATTTTAACATTCGGATGATTCTCAATTACTTTTTGAACTCCAATAGGGGATGCAACAAGGCAAACAAAAATTAAATCAACGGCTCCTCTTTTCTTTAAATAGTTCAAGGCTTCAGAAGCAGAGCCTCCTGTTGCGAGCATGGGGTCAAGTAAAATAACTTTTGATTTTTCTAAATCTTTTGGGGTTTTATAATAGTACTCGGTTGGGAGTAATGTAGTTTCGTCACGTTGCAAACCAATATGCCCAACTTTAGCTTCGGGAATAACACCTAAAAACCCACTCACCATCCCCAATCCGGCACGAAGTACCGGAACAAGCACTGTATCGGTTGAGAGTGAGTAACCGACTGTTTTTTCTAACGGTGTTTCAACCTCATGTTCATTTAGTTCCATTTGCTTAGCTGTTTCAACAGCAAGAATAGTTGAAATCCGTTTGACAGCTCCACGAAATAATTCTGGCGAAGTTTTTTTATCTCTTAGAATCGTCATATCTCTTTTCACAAGAGGATGATCTAAAACAATGAAATTCTGTTGTATAGTATTCATTTTAAACTCTTTTTATTGGCAGCATTGCCAAGATAATAAAGTAAATTATTTAAAGGAGAAAGAGATGGTGTATAATTATATGATAACTCATAGAGCTGAGTTACAGGAATTTTATTATCTATCATAATAGAGATTAAATCACTATAACCACTAACTTCTTTTCCTCCAATAAAACAGGCGCCTAAAATTCGTTTTGTTTCTCTATCGTAATGGAGCAGACCGAAATTTTTTCTCGAACCGGGCATAACCTTCATTATACTCTGATTTTCTGCATAAACAGTATTATAATTAAATCGCTCGTTCCTCAAGTCTGCAGTTGACATTCCTACTGATGTTACATAGGTATCAAAAACTCGAATTGAAATATTTTTAATCACTCCCGAAAAATACTTATTTCCTCCGACAGCATTTTCTCCGGAAATTTGCCCGGTAGCTTTTGCTATAGAAGCTAATTTTAAACTCATACTTCTATTAGAAATTTTATTCACAACTTCAATTAAATCACCAACAGCAAATATATTTGAATCACTTGTTTGAAGTTTACTATTTACTTTAACTCCACCCGATTTTCCAATTTCTAATGCTGATTCAACAGCTAATTTATTATTTGGCAAAAAACCTAAAGCAGTGATAACAATATCTGTCTCTATTAGTCTACCGTCAACCTTAAATTTTGAAACTCTATTCTTATCATAAAAAAAATGGAGATTATCAATTGAGGTAAATATTCTAACATTAGAAGAAGCTAATATCTGTTTACAAATCTTAGATATTTCTAACTCAAATTCCGGTAGAATTTCCTTCTCTTTTTCGATGAGAACAACATCGAGACCCAATTTAGAAAAAGTTTCGACTAACTCGATTCCGATGTAACCGGCACCAATAATTGTTACAACTTTAGATTTATTCTCTTTGATATAATTTTGAACCGAAATTAAATCAGCGATTGTTTTAAATGAGAATACATTGAGTGAAGAATAATCAAGATGCTCAAGCTTATTGGGGATTGAACCGGTAGCTAAAATAAGTTTATCATAAAATAATTCATAATATTGGGTTGTTTCGAGATTCTTAACGTTAACTGATTTTTTTCGGCGATCAATTTTTTCAACGGTGTGCTTAGTTAAAACTTTTACTTTTTTTTCTTCCCAAAATGTATCAGGAGTGAAGAAAATTATTTGATTAATCGATTCTATTTCTCCGGAAAGTACATATGGAAGTTCACAACTTCCGGTCGAAATAAATTCAGAAGCTTCAATAAGTATAACTTCTGCAGAAGGGTCAATACGTTTAGCTTTTGCAGCTGCGGCTGGACCGGCGGCATTTCCACCAATTACAATTATTTTGCGAGATGGAATCATTTCTCCTTAAAACTAAGTGTGAGAGGAACTCCAACAAAACCATATTGTCTTCGTATGGCTTTTTCTAAAAATCTTTTATATGAATCAGTAACACTTTTCGGATAATTGCAGAAGAATAAAAATATAGGGTAATGATCTCCAACCATTGTCACATACTTAATTCTCACCTCTCGTCCTGTCGGAGTTGATGGTGGAGGAAGTTTTTGGGTCTCTTCAGCAATGAAATCATTTAGCTGATTTGTTGAGATTTTCTTTTTTCTTTCTTCTTCGATTTGTTTTGCTAACTCAATCAATTTAAAGACACGCTGTTTGGTTAGCGCAGATATAAAAATAATCGGCAGATAATCGATGTTTCCAAGTTTTTTACGAAGTGCTTTTTCATATTCATGAGCAGTGTTTGTCTCTTTCTCTATTAAATCCCATTTATTAACTGCCAGGATTATCCCTTTCCTTCTGCTCACTGCTTCATCAATAATTTTTTGGTCTTGGTTTTCTAGACCTTTTTCAGCATCAATAAGAATAATTGATATTTCTGATTCAGAAATTGCTTTCATTGTTCTTAATGAAGAAAAGAATTCGATGCTTTCATCAACTTTACTTTTTTTTCGAAGACCCGCTGTATCAATTAGTACGATTTCTTCGCCATAATATTTTAAGATTGAATCAACACTATCACGAGTTGTGCCGGGAATATCTGTAACAATTGATCTGTCATAACCAAGTAGTGCGTTTGTTAGAGAAGATTTTCCGACATTTGGTCTCCCCACAATTGCAATTTTTAATCTAGTGTCGAGTTCGATTTCATCTAAGAGAGGAAAATCTGAGCTGACTATATCCAAGAAATCTCCGATGTTTCGCCCGACAGTCGCTGAAACCGGAATCGGTTCGCCTAATCCTAATTCGTAAAACTCATGAGTAGTAGATTCATATTTTTCTGAATCTACTTTGTTGACTGCTAATATAATATCCTTTTCAGAATTTCTTAGAAGTTTAGCAATCTCAATATCAGCCGGATTTATGCCATCTCTCGAATCAACAAGAAAAATTATTTTATCGGCTTCACTAATAGCTGCTGATACCTGTTCACGGATAGCCTTCTCAAATTGATTTGGTGAGTCCGGGACATATCCTCCTGTATCAATTAATCGAAAATATTTTCTATTCCACTCAACCTCTGAGTAATGACGATCTCGAGTTACACCACTCTGATCATCAACTATAGCTTCTCTTTTCCCGATTAAGCGATTAAATAAGGTTGACTTACCGACATTCGGTCTGCCAACAATGGCTACTAAAGGTATTTTCATAATTAGATTTTATTTTATTGTAAAGATAAGTAAGAATATAGTAGATGGAAAGAAGGAAAATTCTTTTCATCAATCTTTAAGAATTAGAACGTATATCTAAAACTAACCGTTGGGATAAATTCTTCTCTTAACGAATAGTAGTTTTGATTGACTCTAACTGAAAGTTCCAGATTACTGTTATAATTTACTGCTGACCAAATTGCATCAAGCATACTTAAAAAATGATTGATGTACATTAATTTAACTGCGGTGGTGGCAACAGCATAATAATCATTTGCTTTCCCCCTCATTTTTGAGTACTCAAGAAAAATTGCCGGTAGGACATGGTAGTCCGGTTCATTCGGATCAAATGCGTTCCATCCGGGAGAATATTGAGGATACTTACCAATCAATTCATAATATTGTTGATCACCATGTTTAGGTAATTTATGCGAAAACTTTTTTTCATAAAAATTAAGGCTATCCCAATTTACTCTTTCCCAAGGTGGTAAAGATGTATTTGGATTTATAGGAATTGTAGCATTCTCAAATCGATTTAACCACTCAGCATATTTTACAACACTCCAATTCCCATCCGCAAAATTTTCAAATGTAGAAGTTTGATCATCACCTTTTTTATCATAACTAAGTGCTGTAGCAACAATTGCAACTTCAATACCCAGAAATAATGCTGCTTTCAGATACTCCCCGGAATACAACTCACCTGCCCCGGGTACAAGCAAAGAGAACAACCCGCTAAGCATTGGATTTTTTTTAGGTTTTGACAAATCTAATGTCTTTGCAGTTGCACTGTTAAAAGTTGAAGTTAATACTTTTGAATCGTGTTTCAGATTACCTACAAGAACTTCAGAATGAGTATTTACAATTTGACCATGATTAATAGATGAGTTTAATAGAATTGCTAATAATATGTAAAAATATCTTTGTATCATTTTTGCACTTAATTGTTAAAAATCAAAACCGAAAAGAACACCACCGTAGAAACGCCATTCTTTTCCATAAACTACTTTTTGCTTTTCACGTGTAAAACGCTCGATTTCATCAAAACCATAAGATGCATTAAAAAATACACTTGTGGGGAAAAGATAGAATGAGTTTAATCCAATTCTTAATTCAGCACCTGCCCCTTTTTTAAACTGGTTAATGCTCGGTATTGAATTTCCATTCCAAGCATTACCAATATCTCCGAAAACAGAAAAGAAAACTTTATCTAAATATAGATGTCCGATTTTGGTATCGATGTTTTTAAAGAGTGGGAATCTATAGGTTAAATTGTACCAGAACAGTTTGTTACCGCTCAATGCATAAAAAGGATAAGCTTTAAGTCCAATCAATCCACCAAGATAAAAATCAAAGAAATCAGGAACTGTCTCTCCAAAAATATTTCCGACTCTTAATCTATTTGTAATTGAATGGTTGCCAAAAAATCTAAACGCTTGCTGAATATTTAATTCTACTTTATGGAAATTGAAATCTTTATAAAGTGGCTCAAGCATCCCGTTTACAACTTCATATTCTCCGTCCGGGTTAAATTTATTCATCTCATAATTATATTTTAATTCGAGCTGAAGTGGAATTGGATTTATATCAGCATCGATATACGGAGTTGAACTTTGGAAAGTATAAGTGGCTTGGATATTACTTCCCAATAAGTATGTATCATCCGATGTTGGATATAGTGCCCCATTAGTTCCCGGAATAATAAAGCTCCCAAGCGTTGCAGTATATTTACTGAAAATATATCTAAGCTCAAGATTACTCCCCTTTGCAAACAATCTATGCTTTGCAGCTAAATTAACTTCAAAAAGACTATAAGTAACATCGGTTTTTAATGACGGATATTCGTCGAAAGTTATATCAACATTTGCCTTTCTAGAAATGTTATATAATTCGAGAGCTAATTCGGGTTTCAAGCCTATTTGATAAAATAGAGGTAACTTATTTTTATACTCGAACATCAAGAATAAATCACGTTCAAACCTGGTATTTAATGACCCACCTGCAAACAATGAATATTTATTCAGCATATCACTTGAAGCGACATAAACTCCTGGTTTAATTTTCTCCGTAAACTTATTGGATGTGTTATAGTTATCAAATCGTATGAATGGGAAAAAACTAAGTTTAGTAAATGCACCGGAATACTTTTCAGTTTTAACATCAGGAAGATTATAATCATTAAATATTCTTAATCTTTCACTATCGAAATTGTGAAAGTCATTGTTAAGCGAAGTAAATTCTCCCAAAGGTGGATTCAATTTTCTTAAATAAGAATCATTCTCTGCAATTTTGTTTTGTGAATAATCAGTTAATCGATAAATCTTATATCCTGTTGATGTATATCCTGCATAAACAAGATTATTATTAAATTTGTGTGGCATGAAGGCACCACCTGTAACATTTGTTAACTGTGTTTCATCACCTGTAGCCAAATCTCTTTTATATATATTATAGATTCCGGTTTTATCAGAAGAATATGTTAGAAAATTATTTGAATCGATTATCGGATTTCGCTCATCATCAGAAGTTTGCAACAGGAATTTAAAATCCGAGCCATCTACATTAATTATCGCAATATCACGATTATGGTGATAAGAGAAATCAAATACAATTTTAGCATCATCCGGAGTGAATTTGGGATTGTAAACTTGTTCGCCATTAACAAACGCTGTTAATCGTTGGAAGTTCTTACCATCTTTATCTACTAATCCTAAATTTGTTGTCCCATCCTTTTGAAATAAGAAAACAATTTTTTCCCCATCGTTCGAAAGTGAGGGTTGGTCGGCTCTCAAATTATGAGTTAGACGAGTTTCTTTTTCTTTTTCAATATCATAAACATAAATATCATGAACATTGTACCAATTTGGATTATCATCTGATAGTTTTGAATAAATAACTTTTCTATCATCATCAAACAAACTAAATGTCGATCTAATTCCCACCTTTATCAACTTATCTTCTTTAGTCTCTAGGTTATATCGATATAATCCGGATGGAGAAAAATAATCACTCTTTTTATTCGAGATATAAAAAATTGCTTTTTCATCTTTTGAAAGTTGTGGGTAAAAATTTCCGAATCCTTCAGCGAGAATCTTCTCCCCTTCAATTTTATTTTGAATAACTTTTTCAATACGATTTTTATAATCGATTTCTAAAAATTCTTTCCACTCTTGATATAATTGTTTTCCGGTAATTCCCAAAACATCATAAATTGCTGCATCAATAGTAAAATTAGAAATTTTCCCTAATGCTTTAGTAATTAATCTTAGTTTATCTTCACCATATTTTTGAGCGATATAAGTCGTAAGTGCAAATCCAAGATTGTAAACCGATTCGTTGCCTAACGAAGTTTTATCGAAGACACCCATCTGATTCCATGATAACAAATTTCCATCCAAAATATATGAGCGTAGAATCATATCTCGATGTGAATCCCAATTATCATAATCAAATTCTTTTCGCATATATTGCGCAGTTCCTTCAGCGAACCAAGCAGGCATATTTAGTGATGCAACCGGATATGATACAATTGCATTTGGAAAACCGTAAAGAATATCGGGGCGTCTTTCATCTTCATAATTCAACCATTGAAGATAAAGAGCAGGAATTCTTCTTCCTGTTTTCAAAGAAGCTTGAATTTGAACCATGTGAGTAAATTCATGCGAGATTACATTTCTTAACCAATTGTGGGTTCCACGCAAATCAAAATCGAGTGCGCTCGTCCATATTTCAATTTTATTGTCAAAAAAATATGTTGCCCCGTTTGAATAATCATCGATATCCTTAATTACATAATGAACTCTTTCAGGCTCGTACTCATACAAAGAAGTAACCGGTTCCCAAATTTCATCAGCAATTAAAGCTACAACTTTTGCAGTTCTTTCAGTACCATCATGAAAGTGAACATCGATATACTTACCTTTAATAGTTTTCCATTCAAGCTCAGGATGATATTGATCAAATTGTGCATGAGAAACAATCGAACAAATAAATATTAATAAGACTACTTTGGTTGAGTTATACTTCATAGATTGAACTTGCGAAGAGTAAATATTGATTAATTATCACTTAACAACTGCGATTTTAATTATGGCGGATTCTTTTTTGCCGCTGTTGGATTGTGCCTCTATTCTGGCAAGATAAACACCACTTTGAATATTTTTTACATTCCACGAAATTTCATTATCAAACCCGCCTCTTCCACTACCACTTAGTTCATCAACTAAATCACCGGAAATGTCAAAAATTTTAATGTTAATTTTAGAGTCTTCAGAGATGAAATATCTAATAAATGTTTCTGATTCATAAACCGGATTCGGGTAATTATATGCTTTGTTTTTGGGAAAGAAAGAGTTTATCGAACTGGCAACTGAAGCAGAGGCAACAAAATTCGTATTCTGATTACATCCTGAATTTCCATTCCAATAGAAACTCCCTTTTGAATCACTTATTATCCAAGAGGAAAGATTTCCGCTTTGTGAAAAATTAGCAAAAGCACTTTTGTTTTCATGTTCAAAGAAATTTCCGGTATGAAAAGTTGAAACATCGATTGCTATCGGAAAACCTTCTGTAATTTTACCTGATGTCCCATCAATTGAATATAAATTACCGTTATCAGCTTGAGCAACAACTTCTGCGTTGGAATTACCGGAAAAGTCAGCTATCCTAATTGGATTAAGAAATTTACTCGCATCACTAAGTTTAAATGGAAAATTATCAGCAATCACACCATTAATATTCATTGCAATCAAATTGTTATTTGCAGTAAATACTATATAATTATTGCCATCATTTTTTAAATCTCCGATTCCAAAGGAATTAACACTTCCCCATTTGGAATCGATTATAGTTTCCAATTTCCCATTCACATAAATATTAAATCTATTTTTATCCAGAAGAAGTATAATCACATCCTCTCCGGAATTATTTTTTGTTGAAGAAAACTGAATCACTTCACCAACACCATTGAAAGAATTCCCCGTGTTGTCATAATATTCATACGTAGAATTTTCACTGTTTGGAAGCACTCTTTGTGCAATTACTCCAAAATTATTTCCGCTCAGAGAAACTGATTTTATAGGTTGACTTGATAATGATTGACTATTCAACAGCCCATGAAAACTAGCTGAAACAGTATTCAAATCAATTTGTAACAATTTACCTGATTCTGTCCCCAAGTAAATTTTTGCCTGTTCAGAGATATTTTTAATTATTGATGGTGCAGAAGAAAATACTTCACCGTAATCGTGAGTAAAAGTTGCGATTGTATCATTCATTAAAAAGTAGTTGACAATGCTCCCCTTTACACCAATAACAAATGTATTATTACCTTGATTGAATAATGAAAATTCTTTTTCCGAAAAGTTATTTAATGAAATGACTGACTTATCTTTAGAAGAAACCATCTTAACATTATCATTTTCACGATATGTATAATAATCAGTCTGGGCTTTTGTAAAAACTTTTAACTCTTTCAACTCTCCGGTTAGATTTGTTGAATAATTAAATAATGGTTTTACTGATAAATCTCCAAAACTTATTCGAAACGACATAACATTTGTAGAATCAGAAAACTCACTAAAAGAGACTAAACTCTTCCCACCGGAATTTGATGATGTGTTTGGAGTAGATTTATCGTCAAAAACATTTTTATACAACTTTGCATCATTTTTTTGAAACCAGAAATCTTCATAAGTCCCCTCACCTACAACAATATCACCAAAAATTGTTTGAAATTGTCTGCCGATATCTTGAATACCATCAGCTTCTTCAACATCAACACCTCTTAAATCTTTATTGGCGTTAATTTCATTTGAAGCCCATTTCTCTGAGATAATTTTTTCGTCGATGTGCCAAATTACGATTCCATTACCCGGAATAGCCCAATCAAATTCATCAACATCAATAACTACCCCACTAACAGAATCAACTGAAAAGCTATAGTATCCGGTTGTGTCTCTATCAAATATTTTTTTTGAAATTGAACCATTATTCCAAACCGTTAACTCGGAACCATTTGACTTTGCGTCGCGTCTTCTATTTTCAAGCAAGAAATATTCTGACTCATTAATTGGAACCTTAATAATAACTGTATCAAACGGTGAAGCAATCTCTTTTGTCTTTAGATTAAAAACCCCATCAACTTTATCAATAATAATAGGAGTTTCCCAACCTAAAACAATTTTTTCCCATGCTGATGGTTGGGGTGGGTATAAGCCATTATATGCAAAAATTGATTGTCCATCCATCAGACCAAATTTTCCGATTGCACTCAATCCGGTTTTTGTATCAAATAAATCAGGTAAACCTAAAAAACTTGCGATACTTGATACCAACAATCCATTGAAAGTCAACTGAACCAAATACTTGCCTGAAAAAGTTTCGAGCTCACGATTTTGAGTTTGAGGAAGTATGATTGAGTTTGTAATTTTTGTATTACCAACATTGAACCCGTCAAAAGAGGCACCTAAGTAATTTCTTAATGAATTTAATCCAAGATATACCGATGGAAGATCTCTTTCATTTCCGATACTACCGGGCATTATAACATCTCTTCCCACTCCGGCATGGAAAATTGTGAACAAATTAAACTTATTAAAATCAAAATTTGGGAATTGAGTTACGGCTAATGTCCAAGCTTCTGAAATTAGTTCAGTCATAGCCGAAAAATCAGATGATTGGATTGGTGGAGAATAACTTTTCATATTCTTTGAAACTTTGATAACTGTCGGTAAAACTTCATATTCAACAGTCAACTTTCCATTAGAAACTTTTGAGTAATAATTTTTAGCAAATTGAAGATGTGCTTCAAAATATTCTTTATTGTGCGGAAGTGGGTCTAAAATTGTTTGTCCATAATCTTCTGTATAAATAGAATCAAAAATTCCATTGCCTATTGTTGTTGCATCTTTTGAATACTGAAACTCAACCATAATAGCCAGTATTTTGACTGTATCTAAGTTGCTAATCGCATCATAGCCGAATTTTTCAATATTCGGTTGAGTATTTTTGAAAAATGTTTGGGCAGATAAACTGCCCAAGTATATACTAAAAATTACAACTAATAAAAATTTCTTAGACATTAGATTAGAGTCCTCTTGGTAGACCAACAGTGCTCTCTGCAGTTGCTCCCCACCCAACAAGAAGTGTAAATCTTAAAGTGTCGGATAAAGGATGATTTTCCCCACCTTTAAATACAGAGGTTGAGATGTAACTAAAATCAAATCCATATATATCGTATCTAATTCCGGCACCCAAAGTCATAAATTTTCGATTTCCGTATGAAGGATCTTCGTAGAAGATACCCGAACGTAAACCAAACGCAAACTCACCCGGAATATTGTACCAATATTCCAATCCCGCAGATGTCACAATGTCTCTAATTTCTTCTTTAAATGGTTTGCTTGTCCATGAAGTGAAAAGAGCTTTATAAAATTGATCACTTTGACCGGTTGTATCTTTATTGACTAAAAGTTTACTAAAATCTAAAGTCATAGTTAATGAATTATATTCATCGTTAAAAATTCTGTAAGCAAAACCTAATCTAAAATTAGTGGGAATCGGGTCAGCCTGTGCTTGATCGATATAGAAAATTTTTGGACCAAGATTACTTAAATTCATTCCTATACTTAACTGATTACCAATATTTTCATCAAGAAAAGGAATTACTAGACTTGATGGTCTCCACATAGCTCCAATATCAAAACTGACAGTAGTTGCAACTCCGGAGCCTTGCTCTTCAGCAGTTGGTTTATCAGAAAGATTACTGTGGATTATTCTGAAATTGAATCCTAATCCCCAGTCAACTGATATTTTTGTAGCATATCCAATAGTGAGAGCTGCGTCAAATGATCTAAAAGTTCCGATTGGATCAGGAGAATCGGGACCGGTTCTAACAAACTCTCCATAATTCATATAAGTAATACTTGAGGTAACAGAACCATTTAGTTCTTCAAAATATTGTCTGTAGGTTAAATAATCATAAAATAAATCAAGTTTGAATTGTGGTAACCAATTACTATGTGTTACACTAAATTCAGTTCCGGTTAAAAATGCAATACCGGCGGGATTCCAGAAAATAGCAGCAGCATTATCAGCTAATCCGGTACCGGATTCACCCATTCCACCACCACGTGAATCGGGAGCTAATAATAAAAATGGTACAGCAGCTTCGCCTTGTCCATAAACTGATTTACCCATCATTAAAAAAACAAAACTTAACACAAAGAAGCTTTTAATAAACTTCATGAACGAACCTCCAAACAATGAATTTATTTAATCTATGATTTTTTGGGAATGAAAATCTTATTTTCAATTACAATTATGAAATATAGAAAAAAATTTTCACTTATCTCAACAATTGAACTCCCTGTATTTTATTAACTATCTAATAACTGCTAATTTCCCTAAAACTGATTTTGTCAAATCCCCATTTATGGATTTAACCCTCACCTTATAAAGATAAGTTCCATTCGCAACTTTATCACCATCACGATCTCTACCATCCCAATCAATTTTTACAAATCGTTCATTTATAGAATTTCTTTCGATTTGCTGAATCATTCTTCCGGCAATCGTATAAATACTAATTCTTACATCAACTGGTTGATTTATACTATGTTGAAAAGTAAAAACGGTTGCATCGGTAAATGGATTTGGATAATTATATACTTCTTCAATTTCTAATCCTTCACCATCAACTACTTTGAAGAATGTAAACTCTGAGGAAGGATTATTAAAAACATCCCACGCTTTAACTTGAATTTTATAATCTCCTTTTTCTAAGCCGGGGAACTTATAATTTATTAATCCAGACTTTCCACCGGCATCCAAATCACCGGTAAAGTAATTAGAAAAATCTATCGGATTATTTTCATCTTCATTTAAAATTCCTGTTAATTTATGCCCCAATCCGGTTCCGGTTGTATTAAGACCGGTTTCATCTGACAATTTTATCAACAGATTTGAGTTTGGTTTTATAATTGAAGCGTTTGCATAATCAAGGTCATCAAAAAATATCTCAATTACAGGACCTTTACTGTCATTAGTTGAAGTTGTATCGGTTCCACCTACAACAATTTTATTTGTGAATCCGATTCCATCAACCTCAGAATTGTAAAAATAAAATACGACTTTTCCGTTTTTATTTTCATAGGAAATATCTTTTGGGACCACAAACTCAGTGGAGAACTTACCATTTACAACTGATACTCTCCCTTTAAAAATTATTCCACCTTGTTCAGTCATATAATAATTACCAAACTCAGGCAGAGGAACGCTCCTTTCTGAATCGAAGACAGTTAAAACACCTTCACCATTAAAGGAATTCCAATTCGAATTATCTGATTGTTTAACATTCCCTTTAATTTGTACTCTCCCTAAAGCTTTTAATTGAATGTCAACATTTGTTTCATTTCCATTAATGGAATCAATAGATGAAAAATATTGAGGCATCTGTAATCTTAATGCCGGGTCTGCAAATAGATGAAATTTCTGATCGTTAGGTTGAGAGAAATTTTTCTTAGTGAAGAAATAAGCTTTCCCTAATCTAATTGGGAGGTTTAAAGTATCTCTTGTTGATTTTAACATCGAATTGAAAAAAGATTCATTCAGCCATTTATTGGGGTCTGAGTAGACAGGACGAGAAGATGTGAAAACACCAATTGCTCCCGATTTTTCTTTAATAACTAATTCCTCAGTTGCGCTTAGTGCTGTTGGTTTATCATAATAGCCAAAATCACATGTTGCAGCAGTTAAGAAGAAATAATTTTTGTTCACAAATTGCGGTATCGAAACACTGCGTACAAAAACCTGTTCGTGAGTCCACAAATCTGGACTTCCATGTCCAATGAAATTGAGAATTAGTGTTCCCTCATTCACTGCATCAACAATAGCTCTATTTACCTCAGGCTTTCTTCTCCCAAGTCCGGTAATTACAGTAGGATATGCAGCAAGATAAATTTTCTTCAAGTCATAAGAGTTAGGAATTAGTCTCGATAAATCTTCAGATTGGCCGGTGTGTTTTGAGCCATCATCTTGCTTCGAAGTTTTTCCATCATCAGCAACAAGTGTAATACGATTTCTCCAAGCACCACGATCTGCATTAGTTTCATAATCGATTATTTTATCAATTACAAGTTTAGCTTCAGAATTTGAATTAATGTTTAGTCTACCTATCGCAATATCTACGAAGCTATCTACTCCAACAATTCTTGCAAAAAAATCATCGGTACAGTATGAATCAATTTCATCAAAAGAATTTTCAGTTTGGTAAGGAATTACAAAATTTTTATTATGTCCTTCAATATTCTTATAATCATAATCGCCATCACCAAAAAGGAGAACATATTCAGGCTGAACCGTCCAATTTTGGTAAGCATAAGAGATAAAATCTCTAATTGCACTAACATCCTTTGCTCCGCAAGAAAACTCATTGAAAATGTGATCGATATCTACCACAACCGTAGAAAGTGGAACAATATTTTCTGATTCTCTATATCTTTTCAGTCTTTCGGCTTGCTCTAAAAAATTCTTATGAGTTATAATAATATACTTTGCTCCATTAGCTATGCCTCTCAAATTTTGATTTGAGATTTCTACTCCATTTTTGGGAGTTAAATATTGTGCTGGAGTTATAGCTATATATTTAGATGGATTAGTTGAACTTTCACTTGCTTGAAACCAGAATTCTCCGCCTGTATGTTTAGTCGGATTTGAAATTTTTCTTACGTTTGAATAATCGGTAACATCAAAAACATGAATATCACTATTTGAAAAATTATATAATCGATATTCATTAACAGAATTTTGTTGCTTTGAGAAAAATGTGATTGCATCATCAAAAACTTTAAGTTCTCTCTCAAAGTAAATTTCAAAAAAATCAAGGTAACCAAAAGATGAACTTGTAGTTGCTGTGTAGGAAAACTTCAAAAGACTCCTATCATTTGGAATATCTCCGTTAAATGTTACTGTTCCCGAATCAACCACCCCGTAGGAGTATTCATAAGAACCATAACCACTGATATTTTTATTAATTATCGCCACACCATTTTCTTCTACTCTGAAAGGAACTGATGATGTAGAATTATTTACAAATCGATATCTGTAACGCTTTGGTTGACTATTAATAATTCCATCTACTTTACTAGTATAGGTTCTTGTTTTCATTCCTTCCGAGAATTCATCACCCACGAAAAATCTACCGCTTTTTCCGATATTGATTTTGTCCTCATCCCAAAATTGAAAGGCGGCAGTTGAAGTTACTGCCTGAGCACTTGGGTCATTCAATCCTATTTTATTCTGAATTCTCTTACCATCACCCCCACCGGAAGTAATCCAGTAATAATTAACAGCTGAATAAGGATTATATGCACGTTGGAATTTTCCTTCAATTAAATCATAATCCCAAAAATTTATTCCCTTTGCGTAAAAAAGTAAATAATCATTCTCGTCAAATTTGCCGTCATCTTCACCAACAATAGTAATTGCGTTCTCTACTAAATCTTGAGGACGTGGATGAGTTATCCTTTCCGGTAAAACTTTTCCACCATTATTATAAATTTTAATTGTCTTGGGATTAACAGTTGAGGCATCAATACCATAATTTGAAAGCATGCTACGAGTAATTTTATAAATACCCTCCTGAGGGGCTTCAAATCTAACCCATTTCCCGGATGATAGAACGCTATTTGTTACATTGACTTTCTGAAGATTATTTTTTTGATGAATCCAGTTTTTTGCAACTGAATAATTTATGACAACACCTTCGAGAAATTCATTTTGAATTATTGATTGCTGATATTGATTTGGGCTAAATCTAATCTGAAAGACAACCTTCTTATAAAAACGTGTCTTATTGAGCAATGGATTAAACTGAATCGGATTTACTTTTATCTGCTGAACCGGTAAACCTCTTACAAAACCAAACTCAGAGAATTCGACGAGTTCTTCAAATTGGTTAGGTTTTAAATAAGAATCATTCTCTTCACGAATTAGTACTCCGTATTGATATTCTGATTTAGAAATTCTTCCGATCGGGATTACTCTCGCTTGAATGTCAGAGTATTCTGATGAAATAACCTGAATTGTATTTCCAACTTCCGAAGGAACTCCAACTGAAAAAATTCTGGACTCGATTTTAGGTGAACCAAAACTATTTTGATTGGCTAAAATGCCATCAGCAATTTCCAAATTGAGATATTTTACACCGTTTATGGAGATAAATGATGAGTCGATTATGCGAGGGGAAAATTCAACTGTTAGACTTGAATTTGTAGAATTTATAATTCTAAAATCAGATTGAGCATTAACAAAAATAGCTAATGCTAAAAATAAGACTACTAGGATTTTGCTTTTCAACTTTCTCTCAATTAATAATAAAATAAGTAATGATTTACTTCTATAACTTGTCGATGTAGCAAAAACCTATAAAATTCTCCTATTTTTGAAACCAATTTACACTAATGTTTATGAACATGTCAAGTCAAAATTTAGATTAGGACTTACAAACCGAGTTCGGCTTTATTTTGTTGCATTGCATGAATACAAAATGAAATGTGCTCTTCCAACTGAACCTCTAATGCATCAGCACCATTTTTAATGTCATCCCTGCTAACATTTTTTGCGAAGGCTTTATCTTTCATCTTTTTCAAAACAGACTTAACTTCGACTTCATCAACACTTTTACTTGGACGAACATAGCTTGCAGCTGTGATAAGACCGGCTAATTCATCACAAGCAAATAGAGTCTTCTCTAATAGAGACTCGCGAGTTATTCCGGTATATTCAGCATGTGATAATATAGCTCTTCTAAATCCTTCCGAGAAACCTTTTTCAGTTAAGATTTGTGAACCTTTGTAAGGGTGTTCCTCCATCGAAGGAAACATTTCATAATCAAAGTCGTGAAGAAGTGCTACATTACCCCAAAACTCAATATCTTCATTAAATTTTATTGCATAAGCACGAACACAAGTCTCTACAGCGTAAGCGTGTTTACGCAAACTATCACTTTTTGTATATTCATGGAGAAGAGTCAAACAATAATTTCTATCTCGTTGAAAATCAGACATGGTTTCCTCAATTTTGTTTTTTGTAAGATGGACACAGTTTGGATAAAACGCATTCATTACATTTAGGTTTGCGAGCAAAGCAAACATTTCTTCCGTGAGTTGCGATTAAGTGAGAAAACCTCACCCACTCAGAAGGTGGCAATAACTCTTTAATCCTAAATTCAATTTTTTCAGCGTCATCTGAACTAATAAAACCTAATAAATTTGAAATTCGTTTTACATGAGTATCAACAGCTACAGCCGGAATTCCGAAGCCATTCCCAACAACAACAGAAGCTGTTTTTCTCCCTACTCCTGGAAGCTCTTTCAATTTATCAAAATCTGCCGGAACTTCGCCCCTATATTTACTCATAAGTTCAGAACAACAATTTTTTATGCTTTTTGCTTTTTGTTTGTAAAAACCTGTAGAAAAAATATCTTTTTCAAGCTCCTCAATTTCGATATCAATGAAGCTTTTAGGAGTTTTATATTTTTTAAAAAGTTCTTTTGTAACGATATTAACTCGAGCATCTGTACATTGTGCTGATAGGATAGTAGCAATCAGCAGTTCGAAGGGATTTGAATATTCCAAAGCAATTTTTACTTCCGGATATTCAGCCTTTAATAACTCGTTAATTTTTTCGGCGTAGGCTTTTTGCTTTTTATTCAATTTTATCTTTCAAAAAACGTTTATCTTTTATTGTACACTCTTCGACCACGTTATCATTTAAAATATCGTTGTCGATTATTTTGTCGATGCAATCATCAGAATCAATTGTATACCAAGTTTGGCGGGGATAAATCAAAACAACGGGACCATATTCGCAAGCATCCAGACAACCTGAAGTATTTGCCCGAACTTTGTCACTTAAACCAAGTTGCTTTAGTTTTGACTTAAACTTCTCCTTGATTTTACTCCCTCCTTTTGAATGACAACAACCACGAGGATGTTCTGATTCTCTCTTATTTTCACAAATGAAAATATGCTTATCAAATCGCTTCATAAATTTTCTTTATTGTAATGGTCAGTAAAAATATCACTTTTATTGATTTTCCAAAAAGACTATTTTAGCTCCATCATTTTGAGGTTTATATGAAACACTTAATAGTACTCCTTCTTGCAGTCTCCTTATTCTCATGCAAAGATGAAGAGCCATTCAACACTTCACCGATGAAATTCAATCCACAAATTAACACAACCTTAACTTATTCAACTTCACATCTTCTTGAAAAGTATGATGATTTCGGTAATGTGATTGATACTCTTGACTTAATTGAACCATCAATAACCACAACAATAGTTGGAAGTTTGAATGATTCAATTCTGGGCTTTACTAATCTTGTGAGATATGATGTTGGAATCAGTAAAAACTGGTATATGAATACTGATTCCGGATTTATTGCGGTAGCTTATACAAATGCGGGAGCTTCGGATTGGGTTTTCCCAAAACGAAATGGGAAACAATATCTATCTTTTAATGATTACAAGAAATTAATCTTATCGATAAATAATGATATAATGTCTCCTCAGAACGGTAACGCCGATTCAATACAATATTATGAATCGCCACGGATGACTGTAAAATATCCTCTTTTCTTAGGACAAAAGTGGCAAGAATTCACAAAACCATTTTTTATGCAAAGAGAAAGAGTTGTTGTAGGAATGGAGGTTTTAACAACTCCGGCAGGAAACTACTATTGCTATAAAAATACTGCAAATGCTGAACAAATGCACTTACAAATTGATGATTATTTTAACTTGGAACTCGGATTAATAAAAAGAGTTATTTTTAGTGATAGTTTAGGAATTTCAAATGAAATTTCACCTGAGCCAATTTATTGGGGCAGATTCACAACAACGTCTGTATTAATAAGAAGAACCAATTAGTTTAGAGTTCTAGTAAAGAAACTCTTCGTCTAATCCATTTATGTAGGGTTGGAGTCTCGGTTTGTGAATAGCAAAATCTGAGATAGCTTTTTCTACTCGTGGATTCGGAACTTCAACTCTCAAGCATTCAAGAATCCTTGACTAAACCTTGACTTAAATTTCTTTGGTAAACAGCCCTTCTCTCAAATTCGGGAATCTTGTTTTAAAAATTAGATAATTAGTACAAATATTTAGCAAAACGCAACTTTTTCTGATTGAAATTTATATCCATCGCTCGGCATAATTATTGTTATTGTTGGACATTCATCTTTTAATTTTCAAACAAGAAAAGGCTTTCATGAGTTTTAACAGTATTGTAATGGTTAAGCAAGTTCCGGATACTGCAAATATTTC
>JAHBUO010000120.1 GCA_019638025.1 Ignavibacteriaceae bacterium
ATTACCTGGTGTTATTTGCCCGAAACCTCAGGGAGCCTTTTATGTGTTTTTTGATGTCCACTCATATTATGGGAGGCATGCAAATGGGTATGAAATAAATAACTCATCCAGTTTTTGTCATTATCTACTCGATGAAGTTAGTGTTGGATTAGTCCCCGGTTCAGCATTTGGCAATGATGATTGTGTAAGGATGTCCTACGCCTGCTCCTTATCTGATTTAGAGGAAGGTTTCAAACGGATTCAAAAAGGACTGAAAAAGCTTAATTAATAATTACTCTTGAATGTATTGAAGTAAAGATTGTTTAATCTCATCGATAGGCATCTGCTGTCCTGTCCAGAGTTCAAATGCTTTAGCTGCCTGGTGAACTAACATATTTAATCCATTTAAAACTATTGCTCCTTCAGCTTCAGCGAGCTCCAGTAGCTTAGTTTTAGGTGGATTATAGACTAAATCGAAAACGATCTGTTCTTTTGTGAAAGCATTTTGTAAATTGATTGGACTATCTTCAACATCAGGAAACATCCCGACAGATGACGCATTGATAATCAGTTTTGATGCTCGAAGAGTATCAATAATATCTGGGGGAAATAATTCGAAAGTTTTGAATTCTTCGAATTTCATTTTAGTCATGAAATAATTCTTTAGAGATTCGGCTCTTTGCTCGGTTCTATTAATAATATTGATGGATGAAGGTTTGAAATGCCGAATTAATGAATAGATTACGGCACGTGCTGCTCCGCCCGAACCAATTACTGAAACCTCTTTACCTAATATGTCGTCCTTGTATGGTGCTAAAGATTCGTAAACTCCATGTACATCGGTATTGTAACCTACAAGTTTTCCCATATCATTAACCACTGTATTCACCGAACCGACGATACTTGCTTCTTCAGAAACATTTGATAGAAAGGCAACTAATGACTCTTTATGGGGAATGGTCACATTGAAGCCTTTTATTCCTAAAGCATTAATTCCTTTGAGTGCATTTTTTAAATTTGCAGCAGGTACATCAAAAGGGAGGTATATGTAGTCCATTCCTAAAAGAGTAAAGGTAATATTGTGAATAAACGGAGAATAGGATTGTTTAATCGGATGTCCGAGTAAGCCTAAAATTTGAGTATTTTGGTGGAACGAATTTTTCATTTTATCCTTAAAGAAATTCAGCTGCGTAATAAATTAAAAATTATTGTTGAGAAAATAATCATCATCATCGAAGAACAATTGCCAAAGCTTTGAATCTGCTACTTCAACAAAATCTTTCCCAAAAATTATCGAAATATTTTTTGATTCCATAACCGACATTTTGAGAAGTAGAAATCCTTCAATTCCATAATTATTTTTAATAAGGGATAATCCTATCCGATAAATAAACCTTATATAATGGTCATTGGATAATGAAGCTATACCTGCTTGATATAATAATTGATTTATCAATGAAAAATCAATCTGCTTTGTGTCTAAGCTCCCTTTTGGTTGAATTATTTTCTCGAATTGTTTTGATTTTAATTTGAACTCTTCCGGCAATTTATCGTCAAAGAAGTAAAAAGAATTGTGAGCAAAAAGTGATGATTGAATAGCTTCCAATAAATTCACAAATCCATCATCAGCATTACCTAAACCGAAATAACAAAATCCTCTATTAAGGTAAGCGTTGATATAGTGTTTATTTATTGAGATAGCTTTAGTATAATTTTCGATAGCTTCTGGATATTTCTCGGTTTCTTCAAAAACGGTTCCAATATTGAAAAAAGAAGTGTCATCGTTGGGGTCAAGTTCAGTTACTTTGAAAAAACACTCTAATGCTTTGTCATAGTTCTTAATATCAGCAAAGAGATTTCCTAAATTAAAAATCGCATCAGCAAAATATTGATTAAGTGCAATTGCAACTTCATAATGATTTATAGCTTCATCATTTCTGCCAAGACGTTCTAATACGATTGCTTTGTTAAACCAACCAATTTCACAGTTCGGTTCTAAATCTTGATATCTATCATAGCAGTTCAAAGCTTCTTCAAGTTTGTTGTCAGATTCATAACAGACGCTCAATTGAAATATTGCATCAACAAAATTCGAGTCTAATTCAATCGCTTTATTAAAATACCTTACAGCTTTGGAATGAAGGTATTTCCTCTGGTATAATCTACCTAATCGATAATATGCTTGAGGGTTTAGTGGGTCATATTCAAGAATTTTTATTAAGATTCTTTTTGCTTCGGTGTATTTATTCAATCGACTTAGAATGACAGCTTTTTCAAGTAAAACATCGGAATCAATGGGATTGAGTGACAATGCCCTATCAATCGATTTCAAAGCTCGTTTTGGTTGCCCAAGATGATTCTGACAAACTGCCTTCTGAAACCATAAATCTGAATCATATGGTGAGAACTGTAACAAATTTTCTATAATATATAAGGCTTCTTTATATTTGAAGTGCTGCATACATTGTTCAAATACATCTTCCAGAAAACTTACACTTAGGAAAGCTCTCCCTTCAATTATAATTTCCTTGCTTTTGTTTATGTTATTAAAGAGGTCATCGCGGGCAATTGAATCATTTTCATTTTCACCAAAATAATCGGAATCAAAAATGGACATCAAGTCTCCAAGTATTAAATAATTTCACTTAAGAATCTATTGTTAAAAGAATATAAAGTCAAGTTGATTTTAAGGTGGTTTTTTTTAAGTGAGGGGATAAAATGCTGTCTCTGAAAAATTATCAGAGACAGCTGAACTAAGAGTTAGTATTTAAGTACGGATGTTACTTTTTCGGCCGCATCTTTTAGGGTTTTAGCAACTTCAAAATGAAGTTCTGATTTTTCTAAAAGAATTCCGGCTTCTGTTGCATTGGTTCCTTCTAGTCTAACAACAATCGGAATTTTTACATGAATTTCTTTAGCTGCATCAATCACACCTTGAGCAACTCTATCACATCTTACAATTCCACCGAAGATATTAATTAGAATAGCTTTTACATTAGGATCAGATAAAATAATCTTAAACCCGTTTGCAACAGTTTCCTTATTTGCACCACCTCCGACGTCTAAAAAGTTTGCAGGTTCTCCACCGGCAAGTTTGATAATGTCCATTGTTCCCATTGCTAATCCGGCTCCATTAACCATACATCCAACATTTCCATCTAGTTTGATGTAATTTAAATTATATTTTGAAGCTTCAATTTCAAGTGGATCTTCTTCATTCAAATCTCTCAACTCTTCGTAGGATTTTTTTCTGAAAAGTGCATTATCATCAATTGTGACTTTTGCATCGAGTGCAACCACTTTATTGTCATTAGTAATTACTAGTGGATTAACTTCTAAAAGGGAAGCATCAGAATTTTCGTAAGCTTTATAAAGTTTCATGATGAAAGGAACAAAGTGCTTAAATACTTCTCCCTCTAATCCTAATGAAAAAGCGAGTTTTCGTGCTTGAAACTGTTGAAATCCAACTGATGGGTCAATCCATTCTTTAATGATTTTCTCAGGAGTTTCTTCAGCAACTTTTTCGATTTCTACTCCACCTTCAGTTGAAGCCATGATAACATTTTTTGAAACGTTTCTGTCTAAAAGAATAGAGAGATAAAGTTCCTTTTTGTAGTCTAATCCTTCAGCAATAAACAATGTTTTTACAATTTTTCCTTCACTCCCGGTTTGATGAGTTACTAAAAGGTTTCCAAGAATTTTAGAGGCATATTCTTTTGCTTTTTCAACAGAAGTTGTGAACTTTACGCCGCCGTCTAAAATCAAATTCTCACGGTTCTTAGGGTCGTAAACTTTTCCTTTCCCTCTTCCACCGGCATGAATTTGAGATTTAACAACATATTGGTTAACACCGCGTGCATTCAATGTCTTAATTGCTTTATCAAAATCTTTAAGTTTTGTTATCGCAATTCCATCTTGAATCGGAACGCCGTATCCTTTTAAGATTTCCTTCGCTTGATACTCGTGTAATTTCATTAAAATTCCTTAATTATAATAATTTGAAAATTTACAATTAAACTTTTTCACTCATTAATTTTGCTTGAAGGAATAAAAGCAAATAATCTCTTCCTCCTGCTTTTGAATCAGTGCCTGACATGTTAAATCCACCAAATGGATGAACTCCGACTAATGCACCCGTACATTTTCGATTAAAGTAAAGATTTCCGATAAGCAGTTCTTTTTTAGCTTTATCAAGCTTAGCTCGGTTATTAGAATAGACAGCTCCGGTTAATCCGAATTGTGTATTGTTAGCTATTTTAAGAGATTCATCAAAATTCTTCGATTTGATTACAGCAAGAACCGGTGCAAAAATTTCCTCTTGTGAAATTCGAGCCATTGGTTTTATATCGGTAAATACTGTTGGTTGTAGATAGAATCCATTCCCTTCAATTATATTTCCACCGAATAATAACTTACCTTCTTTTTTACCGATTTCTATATAGTTTAATGTGTTCTGTCTTGCTGATTCATTTATTACAGGTCCCATATAATAATTTTCTTCTGCAGGACCAACTTCAATTTTTTCAACTTCAGCTTTTAATTTGGTAACGAATTCTTTGTATACTGATTGGTCAACAATTGCTCTTGAACAAGCTGAACATTTCTGACCTTGAAAACCAAATGCAGCTGCAACAACACCTTTTACCGCAACATCTATGTCGGTTTCGTGGTCAACAATTATGCTATCTTTGCCACCCATTTCAGCAACAACTCTTTTCAACCATATTTGACCCGGTTGAACTTTTGCAGCTAATTCATTTATGTGGATTCCAACTTCCATCGAACCGGTAAATGAGATATATCTTGTCTTAGGATGAGCCACGAGGGTATCTCCAACTTCACCACCAGAACCGGGTAAAAAGTTAAGCACTCCTTTTGGAATACCTGCTTCTTCCATGATTTCGTAGAAGAGTCTTCCCATCATTGGTGTATCGCTTGATGGTTTCAACACGATAGTATTTCCAGATACAATAGAAGCTGCTGACATACCAACTAAAATTGCAAAAGGGAAATTCCATGGTGGAATTACAACCCCAACTCCAAGTGGAATATATACTAATTCATTTTTTTCTCCTTTAATCGGAGTGATAGGTTGTTTAGATGCATAACGCAACATTTCACGAGCGTAAAATTCTATAAAGTCTATAGCTTCAGCAGTATCTGCATCGGCTTCAGTGAAGTTTTTACCTGCTTCTAAAATCATATAAGCATTAATTTCAAATCTTCTTCGACGAGTTATTTCTGCAGCTCTGAAAAGTAAATTTGCTCTTTCTTCAGCCGGAACATACTTCCATGTGTTGAATGTTTTTTCGGCTTCTAAGATTGCTTTATTCGCAAGCTCTGCATTACCTTTATAGAATGTGGCAATCAATTCGTTTTTGTTTGATGGATTATAAGAGTTAAAAGTTTTATCGGTTTTGATTTTTTTTCCACCGATTATTAATTCATAAGTCTTTCCTAATTTTTTTCTGACTTTTACAATTTCTTCTTTTTGAAGCTTAACGTTGTTAGCTTTTGAAAAATCTGTAATCTTTTCATTTCTGAAGGGGGCTACTTTCATAGAGTTCTCCTGGTTTTAAAAATTTAGTATCAAAAATTACTTCTTTTAATCGTGAATATCAATTTTAGAAAGTCGTTTGATATTTTACGAGATAGTTTTAATTTTGAACGTTGATAACAATAAATAAAAATTCACATAATGTCCGAAATTTCTCATAAAAATTTGAATGATTACTCAGCCGATGAATTAATTGAGTACTTGATCAAAATTAGCAATCAGAGTGATCCAAATTCTCAAACTAAGCACATTGAGTTAAAAAAAATAATTTTAGAGATTTTAAACAATCCACAAAAATCTACTCTCTATGCGGAGAGCGATAAGTTTCTCTCAATAGTTAACAATATCCGGAATTGCATTTTAGATTCTCCGAAGAACTTAGAAAACTTGAATAGTTTCTTTGAAGATGAATACATCACTCTTATTGAGCAACTTCAACAGAAAGCGGAGACTTTCAGAAACCTTAAACAAAAAGAACATGATTTTCATATCCTAATTGAGACATCTGTCGATGTAATTTTTAGATTGTCATCAACCGGTAAATTAGTTTATATCAGTCCATCAGTTAAAAATACTTTAGGGTATGAGGTCAGTGATGTAATAGGTCAACCACTCGTTAATTATATCCCTAAAAGAAAAATCAGAGAAACACTTCTTATCATCTCAAAATTTTTTAAGGAAAAATCATTAATTGGTTATAAGACTTTGATTCTTAATAAAGATGGTATCGAAGTAGATGTTGAGATTAATGCAATGCTTATTGAGATTGATGGTAAGTACGTTGGGCAGGGGACAATCAGAGATATTAGTGAGCGTTTACGAGTTGAAGAATCTCTTAAATCTTCTGAACAATTATTTAAAGAGGTTTGGGAAAAATCGACTGACGGTATGAGGATAATTAATTCTGAAGGAATAGTTCTCTTGTGTAATTCCGCTTATACTGATATGGTGGAACAAACAAAAGACGATGTGGTTGGGTTTGAATTTACCAAATCGTATTCTGAAGAAGACCAACAGAGAATTTTAGAAAAATATAAAATTAATTTTCATCAGAATAGGATTAATCCAAAGTATGAAAATAAACTTGAACTTGCCTCGGGAAATTCCAAGTACTTTGATATCACCAATTCATATATAATCGATGAAAAATCAAACAGATTGGTCCTTAGCATTTTTAGAGATATAACCGAAAGAAAAAATGCTGAACTTGATTTAGTTAAAAAAGATAAAATCTTAGAAGGAATAGCTGAAGCTTCAAAAATATTAATTAGTGAAAATGATTTTGATGTAGCGGTAAAGAAAACTTTAAATATTTTAGGAAAATCAACCGGTGTAGATAGAGTTTATATCTATGAAAATACAATTCATAATAATCAAAATTGTCTAATCGAACGATATGAGTGGGCTGAGGATGAAACGCTGCTTCAACTTGATGTTTGGCAAGGTGAAGTTATTCCATATAATAGGTTCTCCTCGATAAATTTATTCGAGACAT
>JAHBUO010000121.1 GCA_019638025.1 Ignavibacteriaceae bacterium
ATAATTGATAATATTATATGAAACAGAAGATTATAGATTTTTTTAATGATGTAGTAAAGGAAATGAAAAAAGTTACCTGGCCTACAAAACCTGAGTTGAAAGAATCAACATCAATTGTGATAGTTGTATGTCTTATCGTTGCCGCTTTTACATATGCTATTGATATGGCAATTACTCAAATATTCAAAGGAATTTTTTAGTTATTATGACCGATTTGAAATGGTATGTGGTCAGAACTTTTTCAGGGCATGAAAACAAGGTGAAAAATCTTGTTGATGCGGAATTAAAGGACAACGACAAGCTCCGAGCTAAAATTGCCCAAATTCTTGTACCTATGGAAAAAGTGTTTGAAGTTCGTGATGGTAAGAAACGAAGCAAAACTAAAAATTTTTTCCCGGGCTACGTTTTATTACAAGCTGATTTGGATGCCCTTGTAAAAGATTTCATTTTAAATACTCCTTCTGTTATGGGTTTTCTTGGGACTAAAAATAATCCCAATCCGCTTCAACCCGAAGAAGTAAAAAGAATTGTCGGCAGAATTATGCAAGACGATTCAGATGAACGAATGGAAACTATCTTCAGAGCAGGCGACATAGTTAAAATAATTGACGGACCCTTCAATAATTTCTCCGGAACAGTTGAAGAGGTTAACGAAGAAAAAATGAAAATAAAAGTATTGGTTTCGATTTTCGGAAGAAAAACTCCGGTTGAAATCGATTTTGTTCAAGCAGAATTAGAAAAATAGATTATAAAAGGTAAATAAAATGGCTAAGAAGATTACCGGATTTATCAAATTACAAATCCCGGCCGGAAAAGCAAATCCATCACCTCCTGTAGGACCTGCATTGGGTCAAAAAGGGGTGAATATTATGGAGTTCTGTAAACAATTTAATGCAAGAACTTCAGACAAAGAAGGTTTAATTATTCCGGTAGTGATTACCGTATTCTCGGATAAATCATTTACATTTATTACAAAGACCCCACCTGCCGCAGTTTTATTAAAGAAAGCTGCAAAAGTTGAAAGAGGCTCGGCTGAACCAAACCGAAATAAAGTTGCTAAAGTAACTAAAGCTCAGGTTGAAGAAATCGCTAAGATGAAAATGCCTGATTTAAATGCTTTTGATATTGAACATGCAATGAGTATGGTTGCCGGTACTGCCCGAAGTATGGGCTTTACTGTAGAAGATTAAGATTTTTGATTAATTAAATAATGTGGTTTTAAGATGAAAACATCAAAAAGAGTAAAAGCTTTAGAAGGCTCTTATGAGAAGAGTAAAGATTACGGTTTACAAGAGGCTATTGACCTTCTAAAAAATTTATCAAAAGTTAAATTTGTTGAATCGCTTGATTGTTCAATTCGCTTAGGAGTTGACCCTCGTCATGCAGACCAAATGGTTAGAGGAACTGTAGTTCTTCCAAACGGAACAGGAAAAGAAGTCAAAGTACTCGTTATTGCCAAAGGTCCAAAGATTCAAGAAGCATTGGATGCAGGTGCCGATTTTGCAGGATTTGAAGAATATCTCGAAAAAATCAAAGGCGGATGGGCTGATGTGGATGTTATTGTTGCATCACCTGATACAATGGCTGAACTTGGTAAATTAGGAAAAATATTAGGACCAAAAGGTTTAATGCCGAATCCTAAAAGCGGAACAGTAACAGTTGATGTTGCCAAAGCCGTAAAAGAAGTAAAAGCCGGTAAAGTGGAATTCCGAGTTGAAAAAGCAGGAATTGTTCACTTGTCACTTGGCAAACTTAATTTTGAAACAGAAAAATTAGTAGAAAATACAAGAGCATTTTTGAATACGATCATCAAATTGAAACCTTCAACCGCAAAAGGACAATATGTGAAGAGCCTTTATCTATCGAGCACGATGGGACCGGGATTGAAGATCACAAAAGATGAAGTGGCTCATTAAAAGTTTATTACGCACAATAATAATGCTTCAAGCCCACGTAATCAAATCCATAATATAAATTGGGAGAACAATGAAGAAAAGTGAAAAAACAGAAAAAATAGCCGAAGTTGTCGAGCTATTGAAAGGTTCTTCTGCCGTATATGTGGCTGATTACAGCGGAATTAATGTTGAGAATATTAATAATCTTCGAAACGAATTCCGAAAGAGTGGAGTAAAATATAAGGTTATAAAAAACACCTTATTTGAAAGAGCAATGGATGAATTAGGTGGTTATGACCATCTGAAGAAACATCTTATCGGTATGAATGGCTTCGCATTTGCTACCGAAGACCCGATTGCTCCTGCAAAAATCATTAAAAAATATAATGATAGCAGTCAAAAACTTCCTCTAAGAGCTTGCTATATCGAAAGTCAATACTACGATGGCAGCAAGTTAACTGAAATCGCCAATCTTCCGACAAAATCGGAAATTATTGCAGGAATTTTAGGCAGTATCAATGCTCCTATATCGGGAGTTGTTGGTGCAATCAATGCTGTTATGAGAGATTTAGTCAGTGTAATTGATGAAATTTCTAAAAAAGAAGCAGCATAATAATTAAATTTTAATATTTATTAGGAGAAAAAACAATGTCAGAAAAAGTTGCAGAACTCGTAGAGAAAATAAAAGCTTTAACCCTTTTAGAAGCTGCAGAATTAAAGAAAGCATTAGAAGATGAATTTGGTGTAACCGCCTCTGCTCCGGTAGTAATGGGTGCCGCTCCTGCTGCAGCCGCTGCTGCTCCTGTAGAAGAACAAACCGAATTTGATGTTATTCTTGAAGCAGCCGGTGAAAAGAAAATCAACGTTATTAAAGTTGTTAGAGCTCATACCGGTTTAGGATTAAAAGAAGCTAAAGATTTAGTTGACGGTGCTCCAAAAACTGTTAAAGAAGCAGTTTCTAAAGATGAAGCCGAAAAACTCAGAAAAGAATTTGAAGAAGCCGGCGCAGTAGTAAAAATTAAATAAGTTTTTATAATTGCCCATACATTCATGTCCTTTTTTCAAAGTGATAAGCGGAGAATTCCGTCTTATCACTTTTCTATTGTTTATATGAATTAAGTTAAGATTGATCGAAAAGTTTTAGATTATTAAATTGGAGGTTGCCCCTTGGAGAATAAAAGAATTTCCTTCGGCAAAATTAAACCGGTCTTAGATATTCCACACCTATTAGATATTCAAAAAGAGTCTTTTGAAGAATTTCTTCAGTTGCACGCAAACCCTAAACAGAGAGAGCCCAAGGGGTTGCAAGCTGTATTTTCTTCAAATTTCCCGATTTTCGATAATAAAGAAAATTATAGACTCGATTTTTTAGAATATCATATTGAAAAAGCTCGGTATTCCATAGTTGAGTGTTTAGAGAGAGGACTTACATATGCTGCTCCTCTTAAAGCTAAATTATTGTTATCAACAAAAGATCCCGACACAGATGAATTTATAAACGCTGTTGAACAAGAAGTTTATCTCGGTAATTTACCTTTTATGACCGAGAGAGCTACTTTTATTATCAACGGTGCTGAAAGAGTAGTAGTTACACAACTTCACAGATCTCCGGGTGTAGCTTTTTCGCAAACAACCCATCCCAACGGAACACCATTATATTCAGCTAGAATTATTCCTCTAAAAGGTTCATGGGTTGAATTTGCAACAGATATTAATCATGTTCTTTACGTTTATATTGATAGACGTAAAAAATTCCCTTCAACAACATTGCTTAGAGCTCTCGGCTACGAAAGTGATGAGGAAATATTAGAGTTATTCAATTTATTTGATGTAGTTGAAGTAGATAAAGTCGATATTGAGAAATATATCGGTAGAACCATCGCAAGTGATGTTTTTGATATGGCAACTGGTGAGATTTTCTTAACCCGTGAAAGTGTTCTTTCAGAAGAAGACGTTGAACGTCTGAAAGAGGCTGAAGTTGATACAATCAAATTCATCAAAACCGATACCTCCATTGAACAAAACTTAATCCTAAACACACTTAAAAAAGATACATCACATACAAAAGAAGAAGCCCTTTTCGCAATTTACCGACAATTAAGAACCGGTGAAGCTCCGGATTTAGAAACAGCTCACGGTTTAATCGAAAAACTCTTCTTTAACGATAAAAGATATGACTTAGGCGAAGTCGGTCGTCATAGAATGAATGACAAATTAAAATTAAATATCGAAGAGACTAAAACCGTACTTACAACAGTAGATATTATAGAAATCATGAAATATATGATTCGCTTAAAAGACGGTAACGAAAGTTTTGATGATATAGATCACTTAGGAAACAGACGTGTAAGAACTGTAGGCGAACAGCTTCAACAACAGTTTAATATTGGTATTGCCCGCATGGCAAGAACAATAAAAGAGCGTATGAATATCCGCGATGCAGAAAGTTTTACACCGCAAGAGCTTGTAAATGCAAGAACAATAAGCAGTGTTATTAATGCTTTCTTCGGAACAAATCAATTGTCACAGTTTATGGATCAAACCAATCCATTAGCAGAGCTAACACATAAACGAAGAATGTCGGCACTCGGACCGGGTGGTCTAACAAGAGAAAGAGCCGGATTTGAAGTTCGTGACGTTCACTATACACATTACGGACGATTATGCCCAATTGAAACCCCAGAAGGTCCAAACATCGGTCTTATTTCGTCATTAACAATCTATTCGAAAGTGAATAAATATGGTTTCCTTGAAGCCCCTTACAGAAAAGTTGTTGATGGAAAAGTAACTGATGAAGTTGTTTATTTAACGGCAGAGCAAGAAGATCATTTCACAATTGCTCAGGCAAATGCACCGATTAAAGATAACGGTGAATTTGTGAATGCTCGTGTTAAATCAAGATTCAAAGGGGAATTTCCAATCGTCCACCCACACGAATTACAATTTATGGATGTTGCTCCCGCACAGATTGTGAGTGCAGCTGCGGCGTTAATTCCATTCTTAGAGCATGATGATGCTAACCGTGCACTCATGGGTTCAAACATGCAACGCCAAGCAGTTCCATTGCTAAAGCCTGAAGCCCCACTTGTTGGAACAGGATTAGAAGGTAAAGTTGCACGAGATACTGGTGCCGTAGTTGTAGCTGAAGATAATGGTGTTATTGAATATGTGGATGCAGATAAAATAATTGTTAAATATGATATAAATCCAAATTCAGCTGAAGCTATTACAAGTTTCAGTGATATCAGATTAGTAACATACCGATTAGTAAAGTTTGCAGGAACAAATCAAGAAACCTCTATAAACCAAAAACCGATTGTAAAAGCCGGACAAAAGGTTCTTAAAGGTGATGTTTTAGCTGACGGATGTGCTACAGACGGGGGTGAACTTGCGCTCGGCAGAAACGTTTTGGTTGCATTCATGCCATGGAGAGGTTACAACTTTGAAGATGCTATCGTAATTAGTGAGAAAGTTGTAAGCCAAGATGTATTTACATCGATTCATATTGAAGAATTTGAACTCCAAGTTAGAGAAACAAAACGGGGTGAAGAAGAATTAACAAAAGAAATTCCAAATGTTAGCGAAGAAGCAGTTAAGAACTTAGATGAAGACGGAATTATTCGTGAAGGTGCGGAAGTTCGTGAAAATGATATTCTAATCGGAAAAATTACTCCAAAAGGAGAAACTGATCCAACTCCTGAAGAAAAATTGTTAAGAGCAATCTTTGGAGATAAAGCCGGTGATGTTAAAGATGCTTCTCTTAAGGCACCTCCGGGACTCAAAGGAACAGTTATCAAATCGAGATTGTTCAGCAGAAAGAAAAAAGATTCGGATGCTAAAAAGTTAGAAAAGAAACAATTAGACGCTCTTGAAGTTTCACACAAACAAAAGTTATCAAGTTTGTATCAAAAGCTGATTGATAAATTAAATCAAGTTGCTTCAGGTTTATCAACAACAGGTATAAGAGATTTGGATGGTTCGGTTGTACTTAGAAACGGTGCGGCGATAAAAGAATCAACATTCTCCGGTTTGGAAGATGTAACAAAACTTGATTATACGGCTGATTGGTTTGAATCAAAGAAAACCAACAACCTGATTAAAACAATCTTCAAAAACTACTTTGATGCACTTTCTGATGTAGAAGAAGATTTCAAGAGAGAAAAAATCAAAATTCAAACAGGTGATGAACTTCCGCCGGGAATTGTTCAATTGGCAAAAGTTTATGTTGCTAAAAAACGTAAACTGTCAGTTGGTGATAAAATGGCCGGAAGACATGGAAATAAAGGTGTTGTTGCCAAAATTGTTCCGGTTGAAGATATGCCATTCCTCGATGATGGAACCCCTGTTGATATAGTGTTAAATCCACTCGGCGTACCTTCACGTATGAACCTTGGTCAACTTTATGAAACAGCACTTGGATGGGTAGGTAAAAAATTGGGAGTTAAATTTGCTACTCCGATTTTTGACGGTGCAAAAATTTCTGATGTTGATGAATGGTTAACAAAAGCAGGTATCGAAGCCGGAAGTAAGACCGATCTTTTTGATGGAAGAACAGGTGATAAATTCCATCAGAAAGTAACATGCGGATATATTTATATGCTTAAACTCGGTCACTTAGTTGATGATAAAATTCACTCGCGTTCGATTGGACCATACTCATTAATTACGCAACAACCACTCGGCGGTAAAGCTCAATTTGGTGGTCAAAGATTTGGAGAAATGGAAGTTTGGGCTCTTGAGGGTTACGGAGCTTCGCATATTCTTCAAGAAATCTTGACTATTAAGAGTGATGATGTTGCCGGAAGATCTAAAGCATACGAAGCGATAGTTAAGGGTGATAATTTACAGGAACCAAATATTCCTGAATCTTTCAACGTATTAATCAAAGAATTACAAGGCTTAGGTCTTGATATGAAGATTAGCTAAGTTGAAAAAATGTTTATTTCACCAAGAAATTAGGAGTTTATAAATGTCATATAGAAATCAAGAAAACGTGTTAAAAGATATAAATAGTATTACAATTACACTTGCTAGTCCGGATGATA
>JAHBUO010000122.1 GCA_019638025.1 Ignavibacteriaceae bacterium
CACATAGTAACTCCTTGTTAAGTTGATACTATGAGTCTTATACCAATTTTAATTGCAGATTAATGATTTTGAGACTATTTTTTAATACAAACACCCTATTTTTAATATAAATAGAATACTAATTGAGATTAAAAAATAAGCTCCCATAAACTGTTATAATAAAATAAGTTAGACTTACTAAAACTTAATATTGCCTTAAAAATCAATAAAAAGGTGTGTAATGTTTGAAAAATTTGAAGAACTAATTGAACAAAAGGATTTTAAATCGCTAAAAAATCTTTGCGATGAAGAATTGTTTTCAATTTCAGGAGCTAATTCACAGGAAGATCATCTATATTTTGAAAAAATACTTGAATACAGAATACTAGCGAATAATAAATTAGGTCTACTAGATGATGAAATTCGTCATACTATATGGAAGATGAAAAATCCATTTATCAAAGAAATTGATTTTATCGACGGGAAAAAAATAAGACTGATTGAATCGCATGCTTATATGTTTAAGTGTGATGCTTTTGTGAATACGATGCATTTGACTAAACACTTCGATTATTCTAAAAAAAGTTTTTCACATGATTTGTTACACAAACTCGGAAAAGAAGAGATAGATCGTCAAATTGAAATTGAGGCCGGGTTCGAAAAGAAGTGTTTTCTAAAACTAGAACATGAAAATTTATCTGCTCCACAATCATTTCATATACCGGCAGTAATCGAGGATAATAAAATTGATTATGATGTTTTAGAAAAAGGAATAAAAAATATTCTAGAATATGCTTCATCAAAAGGATTGACCAAATTAGGTTTTGTTGCTTTGGGTATGGAAACTACTAATGATATTTCAGTTAAAGAATTGATAATTGACTCAATAATTTCGGAAATTCAATCGTTTATAAAAACTACTCATTATAAAAGAATTCCTGAGATAAATTTTCTTTTTATAAATATTCATTCATTCTCCCTTTTTGAAAAGGCAATTGTAAGTTATTCTGAACTAGGCAGATTCAACTATTTAGCAAATGAGAAGTTAAGTCAAAAACAGTATGCGCTTATTAGGCAAATGCAGACTAAGGACACTGAATTTATCAAAGAACTTAAAAAAATTTCATATCATCTGGATGAAGATACCGTTGTGCTAATTCTAGGTGAAACAGGTGTAGGTAAAAGTTATTTGGCCGAAGCAATGCATAATTTAAGCAGCAGAAGTGGTCAAAAATTCAAAGGGATTAATTGCGCAATAAATACAGGATCGTTCTTATACTCTAATGTATTCGGATTTAACCCACACTCTTTTTCCGGAACTTCTAGAGCAACGGGAGAAAGCATCTTTGAGGCTGCGGTAAATGGCACAGTATTTTTGGATGAAATTGGTTATGCCGATTATGAATTTCAAACCGCACTACTAACTTTTTTGGATAAAAAAACTTATAGAAAAGCAGGTGATCAAAAAGATTTCAAAGCTGATGTTAGAATAGTCCTTGGCACAAATCAAGATCTAGAAAATTTGGTTAGAGAAAAGAAGTTCCTCCCGGATTTATATGAACGTATCGCAAATCAGGCTGTAATAAAGATTCCGCCTCTCAGATCACGAGTTAATGATATCGCTTTATTTGCAGATCATGTGATATCGGAGTACAATAAGGAGGAAAAAAATAATGTTAAAATAACTCTTGATCCAAAAGCTTATGAATTTTTAAAAAATCAAAAATTTCCAGGAAATGTTAGACAGCTGAAATATTATCTTGAGAAAAAAATAGCTGATTGTAAATTTCAAAGAATAAATACTATCACAGAAGCTATACTTAAAGAAGACCCGCCGAGGGCATACCGACTAGATTCATCCAACAGTCCTTTTGAGATTCTCGAAAATCTATTGAAAGAATTTCTTTCGAAATGGGACAGTGAATCGGATGGAAAATTCAAAAATGATTTTCTAGATCCTCTACTTAGCAAAATATATCTTCATGACTTATCGGGTTTATACAAAAAAACCGATTCATACCGCATTCTGGGCATTGATGGAACAAGGGGTGATAAAGGTATTGAAGAAAAAGCAAAACAATACGAGAAAATTACCGAAAAGTTCAAAAACTTCTAGCTAATTAGCACAATTCCGCATTTTTCATTTCCCTTTCCGCAATACTGCGAATTACCATCACCTATCACGTCAATTATCCTAAAAATCGCGAGGTTTTCTGGCATCAAAGATGTCAATGTACTTGCGAGCAAATAGCTCAATATTTTTTAACAACATAATTGGAGGACTTATGTCCAAAGTAAAAAAAGCAATTCAATTCCACGCTAAAAAGAGAAGTCTGGAAGCATTAACAAAGAAGAAAAAAGAAGTAGAATCAATTCTTAAAAGTGGAGCAGTCATGAGGGTAAATAAGAAAAACCCTAAAGAAAAGCCCATCAGACATGAACTAAGTGTAGCTGAAAGGGATAAGTATAGACTAGTTCATGAGACGATCAAAAGCGACATCTACGAAACAAAGAACGCTTTAGGCGAGAAGAAATATCAATACCAAGCAGTATTAAAAGCTGGGATAGAGAATGCTCGAAATGAAAGAGTAAAAATGAAAAATAGGTTAACACAAAAAAAACTGAATATCATACTGGAATTACTCGAAAAAGCAAAATCACAAAAAGTAGAAGATTATGAAAAATTAGCACAGATGTGTCGTTCAAATGATAAGGGAGATATTGACTTAAAAAAGCTTGTCCTAAAATTGATAAAAGGGATTAATGGAAGAAGGCCGATTACCAGCATAGATAAGGATGTACTGGAGGGCGTAATTAAAACATTCAGAAATAATAATTAGCCTTTAGAATAATGGTAGTTTAATTCAAAGCCGGAAGCACACCGGCTTTTTTATTGTTGAATTATTATTTATTACGAAACTTTATTAATTTGGAATTAAATAATATCATTAAGGCAAAATGAGTCAAAAAGTATTTATTAAAACATTGAATGGTTTGATTATCACATCCATTAATCTCCTCGAGGTAGATTTCAATTCATCACTAATTATTTCCAGAAAAATTCTTGAAATGATTGTTCATCGAGTTTTCGAAAAATATCAACTCGAAAAACCAAAAGATGAAAATGGGTACTATATTCTTAGCAGTTTAATCGCCAAGTTATACAAGCTTAATAAAATTGACAGCGAGTTATTTGATTTGATGAGCGAGATTAGAAAACATGGGAATAACGCTGCTCATATAAATACAGATGAAACTTCCAAAAAAATAGCTGAGCATAATATCCGATTGCTTTCAAAAGTCACTATCTGGTTCCTTGATTTTATAGATGAACGCAATAATTCTTTGTACATGCTGGTAAAGAGAAGAAGCTATTCAAAGATTTATCAAGATGAAGGGGAGAAAGTTTATAAGCTCTATGAAATACTGATACAGCTAAATAAGTCATCTGTATTGAAAAATCGAAGCGTAATTAGGGAGAACCTAAATCAAATAAATTACCTTATGCTCTTAGATGATGATTTGACAGACTATTTTGAATTAACTGAATATCTAATAGATAAGTATGAAGATTTTTTTGATGAGTTTGATAATTCGGAAAACCCCTTTACCAAATTTTTGCGAGAAAATGTTAAGAAAAAAAAGAAAGTTACTGCCGGGGCAGAGTTTAAGAAATTCTTTAAAAAAGATTTAGAAAGATTAGGTAAAATGAAGACGCTAATTAAGCATAGATATAATCTCGGCTAAGCTGTCCTAAAACGGAATTTTATCGTGGGCCTATGTAGTGCATTTTGTTCAAATTTACATTAAGTTTAATTGAGGATAAGCACTATTAAGTGGGGAGGTAAATTGACCCCAAAAGAAAATCTCCTAGGCAATGAATAGTAATTTCAAATTAATTAATTTGATAATTGATAGAGTTTACTAGAAATAGAAAATTAAAATGTAGTTAAATGGATATATTCAAAGTACATGAAGGAGTTGTTTCAGATTACTCCAATTATATCACATCATTTGTCGATATCGCAGACGACCAAATTAGAGCTGTGGTTGAGGAAAATCTTTCAAATAAGAGATTGTACCCTGAGCCATTAGTTCAATTCAATCCTTCATTTGAGATAGGGGAATCGCTCAAAGACCTAACCAATACAATTGCTTTGAATGATGAATTGCTTTCTGCATTTGGCAATTATAGATTATACAAACATCAAATTGAAGCATTAAAACTTGGTATCAGTGGAAAAGATTTTATAGTAACATCGGGAACAGGATCAGGTAAGTCTTTAACATTTTTAGGAACAATATTTAATCATATCTTCAATTCCTCACAGAAACCTCTAGGCATAATTGCTCTTCTAGTTTATCCAATGAATGCTCTCATAAATTCGCAAACACTTGAGATTGAGAAGTATAAAGAAAATTATGAAAAATTGACTGGCAGAGATTTCCCAATAACATTTAGTCAATACACTGGTCAAGAAGGCCAAGAAGTAAGAGAGAAAATTAAAAGTGATCCACCCAATATATTGCTGACAAATTATATGATGCTTGAATTGATTCTCACTAGACTTAGAGAAAATCAAATAAGAACATCATTAGAAAATAATTTAAGATTTCTTGTGTTCGATGAATTGCATACTTATAGAGGAAGACAGGGTTCCGATGTTTCTTTGTTAATTAGGAGAATTCAATCTTTAGCAAAATTTAATTTAACATGCATTGGAACATCTGCTACTATGATCTCTGGTGATTCAATAAAATCCCAGAAGGAAAGAGTCGCTGAAGTAGCAACAAAAATATTTGGCAAGACATTCAGTTATGATCAAATAGTAAATGAGAGATTGATTAAATCGCTCAGTGATGCTTCCTATCAAATAAATATAAAAACACTCAAATCAGAAGTGGAATCCTCGGCACCTTATTCTGGCAATTATGATGATTTTAAGAATTCGGAATTAGCTAAATGGATTGAACAAGAAATCGGGCTTGAAGTAAAAGAAGGACAGTATATCAGGCGCAAACCCCTCACAGTAACATCTATTTCAAAACTATTAAGTGAATACATTTCCATAGATGAGAAAATATGTTTTTCTAGATTACAGGATTTGTTGAATTGGTGTAATGAAATAAATAATAAACTGACAAAGGAACAGAAACCTCTTCTTCCATTCAGACTGCACCAATTCATTTCACAAACCGGGACTGTTTATGTAACACTTGATAAAAAAGAAGAAAGATTTATAACGCTTGAGTCGATGAGTTATATCAATGATAAAAATAACCAGAAGAAGCCCCTATTCCCGATTGTATTTAGTCGCGTAACCGGACATGAGTTTGTATGTGTCAGAAGAAATAATCAATTGAGTAAAATCGAGCCCAGAGAATTCAACCAAAAACTTCCCGAGGAAGACGAAGAGAATTATGATATTGGCTATTTGTTATTTGAAGATGATTCGGAAAATATTTGGGATTCTTCAGAGATTGTAAATTTTCCAGATTCGTGGTTGAAGGTTTCAAAAAATGGTGAAGTTACTGTAGCAAAAGATTACAAAACGAAAGTTCCCCAACGAATTTATTTTGATGAATACGGTAATTATTCAGAAAAAGTTGAATCATTTCAGAATAAGGGTTGGTATATAGCAGCACCTCTTCTATTTGATCCAACTGGTGGTATGTTCTATGACCGAAAAACATCCGAAGGGACTAAGTTATCAAAATTAGGAACTGAGGGCAGGAGCACTGCAACAACTGTTCTTGCTTTTTCCTTAATAAAAGCCTTAGCTCTTGAGGGACTTGATTACAAAGAACAAAAGCTATTGAGCTTCACAGACAACAGACAAGATGCTGCTTTACAAGCTGGTCATTTTAACGATTTTATTAAAGTTGGTAGAATACGTTCTGCAATTTACCATGCTATTGAGAGATGCGATAATAACATTCTTGACTACTCTAATATTTCCCAGCAAGTATTTTTAGCCTTGAATCTAGCTCAAAATCAATATGCTATACAGCCATCTCAATTACCATTCCAAGCAAAAGAAAATGATGATGCATTCAAAAATTATTTGATGTATCGGATCCTTTATGACTTAAAAAGAGGTTGGCGAGTAGTTCTTCCTAATTTAGAACAATGCGGATTAATTAGGATTGACTATAAATATCTCAACGAGACTGTTACTATAAAAGATTTTTGGAGTGACCTTCCAATTATTAATTCAATGAATGATTCTGAGTTGCGAGAATTCCTAATACAAGTTTTAGACTTCTTTAGAAAAAATTATGCATTGTCCTATAGCGGTTTGCAGCCGAATGAAATTGAAACAAAGTCAAATATTATTAGAGAAAAAATAAAAGCTGAATGGGGATTGGATAAAGGTGAGCAGATTGATATCCCCTATTTTATGAGGGTAGAAACATTAAAATCAGTTCATCAGAAAATCTATACCGCCAGTCTTGGACCTCAAAGTTATTTTGGAAAATACATAAAGCTACTGGCAAAGAAATATGAAGTAGACATAAGTAAAACATATACAGATTTTGTTTATAAACTATTAGATAAACTTAAAGAAGCTAATTGGCTGGCCGCAAAAGAGATTAATAATGCCGGGACTCCATTAAAACTCTATCAGCTAAAAGTGGATTCCATTCTATGGAGATTAGGAGATGGTAACACTGTTATTCCAGATAATATTAGACTCCATTCATTTAAGACGATTGTTCCAAGGGTAAATAAATATTTTAAGCAGTTCTATTCACAAAACTTTAGTGATATAAAAATTTTAGAAGCGAGAGAACATACTGCACAAATTAATAACGAAGCTAGAAAAGATAGAGAACGTAAATTTAGAGAAGGTGAAATTGCTGTTCTTAGTTGCTCACCAACCATGGAATTGGGAATTGA
>JAHBUO010000123.1 GCA_019638025.1 Ignavibacteriaceae bacterium
GTTGGATTCCAAACATTTGTAAATTGATATGTTGTGTCTTGTGCGAATGACACATTCACCAAAATAAAGGAAAATAAAAAACATAATCTTAACATTGGTCTCATAATGAACCTCTTTTATTTATTTATTTTTCAACACGAATTATGAAGGAGTCTGTAAACTCTTTAATCTTCCATAATTCATTTCTTGATTTTTCTGCTTCTTGTCGTGTATTAAATGGGCTCAATTGAACAACCCATAAATTGACTTCGCCACTATATGAAACAATTACTTCCTTATTTAATTTTCTTCTGCTAAAACTCGCAAATTCATCTGCTTTAGATTGTGAAGTATAAGCCCCAATCTGTACAATAAATTGAGTTGATTTAGCCGGACTTGGTTTTTCTATAATTGGTTCGGGCGGAAAATTTTCTTGAGTAGGTACTTCATCAAAAACGTAAACTGAATCTTTATCAGATTGATTTTGAGAACTATCTGTTTCTTGAGAAGATGAACAACCTATAATAAATAATAATGCAAATATAATCAGGTAATAAATATTTTTCATGCTCCACTCAGATTTGATTTTTGATTTATCAAAAATACTTCTTTAAAACTTAAAATAAAAAAAAAGGGATGCTCAATCGCATCCCTTTTCTAATAGGAAACTCAAACTATAAGTATAAATTTTCTAAGGCACCAACCGGAAATACCGGCAAACCTAAATTATCATAATTTATCTTTTTGCCGAACTTCATTCCAGGCACGGTTTGTAGATTAACTTTTTGAATGGTTGATCCAAATTTTGCATTAATTACTTCAATTATTCTATTTGTAACAAGTGCATTTCCTTGACTGCTCAAGTGAACACCGTCATAACTGAAAACACCACCTGTGATAAATGAGGCATTAAAACCAATTCCATCAACAGTTAAACCTGTTGAAGATACTTGATTCATATATGCATTAGCATCAAACAAAACAAAATTAGGATTTGCACTGACAAGTGCACTAATTGTATTATTGAATGAAGTAACAGCGTTTGAAGCAATTGTAATTTCTTCAGGGTCTAAGACAAATTCATTTGGAAATGGATTTGTTGGATCAAACCCAAACGGTTTTGTAGTATCTACTCCTGCAGGAATCGCCATTCCTTTATCCACATAATACTTCCCTGTCGGTTGACCAAGATATGGAGCATAAGTAGATGAAGTTAAAGTTAACAATGTTTGAAACCCAGCAAGCGATTCTACAGTCGCAACTCCAACAAAAGGAGCAGTTGATTTAGCGTAAACTAAACCTGGTAAAGTTGGAAATGCTGCTTGAGCTTTTTTAATTTCTGCTGCAACTGATGGACCTACTGATTTGAAGTAAGGGACTGAGGTTACATTAGGAATATTCCCAAAGACAGCTTTTGTATTAGGTAATTCAGTTGCAATTCGTGTTACTAAATTATTGTATAGAGAGTCAAATACTAATGGATCCGATGGAAGTTTTCCTGTAAAATCTGTTCCTCTTGTTCCACCGGAAGTAGCATAACCAAGAACATCATTATTTCCAATCCAAACTACCATGAATGTTGGAGAAAGATTTTTTGCCTGTGCAAAAATGCTCTTTCCTAAAGCCGGATTTCTAAGAACTAATTGGAAAAATGGGTTAGCTCTTGCAGCACTCTTCGCTGCAAAATCAGTTGTGTCCATTATATCAAATAGAATTGCGCCAGGAACTCCAAGATTATTATAGGGAGCCGCATGCGTTAACATAAGTGGTGTACCACCCTGTGCCGGGCTATAAGAAAAAATTGGACGCGGCGGAGTAGTATTAGAGAAACCGGTTAAATTTATTCTACCGCCAAATCCGGGGTCACTAATCAATGGTTGAACATAACTTGCTGATTTTGCTTGTTTAGCTAATAATGAACCAAAAGAATATAATTGAGCACTTTCAAATAAAGCATTAGATTGGAAACCTGCTGTTAAGCTGTTCCCAATTGAAACAATTCTAGTAAAATCAGCTGTACCTGAAGTAAAAGCAGGTACTTCCGGAGCCGTTAATTCGGTTCTATCCTCACAACCGTTAAAAATCGAAAGAGAAATAAAACCGATCATCAATATTAAAAATATTTTTTTCATGAAATTCCTCCTTCAATTAAAAATTATATGAAAAGCTAAATCCAAAAAGATTAGCTGTTGAATTATAAACACCATTCAATGGTGCATATCCCGTTCCTGAGTAATTAACTTTAGAATCAGTAATTTTTCTTTCAGAAAATCTCAAGAACATATATGATAAACCAACATTTAAATTCTGAGTAACTTGATATCCGGCACCAAGTGTTAAACCTAATCTATCACTGTCAGGTAAAGAAGGATCTAATCTTTCATCGGGAGTTGGGTTGTTATCATAGAGCAAACCGCATCTTAAAGAAAGATCATTGCTATATTGATATTCTGCACCAAATCTAATGATGTATGTATTTTTGTACTCTTTCGGAGAAGCTAAGTCAGAAAAAGCCGGATTTACAAAATCGACTTTCAATGAATCATAACTTGACCATCCAATGTATTGAAAATCAGAAGTTACAGTTAAGTTATTTGTTGCTTGATAAGCAAGTCCGAATACTAACTGGTTTGGTTGTTTGAACTTTGCAACTATATCGCCTGATGGGAGCAATCCTAAAACTTGAGACTGCTCAGATTTTGCTGTTGCTGTTCCTTCAAACTCATAGTCTGCGCTACTTCTATAAGTAACACCTACTGAAAGTGCATTAAATGGTTTCCAAAGCATACCGAAATTGTAACCAAATGTTGGCTTTGCACTTCCTTCAAGTAGGATTTCAGCTTCAGCTAGACTACCGACTGCTGCATTTCTTCTTATTTTTACTGTAGCAGCTGTATAGACAAGCGAAGCACTTAAAGATAAATTATCTAAAACTTGATACGCAACTGTTGGATAGAAGGAATAAGTTCTAAGTACTGTTTCTAATGCAACAAATCTTCCGAAGTAGTCATCATCCCATTTAGTTCCTAAACCAAAAGGATTATTCATTCCAACTCCGGCATGAAGTTTATCGTTTATTGCATAAGTTAAATAAAGGTGACTTGGATAAAACATTTGCTTTACCATCTTTGTTTCATCTACCCCAGGGCTTGGACCCCTGAATGAAGTTGATGGAAAAATTAATGTAGTTCCAAGCATTGCATTGAAACCACGCAACTGGGTAATTCCAGCAGGATTAAAATATAGAGCTGATGCATCATTTGCCAATCCGACAAAAGCACCGCCCATTGAAGTTACTCTTGCACCGTGTTCATTCACTTGAAAACCGCCACCGAAGATAACGGAATTTGATAAAACAAGACTTAAGAGTATCACAAAGAATTTGACTCTCACACAACCTCCATGATTTATATTGTTATTTAGTTATTCTATTTTGAATAGAATTGCTCCTTTTTCAACAGGATTATTTTCCGAAACTAATATTTCTTTAATAATTCCTGATGATGATGATTTAATTACATTTTCCATTTTCATTGCCTCTAATATAACTACAGATTCTCCTAATTTTACCTCCTCTCCTTTTGTTTTTAATATTTTTAAGACCATTCCCGGCATTGGAGATCTTACTTCTACATGATGAATTTGCTTCTTAGAGTTTTTCATCAGTTGTGCAGCTCTTTTTTCTAAATCAGACTGCACGTGGGCTTCATAGTAAATTCCGTCAATCAAGAGCGAAACATTTCCATTGGACTCCTGAACTTTTATGATGTCATACGTTTCATTTCCGAACCGCAACGAAAAATGAAAACCATTCTGGTCAGCCAATTCAAATGTTATTTTCTTGCCATTTATTTCTACAGAATTTCCACTTTCATATCTTATGTGATGTTCTTTATCGTTAATGGTTACAAAATAATTATTCATTTAACAACTCACTCCATTTTGAATAATTATTTTGCGATTTATTATCAAACTTATTTTTCTTTTTATTTCTTAGAAGCACAGAAAATAATGCTGCTGCTTCGACATCACTTAAATTCTGAAAACTTTTCCACTTATCCGGAATAAGAGGGATAAATTCCTCTTCTAAAAAATTAATTGAATAACTACCATCCAAAAATTTATCTTGCTTCAAAATCCACTTTAAGAATGAGATATTCGTAGTTATTCCGGCAATTAAATAATCAGACAAAGCAATATTCATCTTAGATATTGCAATCTCTCTATTTTTTCCGAGTACTGAAAGTTTTGTTAACAATGGGTCATAGTTTAGTCCAACAAATGAACCGTTATCAATTCCTCTATCTACTCTCACACCCGGACCGGATGGTAGACGATGATAGACTATTTTTCCGGAAGTTGGTAAAAAGTTATTATCCGGATCTTCCGCATAAACTCTTGCTTCAATTGAATGACCTAAGATAACTAGTTCTTCTTGATTGAAGGATATTTTTTTTCCGAAGGCGATATTTATTTGTTCTCTGACTAAATCTATTCCCGATATTAATTCAGTAACGGGATGTTCTACTTGAAGTCTAGTATTCATTTCAAGAAAATAAAACTTTCTATCACTATCCATTAAAAATTCAATAGTACCTGCATTGTGATAGTTGCAAGCTTTTGCAGCATTAATGGCAGCAAGTGTTATTTTTTCTCTTGTTTCTTGGTCTAATGAAGGAGATGGGGCTTCTTCAATAACTTTTTGATGTCTTCTCTGAACAGAACATTCTCTTTCGAAAAGATGTCGATAATTTCCATGCTTATCTGCAATTATTTGGACTTCAATGTGTTTAGGATTTTGAATAAGTTTTTCAATATAGACATCACTACTTCCAAAAGCTTTTTTAGCTTCTCGAGATGCAGATAAAAATCCTTCTTCTAATTCATCCGAATTAAAAACTTTTTTCATCCCCTTACCACCACCACCGGCTGAAGCTTTTAATAAAACAGGATAACCAATTCCTTCACATATTTTTTTTGCCTCATCGAGTGAATCAATCGGAGTTGTAGTTCCGGGAACAATTGGTACATTATTATTTATCATCAATTCACGAGCTGCAGTTTTGCTCCCCATCATTTTTACTGATTTAGACGATGGTCCGATAAAAGTAATTCCGGCTTCTTCAACAGCCTGAATGAAATCAGCATTTTCTGATAAAAATCCATAACCTGGATGAATTGCATCTGCTTCTATCCGTTTAGCAAGTTCTATGATTTTGGAGATATTTAGATAAGACTCGGAAGGGGCAGCACCGCCTAAAAAATGTGATTCATCAGCAATTCTGGTGTGAAGTGAAAAGGTATCAGCTGATGAATAAACCGCAGCTGATTTTATCCCCATTTCTCGGCAAGCACGAATTAGCCGAATGGCTATCTCGCCTCTATTTACAACAAGTATTTTTTTGAACAAAACTTCCCTATTTTAATTCTACTATTGTAATTCCTTCACCCCCAAACTCTACGGGCGCAAAGCGATAACTTTTAACTTTTTCGTGTTGGTCTAACAATAATTTAACAGTTTTTTTAAGAGCACCTGTTCCTTTGCCATGTAAAATTTCAACCGAACTCAAACTGTTTGAGTAAGCATCATCCAAAAATCTTATCAATTCAAATTCAACTTCTTCAGAGCGCTTACCTCGTATATCAATTCTAATTTCCGGTTGTGCTATCTTAGTATGATATACACTAAATTTTGTCTCATCCTTCTCATTTTTAGCAGGAATTAAGTCAGACAATTCAACTTGCATCTTTAAGATACCGGATAAAATTACAGCCGTTTGTTTAGAATGATTAATCTCAATTATCTTTCCAATAGTAGCTGTATCTTTTACACGTACAAAATTTCCTTCGACAAAATTAAAGTTTTTATCATTTAAATCAATATCATTATCAGAAATATTTTGAGTGTCGTTAATGGCACTTTTAATAATATTTTTAGCATGCTTAATAGACTCTTTTGAAGCTTGATTTTCTTTAATCTCTTTTATGATGAATTCGATTTGACGCTGTAGTTTACTAATCTTTTCTTGTGCTTCTTGTTTTATCGATTTAAGAATTTTTCTCTTCTCGCTATCAATTTCAGTCACCTTTTTTTGATATAGGAGTGATAATCCTTCATATCGAGTAACTTCAACTTCACTTCTTTTAAGTTTCTCTTTCATCAATTGATTTTGTTTCTCAAGCTGAAAAAGAATGCTCTCTAACTTATTCTCATCTTCAGATAAAAATTGATTAGCGGTTGAAATTATTTCTTCACTAAAACCTAATCTCTTTGCAATTTCAAATGCATAACTTGAACCGGGGACTCCTTGATTAAAGCGATAAGTAGGTACTAATCCTTCTGTGTCAAATTCCATAGATGCATTTTGAAATCCATTCTTCTCATGAGCTAAAATTTTAAGATTCCCTAAATGTGTAGTGGCTAGCACTATTGGATTACGTTTAGAAAGATTTATAAGAATTGATGATGCCAGAGCTGCCCCCGCACCCGGGTCTGTTCCTGTTCCGATTTCATCAAGTAAGATAAGTGATTTAGAATTGCTCTTCTCCAAAATTGATTTCAAATTTGAGAGATGGGAGCTGAATGTACTAAGGTCATCTTCAATAGATTGTTGGTCACCGATATCAATCAAAATATTTTCGATAAAATGAAAATTTGAATCACCTGAACATGGGATATGAAAACCGGCATGTACAAGACTAATCAATAATCCAAAAGTTTTTAAAACAACGGTTTTACCACCAGCATTTGGACCGGTGATTATCAATATTCGATCATCGTCAATCTTAAGAGAAAG
>JAHBUO010000124.1 GCA_019638025.1 Ignavibacteriaceae bacterium
GCTTTTGGAAGAATTTCGTTTGGATCAACTTTTAATAGTTGCAATCCATCAGCTCCTCTTACAAAAGGGAAATCAATATATTTAAATATCGTTGTATGGTCACCAAATACAATTAAAGGAATATCGTCTATTGGTGATACATCAGCATCGGTATAGCCGGAGATGAATTCTTTACCTTGAGTTATTACAGGTAATTTCCCTTTATCCTTGATTAAGGATTCTAATATTTTTTCAGTAGAACCTTTTATAGGTTTTAATAAACGGCTAATGCGTTTCGATGGGAACTGAGACTCTATTACTTGTTTGTCTGCATCAAGACTAATGACCTTTTCAAAATTAATATGGGAAAAATCTAAGCAATCAGATAGTTGCACTCTATTAATAATACTTTCTAAACTTTTATCACAATCATCTATTATTTTACCATCAAAAGCATTTAAGATGTATGAGTTTATTTTTGACTTATCACTTAAGTCTCTTTCATTATACAATTTAGTTATGTAATTATCTGTTAGTTCTTCCTTTAACATTACAACTTCTTCGAATCCACGCCTTTTACTAAATTCATAGCCCAAAATATCTTTTTGTGATTTGACCGAAGAATCCCATTTAACAATTAGCGTTTCTTGTTCTTTAGTCAACATAAAGAAATAGAATTTTTCCATTTCTATTGGCAATATATTATCAAAAAATAATTTGGCAATTTGTTTTTCTTGTTCTTTGGCTTTTAATTTTGTAAAAGATTGCTTTGTTATAAAAGTATTATAAGTGCTAGAGTTTATAAACCACTCCCAATACTCTTGATACATTTCACTTTCAATAATTTGCTTATTAGGCTTTCTTGATAAGAATGTTTTATAATCTTTTATTGTTATATCAATAACTTCTACATAATCTTTTAATAGTGCTTCGCTATCAATAAAGTCGTGTGCTCTTTTTTTATTTTTAAGTATATAATCTATAGCAATGAATTTTCTGTCCAAAGCAAAACTGTCATTTCTCCTCTTTAGAAAAAAGATTGCGGTGTCTTTACCGGTCGCGATAAAAGTTTTAGAACCAAGACTAACAATTGAAATGACTTCGAAGTATTCAAGTATTATTTCTCTAGCCTTTGTATAAATCCCTTCGGAATTCAGCAAAGAATCGGGTAAAATAATACCAGCGACACCTCCAGGTGTTAATAATTGTTTAGTCCTTTCAACGAATAATACTTCTATTTGAGATGCGTCTGAAGTTAATAGGGAAATTAGATTATAATCTGTTTCCTTAACCCTTAAATGTTGTTTAAAACTTTTTATTGCATAAGGGGGATTTGCTACAACAATTTCATATTTATCTTTTAGTCTATCGTGCTTCTCTAGTCCATCACCAAAAATTACATTTGCTGCTCCATCTCCATTCATAAAACAAGCAACTTTTGATGTTCTTGCAAGGCGGTAATCCTTTTCAATACCAAAAATAAATTCCGCAGCCCATTCAGCACTTTCCTTAAAGTGTTTTATGGTGATATTTGTATCCTCATCATAATCATAGTTTAATACATTTATTATATTTTGAATTTTATCAATAGACTCTGTAAGGAAATGCCCACTTCCACAGGCATAGTCCATAACATATGGTAAAAAAGCACGTGATTTATTTGACAGTTTTTGTTGAACCAATTTTTCAAATGGTAAAGAATTTATTATAAACTTTACAATAGGCACTGGAGTGAAGAATTGACCTTCGTCTTGTTTATAACCAGCATTAAGCAAAAGTTCAAAGAAGGTTCCTAGATATTGTTCCTTTTTCGAGTATTTAAATTTTTTGTCTTGAAATAATCTGATAACTTCATTTAATACTTTAGCATTTTCTTTGAATAGTTTTTTATTATGGACTTCTTTAAACGCAAATTCATTATTTGTATAAAACTTCAATTCCTTCAATATTTCTTTTATTCGTAACCGTGATGTTTGAATCGGGAAATTGTTTACTATTTTGTCTATATCTTCTTCAGAATAGTTAATTATTTCTTCTTTTAAGTATTGCTTCATACCAGAAGTATACAATTTCAATAAACGATCTTGAATACTTTCTGGAGTATCAATACCTTCTTTTACTTGGAACTCTAATACTTCGTTGTCATTCTTCTGCTCATCGACAATTTTACAAAGGAACAACGACATTATTTTGTTAAATGCATTAGACTTATCAGAGATATTGTTGTGCCTTAATATTTCTAGAAACTGATTGAATACATAGCCTCCATCACCTTCCTTAAATGGTTTTAAGTCTTTCTTTTTTAGTGGCTTGAGCTCAATATTATATGGTTCAATTTCTTCATCAAAGATGCCATTAGGATGGAAATACAGGTTATGATTTTCTTTCCATACTTCATATAATTCTTCTGCAGTGTTGGCTGTAGAATAAGTTTTGGCATCTTCAATATTATTTTTAACAGCTTCTATTTGTTCTTCACTGTCCTTGATAGGTATAATCGAATTCTCATAAATGATATTATCATCAAATAAACTAGAAGCATATAGACACAAAAATTTTGTGTTTCTATCTTGTTGCAAATATGAGAATAATTGACCACCGTTTTCAATCATTCTTTTTTTCTCTTTGTCATATTCCTCGCCGAATGTTTTACATTCAATAATTAACAATGCCTTTCCATCTTGGCTATTTACACTTATATCAGCTTTTCCACTCTTACCAGTTCTTCCTAACGCCCATTTTTTCTCCAAATATAAATGTTCTGGTTTATAGCCTTTTTCGAGTAGCCTATTTACGCACTCAAGAACTACAAAATTTTCTGGTTTTTCAAAATTAGACGTGGTTTCATCACCAAGTAGTATTTTATCACCGTATAATATCTTTTGTGCTTCAAATTGTACTTGCAATTCATAGTTATTGTGATTGCTAAATACTTTGATAAATAACTTATCGTCGCCAATTCGATCTTCAAAACCAATTTTTACAATAATTTTTTGATTTCAACAGTTGTCATATTTTCTCTACATTTATAACATTATTTTGTTTTTCAAAATATAATTAATATAACCGACACTTTTTGAGCCAGAGGCATAACGACGTTGTTTTTAAGCCGCCGCCCATAACAGCAATGCAGCTTTGAAAACTAACGCCAATAATTTTATAAAATCTTTTTTTAGCAAACTACTTAAAAGAACAACTAACTTTTGCAACACCAATTTATAAGAACACAAATCCGCAATGTTTAAAGCGGTCGGCTTGAAGAACTTGTTAGCTGTTTTGCTTACCATAATCTATCAAGTTCCTCGTTTGTTATTCCGCCATTCGGATGAACCGATTCGACTAAAGGAACATTTTTATTAATTTCCCTTAGAATAGACTTTGTCACATCAATTGCTAAAGTTCCGAATGCAATGATTTTTACATAGTTAGAATTCTCTAAAACATCTTTCAATCTATTTTTGCAGCTACAAATAGCACTAATACTTGGAAAATTGTCTCGTATTCCAACTCGACCAGGAAAACATTGAACCACATTAATTATATCATATTCACTTCTTTGTTTTTGTTTTCTTATCCATGACAATTCAATTCGACGCCCAGCTGAACCTCCCTTTTTTCTTTCAGGAAATATTGCAATGCCTTCCTCCCATTCTTTTATTCCAGGGGATTGAAAAACTAAAAGCATGGAACTAGAATTATTTTCCAATATAATTGGTGGACTATTCCTATTTGTTGAAAAAATATTCCCTTCTAGATGTAGTTGGTTAAAATATGGACACAAATCGCAATGAATATTATAACTCATAATATTAACCTTAACTTATGCTTAGGATTTTATTAGTGAAAAACCAGAGATAATCTATTTGTAAACATTAGTCGATTTTTTCAAGTAGGCGTTTTTTCGCCTTTTTAAATTCATCCTCACTTAACACTTCTTCCTTGAATAGTTTATGAAGGTTTTGAAGCTTATCAACAGAATCAAGTGGAAGATATTTTACTCGCAAAATGAATTTGCCATTTTTAGTTTTATCCATTTTAAGTCCAACAGATATTGGCATATTCTCAATCGGTATTGAACCATTTACGTCAAAAGTATTTGCAAAATCTTTGCTTACTTCAATTTCTTGTTCAGCAACACCATTTTTTCTTCCTTCTTCAATTAATATTTTTATCCGTTCAACTTCATCATTCGACACAGTAGAAGCAGTTGAAAATTCAGAACTCTTCTTAGAAGTTATTGCGTCCTCGGCAATTGAACCTACAGGTCCTAAAAGCATCCAGCCAAATAAACCCATGAATTACTCCAATTAAATGATAAGATTATTTAAAAACAGCTAACGGCGTGGTTGATAAGGCGCAGCCCAAAACAACTATACCGTATTTATTAAATAATTTTTTATTTACTCAAAAACTTGCATTTATAAACTTTGCAAAACAACAAAGCCAACACGGTAGAACAAACTTGATAATTTTACAAATGCCGAAAGCGAAAATGCTGTCGCCTTGAGCAACTTGTTAGAATGCAAAATAGACAAAAACTAAATTAAAAAATTATTTAGAAGAAGTACTTCAAAAAGAATTAATAATTTAGCCGGATACACCAAGTAACCGACCAATCATTCATGACCTAATCATTGTAAGAAGAAGTTTGAATTTTGAAAGAGCCTTCAAAGCATGTGTCTTGTTTGCGGGCATAATAATCATCTCATTTGACATTAAGTTGAATACTTCTCCATCTACTACAATTTCTGCTTCACCGTCTATGATATGCGCCAGAGCGTCAAAGGGAGCCGTATGCTCGCTTAATCCTTGTCCCTTATCAAATGCGAATAAAGTAATGGACCCTGTACTTTTCTTTACTAATGTTCTGCTAATTACCGCCTCATCCTGATATCTAAGCAAGTCATTTGCTTTTAGCACTTCAGTTCTATTATTATTTTCCATTTTATTGCACTTTAGTTTTGGTGATTTTCATGATGTTCATTATCTAGATTATCATCTGCCGGATGACCATGCCCTATTTTTTGTGTTGCCTCGTAAATCCCTTCCGCAAAGTGAAAATACTCCACGTAAGCTTTTACAAACTCCTGACCGGCAGCAACATTATTAACGTCATAGTTTTTCAATTCCATTGCTTTCTTAAACCGAGACTGTAATCCATGAGTTACTTCATCATTCAATAATTTTAATAACTCTTTAGCCGATCCGGTTTCAAGTGCCTTATCAGCGGCAGGTATTGCGGGACCTAAATCTCTCCCGGCAGGCTTTAATCCATTATACGAAGCTCCTTCTCCCGCCCGGTGAATACGTACAAGAGTTTCGAAAAAGAATCTATCGGCAAGTTTTTGAGCATCGGCATTTAATTTCCTAACACTTAACGTGTGATTAAAAACATGCGTGATATGTTCAATATTTTCTTCCTGAACCCATATTAAAACTAGGTTTACATTTTCTGTTTCTAATGCTTTTTTAGCTGCAATCACAACTGGCCCATCCAAACCATCACAGTGCGCAAAGGTATTTTGAGAGAGGATAAGCAAACCTAATAATGATAAAAAAGCTATAGACGATATTCTCTGTTTCATTGTATATCTCCTTTTAATTGTAGAATTATTAAAATTTTCAAAGGAAATATAAACTCTGAAGTTGCGTTCTAAAATGATATAGCTTAGTTTATTACAGAAGTTGATATTTTTTCTGAAGTTTTAGGATGAGGCTCAAACTTCATTACAATTCCATAAATAACTTTCTCGATAGATTATATCTTTTTTTCTAATTCACTAATATTTGTAATTACAGTCCATTTTCTGCCGGTTTTAATTAACCCTACCTCTTTAAATTTGCTTATAATCCGACTAGCAGTTTCCGGGGTTGTGCCCGTCATACCAGCAATATCATATCTTGTTAGCGGGATCTGAATTAATAACCCAAGATCATTTTCGACACCAAGTTTTTCGCCTAATTTTAGAATTGTATAAGCAATACGGTTTTCTACAGAATTAGCACTAAGCTGTTTAATCCTTTCTTGGGACTCTTTTAGGCGCTTTGACATAATATCTAAGACCTTTAGTGAAGCTGTAGGATATTTTTCCAATATGCTTCTAAATTGTTCTGAGTTTATTTTCATAATACAAGAAGATACCTGAGCAATAGCAGTTTCAACATAGAACGTCTCTCCAGAAGGATCCATATTACCAAAAAATTCTCCTTGCTTTAAAATATCTGTTAAAATTTCTTTCCCGTCTAAATTTTGCTTTATTAATTTTACACTACCTGAAGCAATTACACAAAGTCTTGTTGATTTTTCCCCTTCTCTATAGATAACATCGCCAAGATCATATTTAGTATCACTAAATACTTTATTAATATTATGCATTTCCTCATGAGAAAGGTTTCTGAAAAAAGGAAGATCATGCAATATTTCCATTCTGGAATCAAACGTGCACGACTCGGCTTTCGTATCTGTTAATTTCAAAGGTGTTTTTCTTAGAGTTTTCATAATAAAGTGTAATTTAACAAAATATTTTTTTGCATTCTAACGGCGTTGCCCATAAGCCGTCCGCCCCAAACAACACTGACAAACAGACAACGGATATTTATAAAATGTAGCCGACCGTAAATTGCTC
>JAHBUO010000125.1 GCA_019638025.1 Ignavibacteriaceae bacterium
TTAGTGTTTATAACGATACAAATCTTGTTATTCCGGGAACCTCGGAGTTAATTCCGGAGCACACACCTTTAGGTGTTTCGATACGACACGAAACTTATGCATGGAATTTTCCGTTTGCTAATTTCTTTGTGATTATGAACTATTGGATTAAAAATGTATCGACTAAATATATTGATAGTCTTTATGTCGGACTCTGGACAGATGCGGTTGTGAGGAATACAAAAATCACAGGACGTCCGGGAGGTGGTGAGTTCTTTCGTCATGGTGGCGACGGTTACATAGATTCAATGAAAATTGCTTATGAATTTGATGCAACCGGTGACCTCGGGTTTACTGATAGTTATATTGGGTTTCAGTTACTAGGTGCAAACGTCCCTTACGATAGCGTAAACTTTAATACATGGCAATTTTCAAACACAACAGATCAAAACTTTTTTAGACCACAATCGGATGTCGACAGATACCGGAGAATGCAAGGATATTTTGCTTCTAACAATAGATATGGATATGGTATAAATCCACAAACATTAAAAGCCCCCGGTAATAGATCGGTACTAATTACAATCGGTTCAGTAAAAACTTTAGCACCCGGAGATTCTTTAAATGTTACATTTGCCATAGTTGCTGCAAAAAAGTATGGCTCTGACCTTGCTGCACTTGATAATGATGAACAAAAAACAAATTTATATGCCAATGCAGAATGGGCTTTAAGAGCTTATTACGGTGAAGATAGAAACCGAAATAATATTCTTGATGCAGGTGAAGATTTAGACGGTAATGGAATAATCACAAGATATATTTTACCTTCCCCTCCGATGTTACCAAAAGTGAAGGTAGTTCCCGGTAGTCAAAAAGCCACAATTTATTGGGATAAAAGAGCCGAAAATTCTATCGATCCAATTTCTGCTAAAAAAGACTTTGAAGGATATAAAGTTTATAGAACTAATGCAGGGTATGATTTACAGGGAACTCAAGATTTACAAACTTCGTTGGTATTAGCCGCTCAATTTGATAGCACAAATAATTCCATTGGCTTTAATTCAGGTTTTTCAAATATCGAATTAACATCACCGGTTACATTTGAAGGTGATACTACTCAATATTACTACAAAATGGAAATTGAAAACTTATTAAACGGATGGCAGTATGCATTTTCAGTCTCTGCATTTGATGAGGGAGACCCGGAAAATAATTTAGGTAGTTTAGAATCAAGCCCATTAGCTAATGCAAAGATAATCATTCCGGGTACGCCTTCAGTAGAAGATGATAATACCCCTATCGGAGTTTATCCAAACCCATATTATGGGAATGCATATTGGGACGGAAGCAGTGAGAGATTAAGAAAAGTTTACTTCTACAATTTACCCGAAGAATGTGATATTACAATCTACACATTAGCAGGTGATATTGTAAAAAGAATGCATCACGATAAAAATTCAAACAGCTCTGATTTAAGGTGGTTTCAAAATTATTCAAGAGACGGGAATCATATTCTGTCGGGTGGTGAGCAAGCATGGGATTTAATCTCGGATAATGATCAAGCAATTGCTACCGGAATGTATTTGTTCAGTGTTAAGAATTCTAAAACAGGCAAAATAAAAACAGGAAAATTTTTAGTAATAAAATAATATGGAGTCAAAAAAAATGAAGTTAAAGTATTTATTAGGGATGTTATTCTTTGCGGCAACACTCTCGTTTGCACAAGAATACCCGTTGGTTACAATTCAAGATATACAATATTTACCTGATTCAGTAATTGCACAGGGGGATGCCCCCTCACCACTTCAGGGGGATACAGTTAGAGTTAGAGGAGTTATAATGGTTGCTCCGGTTGTAGATCCAATAGGTGATAGAAGAAGAATTATTGCTGCAGGTGGTAGATGGGCTGCATATATTCAGGATGCTAACGGTCAAGTTTGGGGTGGGTTATATCCAATACAACATGATACCACAGGAGCCAATCAACAAACGTTTTTCTATTTAGCTGATACCGCACAAGTTGTTGAGTTTACTGGTGTGGTAAACGAGTTTTCAGGTAACACAACTCAATTGGATTTATTGTTAAATCCTGTAACTCCAATCCAAATCATCGAAACTTTGCCGAAGAGACCTGATCCTCTTGAATTGAGCATGACTGAATTCATGAATAACGGGCAACTTGTTAAACAGGGAGAAAAATATGAAGGGATGTATGTTGTTATAAGAAATACAATATCATCAGATAGAAATGCTACATCTGGAACATTTAAAATAAATGACGGTCAGGGTAACTCAATGTTTATGTATGATCAGTCGGGTTATTTTACTAACAGAGCACATAGACTTACAGGTATTACAGATTATCAAGCTCCTCAAGATGGTACTCCCATAAATTTTATTAGAGGGACGATTCACACTCGTGCCGATGGATATTATATAGTGCCTCTCTATCCTGGCGATATTTACATCACTGCTACTCCTCCGATAATAAGTAATATTAAAAGAAATATTACTTTAGTGAATTCGAATCAAGCTGTTGAAATATCGGCAAAAATATTGGATTTAGACGGATTCCCTCAGAGCGCACAAGTAAAATATAGAGTTAACGGTGGTGCACGTGTTTCAGTCAATATGACTAAATCTTCTACTGATACAACTCTATGGACCGCAACAATTCCGGGAGTGTCCGCTGACTCAGCAATAGTGGATTTTTATTTAACAGCTACAGATAACAACGGATTAAGTTCTATCAATCCGAGTGATACAGTAAAAGGAAATTATTTCTATTTAGTGCTGAATAGACCGATAACAATTGCCGATGTTCAATATAGTCCATTTGGTAGTGGTTTTAGTGGTTTTAACGGTTATCAAGTTACTCTTTCAGGCATTGTAACTGCTGATACCTCAGATTTACCGGGATTGGGGAGCACTCCACCAAGAGTTTATATGCAGAATGGAAGTGGACCTTGGAGCGGTATTATGTTAGGTGGCAGTAAACCAAGCGTTATGACATCATTTGAATTGCGCAGAGGTGATAATGTTACTATTACTGGTGTTATTAATGAAAACTTTAACGTTACACAAATTGATAGTATTGCATCTATAACCGTTAACAGTACTAACAATAATCTTCCTGCAGCTTCTGAAGTTCAAACAGGAACCATCGGAACAAAAGCAGGTGGAGTTTTAGATGCCGAACAATGGGAAAGTGTTTTGATTTCTTACAAAAATATCTCTGTTACAGATGAGAATGCTGATGGTCCTCCAAGTCATTTTGGCGAAATGTTTGTGAGTGATAACTCGGGAAATACCAGAGTTGAATTACAAGATGGTGCCCATAAATATCATAATTCATGGGATCCGAATATGCTTGACAATCCATTGTTCGTTCGTATTACCGATGGAGTAACAATGAGCGAACTTAAAGGTATTTTATATTTCTCATTTAGTTTCTATAAACTTGCACCAAGAAAAGATGATGATTTTGTAGGTGTTGTTCTAGATGTAGAAGATGATGTTAATCCATCAGAATTTGGTATAACCCAAAATTATCCGAATCCATTTAACCCTTCAACAATGATTAAATATTCTCTTCCAAAAGAAGAATTTGTAACATTAAAAGTTTATAATGTACTTGGACAAGAAATAAGAACATTATTCCAAGGATTCCAGAAAGAAGGGACACATTCTATAACGTTTAACGCGGCACAACTTCCTTCCGGTATTTATTTCTATACAATTCAAGCCGGTGAGTTTTCTCAAGTTAAAAAAATGATGTTGATGAAATAAATTTATTGAGCGGAAGATGAATAATCTTTCGCTTACTTTTTCTTAAGAGTTAAAATTAAAAAATGAAAAAATTTTTACTATTATTTACAATTATCGGTTTGGGTTTAATTCTCAATTCATGTTATGATGAATTGGTAAATAATCCGTCCGAGAATAAACCTCCCAAAACATCGATATTCTTGTTTCCGGATAGTACAATTAGCCAACAACCAAGTAAACTACGTGTGAGTTGGTGGGGCGATGATCCGGATGGACTTGTTATTGGTTTTTATTTTACATGGGATGGAGTTAATTGGACTTTCACCACTAAGAACGATAGCCTCTTTGCTCTTCAGATTGGTGCAACAGATACTTTTTACAATTTCAAAGTTGCAGCAGCAGATGATGGCGGTAACGGCGTTTATGACAATCAAATTCTGAGAAACGGAATTGATTTTGGAGCAGAGCCATTTATCGATGCAAATGGTGATGGTGTTTACAACCCGGGTGAGAAGTATTTTGATATAGGATTAATCGACCCAAACCCAGCAACAATTAAATTCCCGATTCGTAACTCTGCACCTGTTATTGTTTGGAATAATCTTTCAGTTTTACCTGACACATCTTTCCCCGCAATGACATTTGGTTGGGAAGCTGAAGATCTTGACGGAGATGAATCAATATTAAAAATTAATATCGCATTAAATGACACTTCAGATCAAACTAAAATTGTTTCATTGCAAGGGAATGTAAGAAGAATCACAATTAGAACTCGTGAATTCTCCTCCGCTAATCCTAAAATGGACATTTTAATAGATGGAAGTGATGCTTCAATTTTTAACCAAAAATTAGAAGGATTAAAATTTAATGATTTCAATAAATTTTATGTCCAAGCTGAAGATATTTCGGGAGCAAAATCTCCATTTATCCAGTTACCTGATACTTCCAAAAAATGGTATGTGAAAAAACCTGCAGGTAGACTTTTAATTATTAATGATTATTTAGCCTCCGGTAATCCAAAGACCTTTTATAAAAACCAATTTGATAGCGTAAATAGTGGAAGTATAAACGGTAAGTATGATTTTTGGGATATTCATGTACAAAAACCTCCTTACCAGACAATAACATTCTTAGAAACTATTAAACTTTTTGATTTCGTTTTTTGGTACAGCGATAATAATCCTTCATTAAATCTTGCAACAGTAGCAACAAATAAATTTATTTCTGCAGGAGGAGCGATAGCTTTTTCTTTTTGGCCCGGTATTTCTCTTGAAGTTGAAAATATGCAAGGATTCTTACCGATTGATTCTGTAAGTAATTTTGTAACCGGATTAAATTTCCCCAATAACAGTCGAATTATATCAGATTCAACCCTACCTGAATATCCTAATTTACAAACTTCTCAAGGAGTTTTTCTGATTAGGGGATATTATCCGAATCCGTTGAGTGCAACTCCCATTTATTATGCTGCTAGCGGAGATCCAAAAGGTTATTTAGGATTTATTGATTCAAGAAAAAAAATATTTTTCATGGGAATACCGTTACACTATACAAATGGTGGTAATAGAAAAGTTAATGAATTATTAACAAAAATCTTCTTTCAAGATTTTGGATTAAACTGATGATTAAAAAATTATTATTAATTGTATTTATGTTTTATGGGGCTACATTGATAGCTCAATCCAAAGGAAGTTTATCAGGTAAAATAGTCGATGCTGCATCTAAAGAACCAATACCTGGTGTCAACGTAATAGTCAAAGGAACATATTACGGTGCTGCGACTGATATGAATGGTAACTTCAGAATTAACGAGATTTCTCCCGGTACATACACAGTTGAAGTTAGTTCTATCGGATATAAAACTATTCAATATACAGCTTTACAAATTGAAGCCAATAAAAACAAGGCTTTGGATATCAAACTTGAAGAAACAGTCTTAACTCTTGGACAAGATGTAGTTGTTGTTGGTGAAAAACCTTTAATGGATGTTGAAGAAACACAGAGTAAAAAAACAATTTCTCGTGATGATATTGAGATGTCTATTGTTGAAAATATTGGTGACTTAGTTACTCAACAAGCAGGTGTTATCAAGTCTGATAATGCCATCCATATCAGAGGTGGCCGTTCATACGAAAATGCAATGTTACTTGATGGTGTATCTGTTCAGGACCCATTAGCCGGAACAGGATTTGGACTTCAATTAAGTGCTAATTCGATTGAAGAAGTTGAAGTTATCACCGGTGGATACAATGCTGAATTTGGACAAGCTACATCAGGGGTTGTTAACGTTCGAACAAGAGAAGGGGGTAGCAAGTATAATGGATACATCTCATACAAGCGAGATAATTTCGGAGAAAGAACTTCTAATCACGTTTTTAATATAGATATTCTAGAAGCTAACTTTAGTGGACCCGAACCAATATTCACTACAATACTTCCGGCAATCGGGGCAAAATTACCGGGTGAATTTACATTCTTTGGTAATTTTTACATGGGTATTAGTGATGGTATTACTCAAGGTTATAATAAGTCAACGGCAACACAGTTGAATTCATCAACTTTCTTCGGAGAGAAATATGCTCCGAGAGCTGAAAATAGTTGGTTTTGGTTAGGGAAATTGACTTACAAATATTCTTCGACGATGAAATTTCAATATTCATTTAATCAGTCAGTCAACATAAACCAAAATTCTCAGTCTTTACAATCAAATTTAGAGTATGTTGAACCGAGTCCGGGTTATCAGTATGAATTTCAAAATATATTGGATAATGCAAACACATTTACTCATATCAATAAGTATAATACATTTGGAATTACACA
>JAHBUO010000126.1 GCA_019638025.1 Ignavibacteriaceae bacterium
TCTTGCGGCAGGGGGAAATATTTTAGCTGGTCATGACAATGTCTTGTTACAGGTTAAAAATAGTAATTCAGTGGAAAAAGTAAGTTCAGAGAACGCCAACTGGCCGTTAAGGTCTCTATGGTTTATAAGTAATAGAAACTACTATATATCCGGCAGTGGCATATATCAAAAACACTTTTTAGATGAAAATGCATGGAAAAACGACATATACTTAATTACTACCTACTCTACAAACAGGATCAGAGGTCGAGAAATAAACGATATAGTTGCAACTGGTGGGGCAGGAGAATTAATCCACTTTAACGGAAATTACTGGAAAAGTTTTATAGATGTTGTTGGGATTCCAGGTAACTATTACGGTACCGCAATATTTAATAATACAATTGTAACGGTTGGTCAAAGTAGTAACAGGGCAATATTAACAATCGGCAGAAGATAAAGGATGTGATTTTTACAATTGTCTATAAATAAGCAATAGTGTATTCATTAATTAATAAAAATTCATTATCAATAAATTTAGGGGCTTAAAATGAAAGCAAAATTAATTCTTTTCGTTATTCTTTTTTCTTTTTATACAATTCAATTGTTCCCACAAAACAAAACTGTAACTATTGACCAACGGCTGAGTAATGATGTACAGGTTGGTACATTAAAAAAATGGAATTGGCCAAATTGGAGTTCATCATTTTCACCAGGTTCCCAGTTTAGTTTTCCGATAGGTTACCCACAAGTCATTTTAGGGGATCAATCTGTTTATTCTAATCAGAAGTATAATAACTGGAATTCAAATTTCTCAAATGTTAAAAATCAGCATTCATTTGAAATATCGCCTCAAACAGATTTGTTACTCTCAAACTTCCTTCCCACCGCGACAGGCATAACAATAAAAACCAGCCTTGAGGGAACAAATACAACCGGTGGAGTTGTAAAATTCAGCGACCCGTGGTTTATTGATTACCAGGATGGTCAATATGGCAACCAATTAAGAAACCGAGGAATGAATGAAGCTTTTCCATGGGAAAGGAGTTCACCATTTTACCCAAATGCATCCACATACTATGAATATGGTCAGAAATATAACGGTATATTTTTAGATCAACCAATGGTTTCTGGTAGAAGTTATTACAAAGTCAGTGTTCCAGAAGAGCAAACAATATCAGTTCACGGACAGAACCGTAAATTTTATCCGTACAAATGGGAGGGGAGCGGAGTTAATTATGAGGATGCGAAAAGTATGGAAACCGGAGTTGTATTTAATGCTTCAAATGCTGTTGCAAAGGCAGTATTAAAAGGGGAATTATTATCTAATACTGAAGACGCGATTACAAATAATAGTCAACGCAAAACAATAAAAACAGCTGAAGGGGATTATTTACTACTCTATGAATCAATGGATGGGGTATGGTTGCATTCAAAACCTTTAAATTCACCTTCCGTGGAATTTCTAATTGATATAAATTCAAAAAACCCATCAATTGATTATTTAGGAAACAGTATAGCTATTGTATATGAAAAAACAGAATCGAATCAATTAAAATTATGTTACAAATTACTGTCCTCTCTAACATTGGAAATTGAATATGAAACACAATTTACAATCAATACAAGTTTATATTGCACCCCGAAATAGTGAGAGAGGATGAAGGTGGAGAGAAAATGGAGGATTCAGAGGCACGAAGTGGAGCGAAGCGAAACGTAGTGCCTCTGAATCCGGCGAAAAATTTTGCGGTATTTTACTATTTTTCTAACACGTTATTTTAGGAGTACCTAATGCCATTTAAGACAACCAAAACCGCAGAAGAAAAACTTGCTATAGTCCTGGAATGACTTAAGGCTGAATCATCGATCAGTGACCTTTGCCGCAAACACGGATTATCTCAAACCGTCTACTACAAATGGCGGGATAAATTCCTTGAAGGAGGCAAAAAAGGATTAATCAATTCAAGTGGAGGAAGTCCTTCAAGTAGTGATAAGACAAAACTTGAAGAATACGAAAAGGTCATCGGCAGACAAACCATCGAAATTCAGATATTAAAAAAAAACTTGAATCTGATTTAACCTGCGATGAGCTGGTTCGTTCTTTGAAACAAGAAGGTTACTCAATAACTCTCGTATGTAAAGTACTCAGAATTCCGGAAAGCAGCTATTATCGGAGAGCCAAAGAACAAATTAAAGCTAAGGCAATCAGTGATAAAAAAGCAGCCGGAATAGAAAAGGAAATTGCTTTGGTTGAGAAAATAAAGGAAATTAAAGGAGATCATCTCTTCTGGGGCTATCGGCGAGTAAGAGCTTATTTGAAAAGAAAATATGGAATTACGGTCAGTTATAACCGAACATATCGATTAATGAAGAAACATGATTTACTTGTCGAGACAAAGCGGTACAAAGCCAAAAGGACTCCACAGAAACAGAAGCCAAAGCCGGTAAAGAGCAACCAGTGGTGGGGAATTGATATGACGAAATTTTACATAAATTCTCTTGGCTGGGTCTACTTGGTAATCGTACTCGACTGGTACAATAAAAAAGTGGTCGGCTATCAGCTCAATCTCAGATCAAAAGCAGATGATTGGATTCAGGCACTCAATATGGCAGTACAGAATAACTGTCCATTAGGTTCAAGAGAATATAATTTGCATTTGATGAGTGATAATGGTTCACAGCCGACATCAGAAAAATTTGAAAATGCTGTTGCTTTACTTGGAATTAACCACATTACGACAAGTTATTCCAATCCTAAGGGAAATGCTGATACTGAACGATTTATGAGAACTTTCAAAGAAGAAAAAGTTTATGCTTTTGATTACGAGTCCTTTGAAGAAGCTAAAACTGAGGTAGATAAATTCATGATTTTTTATAACCAAGAATACCCTCATTCTGCTCTTGGTAATTTGAGTCCAAATGAATTTGAAAAACTAACTAATTACCTAAATGTCGCTTGATTTTTCTATACTCTTTTTCCCTTTTTTTTCTCTTGCTTTTTGGGGTGCAGTACACAAAACAAATCTTTTGTTTTGCGATGAGAACAAATAAAATACCTTTAATGGAGATGCAAAAATAAAATAAATATTCCATAGAGATTTGCTTGTGTATTTTTTTCGTAAATTTGGGCGTTCTAAAGTAGTCTTTACTCATTTACTTTTTTGTAAGGGGAGTTTGTGATGGTTAGTACTAGTTATAAATGGTTATTTCCTCGTAAGTTATCTGATGATGAACTCTTCTCTCCCCTTGCTGCTTATCTTACTTTTATCTTTATCTCACATTACAATAATACAGTCCCCGTAAATAATGTTTATCACCCAAAACCAACAAAGAGGCAATTATGTTGTTAAACTTTATAATTAAGCTGTTAGTTTTATTATTACTCCCATTACTGTTTACTGCGGTTAGTTGTAATAAACCAACTGAGCCTAATGAAAACACTCCCCCTGGTAGAAGAGATTATGTTTGGAGTGTAGACACACTCTATAGCCCAAATAATATCCTAAGAGAAATTTGGGGAGCAACCCCAACCGACATTTGGCTTGCTGGCCCTGGCGGCATTACTAATTATGATGGATTATGGCATTTTGATGGTATTAAATGGAAGCCTTACGAAAAACAAATTTTAGGACTTTCTCCTAATTGTATATTTGGTTTAAGTCAAAATAATATATGGTTAGGTGGTAATGATGGAAAAATTTGGCACTTCAATGGAGTTAACTGGTATCAAACCAATATGCGTTTTGATAATGCAAACATTTGGGATATTTATGGGAAATCCATAAATGACTTATATGCAATAGGTACGAGATTTATACTCTGCAAATCAGGTACCGAATGGAATGAAGAACTCACAATTGCTCAAAGTAATAACATTTATATGCAGCAGATTTTAGAATATGCAAATATTATGTATATCGCAGGGAAAAAACCAGCACCACTCACATCTATGGAACCTGATACCTTGGCTTTTTGGGAGTATCATAACAAACAGCTGAAAGAGATTTTTGCAAAACCAGTTAATCAAATCACATTTGTGAGTATAAATAAAATCGGTAAAGAAGTTTATTTTTTATTAGGACGAGATTTAAATAGATACGAGAATGGGAAGTTTATAAAGATAATGACATTCACAGAACCAAAATTTGGTTATCATGTATATGGTAGGAATGAAAAAGATTTCTTTGTAGGGATGATTGACGGTTTAGCTCATTTTAATGGAGAAAATGTTGAATATTTAATCCGCTTTGAAAATGATTTTACAAGTATCTCAACCAAACCATTAATTTTTGAAAAAGAAGTCTTTTTCCCTGTCAATGATTACATAAATGGATATAATTTAGTTTTTCATGGTAAACTGAAAGACTGAGGAAAGGAGGTATTATAATTGATAAAGTAATAGAATAATGGGGTGATGCTGCAACACCACCCCTATAGAAAGAATAGCCTTAGATATAACATAAAAATACTGCATTCTTAATCAACTTAAGAATGTAAGACGCTATTCTATTTTTAAACATAATAAATTTTTTACTAGGAGAAAACAAAATGAAAACCAATCTTGTTTTATTAGTGTTGTTAGTTATGCTTCAATTTAGCAATGTATATAGCCAGGTTTATATTTATAGCAACACCCCTCTATCTTCAGTAGGTGATTATATTGGAAAATTTGTTGATTCATCAACTACATATAGTAATGGAAGTTATGCGATTGGTAAACAAAATCCATACACGGGGACAACATCAGCCGTGTACAGATCCTATTTTTACTACAATTTATCCAATATCCCTCAGAATGCTATAATTGACACAGTAGTTGTGGCATATTCAACTGGTACAGGGACGGGGTATACTTTTAAACTTACGAAAATGACGACAATCTCTACTGATCTAGGTTCAAATTGGGCAGCTATTGGAACCTCAAGTTCGGCTCATACAGGATTAACTTACGGAATGAATAACTTTATGTCAGATCCGATAAAGACGGAGCTACAAAGTAAATTATCGTCAAGAAAAATGATTATCGGGGCAATGTGTTAAAATGAAACATCAAATGATTCATATGCGATATTAACAATTACTCTTACAGTTTATTTTAAAATTCCAGCTGAATTATTGACTTTCCATGTAAAAAACGATCTAGATGGTGTGACAGGTGGGCATATTGGTGTAGGTGTAAATGTTGCCCCGACTCCTTTCCCAAGTCCAAAAACTATTTCTGCTTTTGAGACTCAAAGCGTAAATCTTGCTGCTTATGATACCATCACACTAAATAATTATGATTGGATATTCAATAACACTGAAGCTCTTTTGAATAAGAGTGTTTGGAAAAGGGATTGGTTTAATGTGATTGACAGTTTAAGCTTAGACCAAACAATAAGCATTCTGGCAGATAAAAATTATAAGGGAGCTACTTATAAAGCCTATTTAAAACCAAAATATAAAATCTCGCGTAACGACCAAACCGAATTTGATGGAATTCAATCAGCGGGTATAGTAACACATGTTGTTGAGCAAAATACCGGAGAAATAACAGCCCCACTGCAGCAAACAATCAATAATAGAGCTTATAAGTTTGCCGGTTGGGTTGATGGAAATGTAAATAATCCACGAACAATCGCACCACAAGACAACGCAACTTATACAGCATTATATAAGTATCCTAATCACACCAATCAAAATGCTGCCTATACCAACAACAACCAACGTAAAATAGTAAAGCAAACAGCAGTAGGACAAACAACCCTCCATAACGTATACGAAAGTATGGGATTAGTTTGGTACGAGCGAAGCACGAATAATGGTGCAACCTGGCAGATAGCAAATAATGGACAACCGCTGAGTAATTTACCAAGCAAATCCCCTTCAATTGATTACTTTGATAATGATGGTAATGGTGATGACAATGTGTTGATCACGTTCCAACGAATTGGAGTATATGAAAACCCGATAGTAATAGTTCAACATTATAAAAACGGAATAAAGCAATCCGAAAACGAAGCAGCGGTTTTATCATATATAAGTAATAATTATTACGAAGATGATGTAATGCCGGTGATTGGTTATGGAATCCCCGACAGAGTAATGCTTGTATATAAAGAATCCGGAGGACTATTTTGCAAATATGGCAATCTAACCGGACAAGGAATACAATGGTATTCAATAAATCCATTTGTGCAGAACACAAACGAGAATTCAATAAATCCCACAATAGCTGCTAAAAAGTCATATACGTATGATAACCGTCCCGAGTTTCATTTAGCTTGGCAAGAGGGAGAAAGCCAAATAAAGTATAAAATTTTCAGATCACAATCTCCATTTAATACGATTGAGCAATTAACTACTCAAACCCTCTCAACCGGCAGCGGCTACTTGTATAACCGATACCCATCGATAATAGTAATGAAAGATGCAAATGATGTTTATACAGCCCGGGTAACCTGGCAAGGAACAAGATACACTCTCCCCCAAGATATTGAGTTAGGCAAAGTAAATAAATCAGATAACCAAAACAGCAAC
>JAHBUO010000127.1 GCA_019638025.1 Ignavibacteriaceae bacterium
AGGATAGCAAGTATGGCTAAAGAAAGTTTTTTAAGTTTTGTAATAGTCGGTATCTTATCCGTTTATTTTATACATTTTTTGATTAACATCGGCATGGCAATCGGAATAATGCCGGTAATCGGAATCCCGCTCCCATTTATTAGCTATGGTGGTAGTTCTCTTTTAATTAATATGATAATGATTGGGATAGTTCAAAATATTTATAGAACTCGTAAACAATATACTTAGGGAATAATGATTTTATCTGATAAAAAAATACTTGAGGAGATTTCAAAAGGGAACATCCTCATAGAACCTTTTGAGATTTCAAATCTTGGGACAAACAGCTACGACGTTAGATTGGGGGAATGGCTCGCTATTTATGAAGATGATATCCTCGATGCAAAAAAAGATAATAATATTTTAACATTCGAAATTCCTGATGAAGGATATTTACTCCTGCCCTCAAAATTATACTTAGGCGTGACTCTTGAGTATACTGAAACTCGGAATTATGTCCCGTTTTTAGAAGGAAAATCGAGTGTGGGAAGATTAGGTATTGATATTCATGCGACTGCGGGTAAGGGAGATGAGGGTTTCTGTAATACTTGGACATTAGAAATTTCTGTAAAACAACCTGTTCGTGTTTACAAATTTATGCCTATTGGACAACTAATTTATTTTGAAATTTCCGGTGAAGTTGAAAATCATTATAACTATAAGAAAAATGCAAAGTATAATGAAAAGACAATTTACCCTGTAAAATCCATGATGTTCAAGAATTTTAACTTATGAAAACAGCTCAACAAAAATTATCAAATGCATTTAGTGCTAATAAGCATATATGTGTGGGACTTGATCCTGATAAGTCGAAATTTCCCAAATCACTATTATCATCGAAAGATTCAGTCTTTCAATTTAACAAAGAAATAATTGATGTTACGCGTGATTTAGCACTTGGTTATAAACTCAATTTTGCGTTTTATGAAGCTGAAGGACTTAAAGGAATTGAAACTCTTCATAAAACTATTGATTATATTGGCTCAGATGGTTTTATAATCGGGGATGCCAAACGGGGCGATATCGGAAACACTGCCGAACAATATGCCGACTCACTATTTAACATATTTAAAGTAGATGCCTCAACTCTTCACCCTTATATGGGGAGCGATTCTGTTACTCCGTTTCTGCAATTTCAAGATAAACTTAATTTTGTGTTGGTTTTAACTTCAAATCCGAGTGCTATTGATTTTGAAAAAGCAATTCTACAAAACGGTTCTTTTTTATATCAAAAGGTTTTAGTAGAGGTTAAAAATTGGAATAAGTTTTCCAATTGTGGAATTGTTTTTGGTGCAACTCAATATTCCGAGTTAGAATCTAATATTAATAGTTTTGGTGATTTGCCAGTCCTGCTTCCGGGTGTAGGTGCACAAGGAGGGAGTTTAGAAGATGTTGTGAGATTATTTTCTCTAAATCGAAATAATAATTTTTTAATAAATTCGAGTCGTGGAATTATATATCGTTCTAATGAAAATGATTTTGCCGAACAAGCTCGTCTTGAATTACTTCGACTAAATGATTCTGTTTTAGAAAACAAAATTTAATTACGATTATCCTTTTAGTTATTCTTCTTAATTGCTAAGTTTGATTGTCATTTAATTTATTTTTAATGAAAAATCAAAATCAAACTGAAGCAAAAAAATCTTCAGAAAAAAATAAAGATGACAGATTTCAACCTGTTTTCCCGCCGATATTAGAAATTGACGAGATTCCTATCGATATGTCACTTCCAAAATTATTAGTCAGAGAAATAAAATTTATCGGGAATAAAGTTTTTATAACTTTAGAGAATCTGCAAAATAATTCAATCGATATATACCTTTATAAAAATAAATCAAAAATAGATCTTTTTTATCATTGCAATAATGCAATCGTAACATTCAATAATATTCTGTCAAACGAGTTGGACGAATTTGAAGCTTTCTATGTCATTGGGAATAGACGTTCCGAATCAGTTACAATTCATGACAAGAATCAATTGGGGAGTAACCATGAACGATCAAGTAAAAGTACCGGAGAAGTTTCTTTATGATATTTGGAAAAATCAAAATATAGATAAAGAAGTTTTTACAGCATGCGGTCAAAAAATTGTAGTATTCGATAGAGGTATAGCGAATACTGAAAAAGGCGGACCAGATTTCATTAATGCCCGAATTAAAATCGGAAACATAACTTATGTGGGTGATGTAGAAATTGATAATCTTCATTCAGATTGGAAAACACACGGACATAATTTAAATAAGCGATATAACAAAGTAATTCTTCACGCTGTTTTATCCTGCGACTCAACCACTAAATTTGTTTTTACCCAAGAAGGTAGGAAAATTCCAACTGTTTGCTTTGACTCTTTTTTAGAGGAGAGTATCAACACAACACTCAGAAATGCTATTTCACATGAACGCGAAAATAAAACTAACAAAATCCCCTGTCATGAAATTGCATCGGCAGCAGATGAAAAAACTAAAATCGATTTTTTATTCGATTTAGGAATAGAGCGATTTAAGAAAAAATGTGAAAGATTGGTTCATCGCTTAAAAGAATTAGTTTTTATATCTGATATGGAAGTGAAAGAACCGGTTGTAAAGTATGAGATTCCACAAAACTACTATGAAAAAAAGTTCTCAATAGCTGAAATAAGCAAAAGAGAATTGTGGGAACAGCTTTTTTACGAAGAAATTTTTGAAGCTCTTGGTTATTCACAAAATAAAACCATAATGCTTAAACTCGCACAAAGTGCAAATCTTGATTTTGTGCGTCAATATCAAGACCCATCACCAATTAAATTGTATGAGTCAATATTATTCAATATTGCAGGATTAGTCCCCGATGTTAAAAATCTTCCAACTTCTGAAGTCTCCGAATATACTATGGAACTTGCAAAAAAGTGGGGAGATATTAAACCAAATTATGATGGAAGAATTTACGCAGAGAGTGATTGGCATTTCTTCAGACTTCGTCCTTTAAATTTTCCAACGATAAGAATAGCGGGTGGCGCAAGATTTATTGATAAAATTCTTAATCATAATCTAATTGCTGTTATGATTAAAAAATTTGCCGAAATTCATAATCACACAGTTCTTTCAAATTCAGTAAAAAGTTTATTGATTATTAAATCTGAAGGTTATTGGTCAAATCATTATGTGTTTGATAAAGAAGCTTCCGAAGATATTAATTATTTTGTCGGCAGTAGTAGAGCGGATGAAATTTATATCAATGTGGTTCTCCCATTTATGTATGTTTATTTTGATTTATTTGGGAAAAAACATTTTGCACAGAAAGTTTTAAAAGTTTTCAGTCAGATAAACATAAATGCCGAAAATAGTTTGGTTAATGAAATATCACAATCATTGGCACTCGTAAATGCATGGAAACGTACTGTAATCTATCAGGGTATGATTGAACTGTTTCGCTCTTACTGTACTAAACATCGGTGTTTAGATTGTAGAATTGGAACTAACGTTTTCAATTAGTTAATATTCTAAGGTACTCAAATATAATAGTGAAAAGCCGAATCATAATAAATGATTTTGTTTCCTCAAGTGGATTAATAATAATAACTTTGTATCAATAATTTTCAAAATATTTTATGGAGCAAAAATGGATTTTCTAAAAACATTAGGTATAGAAGAAAAAAATTATGGTGGTTCAACCGGTCAACAATGGCTCACAACAACAACAGAAGGAGAACTAAAAATTTATTCTCCGGTTGATGGTAAATTTATTGCATCTGTTTATCAATGTTCCCCAAAAGATTATGAATCAATAATTCAAAAAGCTAATGAAGCATTTATTGAATGGAGAAAAGTTCCTGCTCCAAAGCGTGGTGAGATTGTAAGACAAATCGGTTTAAAATTAAGAGAGTATAAAGAACCACTCGCTGCATTAGTCTCCTATGAAATGGGAAAATCTCTTCAAGAAGGATTAGGCGAAGTTCAGGAAATGATTGATATATGTGATTTTGCTGTTGGTCTTTCAAGACAGTTATATGGCTACACTATGCACTCAGAGAGACCAAGTCACAGAATGTATGACCAATATCATCCGTTAGGAATAGTTTCAACAGTTTCGGCTTTTAACTTTCCGGTAGCTGTCTGGTCTTGGAATGCAATGCTTGCGGCTGTCTGTGGTAATGTGAATTTATGGAAACCTTCATCAAAAGTACCATTAACGGCTGTTGCTGTACAAAAAATTACTGCTCAAGTATTAAAAGAAAACAATTTGTCGGAAGGAATTTTCTCACTTATAGTCGGGAAAGGTTCAACAATAGGCGAAGCGATGTTGAATGATAAAAATATTCCATTAATTTCAGTTACAGGTTCAACCCCTGTAGGAAAACATGCTGCAGAAGTTGTTGCAAAACGTTTCGGAAGAGTGATTTTAGAACTCGGAGGAAATAATGCAATTATATTAACACCTGATGCAGATTTAAAACTTGCTATTCCTGCAGTTGTATTTGGTGCTGTCGGAACTGCCGGCCAACGATGTACTTCAACACGTCGATTGATTATTCATGAATCAATTTATGATAAGGTTAAAGATTCTCTTTTAAAAGCATATTCAAGTTTGAAAATTGGCAACCCATTAGACCAAATTAATCATGTCGGACCACTTATTGATAAGAATGCTGTAACCATTTTCAAAAATGCATTAGTTCAAGCTGAAAAAGAAGGTGGCAAAGTTATTTTCGGCGGAGAAAGTCTTGAAGGTGAAGGTTATGAATCCGGTTGTTACATTGTTCCGGCTTTAGTGGAAGCAGAAAATCATTATCATATAGTTCAAGAAGAAACGTTTGCTCCGATTTTATACTTAATTAAGTATTCAGGTGATGTTAGTCAAGCTATTGCACTTAATAATGGTGTAGTGCAAGGATTATCAAGCTCAATCTTTACAAACAATATGCGAGAAGCTGAGGAATTTTTATCAGCTTGGGGTTCAGATTGTGGTATTGCTAATGTAAATATAGGGACATCAGGAGCTGAGATTGGTGGGGCATTCGGCGGTGAAAAAGAAACCGGTGGCGGAAGAGAATCGGGTTCTGACTCATGGAAACAATATATGCGGCTGCAAACGAACACTATTAATTTTGGAACTACTCTACCTTTAGCACAAGGTATTAAATTCGAGTTATAATCTGTTGAGTAAATAATGAATCGAACAATTCCAAAAATGTTTGAGGAGAGTGTTAAAAAATTCTCTAATAATATTTTAATGTGGGAGAAAAAAATCGATAAGTTTGAAGGAACTACATATCTTCAAATGCAAAAACTTATCAGACAATTTGCTGCAGGATTAATTTCGATTGGTGTTAATAAAGGGGATAGGGTAGCACTTATATCCGAAGGTAGAAATGACTGGGTTATGAGTGAACTTGCAGTTCTATCTGTTGGAGGTGTAAATGTCCCCATATCAGTGAAAATTGATGAATTAACTGATTTGAAATTCAGAATTTCTCATTCCGGATGTAAAGTAGTAATTATCTCCGGCAATCATCTTCATAAAGTCAGGAAGATTAAAAATGATCTTCCTGAACTTGAACACACAATTATTTTAGATGAAGTAGAGGTTAAAGAAAAAGATGAATTGCTTAGGAATGAAGTCCTCGATTACGGAGAAAAATTCAATCAACAAAATCCAAATAAACTTCGAGAAGTATTAGAATCAATAAATGAAAATGATTATGCAAACATTTGTTATACTTCTGGAACTACAGCTGACCCCAAAGGGATAATTCTTACTCATCGAAATTATACTGCAAATGTTGAACAAGCTACTGTACTTCTTCCAATTCCGGAATCTTACTGTTCACTCTTAATCCTACCTTGGGACCATAGTTTTGCGCACACAGCCGGGATTTATACCCTAATGAAAAATGGGGCAAGTATGGCTTCAATTCAATTAGGGAAAACTCTACTTGAAACTCTAAAAAATGTTCCTATTAACATAAAAGAGATTCAACCAACATTTCTGTTGAGTGTTCCTGCACTTGCAAAAAATTTCAGAAAGAATATTGAAAAAGGAATAAAAGAGAAAGGTGAGAAGGTAGAAAAACTATTTAATCTTGCATTAAAAATTGCATACGATTACAATGGAAACGGTTATGATAAAGGGAAAGGTTTTAAAGCACTTAAAAAACCTCTTTATAAAATTTTTGATAAGATTATCTTTAGTAAAATACGAGATGGTTTTGGTGGAAGGTTGGAGTTTTTTATTGGTGGGGGTGCGTTACTTGATATTGAGTTACAACGCTTCTTCTATGCGATTGGTATTCCGATGTTTCAAGGTTATGGATTGTCTGAG
>JAHBUO010000128.1 GCA_019638025.1 Ignavibacteriaceae bacterium
GGGGCACGCTTCTTTTTAGTAGCGTTTCTTCTGTGGAAATTCGGTGAACCAATTAAAAATTTTATTGATAAATATTTTGATTGGTTAGCAATTGGTTTCACAGTTTTACTCGTTGGTGGTTTTGCAGTTATTAAATTTGCTCTTTAGACGATATAAATCAATCATTAAACTTTATCAAATTATTTTCGATAATTGTACAGATAGAAGGAGAGTTTTTCTGAATTATTAATTTTTTTCGCGAGAAAATCTTCAGATAAAAACACACAAGACAATTAAGGTATTTTACGGAACGTAATCTAAAATATAGTATTCTCATTAGGTCAATTCTGATTTTGTTAATAATTGCACCTCTGAAAGCTGATCAACAGGAATCTCTTCCGGATTCTCTTCTATTTAAATTAAATACTTCAGATATCAAGGAGAAAATCGCAGCTTATAATTCTATCATTAGATTTGCAATGAGAAATATTCCCGAAAAATCAATTCCTTTTGCTGAAGAAGCTCTAAAAATTGCTCGTTATCATAAGTACATGCATGGAGAATCAGATATTTTACTTGCTATGGGAGTAAGTTACTATTCGCAAAGTAGTTACAATGAATCAATGGATTACATAAAGCAGTCACTCAGATTACGAGAAGCATTACAAGATAGCGTTGGAATAGGTGATTGCTACACATATATAGGTTTAATTCATAATGTAAGAGGAGAATTTGATAAAGCTTTGGAATATACTTTTAAGGCAATCAAAACATTAGAAAATCAGCAAGATAAAAAAACATTAGCTCGTGCTTACAATAACCTCGGAATAATCTACTACCTTGTTTCTGAAATAAATAAAGCAGAATCCACATTACTTAAAAACCTTGAATTAAGCAGCAAAATAAATGACCCACTAATTCTTGCGGTATCGCATGAGCATTTAGCGATTGTATATATTTATAAAAAAGAATTTGAGAAAGCAATCAACCACGTCGAAAAAACGATTGAATTAAGAGAGAAGAATTCTGATAAACTTGGTTTATCAGGGTCTTATGATAACCTCGCTATTATATATCGAAATATGAAAAAGTATGATTTAGCTTTGAAGTATTTCAACTTATCAATTCAACTTAAAAAAGAATTAAAAAATAAGAGGGGTTTAGCAGCCTCAATTTCCGGACTTGGTTTTACATACTATAATCTCGGTAATTACGAACTGAGTAAAAAATATCTAAACGAATCCCTAAATATGAGATTAGAGCTTCATGATAAAAGAGGTATTGAAATATCATATAACAGGCTTGCTGATACTTATTATGCACTCGGAGATTACAGCAATGCATTTAAGTCAATTAAACTCTCGAAAGCTTATGGTGATTCCCTCCTAAATGAGCAAAAGTCAAAACAGATAGCCATGCTACAAGAAGAGTATCAAGCAGAGCAAAAACAGAAAGAGATTCAACTCCTACAGAAGGAAAATGAATTAAATATCAATTTCAGAAACTCATTAATAATAATTCTTGTGTTATTAGGAGCGGTTGCCATTGTACTTCTAATCGGATATCGTTCGAAGAAGAAATTATCCGAAGCATTAAGATTACAAAACCAAGTCATCACTGAACAACAAAATGAACAAGAAAAACTGAATCACCGTTTGAAAGAATTAAATGCTACGAAGGATAAACTATTTACTATTATCGCTCACGATTTGAAAAGTCCTTTTCACGGGATTATCGGAATATTAAATCTTCTGATAGAAGATATAAAGGAACTTAGCCAAGAAGATTTTGAGAGTTACTTAAAAACCGTTAAAGATAGTGCTACAGATTTATACAAAATGTTAGAGAATCTTCTTGAATGGGGGATGTATCAGAGGAATTTGATTACATTTAATCCAACAAAAATTAATGTAAAAGTTGAGTTTGAGCAAATCGTCAGAGCAAATCTTACAAGTATAAAAAACAAGAATTTAACTTTAGAAATAGAAGCGGATTCTGATGTATTTGTCTCTGCAGATTCTCATATGTTAAACACAGTTCTAAGAAATATAATTTCAAACGCTATAAAATTCACAAACCAAAATGGTAGTATTAAACTAAAAGCATATAAAACACAAACTGATACTACGTTAAAAGTAATCGACAGTGGCATAGGAATCTCCTCTGAATTGATTCCGAAGCTATTTTCTGTTGGGGAGCAGACTTCTCGACCCGGGACAAATGGTGAGACAAGTACAGGATTGGGATTGGTTTTATGTAAAGATTATGTCGATAAACACAATGGGAAAATTCTTGTCGAAAGTAAGGTTGGAGAAGGAACAACATTCACAATCGTCTTTCCAAAAGTTTAAGAGGTTGAACCTTACAGATTCAACCTCTTTTCAAATTCTATTTCATTAAAATCATTTTCATAATTGATGAATATTTTTGTTGCCCGTCTAAACTTTCAGCATTGATTTTGTATAAATAAATACCACTTGTTAAACCTGATGCATCAAAAGTAACTTCATGAAAACCTGCAGATAATACTTCATTTTTCAACACTGCTATTTCTTGTCCGAGCATATTATAAACCGATATTACAACATTTGATTCGACTGATAAACCATATCTAATATTGGTTGATGGATTAAATGGATTAGGATAGTTTTGTAAAATTGAATACTCAGTAGGAACTCCCAAGCTAATCAAATCTGTCCCGTTTTTCGCAAAACCTACTGAAACTTTTTCCCAGGCTTGCTTATAGAATTGGATTGCAGAATTATAATTTGCTGATGATGCGAATGAATCGCCCTTTGCCAAATCTTGTTTTGCCTTTTGAACATTCTGATTACAAGTCGTCGTCGTGCATGAACTTTCAACTTCAGCTATTTTAGATTGAGCAAGAGATTTTGTGAGAGCAACTAAGGAATTAATAACTCTCATAACTTCTTGTTTTTGACTATTATTTAATGCGTTCGGTCCACCAAGTTTTAGAATCGTTGCTAATCTTTGAACTGCTTCTTTAGTAAGTTCATAATATTGTGCTCCGGTAATTGGGGATAGTGTATTTCCATCAACCCAATATTCAGAACTGTTAGCTTGGTTTAATAGATTTACAGCAGTCGATAAATGCTGATTTGCTGTATTTGAACTTAAATTTAAGCTTTGCATTGATTGTACAATCGCACTTGAGGCATAGGCTGAAGAACTCTCAACATTAATAGTTTGTTCAGCACTTACCGAATTTCCACTCGCATCAGTAACGGTATAAGAAATAATATATACACCTGGTTGTGTATATAAAACAGGAAATTCAACACTGCTTGATACTATCAGATTTTGGTCACAATTATCAGTAGCTTCAACGTTTGCACCATCATAGGAAACACCATTTAAGCCCAATGTTAAACTGACTTCTTCAATTTCACTAATAATTGGAGCAGTATTGTCTGAAACATTAACTTCGATAATTTTGGAAGAGATTCCCCCTTTTCCATCATTAGCCGTCAGAAGAACGTTGTGTGTTCCTAATGTCAGCTTACTCGGACTGAAAAACAATGTTACATCATCTCCATCCGGGTCAGTAACTCCGCTAACCGAACTGCCGCTTAATTCAACTTCACAATTTTCAGTAACATATTGAACCCCAATTGATGCATTCAATAAATTTGGTGCTTGATTCTCAATCTCAAAGATAGCGCCTGCTAACGGATAACCATTTTGTTGGTTTTTTAAATCTCTCATAAAATTTAATGAATTGAAAGGTGTCATATCGTAGTACAATATTAATGATGGGTCATCTAATGAAACTCGTGAGTTATTTTTAAAGAAGTCAAAAACTTCATTATGTGTTAATGAACGATTCCAAAATCTGAATCCATCAATTTTCCCACGTAGATTTGCATCTGCGGGATATTGAGATTTTCCAAAATAATTATAATAGGTATAACCAAGCGCCGATGGGAAAAGATTGAGAATATCTGAACCTATCATGGTTCCATTCAAGTACATAAAACCTCTTGCAAAATTTCCTTCATCTTTTATAACTATTGCGACATGTACCCACACACCTACAGGGAATGGAACTGTACCGTGAATTCTTTGCTCCCCGGTTGCACCACTCACAGTAAAAGCAAATCTTGGCATTCCATCATTTGAAGCCCATGGAGTAAAAAACATATTTCTATTAGTACCTGAACCAAAATCAAAAATTCTCTCCCATGGAGCCAAACCATCCCATTTGACCCACCCATCAAAAGAAAATTCTCGACTCGATAAATAATTTCCATCATTTATTGCTACAAATCCCCCATTGAGATTGACAACTGACCCCTCTTTTTGGGAAAATATGTTTTGAGTCGAAATTAAAACAATTACAGCCAATAGCCATAGGTTAAACTTTTTCATAAAAACTCCTCTTTTGTTTGTAACACTTAATTTGAAATGGTAAGATTTGAGGCTTAAACACCCTCAAATAATTATTTTGCCCACGTCAAAATTAAAAATAGGTAGTCCTCTATACAATAAGTGCTACCACTCATTTTTCTAGGTGTTTCCACTTAGATAATTTGACTTAAGAAATTATACTCGAGTTGTTTGTGGATTGTCTATATGTGGTTCAAAAGTTTAGAATTTCGATTTATTTTCTAATGCAAAGCGCAAGAGGGCATTTCCACCTGAAAGATTAAGTTTTTTACAGATATTACTTCTATGATTCTCTATGGTTCGATAGCTTACAAATAACTCTTCAGCAATCTCTTTTGAAGTTTTGTTGGAGGCAACTAATTTTAATATTTTTTTCTCGGTAAGTGTCAGATTTGATATCTGAAGATTTGCTTCATCTAAAGTTTTTTTGCTTTCATTATTGTAAATTAAATTACTTGTAAGTTCACTACTGATATATGATTTGCCTTCATATACTTTTTGAACACATAGTATAATTTCTACGAGAGCATTCTCTTTAAGCAAAAACCCCGAAACTCCAAATGAAAGAGCCTTTTGTAATAATGTCTCATCTTTATATGCTGTAATAATTATAAATTTAGATTTTATCTCGAGTTGAACAGCAGTTTGAATTACTTCCAAACCGGTCATCTTGGGCATGTCCATATCTAAAATAGCAATTTCAGGTGACAATTCTTTTATATGTTTAATTGCCTCTTCACCATTTTCAGCTTCAGCAATAACATCAATTAGGTTGGAATTCTCTAAAATACTCTTAATACCGTGACGAACTATTGGATGATCATCTGCAATTATTACCGATATTTTATTTATCAATTTTATTCTCCAAAATTGGAATAAATATAATTACTTTTGTCCCCCTCAAAATTTCCGATTTAATGTGCAATTCCCCTTTTAATATTCTGACCCTTTCAGATAGTCCATTCAATCCAAATCCTTTATTTATTTTTTCTTGCTTCAAGAATTCATCTGAATTAAAACCTACACCATTATCTTCAATATAAAGGCGTACATTAGAACCTTCAATTCCAACTATTACATTAACTTCACTTGCTTTTGAGTGCTTCAAAATGTTATTCATTATCTCCTGAATAATTCTGAATAAAATAATTTCAGAATCTTTCTCAATCAAACCATCCACATTTTCGATTTCCGTTTCAATCTGAAACTCACTTGCTCTCCTCACGTTTTCAATTAACTGCTTAATTGCTTCCGTTAATCCAAGTCTATCAAGTTGAATTGGTCTTAAATTGTGAGTAATCTTACGAGCTTCATCAAGAGTATCTGCTGCTAGTGCAGTTATTTCATTTAATTGTTCATTAATATTAGTTAAGCTTGAATTATTTATTAGGCTAATTGAGCGCGATTTTTAATTAACAAGATATTCTGACTCAAGCTATCATGAATTTCTGCGGCTATCCTTTTTCTTTCAACTTCTTGAAGTTCTATTAGCTGTTTTGAAAGTGCTTCTCTGCGTAAAGCTTTCTTCTTCAGTAAATTTATCCTCCACCAATAAAATGAGGGTCCAACTGAAATAAAAATCAAACCTATAATTCCTAAAAACCAATTTGTGAGCCAAAATGGTGGTTGAACAATGATGTAAATTGATTGTCCTTCATTATTCCAGATACCATCATTATTGGAAGCGATTACATTAAATCTATAAGTCCCGGGGGGAAGTTTTGTATAAATTGCTTCTCTTCGGGTTTCAGCATTGAACCATTTATCATTA
>JAHBUO010000129.1 GCA_019638025.1 Ignavibacteriaceae bacterium
TTAAAGCTACCGAGCTATCAACACCACCTGAAAGTAATACAGCTATTTTCATTTAAGTAAAATTTATTGATAATGTAAAATAAAACTTTTACGAAGTGAATAAAACTCAAAAATTTGTTGAAATAAAATCATTCCTTTTTATAAAGTCGGAAAATGTTAAATTTGTGAACTGAAAAATTACAGGAAGTTATGAAAGTTATCGACCATTTATCGAGTGCGAAAGATCCATTTATAAGTTTTGAAATTATTCCTCCTAAAAGAGGCGGGGATATAAAAAGTTTACTTGCGGTTATAGAAGATTTAGTAAAATTCAAACCACCTTATATTGATATCACAAGTCATGGCGCTGAAGTTGTATATGAAGAAACTTCTACAGGAATTCAGAAGAAGGTGATTAGAAAGCGACCCGGAACACTCGGGATTTGTGCTCTAATACAAAACAAATACAATATTGACGCAGTCCCTCACATTCTTTGTAAAAATTTTACACGAGAAGAAACGGAAGATTTTCTTATTGAACTCGGTTATTTAGGAATTGAGAATGTGTTGGCAATTCGAGGGGATGATAATGGCTTTGTAAAACCGGTACCAAAAGGAAGAAGTGCAAATGAGTATGCGGTTGATTTAGTCGCACAAGTAAAAGACATGAATAATGGTAAGTATCTTGAAAAAGGACTGCTTGATGCTCGCCCATCAAATTTTTGTATTGGTGTGAGTGGCTATCCTGAAAAGCATTTTGAATCACCCAATCTTACAACAGACATTCGGTTTGCAAAAGAAAAAATATCGGCTGGTGCCGATTACATTGTCACGCAAATGTTTTATGATAATAAAGCTTACTTCGATTATGTTGAAAAATGTAGAACCGAAGGAATCGCAGTTCCAATTATTCCCGGGCTAAAAATACTCACGTTAAAATCACATCTGAATACAATACCACGAAATTTTTATATCAATCTACCGGATGAATTAACAGGTGAAATATTAGAGGCAAAGTCAGAGCATGTAATGGAGATTGGTGTTAATTGGGCAGCTAAGCAAGTCGAAGAATTATTGAATGCAAACGTTCCGAGCATACATTTTTATATTATGCAAAATTCAAAGCCGATAAATTTGTTAATGAGTAAATTAAAAATTAATAAAGACAACTTCTTTATGAACGGATGATATGTTAAATCTAAGAAGAGAAAACTTTGCAAAACTAAAATGGGGTGCTTCTGGTTTAGGGCGCTTTACTGAGACAGCATTTATTCCTTCATTGTTTTTGGTGCGGAAGGCAAAATTGACTTCAGTCTTCAGTCATGATTATAACCGTGCAAAATTTATAGCTGATAAATTTTCTGTTTCACATTATTCAAATGATTTTGATGAATTCCTCAACTCCGGAATCGATGCTGTTTATATCGGTAGTGCAAATGCACATCATTATGAGCAAGTAATAAAAGCAGCAAAAGCCGGTAAACACATTCTTTGTGAAAAACCTATGGCGATAAATTCAGCTCAAGCTGAAGAGATGGTGAAAGTTTGCGAAGAAAATCATGTTCATTTCGCTGTATGCTATGTTTATCGATTTCATCCTTTGATTCAAAAAACTAAAGAGTTAATTGATTCTCAACTTCTCGGTAAAATTTTAGCAATAAATACTTCGTTTAATATTAATCTTGTTCCAGGTGATAATTTTCGATTCAACAAAGAACTAAGTGGCGGAGGAGCTTTACGCGATTTAGGTACACATATGATTGATGTTCTTAGATTCTTCGGTGGAGAAATAACTTCTATCGATGGGGTGATGGATAACATTGTCTATAAAACTGAAGTTGAAGATTTTGCTTCCGGGATTGTTCAATTCGAAAAAGGGGGTTACGGGACTTTTCAGGTTTCTTACAGTAGTCAAAAAGGTGTAAACAGAATTGAAGTTGTTGGTCACAAAGGTGTTGTTAATATTGATAACCTTGTTGGTCAACGTTATCAATCGGCAAAGTTGACAATCTTACTTGAAGGTGAAGCACGAAAAGCTTTTAGAAAGAGAGCTAATAAACTTTTTCGGTTATTGAGCTCAATCAATAAATCTTTTCGAAGAAATGAAACTCCTTCGGTTACAGGTCAAGATGGTTTAGCGAATATTCGTTTGATGGAGGATTTTGAGAGAAAATGTCACTCAAAGAAGAACTAATCAAAATCTCCCATAGGATTTATGAAAAAGAATTTGTTGCCGCATGCGATGGTAATTTATCTGTCAGAACAAACAATAATACTGTACTGATAACCCGTTCTGCAGTTTGCAAAGGAGAATTAGGGCTTGAAGATATAATTGAGATTGACCTGACCGGGAATGTTATTTCCGGTAAAGGAAAAATTTCTACTGAAAATAAAATCCATTTGCTCCTTTATAATCACAGACCTGACGTTAATGCAGTTATTCATGCTCACCCTATTTATTCAACAGCAATAGCCTCATCAAAAAATTTATTTGATAAACCGGTATTCCCTGAAGTAGTTTTAACTATTGGAAGAATTCCATTATGTAAATACTCAACTCCGTCAACTTCGGAATTAACAGAAAGTATGATGCCATTCATTGATGATTCGAAGGTCTTTTTACTTGAGAATCATGGAGTTGTTTCTGCGGGAGAGAGTTTAACACATGCTTACTATTTGTTAGAAAAATTAGAACATACTGCAAAAATTTTAATCAATACTGAAATTTTGGGTGGAGTAAAACAATTATCAAATCAAAATCTAGAGAGTTTGTATGATATTGCACTTTCGGTATATAACTTAAATATAAAAGATGGAAATAAATTCTAATGGATGAACTATTGAACCAATCTAAAGAACAGCTTTCAATTGCATTGATTGTGGGAGGAGCATCATCTGAACGTGAAGTATCAAAGCTCTCATCCAAATCAATTTATACTGCACTAAAAAAATTAGGATATCGGGTAACTATAATTGATCCGGCATTAGGTTTAAATCAGCTTTCAAATGATGAAGAATATTTTAAACCTGAGGTGGAGAAAAAACTTTCAACTACAAATTATCCTCTTGCTGTTCAATCTTTGCTTGATAAGAATATTGACTTAGCATTTTTGGGCCTCCATGGTAAATGGGGAGAAGATGGAACAATTCAATCACTCTTTGAACTTTGCGGAATTCGATATACAGGTTCAGGTGTTTTGGCAAGCGCTCTTTCAATGGATAAAGGAAAAGCCAAAATTATTTTTAAGGATAATGGAGTTAGTGTTCCAAAAGGACTTGTGATAAGTAAAAACTCTTACTCTTTGAAAGATATTCTATTATCTGTCAAAATGAATTACGGTTTTCCTATCGTCATCAAGCCAAATGATGAAGGCTCGACAATGGGCTTAACGATTTGCACAGACGAAAGTGAAATTGAAAAAGCACTTGAATTTTCTTTCTCATATTCTAACAAAACCATAATTGAGGAGTTTATCCCGGGCAGAGAGCTTACAGTCGGAATTCTGGATGATAAAGTTCTTCCGGTTCTCGAAATTAAACCAAAACATGAATTGTATGACTTTGAGTGTAAGTATACGACCGGAATGAGTGAGTATATAGTTCCTGCTGAACTTGATGAAGAGATATCTAAAAGTATTCAAGAACAAGCCTTGAAAGCTTATTTATCACTTGGCTGTAGAGGTTATGCTCGAGCTGATTTCCGTTTATCGCCTGAAAATAAATCATACTGTCTCGAAGTAAATACGCTTCCCGGAATGACATCAACAAGCTTACTCCCTAAGATGGCAAAAGCAAACGGAATTTCTTTTGAAGATTTAATCAAGCAAATTGTAGATTTATCGTTCAAAAATGGTTGATAAAAGTAAAAAAATATTTTTAGTTGTCTATCTTGCAACAATAATATTGTTCATTGTCTATATGACATTTAGTGAGTTTGGATTTATAAAGTATTTGGGACTAAAATCTGAAATTGAACAATTGGAACGAGATATAAAATTTAACGAAGATCAGAACAACCGATTAAAAGCTGAAATTGATTCACTCAAACAAAAAGTGAAGCACAAAATCGAAAAGACTGCGCGCGAAAAGTATGGAATGAGTCTTCCGAATGAATCTATTATCAAAGTTGAAATTAAGTAAACATGGTTCCCGAGCAAATCCCATTAGCTGAACGCATCCGCCCAAAAGATATAAGTGATTTTTTTGGGCAAGAGCATTTACTGGCTGATGGGAAACCGATTTTTTCAATGATTCAGAGTGATGCTATTTCTTCGTTCATTCTGTGGGGACCACCGGGGACAGGTAAAACTACCATTGCACAACTCATTGCAAAAAAAACTCAATCTGATTATCATCGCATTAATGCTGTCTCCTCAGGAGTAAAAGATATAAGAGAAGTTATTGCAATTGGTGAAAAAAATTTTCAGTCAAATATAAAAACAATATTATTTATTGATGAAATTCATCGGTTTAATAAATCGCAGCAAGATGCATTGCTTAATGCAGTTGAAACCGGTAAACTGACATTAATAGGTGCAACCACTGAAAATCCCTCTTTTGAAGTCATTCCTGCTTTGCGATCGAGGATGAGAATATATGTGTTAAATCAGCTTACTAACGATAATCTGAGAAGCATACTTCATAAAGCTATTGAATCTGATTCAATAATTTCAAATTTGAAGATTGACTTGATAGATGAGGACTACCTTCTTTACCTTTCAAACGGTGATGCTCGGGTAATGTTGAGCATTTTTGAATCTGCAGTAAATCAGGAAAAATCGAAAGAACAAATTAAACTGACCAAAGAAGTATTTGAAAATATTGTTCAGAAGAAAAATATTTTTTACGACAGATCCGAAGAGCATTATAATGTTATTTCAGCCTTTATAAAAAGTATAAGAGGAAGTGACCCTGATGCTGCATTGTACTGGATGGCAAGAATGCTTGAAGGGGGAGAAGACCCTTTATTTATTGCACGTAGAATGATTATACTCGCTTCTGAAGATATTGGTAATGCTTCTCCTAATGCCTTAGTTATTGCTGAAGCGTGTTTTTCATCAATTGAAAAAATTGGTATGCCTGAAGGGCGAATAATTTTAGCCCAATGTGCAACTTATCTTGCGTCTCAACCGAAAAGCAATGCATCTTATATGGCAATAGAAAAAGCGATTGAACAAGTGAAACAGGGCAAACTGTATTTAGTCCCCATTCATTTAAGAAATTCTCCGACAGCTTTTATGAAATCTCTTAACTACGGAAAAGGATATAAATATCCGCATGATTACCCTGACAATTTTACTCAACAAATATATCTTCCTGAGGAATTATCAGGTAAGCAATTTTATTATCCTACCGAAAATGGATTAGAGAAGGGATTGAAAGAAAGATTAAAAGTTCTTTGGAAAAATCAGAAGAAGTATGACTAATATCTGATAAACATCTTTCCGGGAAGTTGTTTTATCACACCTTTAAACTCTAAAGATAATAGATGAACGAGGCACTCCGAAGTATTTATATCGCATAATTTTGAAATTGAATCAATATGAATTGGTTCATTATTGACAAGTTCAAAAATTTTTGATTCGAATATATTTAAATTTTGGGGAATAGCGATTGGTTTCTTTTTGTTTATTGGACTCAATTCGAATTCCAATTCGTTAAGAATATCTTCAGTACTTAATACTAGTTTTGCTTCACCTTTCTGAATTAACAAATTGGTTCCTTCAGATTGAGTTACACCAATATTTCCCGGGATTGCAAATACTTCTCGGTTTTGGTCGAGTGCAAACTCTGCCGTTTGAATAGCACCACCACTAATCCCTGATTCAATAACCAAAGTACCTAAACTCAATCCTGAAATAATTCGATTTCTTCTTGGGAAATTTTGAGCGTCCGGTTTTGTGCCGATTTCATTTTCAGAAATTAACATCCCTTTTTCAGCAATTTCATCTCGAAGTTTTCTGTTTTCCGGTGGGTAGACAATATCCAAACCATTTCCAAGTATAGCGATTGTCCTTCCATTTTTTTTCAAAGCACCCGTGTGTGCGCATGAATCAATTCCTCGAGCTAATCCACTTATTACTACAATATTTTGTTCAACTAAATCTGAAGCAAAATTTTCAGATTGAATTTTTCCGTAGTTAG
>JAHBUO010000013.1 GCA_019638025.1 Ignavibacteriaceae bacterium
TTTAACAAATTATTAAATGTTGCACTTTTGCGACTCCGCTATAAATTCAAATGTAGTTATTAACCGACTTTACTCAAAAAAAGTTTGGAACTCGTTAAATTTGCGTTGTGGCATTAATATTGTAATTTGAGGTGAAATCTGTTACTATAAGAGGGTTACTTATAAAGCAGAAAAAATTTTAAATTAATTTAAGAGGAATATAATGAAAAAAACGATTTTGCTTTTTAGTCTATTAATGTTGTTAGCCATCGTCGGATGTAAAAAAGATGATGCGGCAACTAATCCAACCGATAATCCGGGTTCAACTTCAACTACACCAACTCCAACTGATTTTGGAGGGGCAACACCAACAAATGTAATGGCAGTAGTAAGAACATCGACAACATATGTTGGGGTAACAATAGATGTCGGTACTGCTGTTGCAACTTTCGGTACACCACCACAAGATAAGGGAGCAGTGAAAGTTACATCAAAAGGGACTGATTACAATTTAACCAAGCAGAGTAATAATGCATACATTTTCACCCCTGATGCATTAAGTCCTCAAGGAATTTCATTTAATAGCGGAGCAACTGAAGTTACTTTTTCTGCTGCAAATTATACTTTAGGAAGTAATCGCGTAGTAGTTCCGGGAAAAATCACATTAACTTCACCGGCTATGGATGCAAGTGTTCCAAGAGGTTCAAATTTAACAATCAGTTGGACTACAAGTAATGCAGGAGCAAACAATGCGGTAATGGTTATTGATAAAAACGGAAAATCAATATTTAAGCAAAATTTAGGAACTGCAACTTCAACAACAATTAACTCTACCGAACTTCAAACACTTGCAACCGGAACGGGTATTGTTTATGCGCTAAGTTACAATTATATTTTGACTAACAATAATGAAGCGGTTTTAATAGGCGAAACAGTCGCCTTCAATACTGTTAATTTACAATAATAACTTATAACACATGGAGGAATCTATAATGAAAAATGCACTATTTGCAGTTTTAGTTCTCGGTCTTATCGCCTTTGGAACAATTGATACAAACGCACAGTTCAAAGGTCAATCTAATTTAGGAGTTGGCGCTGGATTTGGCGGTGGTGGATTAACCGGTACCGGTGGTATCCCTTTGTATGCTGAATATAACTTCTATAACTTCAATGATAATCTTCAATTAGGCGCTTATGCAGCTTTTGCAAGCACTTCAGAAGATTATAATTTCTTTGTTGCTAAAGGAACCTGGACATACACAAATATTATTGTTGCTGTTCAAGGTAATTATCATTTTTCACCTGGTGAAACTTTTGACCCATTTGTTGGTGCATCTTTAGGTTACAACGTAGCATCAGCTTCATTTGAATGGAGCGGAACAAAACCTGCCGGCGCAATTGATCCAACAGTTTCTGTCGGTGGTGTTTTCTATAGCGGTCAAGCCGGTTTCAATTATTGGATGAGCCCAGGACTTGCAGTTCAAGTTCGTGTTGGTTACTTCCCATATGCTTCAGTTGGTGTTTTGTTTAATATGTAAGATGTGGAATAAACCGCTCTTATTGTTTTAACAAGAGATATTAACTCTAAACATTAACCCTTGCACTCAGAAATGAATGCAAGGGTTTTTTGTTTCTATTTCATTTTGAAGAGGAGTTTACGTTCTTCTTCTTTACCGATAATTTCTTCATACATCTTCTTGTATTTTTCAAACTGTTGCTTTGTTACCGATTTACCGTTAACGGTCAATTCATCGCTGTAAAACTCTACTTTGGGCTCTTCGTTAGTGGATGAAATCAATTTATCCTTATAGAGTTCATTTTTGAATTTTGAAATAAATTCTTTTGTCTTTTTCAATTCACTTTTCTTTTTATCGAGGGCTTTCTCTCTCTTCTGAATATCTTTTTCTAGTTTATCCAGTTTTTTATTTAAGTCTTGAAATCCTTCATAATGAAATCCGGGAACATCAAACTCAAAATCTTCGAACATGTGAGGAAAGGCTTTGAAATGCTTATTTAAATTCTGCATATCAAACTCGAACTTGAAAATATTTGTATCGAGGTCGGCAATTAGAGAATCTATATCTTTCACTATTACTTTAATTCTCTTTCTTTTTGTTGAATCAGATAAGTCACCGATACTCTCAGTGAACTTCCTAATTCGTGCTTCAAGTTTCTCACGATCTCTCTCAACTTTATTTTTGTTGATGATAACTATCTCTTTTTCAATACCGTCTTCAGTTGAGTCAGAATCGGAATCCATTCGCACAATCTTGATTCGCTTTTCCCCTTTATCGGCAGTATCATCGCCTGATAAATTAGATTTGCTATCGATTAAATCTTTGTATTTGTAATACTCTTCTGAAGGGATTTCTTCTCCATCGATTAATAATTTATCGATATTGTTATTTCGAAGAGTTACTTCGATTAATGAATTCTTCTCATTAATCTCAGTCTTAAATTTCAGTATTTTGATTGACTCTTTCTTTTCATCGCCAATCGATGCGCTACAAGATGTTGTTACAGTAATCAGTATCAACATCAGAGTTGAATAAAATAATCCGGTTGTAAAAATTGCTTTCATAATTTCTCCTTTTTAAGTTCAATACTTAAGACGGAGTAAACTTAAGTTTGTTAGTTAAATTATTTTGATTATTGATGAGCGGAGTGAAAATGTGATTATTGGAGTTGTAAGAAAAGAGGTTGCTTGATTTAAGCAACCTCTTCAAAAATAAATCAGCAGGCTTTTGCAATACCAAGAAAAGATTCAGCTTTTAAGCATGCGCCTCCGACGAGTGCACCGTCGATATTGGGTTGAGATAAAAGCTCAACAGCGTTATCAGGTTTAACACTTCCGCCGTACTGAATAGTTATTTCATTTGCAATTTCTGCTGAATATAATTCGGCAAGTAAATTTCTAATAAACAAATGAACTTCTTCAGCTTGTTCCTTTGAAGCAGTTTTTCCTGTACCGATTGCCCAAACAGGCTCATAAGCAACGACTATCTTCAGAACATCAGTTTCCGAAATTTCTGATAATCCTTCAACAATTTGTTTTTTAACTACATCGAAGGTTGTTCCGGTTTCTCTTTCTTCAAGAGTCTCACCGATGCAGAAAATCGGGAGCAATTCAGAACTTAATGCTTTTTTAATTTTCTTGTTAATTAATTGGTTGGATTCTCCAAAAATAGTACGTCGTTCGGAGTGACCCAAAATTACATATTTACAACCTACGCTCTTCAACATTGCTGCAGAAACTTCACCCGTAAAAGCTCCGTTTTCTTCGTAGTACATATTTTGTGCGCCGAGTTTTACGTTACTATCTTTAAGGAGTGCAGATGCAGTTTCAAGATTGGTAAACGGAGGGCAAATCACCAATTCACAGTTAAGTTTTTCGTTGGCTACACTATTTTTAATCGCCGAAATAAGTGCAATTGATTCACTCAAATTCATGTTCATTTTCCAATTGCCGGCAATGATATACTTTCTCATTCTTTCCTCTTTATAAAGTTAAATTTTTCTGATACCAACTTACAAAAGAACTTCAATTACTTCAAAAAAGAGGAGTTTATCTTTTTAATAAAATCGGACTTATTAGACTAATAATTTTGTAATTTGTTATTTGAGTCATCCATTGAATTTGTATCTAATTGCTATCCAATAACAGAAATCTGGGGGCATAGTTTTTGCAAACTTAATATTTTATAATAATGAGAGACTTCAATGAAAATAATGTCAATCCGTATTTTAATAACTCTTTTCTTTCTGATTTCGATTGAAATTTTTCCACAGTTCGTTTATGTAAAAGGTAAAGAATTTTTTACACCTGAGAACAAACCGCTTCTTCTAAAAGGAATTAATTTAGGCAATTGGCTTTTACCGGAAGGTTATATGTTCAAGTTTCAAAAAACGAGCTCTCCCAGATTGATATTTGAAATGTTTAATCAGCTTGTCGGTGAAGATGAAGCACGAAAATTTTGGAAGACTTTTTATGATAACTACATAACCCACGAAGATATTAAATTTATTAAGAAGTCGGGATTTAATTCAATCCGTCTCCCCTTTAATTATAAGCTTTTTGTTTCACCAAACGACCATCTGAAAATTGAAGGGATTGGGTTCGAATTTCTGAAACGTTGTGTAGAGTGGTGTAGAGAAGAAAACATCTACGTTATTTTTGATATGCACGGAGCTCCGGGAGGACAAACAGGGGATAATATTGACGATAGTTATGGATATCCTTTTTTGTATGAAGATGAAGATGCTAAACAAACTACTGTTCTTATCTGGGAAAAGATTGCATCAATTTACAAAGATGACCCAATTGTAATAGGTTATGATTTATTGAATGAGCCAATTGCACACTACTTCGATAAAGAAAAACTTAATCCATTACTGGTTCCTTTGTTTAAAAAGATAACATCTGCTATTAGAAAAGTTGATAACAATCATGTTATTTTTTACGGTGGGGCTCAGTGGAATAGCAATTTTTCTGTATTCGGAGAACCTTTCGATTCAAATGCGGCTTATACATTTCATAAATATTGGACTGATACAACACAATCAGTAATTCAAGAGTATGTTGATTACAGTAACAAGTATAATGTACCGCTGTGGATGGGTGAGTCGGGAGAGAATACAAACGAGTGGATAAATTCATTCCGAATTTTGCTTGAGAATAATAATATAGGTTGGTGTTTCTGGCCTTATAAAAAGATGGATGCACCAAGTAATGTTGTTTCGATTAAAAAGCCGAATAACTGGGATGTGATTCAGACTTATTCCGAAGCAGATAGATCATCCTACGCAAAAATAAGAGAGAATCGTCCGGACATTACTTTGGTCAGAAACGCAATGGCTGAATATCTGGAGAATATAAAATTTGAGAATTGTTCAATCAATAAAGACTATATAAGAGCATTAGGTTTAATTACGGAGCAATAAAATGAAATCTTCACTTAGAATTATTTTTTCTATCATCATCATTTTCACATTTGGAAGTAGCACACAGTTCCAAGCAGAAATTTACAAAAACAAAAAGGCTTTGGTTGAAGAAAGAGTAAACGATTTACTCTCTCGATTAACACTCGAAGAAAAAATTGATTTACTCGGCGGAACCGGATTTGAGAGCAAACCTATAGAACGGTTTAATCTTCCGGAACTAAAAATGGCTGACGGACCTATAGGAGTTAGATTGGGTGAAGCTACTGCGTTACCAAGTGGAATAGCACTTGCCTCAACTTGGGATACAACTTTAGCAAATCAATACGGAAAGATTCTTGCAATCGAAACCAAAGGGAAAGGAAGAAATGTTATTCTTGGACCATGTGTCAATATTGCCCGATTGCCGATGGGAGGAAGAAATTTTGAGAGTTTTGGAGAAGACCCACATTTAACTTCTCGTTTAGCTGTTAACTACATTAAGGGAGTTCAAAATGAAAATGTAGTTGCGACCATAAAACATTTTGCATGTAATAATCATGAACATGAACGTGATTTTGTAGATATCAGAATTGATAAAAGAACTTTAAATGAATTATATCTCCCCCATTTTAAAGCAGCAGTTGAAGAAGCAAATGTTTGGGCTGTAATGTCGTCATATAATAAAGTCAATGGAAGTTATGCAAGTGAGAATGATTATCTTTTAATTGACAAGCTTAAAAAGGAATGGGGATTTAAAGGACTCGTTATGTCTGATTGGGGAGCAGTTCATTCCACAATCCCAACAGCATTAAGCGGATTAGACATTGAAATGCCTAATGGAAAATACTTAAACAAAGAAACTCTAATTCCGGCAATAAAAAAAGGGCTTGTAAGTGAAAATGTTATTGATGAAAAAGTTAAAAGGATTTTGCGCGTTATTTTTGAATCGGGAATTTATGATAATGATTACACGCCTGATGAAAAAGTAATCTCAAATGAAGCCTCTAAAACATTAGCATATAACGTTGCAAAGGATGCGATTGTTCTTCTTAAAAATGAGGAGAACATTTTACCCATCAATAAAAATCAACTCAAAAGTATTGCAGTAATAGGAACTAGTGGGATGGTAGCAAGAACCGGTGGAGGCGGTAGTTCAATGGTCTCCCCTTCTTATGCAATATCTCCTTATGAAGCATTGAAAAATAAACTACCGAATGAGATTAAACTCAACTACGCCCCCGGAGTTCCTCTTGATGGAGATACTCAACCAATCGATTCAAAATTTCTTTTTCAATTGAATAAAACCGACCGTGGATTAAATGCTGAATACTTTGAGAATAAAAATCTTAAGGGAAATCCAAAGATTAAAAAGGTAGATAATGAAGTCAATTTTAATTGGGGGAATAATCCCCCATTCGTTGATTTTCCAAAAGATAATTATTCGGTTAGATGGAGCGGTTATGTTAAGCCTGATAAATCGGGAATATATACTTTTGACATTATAAGTGATGACGGTGTGCGATTTTATTTTGAGGATAAAAAAGTAATTGATGATTGGAATGACCATAGCGCCGCTTCAAATTCATATTCTATTGAGCTTAAGAAAGATGAGTTCTATAAAATCAGACTTGAGTATTATGAAAACGGTGGAGATGCAATTGTGTCTCTCGGTTGGCGTGAACAAAACAATGATTTAATAAAAGATGCCGTCTCACTTGCAAAATCTTCGGACATTGTTTTACTTTTTGCAGGAACTTCTTTTCATTATGAATCTGAAGGGAAAGACAGAAATGACTTACTACTTCCAAATAATCAAGATGAGCTCATTAAAAAGATTTCAGAAGTAAATAAAAACACAATCGTAATATTGAATGTCGGTTCTCCTGTACTTATGGATAGTTGGTTGAATAATGTAAAGGGATTAGTATTACAATGGTTTTCCGGCAGTGAAGTGGGGAATGCGATTGCTGATGTTCTGCTCGGGAATGTGAATCCTTCCGGTAAACTTCCTGTTACAATTGGTAAAAGATGGGAGGATTATAGTCCATTTAATACTTACAAGAAAATTGATAGCGTTTCATATTACAGCGATGGCGTTTTCGTAGGTTATCGTCATTTTGATTACAAAAAAATAATACCTCTTTTCCCATTTGGTTATGGATTAAGTTATACACAGTTTAAATATGAGAAGCTTAATCTTTCAGCAAGAGAAATGAGTGCTAATCAGAAAATTGATATTTCATTCGACATTACCAATATCGGTAAATCGAAAGGGAAAGAGATTGTACAACTGTATATAAGAGATATTAAATCTTCGGTTGAGCGTCCATATAAAGAATTAAAATCTTTCAGCAAGATTGAATTAAATCCGGGAGAAAAGAAACATGTCACAATGCAGATAGATAAAAATATGTTAACGTTCTTCGATGATAAATCCGAATCATTTATTGCGGAGCTCGGAGAGTTTGAAATTCTTATAGGAAGTTCTTCGCAGCAAATTGAGTTAAAAGATAAATTCACATTAAAAAAGTAAAAAGCATGACTAAACATTTCTTAAAATTAAATTTTATTTCGCCTGTTTTATTTTCGGTAGTGATATTTGTTAATGGATTTTCTCAAATCAGTACTAAGATAAAATTAAACCAAGTCGGATTTCAAACAAGTTCACTTAAAGAAGCTGTTATTGCTGATGCGCAGGGTGATTTGTTCTACATTATTGATGCTATAACTCTCGATACCGCATTCACAGGGAGTTTAACTGCACCTAAATTATGGAGCTACTCAAATGAGAATGTAAGAATCGCAAACTTTTCTCCACTCACTAAAGAAGGAAGTTATTTTGTACAGATTCCATCAGCGGGGAAATCATATACTTTTAACATAAGTAAAAATCCATTTCTCGAACCGGGGAAAGCGTCATTAAAAGGTTTTTATTATCAACGTGCATCTACAGCCCTCTTAGTTCCACATGCGTATGTATGGTTTCGGCAAGCCGGTCATCCTGATACATCAGTAATAGTTCATGCATCTGCGGCATCAGTTAACTTTCCTGAGAACAGTCGTATCTCATCACCAAAAGGATGGTACGATGCGGGCGACTATAATAAATATATCGTGAACTCAGGAATTTCTACTTTTACTCTTCTCTCTGCTTATGAAACTTTTCCGGAGTTTTACGATACATTAAATCTGAACTTACCCGAAAGCAATAATCAGTTGCCCGATATTTTAGATGAAATTCTCTGGAACATTGAATGGATGTTAACAATGCAAGATCCGTTTGATGGTGGAGTTTATCACAAATTAACAAATCCTAATTTTGACGGATATATCATGCCTCACTTGGCAACTGCTCCAAGATATGTGGTTCAGAAAAGTACGGCAGCAACATTGAATTTTGCGGCTGTAATGGCACAAGCTTCAAGGATATTTGCAAAGTTTGAATCTTTACTCCCCGGTTTTTCCGCACAATTATTAAATGCCTCTAAAAAAGCATGGTTATGGGCTAAGAATAATCCCGATACATATTACAATCAAAATTTAATAAACATGCTTACTGAACCGGATATCAATACAGGTGAATATGGTGATTCAAATGTTAATGATGAGTTTAACTGGGCAGCTATTGAACTCTATATTACAACAAAGGCTGACAGTTTTTTACTTGCGAGATTGTCACAACTTCCTTCACAGTTAAATGTTCCTTCATGGCAGAGTGTTAATACACTCGGTTTTATTTCCCTTTCTTTAAACAGAAATAATCTCACTCCATTAGTCGATACATCTTCTGTAAAAAATAAAATTATTACTCTTGCAAACTTACTTGTGAACTCAAGAGGAAATTCTGCTTACAATGTAGTGATGGGACAAAGTGTAAATGATTTCGTTTGGGGAAGTAATGCGGTAGCGGCTAATCAAGGGGTTATACTATTGAATGCCTATCTTCTTACAAATGATGTAAAATATTTTAATGCGGCACTTTCCAATGGAGATTACTTGTTGGGAAGAAATGGAACGGGATATTCATTTCTAACCGGATATGGGAGCAAAAGAGCAATGAAACCACATCATAGAGTTTCGCAAGCTGATGGATTGACAGAACCGGTTCCGGGATTATTAATTGGTGGACCAAACCCGGGTCAGCAGGATAATTGTGCAGGTTATCCATCAAATCTTCCTGCTCTCTCTTATCTTGATGATGTTTGCAGTTATGCATCAAATGAAATAGCAATCAATTGGAATGCTCCCGCTGTTTATCTTTTCTTAGGAATTGAAGCAACAACTAAATCTATTTTAAGCATTGAAGAGGAAACATCAATCACTCCTTATGATTTTAGACTATATCAGAATTATCCGAATCCATTTAATCCTGATACAAATATACTTTGGGAACAAACGAGCAAAGGACTAGTATCGTTGAAAGTATTTGATTTATTCGGGAATGAAATAACCACTCTAATAAATGAAGAAATGGATAACGGGGTTCACTCAAGAAAGTTTAATAGTGATGATACTCACCCAAATCTTGCAAGCGGCATTTATTTTTATCGACTATCGATTAACAATCAGTCAGCAACAAAAAAAATGATTTTGCTAAAGTGATTAGAAACTTATGTCGAACTGTATTTTAGGTAGCATTAACCAATGACTAAAAGTTTGTTCCATTCGGATTTCTTTCATCGCATTAAGAATTAAGTGCATTCTCGCATTCTCGGCAATCTTGAATGATAAAATTGGGGCAAGCAGAATAAATCCCGGAGTAACTTCAGGTCTCAAATCGGTCTTATTATCCATATTCTGAAAATCAATTACAAAAACTGCACTTTCATAAGTTGTTCTCCCCGGCTCATAACTGAGGAGCTCATGAGTAAAGTATGAGAATGTGAGCCCGTAGTTAAACAAATCATCTTTTCCGGAGGAGTGTAATGTGAATGAAGTGAAAAAACTGTAGTTTGTTTTACCGCCACGGTCTTTAAAATAGAGATCATATTCTCTTACAGTTGACCCACGACTATTAACTTCGCGTGTATGGACAATAGTTTCTGCATCATAAAAATAAGTTTGAAAAAGAAGTCCGACATCTAAACGAGAATGTATTTCGGATTTTTGCGAAAACAAACCAAATCCCACATTCCAGCCAAGTGAATTGATTTGTTTATACTTCGAATATGTTCCTCCTACAAAAAAAGCTATATTTCTCGATAACATTGCATCGACATCTACTCCAATTTGATATCTCGGGAAATTCCACTCAAAGTTTTTATCATTAACAGAAACAATTGAACTATCAGAAATAATCAAACTCCCCTTGAATGCGTTGCTAGTTCTAAAAGTAACTTTATCTTTTTGATTCATACTAAGAGATGGAGAGATAATAATGTCACCAACATTTTCTTTTTCTCCTATATGAATAGGAGGAGGAGTAATAGGCGAATAAACCTCAGCATTTCCCAAATATAAAGTTTGCAAAGTTCGTGTATCACTACATCCATAAATGAAAAGTAGGCTAAAAAGTATGCTCACTAAATTTTTTCTTGTATTCATAACTCACCGATATTCTTATAATTATATTGAATGAGATAATTTAACTAACAACAATACTTAAGCTCAATTAACCATATCAAAAATATTTTAGTCTTGGGATTAAACCTAAATTAAATTTGATTTAATACTAACACTTTATTGGAACTATTTAATAATAAAACTCATCCATCATTAATGCTTATAGAGAATTTTCTATTTCTTTCAATAATTCAACTTTTACAAAGCTAAATTCACGCCGAATGAAAGACTAAAGAGTCCTTCCAACTTATCCCAATCAATCGGGAGAGAATGTTGATAATTCGGCGTTCTGCTGAGGGAACTATACTTCATAAGAATAACTATATGAGTTTCTTTTTCAATTCCGAGTCTAAAAATAATCGGAAAAACAAATGCCGGATTAAATTGGGAGAATGAAATTTTATCTTCAAATATTCGGTTTTCTATAAACTGATTATTGAAATATACTTCTCTTTTAACGTCTGCCGATTCAGTAATAAAAGTATACTCTAAATATAAACCTAAACCAACTAATAATTGATTTTGCAAAAAATCTTTTGAACCGAAATAATAAGTAATTCCAAAATATGGAGAAGTTATTCTTACATTTGTTGTATTCAGCAAATCATAAAATTCCTCTCTATCACCATTTGCAAAATCAGTAGTTGTGAGGTAATCATATTTTGCTTTTGAAGAAATTGCAGAATAAGCTATTCCAAGTGAAAACTCAAAATTATTGAGAAAATAAATTCCGTTGATTTTTAGATTGATTCCGGAAGCTTGATATTCATGATTATCTTGTAAGCCTAAACCTGCAGCACCGATGGTAGCACCCCAATATAGTCCATCATGAATATCAGGCAAAACGACTTCATAGTCGGTCAGTAGATTATTCTTTTGAACTTGTTGTTCATAACTAGTCTCGATTTGGTTCCCATTTTCTTCAACAATAAGAGTATCAAAGTCTATTTTGTCTAACCCGGAATTTGAATTCTGTTTAACCGTATCCCGCTCACTTGAAGATGTGAAAATAGACTCAAGAATTAAATCAAAAAGAGAGTTTAGTGCTCCGGTTAAACAAGATGAAAAGCAACTAACATCTTCAGCCTCACTCTGATTAACATATTTTTCAACTTGTTCATCTTTAGGAATTCTTGTTTTTGTTGTACGATCTCGTTCTCTACTTCGAGACGAGTCGGGCATTTCATAAACAGATGCGCTTACAATTTGTTGACAAAGAAAGATTAAAAAAATAGTCATCATTAATCTCTTTGACTTAATAATACCAAACATCATTTCCTCCATTAAGAGAGGAGGTTATCCATTTTACAAATATTAATAGATGGATAACCTCTTTAGTTATCATTTCAGAAAAATCATTTTCTTCGTCTGCGAAAAGTCACCTGAATTCATAGAGTAAAAATAGACATTAGAAGAGATTGTTTTCCCGGCTATTTTGCTCAAATCAAAATTAACGCTATAACTCCCTGCATGATGAAACTCATTAACAAGTTTACCTACTTCAGAGCCGGTTATGTCGAACACGGTAATTGAAACCATAGAAGGCTTAGCAACCGAGTACTCAATAATTGTAGAAGGATTGAATGGGTTTGGGTAGTTCTGAAAAAGTTGATATTCCTTTGGCAACACTTCACCTTTATCTTTTGAACCCGCAACAATATTATCTCTTCTATAAGGAGAAATCGAACCCCCAAGAGTCAGCACATAATCGAGAAGAACTTGAAATTCCGTGGAGTCAGAATATTGATAGGTAGTTTGAACCGGCACACCGAACACTTCGGAAATTGCGTAATGCAAGAATTCATTTGTTGTAACGGAATAGGATGTTGATAAATCAATAGGATTTCCATTAATCGTCAATGATATTAATCTTGAATAAGGTTCTTTATTCGGATTATAATTAAATTCTATTCCGGAAACTTGAGGGAAAAGCTCATCGTTAAGCTCAATCTGAGATAGTGCTATTTCGAATGCTTGCCACAATGCTTCACCTGTAATATTGAATGTTACAAGACGATAACCTAGCCCGTTTACAGTATTGAATCCATAACCATAAACTCTAAATAAATCAACAGGAACAATCACCCCATCATAAATTGGTTGTGAAGTTGAGCCACCAACCTGGATTGCAACTTGAGTACCGGTTTTCCATCTGAAAGCATCTGTTATAAGATTACCGATTGGCGTGTCATGTTTCCCGCTGAACATGAGAGAATCAGCTTCCTCTTCAAAATAGTCGGTTGAGTATGTGCACGCTTGTGTAAAGAGATTTCCATAGACCGATTCAATACCGGCTATTAAATCATTTACTACTGCGGCTACTGATGGTTCTTCAGGAATGTTCTCGTCAAGATCAATTATCTGATATTCTAGTAGACTTATACTATTGTTATCGGAAATCAACTTCATCTTTCCTATTGACTTATAAAATCCATCTGTCTGAACAATTCGTGTAATTTTTCCGAGGGGATTGGTAATCTCAATCGGGATTTCGGTTTTATAGTGATCGTGAGAACTGATTATTAAATCAATATACGGGATATTCTGGGCAATCATCTGATCATAATAAACTCCAAGATGAGACAAGCATATTATCATATTACATCCTTTAGACATAAGAGAGTCAATTATATTTAATGTAATAGGGATGATGTTTGTGTCAATAACCACCGGAGCAGGAAGCGAGAATACATTCGCTTCGGGTGTTGTTAATCCGAAAATTCCGATTTTTGTATTTCCGAATTCTTTAATCGTGTAAGGTTGAATATAATTTTTAATTGCCGGAAGTTCATCCATATATAGATTTGATGATATTAACGGAAAACTTAAGTATGATGAATCAAGGGAGAGTAAAAGATTTTCTGAGGTTAAATCAAACTCATGATTCCCCACTCCCATTGCATCAAAACCAAGAGCATTCATTAATCTGAATTCTGCAACACCATAGTAGTGATTAAAGAAAATATCACCGGCAAATACATCCCCGCCATGAAGTGTTAATACATTCTGTTCAGTCATCTTTGTTAATCCGATAATTGATGCTGCTCTTGCAATACCTCCTCTTGTACCGGATAAATCACTGTTTCGCGGACCAATCGGTGCAAGGTATGAGTGTGTATCATTTACATGTAAAATTGTTATTGTATCTATTTGTGCAAACGAGACAACTGTCAGATAAAACAATATTGATAATAGCGTTTTCATTTTAATATTCCTTTTGATAATTATTTTTGTTTTGATTTTTCAATTGCATAACCGAAAATGAAACTTACCCTATAGCCCTTTGGATTTGTTGTGACCGCAAGATTCAACGGAATGCTGACTCCACCATAATTGAAGTTCTTACCCATTGTGAGCATTAATGCAGAGACAGCCTTATCTCCGGTAGCCATTATATTTGGCCCCATACCAAATTCAATTCCATTTGGAAAACGGATGCCGAACCCAAGTGTTATTGTTGGAAGAATTTGACTATACTCAACTCCGGCGAGTAATGGAATCACTTCAATTACGAAACACGGACCTTCAGTCTCAGGGACAATCTGGTATTCGAAATGCCATCCAAATTGGCTTAACACTACTCCAAAGTTTTTTTCTTTAAGCTTTGTAACTAATTCTCCGTTTCCGGGGATATATGAAAATCCAAGTCGAGGACCACTAAGGTTCTTTGATTCGAATTTTACGATGTAGTTACTTGATTCGTTCTGTGCAGATATGACATCTGACAGCAAGAAGAATATTGCAGCGATTATTGCGAGAAATACTTTTGCATCTAACCGATTCATGACACCACCTTTTAATTATTTTTTCCGTCAGAAACTTGCGGCTTTTGAGTTCGGTAGTTGTCATGGACTTGTAAAGAAGTTGTAAAAGTTAAGTCATTTAGCGTTCACTAATCTTTTTTGAACTTGTAACCGATTTTGTGCACGGTTACTATATGTTTGGGTGTGGAGGGATCTTTTTCAATAAGTTTTCTTAACGAAAGAATAAAATTATCAACGGTTCGTGTACTTGGAAATGATTCATATCCCCAAACTTCATCCAATACTTTTTCACGTGATATAACTTCACCTTCATGATTAATAAAGAACATGAGAAGTTTGAATTCCGTTGCAGAAATTGGAACTTCTTTTTTCTTCTTAAGCACTTCCATCTTATCCGGATTAATGGTTATATCTCCAAAGGAAATTAATGTTGGACTTGTTGATACCTCAGTAGCTCTACGAAGTACAGCTTTTATCCGTGCCGAAAGTTCTCTCAAACTAAAAGGCTTTGTTATATAATCGTCAGCTCCGAGTACTAAACCAATTACTTTATCGGCTTCATCAGACTTACTGGTCAACATAATAATAGGAGTTTTAATATTTCGAATTCTAACTTCTTTACAAATATCAATTCCGTTCATTCCCGGTAACATTAAATCTAGAATAATTAAATCCGGTTTGTATCTAATTATTTTTTCAACTCCAAAAGCCCCATTATCAATTGACTCCACACTGTAGTTTTCCGATGATAAATAGTCTTCGAGAGCAATTCTAATTGCAGCATCATCTTCAATTATTAATACTTTTTTCATCTGTGCCTCGATTAAAAATAACTGTTACTTCTGTTCCTTTATTTGCTTCACTTTTAAAGAGAATTTTGGCATTGTGCCCATCTACTATATGTTTTACAATTGCTAAACCTAATCCTGTACTTTGATTATAATATTGTTTCTTCTCGGTTTTTTCAAATGGTTTAAGTAATCTGTCTACATCCTCTGAAAGTATTCCGATTCCTTTATCAATTATTTTAAGAAATACTTTTTCTTCACCGAAGTATCCCGATTCAATTTTAATCTCCTTCACTTCAGATGAATACTTAATTGAGTTTGAGATAAGATTTATAATCATATCCTGTATTGCATCGGCATCAATATTTACGATAAGTCTCTCGTTATAAAGATTAGTTTGAAGCGTGAATCCATTTATCTCAAGCTGGTATTCCATAATGCCAATTGAAGCTTTAATGACTTCTGTTAAATCAGTCTCATGGAGATGGTATTCCTTAATTCCTTTCTCTATCTTCGCAGTATTTAGCACATTATCAATTAATCTATTAAGCCGTTGTGCTTCGCCATGAATAATGCTTAGATATTTTTCTTGCTTTTCCCGTTCCATTTGTGGAGACGATTCCAATATCTCGGTGAACATTTTTATTGAAGTTAAAGGTGTTTTTAAATCGTGAGAAACAGTTGCGACAAACAAAGATTTTAATTCATTCAACTCCAGAAGCTTTTTAGTCTCTTCTTCTGATTGCATTAAGGTTTTCATTAACTCAATTTTTTCTATCACGATAGTTGAGTGATTTAATAAACCATTTATAACATCGATATCTTCTCGAATATAAATTTGGTCTGACTTTTTCTTTCCAATTATTAGAAAACCTAATATTTCGCCATTCACACTTAATATCGGGAAAAGGAGTTTTACTCCTATAACGTCAAATAATTCTTTGTCTGAAGTTAGAAATTCGTTGTCTGATTCAACCCAACCTCTTACAAATTGTGGAGTATTAATTTTATTACTATGAAGAGTTTTACAAATATACCTTACTTCATCTTCATCGGTAACATTATTCATTATAATTCCGGTGATACCTTCAGCTTTATTACACTTACAGTAAATTATTTTTTCCGGACTCATAATTTTTGAGACTTCATCTAAAAGAGTATTGATTATAGTATCTACATTATATAGGGTGTTAATTTGCTGAACAAATTTCTTTTCAACTTTTTGATAGTTGTATTTTACTCTGTAGAAGTACTTGTCAATAATTTGCTGCAATTTCAATCTGAGGGGTTCAAAAATCAGAGCTGTGATTATTGCCGCTAAAGCAGGAATCCAATTGGTTGAATCTTTATTAATATTGCCAAGAATTACAGCTGTCATTCCTACAATTATTAAGTAAAACCCGAGAGTTATTACGAGTGTTATCGAATAAATAGTGGTTCGCTTAAAAATTAAATCGATATCAAAGACATGGTACTTTTTGATTGCAAGCGAAAAAGTTATAGGTATCGAGGTTGATGTTAAAAGAATGAACTCTTCAGGGACCAACGGATGAGATGTAAAAGTCTGCGGTAGTAGCCATAAGAATAGGAACGAAAGTGGTCCTATTAAGGTTCCAATCATAATTAATTTAAGTTTCTTCCGTTCGACTACATTTTTTGAGTTAAAAAAATGAATGGAGAAAATTAAAAATACTTATCAAAACAATTACTGCGAAGAGACTCCTACATACATCAAATAAAAAAATATATTGACGGAAATAATTTAGCGAAATGTCATTTTGTGCCGCTAAGAAAAGAAAAGATAAGACTACGCCCATTAAAACAGCCAACGTATATAATGGAAGAAGGACAAATTTATAATGTTTCCATTTTATTACCGGAAAGATTAACGTAAAATGGAAGAAGAAAATCGGGATTAGGGAATAAGCGAAATGAAATAATCCCCTAACAAGCGAACCACTCCCTTGAGGTTCGAGATTATATTTCCCCCATGTCGTCGTCATTAAAACAAAAATTGAAATTATCAAAAAGTGAAGGATTAGTGCTGCATAATCATTAGATGAAGGTTTAAACAAAACAATGAATGCAAAGACGAGAAATAGTAGTGCAGTTATAAGTAGGATAAATTGATAGTTAAAACTATAATGTGCTGCCAGTCTGATAATTTTCTCAACTTCAATACCATTTTGAGAAATTAGTAACTTTGCCTCCTCTCCAATATTTAATCCATCACAAACAAACTCAATATCTTCAATAGTGGTAACTCTAAACTGATTAAGCTTGAGAATTATTGCTCCTTTACCATTAAGAATATTTTCATTTTGGATTATTACATAACCGTCTGATGAGATTAGGCTAAAAGGGAGTGCGGCTTTTTGATTAATTTGATAAAGCCCCGCCGCACTGATAATTATCAGCCCGACGCAAAAAAAGAGATAGAGCCTACGTCGATATAAGAGCATCGATTAGAACTCGAAGTTTATTTAATTATTTTATTTCGCCAAACTTAATGAAATATCAACCTAAATATTGATTAATTTTTTCCAACAATTCGAAAGCTTCAAATGGTTTTGAAAGATAATCATCACAACCTGATTCGTTCGTTTTCTGCCTGTCTTCGGGGAATGCGTGCCCTGTAACTGCAATAATCGGAATTTTCGGGTTTTTATTTCCGCTTCTGATAATTTTGGTAACTTCAAGTCCGTTCATTCCGCCACGCAATGAGATGTCCATCAATATTAAATCATAATCATTTTCTTCAAATGCTTTTAAGGCTTTAGCTCCGCTTGAAGCAATATCAATATCAAATATTGGGGATAAAATTGACTTCAGATATAGCTGATTTATACCGTCATCTTCAACAATAAGAATTGATGATTTTACTAATTCAAGAGTTTTTCTAAAATCAACTTTCTTAATTTCACCGGCTATGTGAGCTGCAGGAGAAGTTGATTTAATCTCTTTTACTCTACTCTTATCGAAAATCAAAGTGAACTTTGAACCGATGTTTTTCTTTGATTCGATTTTAATTCTGATTTTATTCAAGTCTAAAAACTTTTTAACTAACGAAAGCCCTAAACCAACCCCTTCATAAGCACGATTGTAGCCGGATTCCTCCTGTGTGTATGGAAGAAAAATGTTAGGCAAATACTCCTCAGAAATTCCGACTCCTGTATCTTCGATATCAAGAGTTATTTCATTTTTTTCATTTTTAGAAAGAGTTACGTTTACAAAACCTTGCTCCGTAAATTTGACTGCGTTATCAATTATATTAACTATCGATGTTGTAACCGAATATTCATCTGCAAAAATTTCAAGGTTGCCTATACTCGATTTATATGTTAAAGTAATGTGTTTTTCTAAAGCAATCGGTAAGTACTCATCAATCGTATTTTTAATACTTTCAGTAAGATTATAGTTAGCAGGATTAATATTATAATCACCAACCTCTAAGCGTGAATAATTCATTATCAATTCGACAGTCTTCATTAACCTTTTAGAAGATATTTCAATTGATGTGAAATATGATTTTTCATCTTCAGAAGCAAAGCGTTCAAAAGTTTCTTTAATAATACTTGTCATTCCAAGTATACCATTTAATGGGGTTCTGATTTCATGCGACATATTCGCAATGAATGCATCCTTTAATCGATTTGCACGCTCTGCTGCATCACGTGCTTCAATTAATTCAACTTCTGAATTTTTTCGCGCAGTAATATCAGTAAAAGTAACTACAACTTGTGTTAGTTCATTTAAATCATCAAACTCCGGATATGCATTTATTTGAACCCAAACTCTGTTACGTGTTAAAGGATTATTTATTCCAAAGGTACTATAATTGACGGGCTGCTTAGTCGATATAACCTTGTTTACCGGAAAATCTTCAACTAAGACCGGTTCACCAACCTCATTCACAAAACGCCATTCCGGATGATAAGCGCTTCTCCCCTCCATTTGTGCAGGTGTTAAGCCTAATAGCTCACAAGCTTCTTGATTGTAGAGAATTATTGAAGTATCCGGAGCGTGCACAACTACACCCGCATGAAGATTATTAATCAGTTGTCTATACTTTCTTTCATTATCACGTAATGCCTGCTCTGATTTTTTCCGCTCAGTTATATCTTCTTTTACGGCAAGATAATGTGAAAAATTTCCATTATCGTCTTTGATGGGAGATATTGATGTAAATTCCCAGAATAGCTCCCCATTCTTCTTTTTATTATGGAATTCCCCTTTCCACTCTTGTCCGCTACTTATTGTCTCCCAAAGTTTTTTATACGAATCACTCGGCAGTTCACCCGAACTAAAAATTCTTGGATTTTTACCCAATAATTCTTCGGGGGAATAACCAGTAACTTGAAAAGTTCTGCTATTAGCATATTCGATATTCCCATTCAAATCAGTAATAACAATAGAAACCGGACTCTGCTCTACCGCTCTTGATAGCTGAATAATTTTTTCTTCAGCTTTTTTTCTCTCGGAAATATCGCGTACAATTAATTGAACCGCATCTTCATTATTGAAAGTAATTGGAGTTGCTTTAACTTCTACATCAACAACTTGTCCGTTCGATAAAATGAATTTTTCCTCAGCAATTGGGAGTGTAACTTTTTCGTTCTGAGTTTTTTGAATTCGTACTTTAACCATTTCGAGTGAATCCGGATGAACATACTGAATTACCGACTGCCCAAGCAAATCTTCCGGTTTAGAGACTTGCATTAATTTAAGAGTCGCATTATTAAGAAATACTATCTTCCCTTTTGCATAAATTGCTATCGCATCGGGTGAATCCTCAACAAGTTTTCTATATTTTTCTTCACTCTCACGCATCAATGTTTCTGCTTTTTTTCTCTCTGTGATGTCATGAATAATAGAGTGGAGATGCGCTTTACCATCTATGTCAATTCTACTGCTGAATACTTCTACGTCTCTGAGTGTTCCATCAGCCAGTTTATGTGCAAACTCAAAACGAACACGCCTTTTTGTGAGAACTTCATTTACAGCGTCTCTAATTTGTTCCTGAGGTAGTGGATTTATATCAGAAAGTTTCATAGATTTAAGTTGTTCGCGAGTCCAACCATAAAATTCACTCGCAGCCTGATTTGCATCTAAGATTTTTCCGGTTTCAGTATCAATAAATAATTTTACTGCGGAGTGTTCTTCAAAGAGTGTTTTATAACGTTGTTCACTATGTTGAAGAGCAATTTCAGCTGTTTTTCGTTGGGTGTTATCTCTTTGTGTTCCCCAATTTCCGGTAAGGTACTTACCTTTAACTACACCTAAAACACTATTTAGAAAGTATTTTACATTCCCTTCATTATCAAACTCGATTGTTTCTTCATTATCAATTTGGTAATGTTTACTTATAAATTCTTTTGTAGTGTTATAATTAACCTCACTAATTTCATTTCCGTAAAGTTCAAATAAAGATTTTCCAATCAACTCTTCGTGAGTTTTGTAACCATACATTTTTGCCTGTGCAAGATTACATTCGCGTATCACACCTTTTTTAATTATTAATTCAATTTGTTCTTCGACCGGGAGCGTTGTATCGATAGGTGGATTATACTCTATAAAATAAATACCTTCATTACTTCGTTCAACAAAATTTTGATATTCGGATTTAGTTTCAAATAATTCCTCTTTAGTCTTTTTCCATTCGGTAATGTCAACATCGGTTCCTTGAAGTCCAATTAATATGCCTTCGTCATCATAGATTGGAAATCCGTTAGTAAGTACCCAGATTACCTCTCCCCCTTTAGTCTGAATTTTATTTTCATAATTAGTAAACTGCTCACCGGCTTTGATGAACTTCATCGTATTTTCGATAAATTCTTGCTTCCCCTCTTCTGGGTGAAGGTCAAAGTAATGGAGTTTATTTATTATTTCATCTTGGGTGTAACCATAAACTGCCTCACACACACTACTAACAAAAGTGTATAATCCATTTAAATCAACTCCCCATGTTACGGTACGGCTTCTTAATGCAAGTTCGTTGTATCTAAAGTTACTCTCATTAAGGTCAGCTAGTGTTCTTTTATGATCTTCAATTTCGTTCGATAAATCATCGATAATGTTTAAAGTAGCTTTACGCGCAATTCTTAACTCTGCATTCTTTTTACGTAGTTCTTCATTAATTTTTTTCTGTTCTTCATTAAAAAGTTGGAGTCCTTTTTCATAATTTTTTCTATCTGTAATATCACGAGCATAAACTACAATACTTTCATATTCACCGGTTAATCCCTTTACCGGATTAAAGCCGTATTCAACAAAAAAGTCTTCTTCTCTGAGATTATAACTTTTTTCAATTTTGAATATTTCACCATTTAATGCACGCTTGAAATATCTTTCCCATTCTGAAATAAAATTCGGGAAAGGAGTATTTTTGAAAATAGAATCTCCTTTTGCCGGATATTCACCGGTCTGGATAAATATATAATTAGTATATGTCTCGTTTCCATAAAGGAGGTTATAGTTTTTATCAATTGCCCAAATTCGATCCTGGTTACTGTTAAGGACCGTAAGAAGTTTCTGTTCTGATTCGATTAAAGAGTTTTCTGCCCGTTTACGCTCTGTAATGTCAGTCGCAAAATCGGCTAATCGGGAGACGAGTTCGATATCATGTTCATCGTAATCAGTTTCTTTATTACCTACACCAAGAATTGAAATAACTTTATCATTTCTAAAAACAGGAACAACAAGCTCCCTAATTACCGGTGCATGCCCTTCAGGTAAACCTTTTCTGTGTGGAAGGTTTGCATAATCATTATGAATAATCGGTTGCCTTGCTTTAACACAGTCAACCCAAACTCCGGCTTGGCTTATATTATAATGTGAACCTTTTCCTTCGGCAGTACACATTGTTTTGACCGTATTTGTTGACCACATCTGCAGCAAGAGGGTTTCTTGGTCTGCTTCAACAAAGTGATAGAAACCGATTTTACTATTAGTTAGTACCTCAGCTTCATCAAGAAACTTTTGCATGAATGCGTCTAGGTCCGATTTGTAGGAGTATTCTACAAGTCTAATTCTTGCGGCATCAAGAAGTGTAATTCTTTTCTTTTCTGAGATATCAGCAATATTTCCATAGATTTTCACGACTTTGTTTTTTTCGAAAATCGGTTTCGCCATCGTTCTAACCCATAAATTATTTCCCCTTTTTGTAATGAATGGGAATTCTAAATCGTATGGGATACCTTCATTTATACATTTTTGAAAAGCTTCGAAAATTATTTCTCGGTCTTTCTCATAATAGCAAGGCAGACTTGCTTCGATAAGTTGATCGGACTCATTCGGAATTGAAAATGGTTCAATCTCGTGAATTCGATAGGTTTCTTCGGTCCATGTAATTTTGTCTGTACTGACATCATACACCCAACCTCCGACTTGCGAAATTTTTTCAGCATGATTTAATAAAATATCTCTTTTAAGAATTTCCCCTTCCTTTAAAACTCTGTCGGTAATATCTTGAATGGTTAATAATATCCCTCTAAGATTAGAATTTTGCAATGCATCTGTCAACTTTCCAAAAACTGTCTTATCATGTCCATTAATATCGATTAAGCGATATTCAAAACTTCTTCTTTTAATTTTCGGAGAAAGTATCTCTAAGAATAATTTCTGAACTTCCTTTAAATCTTCTTCGTGTACAAATCCGAAAATGTTTTTACCGATACACTCTTCAACTTTATACCCGAGTACTTGAGTAACTGAAGGATTTACAAACTTGATTACACCTGTATCGTCAAGTAAAAATATTACATCTGAAATATTCTCAATTAAAGAACTTAAGGATTTCAAACCAAAAGAGTCTGAATACTCCCCTGTCACATTTTTTTTAGACATAATAAGCTCGATTTCTAATTTTTTTATATAGTACTACTATTTTCGCAAAAACTTTGATTTAGTTAACATCGTCTATTTGATATTTCGGTTTTGCTCCATGTTTAATAAGGAGCTCATTAATTTCTTGTTTAAGTTCAAGCATTTTGTTCTCTCTACCCACCATTAGTTTGTTAAACCGATTTAACTCCTCAAATTGATTTACAAGTTCAGATTCGGCAGCTTTTAGTTCTGTAATGTCCTGAACAATTGTATATCTTACTTTTTTATCTTGAAGAAGAATTATTTCTCCCGAGATAAGAACATTCTTGGCTTCACCCGATTTTGTGAATAAAATAGTTTCAGCATTTATTACTCGACCATCCCGGTCAACTTTTTCAAGAAGTTTATTCCTCGATTCTTCCGAAAATAATCCAAGTTCCATCGGATTTTTTCCTAATGCTTCTTCCGGTGTATAACCAAAGAATTTGTAAAATGCTTCGTTAAGCTCAATATACTTTCCGGTTTCTAATTCGCTTAAGCCGGCGGGGAATGGATTTAGGTAAAATACTTTTGAGAATTTCTCTTCGGAATATCTTAATTGTGAAATATCTTTGCTTACACCAAATAATGCCGGTTTACCGTTCCACTCACCGTGAGTAATTCGCGTTTCTACCGGAATTTCATAACCGGATTTTGTGATTAGCGGAATAGGACAAAACTCTCTTTTCCCTTGAAGCATTTCCCCAACAATCATTTGGGCTTCGTCTCTTCGATTTTCCGGATGAACCATTAAAACAGATAGGCCCAAAAGCTCTTCACTGCTGTATCCTAATCGGTTATAAACAGATTGATTAACATTAATAATATTCCCCGCTTCATCAAGAACAAATAAGAATTCATCAATCGTGTTGTAGAATGTCTCATAATTCTGTTTGATTTGTTGAAGAAGTTTTTCGGCATTCTTTCTTTCTGTAATATCTCTCCCAACAGATTGATAAGAAATTATATTTCCCTCATGATTAAAGAAAGCTCTGTTTGTCCACTCCTGCCAATATTCTTTACCGTCGGGGGCTAAATAGAATTGCTCATAAGTGGAAATAGGGTTTTCAAAATTTATTTTTTGAAATTCATTCTTTAGAATTTCCACATGTTCTTTGGGAATGAAGTCCGTGAATTTTAATCCAATTAATTCTTGAGGTGTTCTACCGGTTATATCAGCCAGAGCATTATTTACAAATGTTAGAGTGTAATCAGGAGCAAATGTTGAGACATAAACAGGCAAGTCTGCCGCAAGAGTTCGATATCTTTCTTCGCTCTTTCTTATTGCTTCTTCGGCAATTTTTTGCTCGGTTAGGTCTATATTAAATCCCGTAATTCCGATAATTTTCTTCCCATCTTTAATCGGTGAGACGATGCTCTGAAAATATCTCGGCTTATTATTTATACTATAAATAACTTCTTCATTTACAATTTCACCCCGCATTGCTCGTTCATTATTACTTAACCAAAGATTTAATTGGTCGGCCGATACAATAGAATCTTGTGGAGTTTTACCAACTAGGCTTCCCCAATGATCAACTAAAGCTTCGTTTTCAAGAATGCAAACTCCCCTCATATCTCTTACCCAAATTTCAAACGGAGCAGTATCAACCAAAGTTCTTAATAAAGATTCGCGCTCTCTTAGTTCAGCCTCAACTCTCTTAGTTTCTGATATTTGATGCTCTAATTCCGCAATATTCTTTTGGGAGAATTCATAAAGCCGAGCTTTCTCGAGAGCAACAGCAGCGAAGTTCGCAATTGTTTCACATATTTCAACGTTATCATTACTTATTTCAATCTGTTTTGCAGACCCTGCAATCAGAACTCCAAGAATTCCTTCAGAAGTTTGTAGCGGCAGATATAGAATTGTGCGAAGTTCCCTTTCTTTACAAATTCTTGCTTCTTCTTCTGTTAAGTCCTCAAATTCAGAGTCTCTGATAATCACCGGTTCACCTCTAAACATTGCCCGTTTAATATGAGGATGCTTATCAAGTTCAGCATTTAAAAGAAATTCAGGAAGATTTTTAGGTAAAGGGGGTGTTGTTGCTTTTAAGACTATATTTTTCCCCTTCAACTGATAAATTGCAGAAGTAGTAAAATCATTTAATGATGCAATACTATCAGCAGTATTTTGTAGAATTGTCTGTACATCAAGTGTTTTAGATACTTTCTCAGAGATTGCAAGAAGGGCGCTCAATCTTTCGTTTTTACTAACAATTTCTGTCTCTATTTCTTTACGTTCGGTAATATCTTGTATCGCACCTGTCATACGCACCGGATTTTTATCAGCATCATACTCTAAAGTCCCCAAACCGTGAACCCATCGAATTGAGTTATCATTTTTTCTGATAATTCTATATTCCTTATTGAATTCAGTTTTTTGTCTTTTGAAAATTTCAGGCAAATAGGTTGACATTATGTTCAGATCTTGAGGATGTATTAATGAATACCAACTCTCCACACTCTTTTGATAGCTTTCATCAATTCCGAAAATTTGATTTAACATATCTGAACTTGTCCACGTGTTTCTTCTTATATCAAAATCATAATAACCTATTCGGGCTGCTTTTTGAGACTCGCTCAACATCAATTCACTCTGCTTTAATTGTTGTGTGTTAATTCTTTCTTTAGTAACATCTCGCTGAACACCAAAGTGCCCTATAATTCTTTCTTTCTCATCGTATAGGCATATATAATCACCTTCAACAATCATATCAGAGCCGTCAAATCTTTTTTCTCGTGTGTCGATGTGCAGTTTTCCCTTGTCAAAAAATTCTCGCCAAACTTCTCGGCCGTGTTGAACATCATGAGCGAAGAAATCATTTGGTGTTAAGGTCAAGAAATCTTCTTCAACTGCTCCGTATTGATCGAGCATAGCTTGGTTAATTTTGGTTATTTTCTGGTGAGCAAAAACATAATCGAGTACGGCTTCTTTGTCGACTGAGTCATTCCATTCAACTGGTTCATCCAGCATCATAAAGAAGAAACCATCAATCGATTGCTTAAAGAAGGCTTCAAGTCTTTCGCTACTTTCTTTAAGAAGTTTTTCTGATTGAATTTTCTCAGTAATATCACGAACAATTGTAAACATAAATGCTTCGTCATTTATTATGGCTCCGGTTGCTGAAACTTCAACATTCATTAATGAGCCGTCTTTTTTTCTATGAGTTGATTCAAATTTGAGATTGATTTCTTCAAATCGCTCAAATCCTTTGCGTATTTCCTCCTCACTCATTTCAACTACAAAGTCCCAAGTATGCATTTTCAATAGTTCACTTTTGGAATAGCCGCTCATCTCGACATACCGTTGATTAACTTCGATAATCTCATGTTGCTGATTGAAAATTAAAATTCCGTCTAAAGCTTTTTCCATAAAGATTTGATTTCGAACTAAATGACTGTTTAATTCGTTTTCGAAGTTTATCCGCTCAGTAACATCAGTAATGAATCCATGCCAGAGAGTTCCTCCGTCTTCTAATCTCTGAGGTTTTGCAATTCCATAGAGCCATCGCACTCCTTTTGTCGGTAATATTACACGATAGTTACATTCCCAAATTGTTAAATTTAAGCTTGAATCTGCTATTGATTGCATTACCCGTTCCAAATCCTCCGGATGGAGAATATTTAGTATTATTGATGAATCTTCATTTATCTGATCCGGAAAAACTTCGTACACATCATAAATTGCATCAGTAGCAAACGGGAATGACATTTTACCGTCACCGGTTACTTTAAACTGATAAATTACACCGGGTACATTCTCAGCTAATTTGTGAAGAAGTTCATCTTTTTCTTTTCGAAGTTCCTCTAATCTTGATTTTGCGGTAATATCTTGAGCAACAATAAATACTTTTATCTCATTATTTTCTGTTGTGATAGTTTTTACACGATGATAGATTTTATGTATTTCACCATTTTTAGAAATTAAACTAAGTACTATTTCTTCTGAAGATTTGTTTTCTAATAACTTTATCCAATTTTCTTGAGCCGGTCCTCTTTCATCGGGATGCACCAAATCAAAACTATAAGTACCGATTAATTCCTCCGGCTCGTAGCCTAAAATCGATTTATATGCATTATTACAAAACTCATATATACCATCCGAGTTGATCAGAGTAATCAAATCAAAGGAGTATTCTGTAATTGTTCGATAATGTTCTTCTCGTTCAGCAAGTTTCAACTCTGCCGTTTTTCTTTTAGTAACATCGGTATGAGTTCCAACCATTCTTCGTGCTGAGCCATCTTCGTTCAGCTCAACCGCTTTCCCCTTACCAATCATCCAAATGTATGAACCGTCTTTACATCTAAATCTGAATTCTTGAGAAAATCTCCCCCTCTCTTTTATTTGCTGTTGAATTGAACTCCATGCAACTTCTCTATCTTCAGGATGAATAAAACTTAACCACGCTTCAAATGATGGAGGGAATTCATTCTCCTCATATCCAATCATTTCATAAATACGTTTATTCCAGTAGAGATTACCCGTTGCAAGATTCCAGTCCCAAATTCCGTCTGTACTTGCTTCATTTGCATAACGGAGGAGTTCCTCAGCTTGAGCAAGTTCAGCTTCATTTTGTTTACGTTTTGTAATATCTCTGTAAACCCAATAGTTTCCGGTTTTCTTTCCGTCTCGCTTAACAGGGATATAATCTCTTTCGAAAACCCTTCCATCGACTAAATATAATTCATGATTCAGAACCGTTTTTTGTGCTTTGATTGTTTTTTTGATTACTTTTATAAATTCATCCGGGTCTTCAAAAATAATTTTACTCATCTCAGCTGCAGCATCACAATCAACTCCTAATAGCATTTCGGGTGATGGTATTCCGAAATAATTACAAAAAGTCATGTTAGCAAATTCAATTTGCCTCCCCTCATTTTCATAAAGAATTCCTTGTTCAATGCTTGTTGTAAGGGCAAAGAGTCTCTCAAGAGTAGTTAGTGTAGTTTCTGCAGATTTTTTCTTATCAGTGATATCTTGGAAGAAACATAAAAATTGACCATGTTCTTTGGAAAAGATTACACTTGCTTCGATATCTAAAATATTTCCGCCTTTAGAAATGTGCTTGGATTCAAATCGTTCATGACCTTGAGAGATAATTCTCTCTATTCTTTGCTGAGTCTCTTCAGGGCTTTCAATAAACTCAATATCATTGATATATTTTTCAGACATTTCTTCGACTGAGTAACCTATTATTCTGCTGTATGATTCATTGACTTCAACGAATTTTCCGGTTGTATCAATTACAGCAAATCCGTCAATAGAGCTTCCAATCATTGCTTTATATCGTGACTCAGCAAGCTGAATTAATTTTTGAGCAGCTCTTTGTTCAGTTACGTTTGTAATTGTACATTGTGTTTGTAAAAAATTTCCGTCATCATCGTAAATAACATTTCCGTCAGCAACTATTGATAAAATGGTTCCGGATTTAGTTATCATTTCACATTCTTGACCGGTAAGAATGCCGGACTCTCTGAATTTCTGAAATATTTCAGGGAATTTCTCTTTCGATTCATGTGTCATATATTCTGCTATAGAAGTACCGATAACATCTTCTTTATTGTAACCGAGTAATCTTTCCCAAGCAAAATTTATGTTTATCAGAATTCCATTTTCGTCAGCTGATTGGAAGGGAATTGGGGCATTATTGAATAGTTGCCTATAATTCATTTCGCTGATACGGAGCTTTTCTTCCATCTGATGTTTGTATAGAGCTATTTCAATGCTATTTATTAAATCCCGATGTTCGATGGGTTTAATTAAGTAACCATAATGTCCTACTAACTTAGCTCTTTCAAACGTTGGTTTATCGGAGGAAGCAGATATAAAAACTATGGGGAGATTGTGAGTTTCAATGATAGTTTTGGCAGTATCGATTCCGTCGATGGGACCTTTTAAGATGATGTCCATCAAAATTAAATCGGGTTGAACTTCTTTAACTTTTTGCAATGCTTCTTGTGCTGAGACTGCAATTGCCGGAACGTGATATCCCGCAAATTGAAGAGATTGCTTAATATCCATTGCAACAATGAGTTCATCATCAACTATTAATATGTTTGCTTTCGGTGAATTTTGAATTTCATCTTTACTCATCTGGAACTCTATTTTAATTAAACTTTATATTTTTATACTAACTCTGTGAACTTTGTTAACTTTGTGTGTTTTTCCTTTGTGGTCTTTGTGTTTAGGAGTATTCACAAACGGACTAAATTCACATCAAAATTACAAACTAACAACCGGTAAAGTGAAAGAAAATTTACTTCCTTTACCTTCTTCACTTTCAACTGTGATTTTGCCGTTATTTTTCTCGACAAACTCTTTGCAGAGAAGTAAACCCAATCCTGTACTTGATTCCCCTTCAGTTCCCGTCTCTCTAACCTTAACATCAATACGAAACAATTTTTCAATATTTTCTTTACTTATTCCGATTCCATTATCAACAACAGAAACCTGAACATATTTATCTTCTATTTTGTTTACAATAATTGTTATTGTTCCGCCACGATTTGTAAATTTTATTGCATTCGATATCAAATTTCTTATTACGGAATCAATCATTTTCAAATCTGCAAAAACCGAGATTTCCTTATCACACAAATTCTTTAATGATATCTCCTTGTTATTAGCACCTCTAAGGAACATTTCGACATTTGAATCAATCAGTTTACATAAATTAAACTCTTCCGGATTAAATGTAACTGCACCTTGTTGCATTCTTGCCCATTCGAGTAAATTAGAAATAAGTTTATAAAGATTATTAGCTTCTTTATTTAGTTCGGCTGATATAGTGGTTATTTCTTCTTCAGAAAAGCTTTGATAATAATGGGCTAAGTTCGAAGTTAGTCCGAGAAAACCTTGAAAAGGGCTTCTCAAATCGTGAGAAATTATTGAGAAAAACTTATCGCGTGTTTGAAGATTGGTCTTCAACTCTTCGGCATAAAGTTTTAGTTCTTGATTTTTTTCGTGCAACAATTTTTGTTGGTTAGAAATCACTCTGTCTTTTCTGAACTGATTTAGATTGAGTCGCCAAATAATCGAAGATACAAATATGCTGATTACTATTGCGGTTAATCCATTAATAAAATTTGATGTAAGTATGTATTCATCCTTTTGAAACTCAGACTGAGCAACAACAAAAACTAAAAAGATAATGATATAGAAAAAAGTTGTTTTAAGAGGCTGATGTAAAAATATTAGCGGGATGATTGTACAACTTATAAAAAATGGAATAATTGAAGTTGTAATTAACTGATCAAATGCAGAAAGAGCCACCCCAATCATTGGAACAATAATGAAAAGGGATGAGACGAAAATATCAATCATCTTATCTGATTGAATTTTTCCTTTTCTGTATAACATGAAGATTATAAAAAGGGTAGAAAAGTAGATGGCTGAAAAAATGTGAGTGAATAAAATTCCATTTTTCCATAATAGCAATTTATCAGAGTCTGCTTCAACAAAAACAAAGACAATAATTGTTAGGAAAACAAAAAATGGAATTACTAAACCTGTAGCAAGAACACTCCTACTTGCATTTAATTGCCGAAAGAATTTTTCTAACTCCGGTTTTTCGCTTTCAGTTACTCGATATTTATTAAATTCTAGAAAATTCATTTCAACCTAAATTCATTTTGCCGACGGTAACTTTATTGTAAATGTTGACCCTTTGTCAATTTCGCTTTGAACACTAATTGTGCCCCCGTTTTTTTCAACGAATTCTTTACATAGCAACAAACCTAATCCTGTACTCTCTTCTCCTTCTGTACCGATTTCGCCAACTCTCTCTTCAATCTTAAATAGTTTGCTCAATGTTTCTTCATTCATCCCAACACCATAATCTTTAATTAAAATTTCAATTAGATTTTTGTTAGAGATTTGGGAAACAATATCAATTTTTCCTCCTCTGTGCGAAAACTTAATTGCATTAGAGAGTAAATTTTGAATTACAGAATGAAGACTATTTGCATCTGCAATAATTGAGTGAGTCTCAACAATATTATACTCAATTGTAATCTCCTTATTCAGCGCCATTGGTTTAACTGTCTCTATGTCAGAGAGGACTAACTCCTTTACAAGAATATTTTCTTTTTCGAATTGAATTACTCCTTGTTGAACACGTGCCCAATCCAATAAGTTTTTTAAAAATTTAAGGAGATTCTTTGCTCGCTTATTCATTTCTTGACTAAACATCGAAAGTTCACTAATTGAAAAATCATTTGTGTTTTCAGCCATCATCTGCGTAATACCGATGAAACCTTGAAACGGACTTTTCAAATCATGCGCAATTATCGAGAAGAATTTATCTTTTTCTGAAATAGTTTTTTGGAGTTCATCAGATTTTAATTCGAGTTCTCTTTGAGCATTTATCCTATCAGTAATATCGATTATTGTACCATCAATTTGATTATCAGTTAAAACACAATTCAACATTAATGAGACTACTTTCCCATACTTGGTTACAAACTCTGCTTCAAATCCGGTTACTTTACCATATTGTTTTAGTTGATTAACAAAATCCTTCCGTCTTTCAGGATTCTTATAATAGAAAACGGCTTTTTCTCTCAAGAATTCATCTTGGGTTTCGTATTCAAACATTCTTATGAGTGCATCGTTTGTGAAAAGAATATCACCTGATGTAGTAGTTCTAAATACACCGACTAATGCATTTTCGACAAACTTTCTATACTTTTCTTCACTTACTGATAAACTTTCTGTTAGTTCTGATAGTTCTTTTGCTTTTAACCGATTGCTAATCATAACAAAGTAGAGGGCAAACACAAGGATGTTTGTTACTAAGCCTACCAGAAGAATGAAGTAAATATTACCTGAATGTTCACTATTAAGCGGAGATGCATTCTTAGTGAACTTAAGAGTCCACACACTTCCATAAATTTGATGTGTTATAGTCTTTGTATGTTCTTTGTGAAAAACTGTCTTTTTAACTTCATCGGTAATTGAAGAATAAAGTAAATTATTATAATCTGTACTATTGCCGTCAAATACTTCAAGTTCAATATCATCTTCAATAAATGATTTACCTAATATCCCTTCCATTAAATCAATCATTCTATAAGGGCTATAAACCCAACCCTTAATGCTATTTCTTCTCTCTTCGATTGTTTTAACTTCCAGCGGATTTTCGTACACGGGGACGTACATTAAAGTGCCGGTTTGAATATCTTCTTCGGTTTCTTGAACAAGAATAACTTTGCCCGATAATGCAGGTGAACCATTATCTCTCGCAAAGATCATAGCTTTTTGTCGAATCGGCTCACTAAACATATCATAACCAAAAGCCCTTTGATTGCGCCAATCAAATGGTTCTAAATATATAATTGTTGAGTAAATGTCGCGTTTACCTTCAGGACGAATAGTATAGTTTGAAAATCCCTCACTCCTGACTTTATCGATATGTTTGTGTAATTCATTTTTATGAACAATCATTGAATAACCGATACCCTGTATTCCCGGCAAATCTTGATCAATCTGCGATCGCTCTATAAACAATTTCCATTCTTGCCGAGTAATAGAATCTGAGGACTCAAAAAAAGCTGCCCCGTTTTTCAATACTTGGGAATGAGCCTTTAATCTAAAAGTAATTCGGGTTCTAATTTCATCTGCTTCAAGAGCAAATGATTCTTCCAGATAATCATTCACACTTGAGATTGCAAAAAAAGTTAAAATTATGGTAACAACAATACCGCTGAACAATACACCCCACGCTTTTCGAAAAACCCTTAATGACTCTTTCGAAAAGAGTATTTTCAGTAGAAGACTTAATTTTTTCATAATCAACCTACCTAATTTTCAGCACCATACTTAAAATAATTACATACCTCTCACATCAAAAAAAACACTACCCCTTTCGAAAAACTATTCGGAACGATAAACCTTCTTTTGAATTTTGATGACTTAATTCTCCGTCTAATTGACCTGTTAAAGTCTCAACTAATTGTAAACCTAACGTTTTTTTACTAGTAAATGCTTGAGAATCTGTTACTCCAATTCCGTTATCGGCAACTACTAAAGAAATTCTATTTGAATCTAATACATGCAAAGAAATTTTCAATTCACCATCTCGATTATCAGGGAAACCATATTTTAAGGAATTAGTTACTAATTCGGTCACTATAATTCCACAAGGAATCATAATATCCATCCCGAGTGAAACTTCTTCAATGTCATACACAATTTTGATACGTTCTCCATCTGCACAATACGAGCGATATAAATATGAAACCAGATGACTTAAATAATGTTTTGTATCAATATGTGAGAAATTTCCGGACTGATACATCAACTCATGTATTAACGCCATTGATTTTATTCGGTTTTGGCTGTCCTTAAAAACCTCAACCATTTTATCATCTTTTATCAATGCAGACTGAAGGTTCAGCAAACTTGTTATAATCTGAAGATTATTTTTTACTCGATGATGAACTTCTTTTAAAAGCACTTCTTTTTCCGCTAAAGAATTTTTCAACTTATCATCAAGGAGTTTTCGTTCGGTGATATCTGAGGCAATTATTATGAATCCGGTAATTTTACCGCCACTTCTTATTGGTGCAATTCGATTCTCATACCAAATAGTGTTATTATCTTTATTACTCTGATACTCATATAACTTATTAAAATCAATTTCGTCAGGGTTAGCCAAAGCATTAACAAAACTATCCCCGACTTCTTTTGTTATAAATTCAGTTACACTCTTACCAATTCGATTATTAGGATCAGAACCGTCATCAGTGCGATTAGTAAATTGGATAATACCTTTTTCATCTATCAGGAGAATAAGATTGGGTGCATTCTTAACATAAGTCTGGATTTTCTGTTCACTCTCGGTTAATGATTTTTCTGCAGTTGCAATCTTAATAAAGTCTTTTTCTATCTTACTCCCACCGGTATAAATTAGTATAAACCCAAGTAAAAAAATTCCACTTAAGGCAAGTATCATTTTAGTTTCTTGAGCAGCATAACGTTCGTTGATGTCTTTCATTGGTACACTTATTAGAATAGCACCTCTTAAATCCCCTTCTTTATAACCTTGATGTTGGTGGCATTTTAAACAACTTTTTTCGGTAAAGAACGGACGTAATACTTTTAGGTGCGGATTTCCATCAATTTCCACAAGGGTATCTCTATGGTCAACTCCGTTTTTTAATTCTTTAATTGAAGATAACTCCCATCCTATCGCCTGGTTTTGTGGATTTAATGCTCTATCACTCAACAATCTACTACTAATGATACCGGACTGCTTTGCTAATTCATAAACTTGTCTGGTCATATATGCCGGATTAACAAGAGTAAATGGTTTCCCATTAATTTCAACATCGCGATTCTGAATATAGTTTAAGTATGGATTTGGTTGAGTGTTTGAGTCAACCGGAGCATAAACTCCTCCCCTAACAGAACTCCACTTTCTATATAATAAATCTTTTTGATAATGAACATTTGCGGTTAAATGTGCCTCAGATAAAGCATTTTCATTTATTTGATAATCGTTTATACCAAATGAAATTGCTACTATTAACAACCAAAGTGCCAACAGCCAAAATTTATAAGTTCTAATTTTTGACGCTTGTACATTTTTAGATGGCATATCACGTCCTATTTAAGATTTATTACAATAATTATTTTATCATTTTAAGTTTAATTAAGATTTCAGTACCGCCTGCACTTTTAACTTCTAAAGATGCATCAATTTGAGAGACGAGAGATTGAATCAGTTTAAATCCTAAGCTATTTAGTTTTTCGATTTCAAATCCTTCAGGTAAGCCGATTCCGTTATCTTTTATTGAGAGATTAAGATTCCCCCTATTAAGAGCCATCGAGACAGTTACCTTACCACCATTTTTTTCTGGAAATGCATGCTTGAAGGAATTTGACATTACTTCATTTACTAAAAGTCCTAAAGGTATTGCAGTGTCTATCGGTAATGCTACTTGTTCAAGTTTCAACTCGATTGAGACTCCCCTTGCAATATCGTAGTAAGAACTTTGTAGAATGTTGATCAAATCACTTAAAAACTGGCTAAAATCAACTTTTGAAAAATCATCGGAGCGATAAAGTTTTTCATGTATAAGCGCCATAGAGCGAACTCGGTTTTGACTTTCGCGCATCACTTCGAGAGCTGCACTGTCCTTAATGTATGAGCTTTGAAGATTCAACAAACTTGAGATAATCTGTAAATTATTTTTTACGCGATGATGGATTTCCTTTAGTAGTGTCTCTTTTTCTTTAAGGGAACCAGTTAATTCATCCTTACTTTTTTTCTGCTCTGTTATATCCTCAAGAGTAGTATAAACTTGGAAAGGTTTACTTTCTCCATACTGAAATTGTGGAATAGAATTTACTTTAAGCCACCTCCTCGCTTTCAGAATTGGATTGTAAAATCCAACAAGAACATCTCTGATTACTGCACTTGTCTCTAAAGCAAGATTGACGGGATATTCTTCTTTTGAAAAGATTGAATTATCTTCTTTCAGAACATTCCACGTCTCAGAAAAAACCTCACTTCCAATCAGTTCCTTTTGAGAAATCCCCAAAATTTTAGATGCAGCAATATTTGTAGAGACCACTATACCATCACTATTAGAAAAAACCACCCCTTGAGCCATAGTCTCGAAAAGAAGCCGATGTTGAATTTCACTTGCTCTAAGCTTTTCTTGTCCCTTGCGATGTGCAATTGCAATTGAAAGGTTTGCAGCTACTCGTTCAAACAATGATACTTTCTCAGGTGAAAATTTACCGGGTTTAGAATCCATTATTTGAAGTAAACCCAAAATATGTTTGCCTGACCGAAGCGGAATTAGCAAAATTGATTCAAACCCTAGTGCAAAACAAGTTTCGTTGAATGACACATTTAAATAGTCTGCAAAATCTTTTATTTCTTTTGAAGAATTATTAGTAATGAAACTCCCATACTCAGTAAAGAAACTTGTATTAACATCAAATCGATTATTCAGCACAGCACCACATATGCACGAAGTCTTAACCTCAGGATTTACTTCAAGATGAGTCTCGTTTGGTTCAACTCTCTTGTGTACACAAGAAACATTATCCCCATCAAAATGTTTTTTTAATGAATTATGATTTCCTATAAAGTGATCTTCATCGAACATACTTTGCCGTACTGCAATAATTTCAGCACCCGACCATTCTTCGATAAGTTTAGTAACTTCACCAAGCATTCTATTGAAATCAGATTCTGAATTTAATACCGCCAACAGTTTTAGTGTTGCCTCTTTTTCGAACTCAGTTCGTTTGCTCTCTGATATATCGCGTAAAATTGAAAGATGATAGCCGGGGATAAAATTTGAAACTGCTTTGAAGTGAGTAATTTTAATTTCTCCCGACTTTGTTAGCATCGGAAATTCCCCCTCCATCTCTTTCTTCTGAAGAAATTGAGCCCAAAGGTCTTTAACCGAGTCAATCGTTGAACCAGGAGTAATATCAGCAACATATTTCCCTTTAAACTCTTCTTTAGAATAGCCAAGTAATTCACAAGCCGCTTTATTGACCTCGACATAATTCGCATTATCATCTGCAATTATCATTGCATCAAGTGCACTCTCAAATATTCTCAAGTATGCATCGCTGCTGATTACACTTTTATTTTCTATAGATTTAGTTCGCTTCATCTTATTAATCGACGAGTTATTGATTAATTCATAAAGAATATTTTTTTTAGAAGATTAAGAACATCCTTCTTAGTGAATGGTTTTGCAATATAGTATTCAATACCTTCCGACTTAAATTTTTCTTCATCACCACGCATTGCATAACCTGTAATTGCAACAATAGGGATATGTTCGTAATTCGGATACTTCTTAATCTCTTTCGAAAGTTGAACTCCATCCATGCCACGACCTAAATTTATATCCATTAGGATAATGTCGTAATGCTTTTCTTGAATTTTTTCAAGACAAGTTACTGCGTCCTTAGCGTGGTCAACGTCGTATTCTTTATTTAGATACTTCGTTATTACTTGCGCATTTATATAGTTATCTTCAACGCATAATATGGATGGGTTTAATAATTGTTTAGTATTATTCTCAGTAGCTGTTTCACTTGTTCCCATTCGATCAGTAATGAAACTTTCACTAATCACAACTTCATGGTGAGTTGGCAACGCGACTTTAAATGTTGAGCCTTCGCCCAAAACACTTTCTACGGTTATTTCCCCTTTCCAACGATTTACAATTTTTTGTGCGATTGATAAACCCAATCCGGTACCTTCATAATTCCGATTTAACCCTTCGCTTGCTTGTCGAAAATCTTGAAAGATGAAATCCTTTAGCTCAGGTTGAATCCCAATTCCGGTATCAATTACTTCAACAAGAACGTATTCTGAATCCTTATGATTAAAATTTGACAATTTTATCTCAATCGATCCCTTTTCAGTAAATTTGATTGCATTATCAACCAATTTTGAAAAGAGCTTAATCAACTCAACGTAACTCGAATGTAAAAAGTAGGCTTTCTCCGGCATGGTTAATCTGTATTCAAGGTTTTTTGCATTAGCCTTAACTGAATAACTTTCGTAAACTTCTTCTAAAATTGAATTGATTAAAATCACTTCTGAATTATTATCTGAGGCATTTGATTCTAAATCAGCTAGCTCTAAGACTCCATTTAGTGTGTCAAGAAGCCGAGTACTTGATTTTATTATCCCGTCTAAGTAATCATTAATCAATGGTGAATGTTCAATCTCTTTAATAATTTCCGATAGTCCTAAAATTCCGGTCATGGGAGTTCGGAATTCGTGACTCAAATTAGCAAGTAATGTAGATTTCAGTTTACTCGATTCTTCAGCTTTGTCTAATGCATGCTTTAGTTCGTTCATCAATTCTTTTTTCTCGGTGATATCTTCTGCTGCAGCAAAAAATCTTCCACAACACCTTGAATCAATTAGACATTCACATATTATAGTCTGTCTTATCCATCTGATTGAACCGGATTTTGTTTTAATTCTGGATTCAATAATTTTTGATTGGCATGGAGTTATTAGATTAAGAGTTTCTTTAAATTCATTTTCATCTTCCGGAAGAATGAATGATGTCCACTCAGGCTTATTGATTATAGAATCGGGAGAGTAGCCTGTAATTTTTTCAAATGCCCCTCCTATCCACTCAACTTTATATATTCCATCATCATCTCTTGAAGCACTATAGACAAAATCAGAAATAACATTTGTTAAATCGCGATATTTTCTTTCCGATTCTATAAGTTCATTCTCGGCTTTTATTTTATCCGATACATCACTGATAAAACCTTCCAATGCAACAAGATTATTTTCTGAATCATAAACACCGATACCTTGTTCCCATACCCATTTTACCGATGAATCTGCATGAACAATTCGATATGTCAACTGGAAGTTCTCTTTTTTCTCAATTGCATTTTGAATGGTGCTCCATACTCGGTCTTTATCTTCAGGAAAAATAATATCGTTATACGATAATTTTCGATTCTTTAAGAAATCTTCAGGATGATAACCGGTAAGGGAGTAGCAACCTTCGCTAATAAACTCCATTGTCCAATCTTTATCATTTTTACACTTATATGCCATTCCCGGAAGATTACTCATGAGCGTAAAAAGGACTCTTCTTGATTCAGCTAATTCTTTCTGAGTTTTAATTCTTTCAGTTATCTCACTGAAAATTGTTGCAAACTTCCCTTTCTCTGATGAAGAAATTGAAATAGCCAAATGCTTATCAAGCGGTTGAAAATAAACTTCGATATACTGAGGATTTCCGGTTTCAGCAACTTCAGCAAAAAGTTTTAAGAAGGGAGCTTCATTTGTTTGATAAACTTCACTTCCTTTTTTGTGGAGTACACTTTCTTTTTTTATTTGTAGAATAGTTTCATATCTGGGATTTACATTTGTGATAACATAATCAATTGGATTCCCTTTATCATCATATACAATCTCATGAAGTGCTACACCTTCAGTCATCCCGTTAAATAGCATCTGAAATTGTTTTGATGATTTTGTAGAGCTTAAAATTGCATTTCTCAAATGAGTTTCATCGGTAGAAATAACAATGTAGTTAGTGATTTTATTTCCATCCATAATCGGAGCTACTCGATTTGAATAAAAATGTTCAATTCCATTGGTTACAAAAGATGTTTCGTAGTAACCGGTTTTACGTTTTTCAACTACATAATCAAAAGCATCTTTAATAACCGAATGATACTTCGGGTCGGTGATATCAAAAATTGTTAAATCACTTAGAATTTTTTCATCAATTCCATCTTCGACTTTATTTATGAAAGTAAGTTTATAATCTAAATCATAAATTGTAATAATATCCGGTACATTTGAAATTAAAGAATTGAGCTTCTGATCATTTTGAGCTTTTGCTTTTAGCTGCTTATATTTCTCAAGAACAACATTCATGGTAGGGACTATTCTTTTAAGATGATGCTTAAGAATATAATCATCTGCACCGGCTTTAATACAAGCTACAGCAGTTTCTTCATTAACACTGCCTGTGAGAATAATGAAGGGTGTCTCCGGTGCTTTTTCTTTAACAATTGAAAGTGCTTCTAAACCATTAAATTCCGGGACGGTAAAATCTGAAACAACCACATCAAACTCAGTAGAGCTTAACAAAGCAATAAGTTCTATTTTCGATTGTGTAACAAGTAACTCGTGATTAATCCCATTTGCAGTAAGCTCATTCTTGAAAAGAAATATATCGTGCTTATCATCTTCTAGAAGTAATATTTTTAATTGCTTTTCCATAAGATTAACCATTTTATTAATATTAGTTTTTCAAACCACTATTTGCTTGGGTAATGTTACACTGAAAGTTGTTCCGACTCCAACTCGACTTTCAACATCAATACGCCCCCCATGCTTTTGAACAATTTCATTGCAGAGGACTAATCCCAGTCCTGTTCCTTTTTCTCCGTTAGTCCCCTCAGTAGAAATATGTTTATCGAGTTTGAATAATAGTCCAAGATTTTCTTCTTTTATTCCGACACCGTTATCTTTTATTGAAAATGAAATCGATTCAATATTTTCGTCCGCTAAAAATTCAATTATACCACCAACATGAGTAAATTTAATTGCATTCGCCAATAGATTTCTAATCAACATATTTAGTAAATGTTCGTCGGCGGTTATGTTAATGGCTTTATCAACATCATATTTTATATTAATTTTTTTCGAATTTAGTGTTGGATTAAAATAATCGATAATTTCGCTAATCTTTTCCAGCAAATTAATTGAAATAGGATTATGGCTAATCCTTCCGGTTTGTAACCGTGACCACTCCAACAATTCACTTAACAATTGATATTGATTTTTCAGGGCTTTGTGTAGTTCTTGTCCCATTAAACTAATCTCTTCTTGCGATAAAGTCTCAATCTCATTAGCAAGCATGTTAGATATACCAAGAAATCCGTTAAAAGGTCCTCGTAAATCGTGAGAAATTATCGATATGAATTTGTCTTTTGTTGAATTAAGTTCCCGGAGTTCGTCAGAAAACTTCTTTAAATCATTTTCAGCTTTTTTCCTATGGGTGATATCTCTCCACCCGATATGGAAGATTTCTTCTCCTCCTAATATCAGTTTAGTTAAAGTTACTTCGACCGGGAAATTTGTTCCGTCCCTTTTTTGATGAATCCACTCAAACTTATTGAATCCATGCTCTAAAGCGTGACCGATATCTTCTAATCCTTTATCTTTTGATTTTTTCCCGCAAGGTTGATACTCAGGAGAAAAATCGTAAGGATGTTTTCTTAAAATTTCTTTTTTCTCAGATAGCCCAAGAATCTTCAAAGTTGCATCGTTGCAATCGATTATACCATTATGTTTATATAAGATAAGAGGGTCAGTTGATTCGTAGAAGATTTTTCTGAATCTCTCTTCACTTTCTTCGAGTTTAATTTGACTCAGTTTTTGCTTAGAGATATCTCGAAAAATACTGAGTATGTATTTACTTCCATCGTCATTTTTTATTTCCGAATTAGAGAGTTCAAACCATACTTTCTTCCCGTTGTGAAGAGTTAATTCTCTTTCGATTCTTCTAATTACAGTCCCAGTTCGAATTCTTTCCTTTGCGTGGTCAAGAATAGATTCTTTAGATGACTCAGCATATATAACTGACATCGGTTTTCCGGTTAATTCCTCTTCAGAAAAATCAACCAATTGGCAAAATGCATTATTTACAAGAATCATTATTCCATTCTCATCAATAATGCGCATACCATCTATTGACTCTTGCCAAACCGACTCGAATAGTTTTAATGATTCGTTAGAGGTAATATTTTTTTCAAATTCAACCATGTATGTTCAAAGTTTTTATTTTTTCTTCAGAAAGTGATTCAAAAAATAATTTAATTGATGAGCCTTTCCCTTTTTCACTATTAATCTCAATTTCAATATCATTTAAGTCTGCATATTTTTTAACAAGTGCCATTCCTAATCCGTTACCTTCAAAACTTCTTCGATAACCTGATTCTTCTTGTGAAAACGGTAAGAAAATATTCTTTAAATAATTTCGCGAAATTCCGATACCGGTATCTTTAATTTCAACTACCGTCTTATTGTCTAAATAATTATCGACCAAAATATCAACCGAACCTTCATTGGTATACTTAATGGCGTTATCAATTAAGCTGGTTATAATTTCACCCAACATAAATTTATCGCACTCCACATATTGTGATGATGCCACATTTTGGTAATTAAAACTTAAATCTTTTTCTTTAGCTTTTTGGAAAAAATCCAAAAGGATATCTTCAAGAACATCTTTGTCTAAATCAATGATTTCCTTCTGGACTTTTTGGTCACCGATTTGAAGTTGTGACATTTGAATGATTTGGTCAACGGTCTTTACAAGTCGTTTTCCTGCGGTATCCATAATTCTAAAGCAGTTATTAATATTATCATTTGTTTCGGAACCTAGTTCTTCCTTTATCAAATACGAAAACCCGAGAATATTATTAATCGGTGTGCGAATTTCATGGGATATTTGTCCCAAAAATTCTGTTTTTAGATTATCCGATTGCTCCAACATTTCTTTAGCTTCGATTAAGGTTTTTTCAGCGAGTTTTTGAGCTGTAATATCTTTCACTGTTCCCATCACCGCAGTTGCATCTTTATAAAGGATTATTCCGGCTGAAAGATTCAGAATTAATTCTGTTTGTTTATCATAATGCAAACCGATTACTTCAATTTCACGAGGGAGAATTTTCCCGTTAATTCTATTTCTGTAATTATCAACTAGTTTTTCCCTTTCACTGTGAGCAAAAAATGTGATAAAATTTTCATTTATTACTTCACTTAATTCATAACCGAAAATCTTAGCGAAGGCTTCATTCGCATACACAACAACAAAGTTTTGAACTATAAAAATTCCATCTTGAGAATTCTCAACTAAAGCCCTAAAAAGATATTCTGATTCTTTAATTTTTTTATCAGCTTTACTTTTATAAATAGCTACATCGATAGTTGTTTTTATATCTTCATAAACGAATGGTTTAATTATATATCCGTTCGGCTTAGTTTTTTTTGCACGCTCTAAGGTTACTTCATCAGTGTGCGCAGTAAGAAAGACTACCGGAATTTCATATTGCTCTATAAATATTTGCGCTCCATCAATTCCATCCATCTCCCCTTTCAGCTTAATGTCAAAAAGTGCAAGATCGATTTCAGTTTCTTGAGCAATGTTGACTGCATCTTCTGCGGCGGCACAAATATCAACAATTTCGTAATTCAACCTTTGCAAATACTCTTTTAATTCAAGAGCAACAATAGCTGAATCTTCAACTATCAATATTCTGGGTTTAACTTTCGAGTCAATGTCTGACACAACTTTACCTTTAATTAAATAAACTCACATTACTTTTTAATGAGTTCGAGTTCTTCTAAAACATTTAACAATTTTTGTTTTTCAATTGGTTTAACCAAATAATGCGTACAAGCCCCTTTATAATATGCATCAAAAACTTCTTCGGGTGAATCGAGTGCAGTCATCATTACAATTTTAACTTCATCTTTCGCATGAATATTGTTCTCTTTTTCGATTTGTCTAATTAGTCGTAATGCTGTTCTTCCATCCATTTCGTGCATCATAATATCGAGACAAATTAAGTCATACGGTTTCTTCTCATCAAGAGCAAGTTTGAAGGCTTCCACGGCTTCTCTTCCGTTAACTACCGAATTACATTCACCATAGGGCGTTAACATTTTTTGCAGAACGAAACGGCTGGTTAAATCATCCTCAACAATTAAAATTTTCATTTTCTACCTCGTACAACTAATTATTATTAATTACTAATGGGAGAGCAACGTGAAATTCACTACCTTCTCCGAGTTTACTTTTTAAGTCTATTTTACCCTCTAATAAATCAACAAGTCTTTTCACAATCGCCAAGCCCAATCCGGTTCCGGAGTATTTCCGCGTACTTGTTGGGTCAACTTGAGTAAAACTTTCAAATACTTTTTGATGCTGATTTTCCGGGATACCTATACCGGTATCAGATACAACAAAGTGAAATAAAGATTTATCAGTCGAATGACCATTTTCATTAAATACTTTTAATTTAATCGTTCCACTTTCTGTGAACTTGAGTGCGTTACTCAATAAATTATTTAAAATCTGCTGAATCTTTGCTTTATCTCCGACTAGCTTTTTTTGTGTAATATTTTCAACATCCTTTTCAACAAATATTTTTTTTGCAGAAGCTTGGACTATGAAAGGATCAATCACTTCTTCAATCGCATTTACCAAATTGAATTGATGATTTACAACTTTTTCTTTACCAAACTCCATTTTTGATACATCTAAAAGATTATTCAGTAATGACAACAATAAGTTAGCTGATTGTTTTGACATATTAAGCAATTCTCTCTGTTCCAAATCAAGTTTGGTCTCTGCGAGAAGGTCTGTTAATCCGATTATTCCATTAAGCGGAGTTCTGATTTCATGACTCATATTTGAAATGAATAGAGATTTTGCTCTATCCGCTGATTCAGCAGATTGCTTGGCGTTAAGCAATTCAGTTTCAAGCTCTTTTCTTTCAGTAATATCAACAGAGACACCGATAAATCCGCTAAATTCTTTTTTCAGATTGTAAAAAGGATTACCGACACAATACATCCATCTATACATTTTGTTTTTTCCTCGCAGACGAAACTCTGTATGAAAGCGTGTACGGCTATTAAAATTTTCCATAAAATCTTTGTCAAAATTGTATCTGTCATCCGGATGTATATTTCCATACCACCCTTTATAAATTTCATCTTCAATTAAGTTACCGGTAAAATTCAGCCAAGTTTTATTAAAGTAATTAAAATAACCATCTTCATTTGCTCGCCAAATTAAAGCCGGGAATTCTTCCAATAACGAAATATAAAAATTACTTGCTGTGATTGCAGATAATTCTGCTCTTCTTTTTTCGGTTAAATCTTTAAAGATTATTGACTTCCCGAGAATATTACCTTTATCATCAGTTACGACTGAGATAATTTCTTCGATGGGGATTAACCCTCGACTTTTAGTTTGGAGCAATTTTGATTTAAACAAATCTTCTTGGTTCTCAGGAAAATCTTTAATTGCATAAATCAACCATTCATTTGAATAGTCCGGTTGAGTCTGATAGACTTTATCTAAATGTTTTCCAATACAATTAACTAAATTTTCACAAATAATTTGTTCAGCGCGGCTATTCATGAACCGGATATTTTCTTTTTCATCAACTGCTATTATTGCTTCATCAATACTATTTACAGTTGACCTTATCCATAAATCTTTTTCTTTTAAAAGTTTTTCAATTTTACTTCGGTATAAGGTAATTTCAATAGTCGTTAGTAGTTCACGCAAAACTAAAGGTTTGGTTATGTATCCGTAGGGGATAGATAATTTTGCTCTATCTACTGTTAATGTATCAGTTGAGGCTGTAAGGAATATTATGGGGATATCAAATTCATCTCTGATTATTGAGGCGGCTTCAGTCCCATCCATCTTCCCCTTTAGCATTATATCCATAAGAATTACATCGGGGTTAAAAAACCTTGCGGCTTCTATTGCTTCCTCGCCGGTAGGAACAACTGCAACAACATCATAGTCTTTAGACTCAAGATTTCTCTTTATGTCAAAGGCGACGATAGTTTCGTCTTCTACTATTTGAATTTTTGGTTTATCCATTTTTTTTACTTTGTTAAATTGATTAACTATGATTAATCACATAACCGGCAATATTTTGCAATGGGAGAACTTTATCAACACCGCCAAGTTTTATAGCTTCATTTGGCATTCCGAATACAACACAAGATTTTTCATCTTGTGCAATAGTCAGAGCACCGGCTTCTTTAAGTTCGAACATACCTTTTGCACCATCATCCCCCATACCTGTCATAATTACACCAATAGCGTTTTTGCCCGCATATCGTGCGGCTGATCTAAATAACACATCAACTGAAGGACGGTGTCGGCTGACAAGTGGACCTTCTTTAATTTCGACATAATATCTTGCACCGCTTCTTTTCAATAGCATATGATGATTTCCGCGAGCAATTAAAGCTCGTCCGCGAATTACTGAATCCCCTTCTACTGCTTCTTTTACAGAAATTCGACACATACTATCCAATCTTTTCGCAAATGCCGAAGTAAAGTTTTCGGGCATATGCTGAACAATAACAATTCCGGGGGAATCAAGCGGCATTGATTCTAGAAATACTCTTAACGCTTCCGTTCCACCGGTAGAAGCACCAACAACAATAACTTTTTCTGTTGTTTCTACCATCGCTTTATTTGTAGCTTTTGCTATTACTGCATCTGCTGTCAACTTTGGTTGAATATTATTTGACCATGCTGTTCGTCGCTTAACATTAACTTTTGATGCAGCTTTAACAGTATCGCAAATTCTGATTCTTGATTCTTCAAAAAATTGTTTAGTCCCAAGTTTAGGTTTAGTTATTATTTCAACGGCACCATATTCAAGTGCTTTGAAAGTAGTTTCAGTTCCCTCAGCCGCTAAAGTTGAGCAAATAACAACCGGCAATGGTTGCTGGTCCATTATCTTTTGAAGAAATGTTAAGCCATCCATCCTTGGCATTTCGACGTCTAAAGTAATTACATCGGGCAGCTCTTCTTCCATTTTCTTTGCAGCAATAAAAGGATCCCCCGCAGTTCCGATTACTTCAATTTCGGGGTCGGATGACAGTAGTTCACTTAGAGCTTGTCGAACTATCGAAGAATCATCAACTATTAATACTTTTATTTTCTTTGACATCTTTTCATCTCATTTAAATTTTTTGATAAACTGTCGCGGCTGCTCTCTTCAATGGGAGTTTGAAACCTGTAATAGTTTCAGAATGACCAAGTATCAAGTAGCCGTTAGGAGTTAAGCAATTACAGAGTTTATTGATTACGCTTTCTTGAGTTTTCTTATCAAAGTAAATTAGAACATTCCTGCAAAAGATTATATCCATCTTCTCAGGGATATCATAATGTGAATCGATAAGATTTATCCTTGCAAATTGAATTTGTAATCTGAGTTCCGGAACTACTCGAACTCTATTGTCAAACTTATTTTTACTTCTCAAGAAATATTTTCTTTTAAGATGAATTGGAACCACATCAATTTCATCCATTGTATAAATTCCATATTTAGCTTTCGCCAAAACTTCTGTCGAAATATCTGAAGCCAAAATTGAAAACGGCTTAACAACATCATCTTGAAAATATTCATTTAACACAATAGCCATCGTGTAAGGCTCTTCACCCGTAGAACATCCAGCGCTCCAAATTTTAATTTTCCTTTTGATTATCGAATTACCTCCTTGTTTGAGAATTGCAGGAAAGGCTGTTCGAACCAAAAAATCAAAGTGAGCAGGTTCTCTAAAAAAATCAGTTTTGTTTGTAGTGATTACATCAATCAACGGTATAAGCTCATTTTTTAGACCATCGGGAGAATATAAATATTCAAAGTAGTCTTCAAATGAACTTAAACCGACTTTTCTAACACGTTTTTTTATTCTTCCTTCAACTAAAATTCTTTTCCCTTCCGGTAAATGAATTCCGCATGCAGAATAAATTGCCTGGCTTAACTTTTTAAAGTCAGCCAGGCTAAGTTCTTGTTTATCAACATTATGAGAAAAACTATTCGGTTCCATTATAAAACAAGAAATTTGTTAGTAAATAAGTTACGCTGCTTCGTGTTCGTTACTATGTGAATTTTGAGTTTCTTGAACTAAAGCCAGCTCGTCAGAAGAAAATACTTTATCGATATCTAAAATCATTATGAATTTTTCATCCCTTTTCCCCATGCCCTTTAAAAATTCAGCTTTGAATTTAGTACCGAATCTTGGTGCAGGTTCAATTTGTTCAGGCTCAATCTCAAACACTTCCTGAACTGAATCAGCTAATGCACCAAGAATTAAAGTATCATCTTCCAGACTTATCTCGAGCACAATGATACATGTATTACGTTGATTTTCGGTTTTTGACATTCCGAATTTCAAGCGTAAATCGATAACAGGAACAACACTACCCCGTAAGTTGAATACTCCGCGCATATATTCAGGTGTACGCGGGATTTTCGTGATATTTGTATAATCAAGAACCTCTCTTACCTTTGCTACATCAACTGAAAAGAGTTCATCATCTAATGTAAAAGTAAGATATGGTCTCACTTCATTAATTCCGATAACACTCATTTTAAACTCCGTTTTTAATTGTTGATAATTTTCTAATTTGATTTATAAAGGATGCTCTAATACAAGAGCATCCTTATCAATTATTAAAATCTTTCAAACTCAGTATCAAGCTGATCTGAAGATGTATCCATATTCAACTTGAATCCTTTAGCTTGAGATTTTGATTCAGCAATTAAATTCCCACTTCCACTTTTTCCGCTTACTTGTTTATGAGTAGTTGATTGTGAAAGCTGACGTTTAGTTTTCTTACCGGAATCATTCGTCTTAAAGAATGACATTACATTCTGCAATTGTTCTGCTTGAGAAGTTAAGCTGGCTGCAGTCGAAGATAATTCCTCCGAAGCTGATGCATTTTGTTGAATAACTTGATCAAGCTGTTGAATTGCTTTATTTATTTGCTCAGCACCTGAATTTTGTTCATTACTTGCACCGGTAATTTCTTGAACTAATTCAGCTGTTTTAGAAATATCGGGAACTAATTGAGTTAACATTCTCCCTGCATTTTCAGCTACTTCTACACTTGAAGCAGAAAGTTTATTAATTTCTGCTGCAGCTGTTTGGCTTCGTTCAGCAAGTTTTCTTACTTCTGAAGCTACTACCGCAAATCCTTTTCCATGTTCACCGGCACGTGCTGCTTCAATAGCTGCATTGAGTGCAAGTAAGTTTGTTTGTCGTGCAATCTCTTCGATAATGGAAATTTTACCTGCGATTTCTTTCATTGCAACAACTGTTTCTGCAACAGCTTTACCGCCGGTCTTTGCATTTTCAGCTGATTGTAGAGCAATCTTTTCTGTCTGAAGTGCATTTTCGGCATTTTGTTTAATGTTAGAAGTCATTTGTTCCATCGATGAAGAGGTCTCTTCTACGGAAGCTGCTTGTTTGTTTGCCCCTAATGAAATTTGTTCTGAGTTAGCACTTAGTTCAAGACTTCCACTGGCAACTGCATCAGCTGTATTTTTAACATTTTCTACAACTTCTGTTAAGCCACCAATCATTGCACTCATTGCTTTCATTAACATATCTTGCTCAGAACGAACTCTTGCATTTACAACTAAGTTACCTGCAGCAATTTCTTCTGCAACTGATGTAATATCAGCCATGGCGTCAATTAGCAAGTTTAAGTTGTTTTTGATTTCATTAAAATCACCGTTATAATTATCGGTAATTTTGTTTGGCATATCTCCTTTAGATATTCTATCGACATATTCTGCGGCTACATTCAATGGTCCAATTACCGCATCAAGAGTATCGTTTACACCTTGAACAATCTTTCGGAAATCGCCTTGATGTTTACTAGCATCTGCACGAGTAGCGAGTTTACCTTCGACTGCAGCATTTGATAACATAAATGCATCAGCGACAAGTGAATTAACTGCATCGATTGCCATATTTAGATTGTTTTTAATTGCA
>JAHBUO010000130.1 GCA_019638025.1 Ignavibacteriaceae bacterium
GTTTAATTGTTTCATGTCAAGCTGAAGGAGATGATCCCTTTAATTCAGTAGAGGGTGTTACTCTGTTTGCTAAAGCCGCAGTGATGGGGGGCGCTGTTGGTATAAGATCTCGTGAACTTGAAAAAACAAAAGCAATTGTAAATTGTGTCGATGTTCCGGTTATAGGATTGACAAAAAACTATTTTGAAGATGGCTATGTCAGAATTACCGGTTCTTTCAAAGAAGTAGAAGAAATTTTATCTTCGAACTGTAACATAATTGCAGTTGATGGAACATTTCGATTGCGTGAAAATCTTTCCGGACCAAGCTTTATAAGTGAAATTAAGAAGCGATATAAATGTATTGTGATGGCTGACATTGCAGAATACGAAGAAGGAATTGCATGCGCCGATTATGGTGCTGATTGCATTTCATCAACATTAAGCGGATATACTCCAAATACAAAACATTACAATAAACATACACCCGATTTCAAGCTTGTTGAAAACTTAGCAACAAAACTTAAAATTCCGATTATTGCTGAGGGTAAAATTAATGTTCCGGAATCAGCTAAAATGCTTATCGAAAATGGAGCATGGGCAATAGTTGTTGGAACTGCTATAACAAGACCTAGAATAATTACAAGTTGGTTTGTTGAAGAAATTAAAAATGCTAAAACGTTAAAGGAATAGGAACATTGAAACATGAAATAATTTTTGGAACCGATGGTTGGCGTGGTTTATTGGACTCAGAAGTTAATAAAGCAAATATCGGGAAAGTTGCACAAGCTTTTTCGACTTACTTAAAAACAAAATCAGGCTCATCCCCAAATTTGAAAGTAGTTGTAGGTTATGACGGGCGCAGAAGTTCAAAAGATTTTGCAATTTTGTTTAGTAGAATTTTATCAGGTAACTCGATAACAGCATTTTTAGCGGATAAAATAAGCACAACCCCTGCAGTGAGTTTTTATGTTAAAGAAAATAATTTGGATGCAGGTGTGATGATTACTGCTAGCCATAATCCGCCGGAATACAATGGAATTAAATTCAAAGATAATTATGCCGGTCCCTTTTTTACTGAAGAAACTTTAAAGATTGAAGAGTTAATTGGACAAGACCTCGTTCAAGCTAATGATGATAAAGTTTATCAAGTCGATGTTAGGAATAATTATTACTTGCAACTCGAGAGAATTATTAACTTCCAGATAATTAAAGAAGCAGGCTTGAATATACTTATAGATTCAATGGGGGGAAGCGGTCAACAGGTAATCGAAACTATTCTACGTAAGTATGAAATAAACTCGAAAACAATATTCAAAATAGCAGAACACGATTTTTCGGGAAGATTAGCAGAACCAATCGAAAAAAACTTAGCTCCACTAAAAGATGAACTTTTAAAAGGAGACTATTCAATCGGTATCGCCACTGATGGTGATGCTGATCGAGTAGGTATTATGTTAGAAAACGGTGAATGGCTTAGTGCTCAAGAAACTATATTATTACTTGCCGACTTTTTAATCAACAAGAAGAAAATCACCGGAAATTTAGTTAAGACATCATCCGTTACCGATAAGCTAAAACAGTTTTTTGAAAATGAAGAACGACAAGTTTTCGATGTTCAAGTCGGTTTTAAGTACATCTGTGAAAAAATGATTTCAGAAGATATTGCTTTCGGATGCGAGGAGAGCGGTGGATATGGTTATAAAGGACACATGCCTGAACGCGACGGTATTTTATCAGGGCTACTCTTTATAGAAATGTTAGCAAGATCAGGGTATACAAGAATTAGTGAATATGTTAATCAGAAGCGGAAAGAATTTGGAAATATTTATTATTCGAGAATAGATTTTCCGTATCATGAAACAAATCGATTGGAAATTCTTCCGAACATAGTCTCCAAAAACAACCATGATTTTAATGAATTTAACTTGGTTGAAAAATCAGAGTTTACTAGTAGCAGAGGAATAATTAATGGTGTGAAGTTCAGATTTCAAGGTTATACTCGATGGTTATTAATTAGGTCTTCGGAGACTGAACCAATGTTTAGAATTTATGCAGAGGGAGACTCTGAAAGCGATGTTGAGAAATTACTCTCACTCGGAAAAACATTAATTGGTAAAAACTAATGAGCAAAGAAATTGTAAATAAAAAGACTGCAATTAAAATGTTGTCTAGACTTGGATCCGAGTTTGTAATAGTTGACAATCCAAGCTACATAAATCCGAACTATGATATCTTTCCTTTGTCAAAAAAGCTGAGAGACCCATTATCAAAAATGATTGCATCCGTAATGGATATGGATGGCACCACAACAACAACAGAAGTTCTCTGTATTCACTCACTTGAATTTATGATTAGAAAATTCTCCGGATTTCTTACTCCGCAGCAATGGAGAGGTTTGGACCACGAAAAAGATTTTCCAAACGTCATAGGAAATAGTACTACCAAACACGTTGAATACCTTATTAAGACTTATGGAAAAATCATTAATAATGATTTTGTAATTCAATCTTTTATTCAAGCTGCAGTTTGGACACTCTTATTTGGAAAAGATGAAGGGAGAAAACGTGAAGTTATAGATAATTTATCTGCATTTAACCTCTCGTCTCTTCATAATGAGATTAGTTTAAAATTAAAAGATAATTTAAGTATCTCCCTAAATGAATTTGATTCTATTATAAAGAAAGCACAAAGAAAGTATTCAAAGTTAATTGTAATTCGTGGGGAATCAGATTTGGTCCGTATCGGTATTGATGTTTATTATCAACGTTATCATGAGATTCTTGAAAGAATTAGAAACGGTGAAGCAAAGCAAATATCTAACGAACTTAATTTGGAAATTGGTAAACATTTAATTGAACCAATGCCGGCAATCGGTGTGTTTCTTGCACTTGTAAAAGGATTGTTGGGAAAAGATGCTTCTAAGTTTGTAGATTATTTAGTTCAGATTAAGAAAAAGTCTTCTTCAAAAAATATTGATAAATCAAAACTTGAAAATCATCTTGCTCTATTAGGTGAACATTTTCAGAAGTATCCGATGAAAGTTGCAATTGTTACCTCTTCAATTAAATATGAAGCCGATATTGTTCTTTCTGAAGTTTTCAAAGTATTAACTAATGAAGTTGACAATTGGAATATTTCAAAATCAAAAAAAATAAAAATCAAAAATCATTTCACCGCTTTTGATAAGTTTTATGAAGCAATTATAACCGCAACTGACTCCAGTGAAATTAGACTTAAACCACACAGAGATTTATACAGTCTTGCGCTCTATCGCTTATCGATTCCGGTTAAAGATTTTAACAAAGTAATTGGTTTTGAAGATAGTGAAAGCGGCTTAATTGCAATGCGCGCAGCGGGAATTGGGAATTGTGTTGCTGTTCCATTTGCACAAACAAGTGGTCACAACTTCCAAGCAGCATCAATAATTGCAAAAAATGGTGTTGTGGATATATTAACAAAGAGTTAAACAAAAAAAAATAAATCTATGAGAAACGATAAAGTATTTCACGTAATTTCAAATACACACTGGGATCGTGAGTGGCGCTTCCCTTTCCAGCGTAATAGACAAATGTTAGTCGAAATGATTGACGATGTTCTCGACATATTGACAAGAGAACCCGAGTATCGAGCATTTCATCTTGATAGCCAATCAATAGTTTTAACTGACTACCTTGAGGTAAAACCTCATAAAAAAGAACTCATAAAAAAATTAGTAGAAGATAAACGTTTATTTATTGGTCCTTGGTTTATTCTTCCGGATGAATTTCTTGTAGGGGGTGAAAACTTAATAAGAAATATTTTACTTGGTCATAAAATTTGCAAGGAAATGGGGGGAGTTTCTAAAATTGGTTACTCCCCTTTTTCTTGGGGACAAATTTCTCAGTTACCTCAAATTTATGATCAATTTGGAATCAATCTCATAATGTTCTATCGTGGTGTTAATTCCTTAGACTCATATCATGCCGAGTTTATTTGGGAAGGTGCTGATGGAACACAAAAGCTTTCTTCACGTTTTTCAACGATGCCTCGTTATAATTTTTACTTTTATATTTATCGTAAAGTAATTCATAACGAAGGTTTTTCAGATGTTGAATATAAATGGTGTAACGGTGGCGTTCCATTTCATTTCGCTGATCAATCACTTCACCATGAAGATTATTTTAATGTTAATCCAGCTGACAATTATTTCTTCGATAATATCGAAACTTCTGTGAAGTCAATAATAGAAAAACAAGCTGATGATTTTACTACTCCACATGTTATTTGGATGGAAGGACATGATTCAAGTGGACCAAATATTAAAACAGTCCAAATTATAAAGGATATTAAAAAAGTTTTTCCTGATATTAATGTGATTCATTCAACCCTTGAAGACTATGCCGAAGCTGTATCCTCTTCTTCTGATTTTGATAAACTCGCTTTTGTGAAAGGTGAACGAAGATCAGCACAGTACGATTTAAGAAGCGGTAATTTGTATGGATATGTTACTTCTGCAAGAATGTATCTTAAGGTAAAAAATTTCGAAGCAGAGAAATGGCTTCAATATTATGCCGAGCCATTTTATAATTTAGCCGCTATTAATGGCTTTGATGCAAATTCTAAATATCTCGATATCGCCTGGAATTACTTAATTCAGAACTCAGCACACGATTCGATTGGTGGTTGTAGCCTTGATGAAATTCACGAAGATATGATGTCAAGATACAAACAAATAATTGAGATTTCACAAGGTGTTTACGAAAAGTCTTTGAAACATTTTGTAAAAAATATTAATCTTACTACACAACAAGATGCAAACCTTAATTTAGTGGTTTTTAATCCACTCCCCTATCCCCGTTCAGAAACTGTGGAAGCTTTTATTGACATTCCTTTAGAGTATGACAAAGGTGATTTCGATATTGTTTCATTTAACGGAGAGAAATTAGAAAAAGCAATTACAGAAATAACTGAAGTTAAACCGGTTTTTGAGCAACTAATCGATAGACCAATGTATTTCGATATGAAACGATACAGAACACATGTAAAGTTTGATAGAATAGTTGAGATGGGTTATACTTCATTTAAAATAATCCCTCGTGAAACCGAAAAAATGAAAATTAATTTCATAGGATTTTTAAAAAAGAAACATGTTTATCTTGAAAATCAGTTTCTAAAGGTTAAGGTTAATAAAGACGGTACTCTGAGAGTTCATGATAAAGTCTCTAAGCAAGCTTTTAACTGCTTGGGTTACTTCTACGATGAAGGTGAAGAAGGACACGCATGGGTGCATGAACCGATTACTCCGGTTCTAATAACTTTGGAATCATCCCCAAAAATTCGATTATTAGAGAACAATGAATTGAGTGCAACTGTAGCAATTTCACATCAACTAAAACGTATTGATTATAACGACATAAGTTCAAAGAAACCGAAAAAGAAAAAAATAGATATACAGTTATTTGTCACTCTTCGTAAAGATTCCAAGAAACTTGAATTCATTATTGAAGTTGATAATTATGCTGAAAATCATCGTTTGAGAATTATGTTCCCTACGGCAATTAATACTGTAAAGCACTTTGCACAAGGTCAATTTGATGTTGTAGAAAGAACAACTGCTCGAGCAAAAACGAAAGAGTGGGTGGAACAACCAATGTATGATTTCCCATTCCATCATTTTGTTGATGTTTCTAATTTCAAGTTTGGTGCTGCCTTTTTCGCTAATGGA
>JAHBUO010000131.1 GCA_019638025.1 Ignavibacteriaceae bacterium
ATCTTAATCAAATTGAAGCTAGCTAATATGGAGAAATACAAACTTTCAGAAATCGAGGCTGACGTTGATACAGTTTATCAGAAAATAAGAGCGGTTTCAAAAAACCTAAGACCACTTGCATTTAATGATGAACGGCTTAAAATTGCGATTAAAAATTTAGTTGATGATATAGCTGCTGATTCGCACATTCTTGGTTCGTTTAATTTTTGGGGCGAAGAAGTGATTAACGATCATAAAATAGGGCTATGTATTTATAGGGTTATTCAAGAAGCGCTTAATAATGTTATGAAGCATTCTAAAGCATCCGAGTTTTCAGTGCAAGTCAAAAATACACATGATAAAATAAGTGTTATAGTATCTGATAATGGAATTGGTATTCCAAACAAGTATTTTGAATCAAATGAAAATAAAGGCACCGGGCTATTTAGCATAAAAGAAAGGGTAGAAAATCTAGGTGGTACATTAAAAATAAACTCAGTACTAAAAGAAGGAACAACGTTGTATATTGAATTTCATAAAAAGGTAAGTTGATGAATAAGATTCGCATAATTATAGCAGATGATCATACAATATTAAGGCAAGGCTTGGTTGATATATTAGATAAGTTTGAAGACATCTGTGTAGTGGCAGAAGCTGAAGATGGTAACAGCCTGGTTAGCAAGTATTTCACTATCCATCCGGATCTTGTCCTTAGCGATATTGAAATGCCAAATCAAAATGGTTTAGACGCTGCGCGAGAAATATTGAGTAGGGATCCCGAAGCAAAAATATTATTTCTTTCTATGTACAATTCGGATGAAGATTTCTTTAAGATACTACAAACAAAAGCATATGGTTTGGTTTCCAAAGAAATTATTAAAAGCGAATTAGTCCTCGCAATTCGAACCGTGTTTAATGGAGAAAAATATTTCCTTGGTAAATCTTCAGAAGATATAAAGGCAATCATCGCAAAATATTCCTTAGCAGATCCAGATGAATCCAACAATGCAGAAGCTCGCTCTATTACCTTAACACCAACTGAGAAAAATGTATTAATGATGATAGCTGATGGAAAAACAAGCCAAGAGATAGCTAACATTTCACACAAATCTAAGAGAACTGTTGATTCAATTCGTTCCACTATTATGAGTAAGTTGAATCTTCACTCAGCCCCTCAATTAATTAAATATGCAGTAGAATTATCATTTTTAGCCCAGCATAAACAGAAAAGTAAATCGTAGTTATACCATATTTACCGTATAAGTACGGCTTTTAACTCTGCACGGACAAAATGTCGAATATTTCCATTTCGTTTATTAGTTGTTTTCTAAGTCTTTCGAACCAAAACTTTATAGTAAACATACGGTACTAACTACATCCCTAATAAATCATATTTGAAACCAACAAATTCAAAATTGGGAGTTTATATGCGTCGTATGGCAATGTTTTTCATAGTTATTTTAACATTAACAACATCAACATGTTTTTCACAAACTATTGGCCGGATATTTGGTAAAGAAGAAGCCAATACTTTATTTGGCAGCGTTTTAGAATCAGTTACTATGAGCCAAAGTCAACTAAGTTCTATAATATCACAAACACAAAACTATGTAATGTTCAAAGTTAGTAATGGTAATGTCACAATCTTAGGTGATGGTCGCGCAGTCTTGTATCCAACAGGTGCAAGCGTTGGTCCTACAGAAGTATTTAATGTTGTAAGCAAATCAAAAGTAATCGAGCTATTAAATCTTGGAACCGGCTCACAATTATTTATAGAAAGAAGATCACAAACCTTGACTATTACCAAAGACATGAATACTTTAGAAGAAATGCAACCTTGTCCACCATATTGCTATAATTAACAAATGACATTTCTTGAAATCATGACATACAGCTCAATTCTAGTTTGGGTACTTGCTTTGTTAAAACAATATCGGACAAAGTATTTTAGTTATTTTTTAATAAATGCCCTCACAGATCCTATAACGAGATTACTTTACATTACTTTTAGGCTAATGCCATTAAGCCTTTATCCTACATTTTTTGCACTACGATTTATATCGCTAACTGAAAAAAGAAAAGAATATATCTCATATGTTTTTTCGATAATTATCTTAATTATATCCATTTTGCTAGGTAAAAACGTTTTTTGGTTATACATATTATGCATTTTTATGATTGTAGCAATCTTATATGTAATGTTTAATAAACTAATAAATGAAATAAATAAGAACCGTACTATTAATCTATTCTTAGTTGTTTTCATTATATATCAACTTATCAGTTTGATAAAAAACATAGCAATAATTATGAACCTTTATAAAGGAGCGAAAAGCTTTCTTCTCGCTTCAATGATTCAAATATTTTTTGGTGTTTTTTTCATATTTGTAAATGTTGATACGAAAAGTTTTGAAATAAAAGCAGGTGAACGTAAAGGGTAAATTATTTCTTCTCAACACCTGCTTTTTTACTCAAATCCAACCATTAAATTCATTTTATTCAAAATCCCACATTTTAGTAATAGTTACACCCGGTCTCAAAAATTTATAGTACTTATACCGATGCCCGGTACATTTAGCACTCTTATTTTTCCATTTACAATTTGAGATATACCTGTGCAAGAGGGCATAGCTATGAGAAGATATTCCGGAAATATGAAAGGGGAAAAATTCATGGGTAATAAAAACACCTTTGAAGTCCATGATCTGGATAACGAAAAATCACTATGTAATATCAATCTCATTTTAAATGGGCGGTATGATGTCCCATTTAATTCACTTTACGAGGCGAACAAACAACATTATACGAATTGTATTTGTTGCATTGGTAGAAATCCAAAGTAATAAGGAAATTTTTAAACTAAAATCTAAGGAGTTTTTATGGCTGGTCAATTTGTTATTAAAAGAAGTACTTCCAATCAATTCTATTTTAACTTGAAAGCCGGAAACGGTGAAGTAATCCTCACAAGTGAGCAATATGTTTCTAAAAGCGGTGCTGAGAATGGCATTAATTCTGTGAAATCTAATGCACCTTACGATGCCAATTACGAACGTAAAAAAGCCACTAACGACCAATTTTACTTTGTCTTAAAAGCATCAAATGGTCAAACAATTGGTAAAAGCGAACTTTATAAAACAAGTGCTGGTATGGAAAATGGGATTCAATCAGTCAAAAATAATGCACCCACTGCACCAACAGTTGATCTTACATAAGAAAAAATGATTACTAAAAAAACTTGAGGTTCCAATGGGAACAGTTCCGGTAAAAGTGTCAGAACGATTAAGTGCTGGAATAAAAAAGTTTCAGCCTATACTTAATACTGCTAAATCCAGAGATGTAAACGAATCAGATACGGTAATAATCATTACTGATATGCTCTCTGAAGTATTTGGATATGACAAATATTCTGAAATTACTTCGGAATTTACAATTCGTTCAACATACTGTGACCTTGCAATAAAACTCGATTCCAAAATTGCCTTTCTTCTAGAAGTTAAAGCTGTTGGACTTGAGCTTAAAGACAATTATGTCAAACAAGCAGTTGATTATGCTGCTAATCAAGGAATTGATTTTGTAGTCTTGACTAATGGAGTTCTATGGAAAGTTTTTAAGATTACTTTTTCTAAACCAATTGATCAAGAATTAGTTTTCGAATTTGACTTCCTAAATCTAAGTCAAAAAAAATTAGACGACATAGAAAAACTTTCTTTATTATCTAAGGAGGGTTGGTTAAAATCATTTCTCTATGACTATCACTCACAAAAGCAAGCGCTAAGTAAATTCTTTCTAAGCGCACTAATTCTAAGCGATCCAATTACAGATGCAATAAGAAGAGAACTAAAAAAAATATCTCCCGATGTAAAAGTAACATCTGAGCAGATAAAAGAAGTAATCCAGTTGGAAGTATTAAAACGCGAAGTTATAGAAGGTGAAAAAGCTGACGAAGCCGCAAAGAAAATCAACAAAGTATTCAATAGGATCGCTAAAAGTAAACTCACAAAACCAAATGCAAATCCTTCGTTAGATGTTGTTGAAGAAAACAATAGCTCAATAAGTTAAGTATATGTCTATTAATAGAGAAAATGAGATAAAGTATTATTAGAAAAACGTGACAGATAGAAGTGGAAATTCACTTGATCACTACTTATAAGTTCGTTTCTGTTCATTTAATGTAACGTTACCGATGCGGAGAAATGGGTAGTTCATAAATTGCTTTCATTCACGGAAATATTTTGGATTTGTAGAAATGAATGATAACACGCAAATAAAGTGATTTTGCTGAATAAACATAATAAATGAGGGTAGATATTTCTCACTCAAGCACGTTAGTCAAACTGGATAATTAATAGTTATGTTTTGAAAAATCTATAGGAGTCAAAATGGCAAAGATCAGAGCATTTATAAGTTTCGATTTCGACTATGATTCTGGTATCAAGGCTTTATTAGTCGGTCAAGCAAAAAATGAAGATTCTCCATTTGAAATTTCTGATTGGTCAGTAAAAGAAGAACTAAGCGGAGATTGGAAAGAAAAGGTTCGTGCAAGAATAAAAAAAGTTGAACAAGTTATTATTCTTTGTGGCGAACATACTGATACAACAAGCGGTGTGAACGCAGAACTTAAACTAGCGCAAGAAGAAAAGAAACCATATTTCCTACTTTGGGGCTATTCGGATAAAACCTGTAAAAAACCAAAAGCAGCTTTGGATTCAGATAAAATATACAAATGGACTTGGGATAATCTAAAAAGTCTTCTAAATGGATCAAGGTAAACAATTGAAAAGCCGCAATAATAATTTAGAATCTTTAGTCAGCGTCTCGAAAGATAAATATGACGCTACAAAGTATAATGATCATATTCTTGACCAATACAAATTGTATGTAGAAATGGCTGATAGAATTAGTTCAAGAAGACTTACTGCGAATTCATTTTTCCTTTCGTTGAATTCAATATTAATCGCATTTCTAAGTTATGTCAATTTTGTCGGACAGAAAAAAATAGAATTGAATTTTAATTGGCTAGTAGCATTGGCTGGACTTGTATTATGTTATATGTGGTATAGAGTTATAAGATCCTATCGTGATTTGAATACTGCTAAATTCAATGTAATACATCAAATAGAAAAAATGTTACCATTAAGTCCATATGATGCTGAATGGGAAAGTGTTGGTCGTGGAAAAAATACGAAATTATATTTACCTTTTTCACACATTGAGTTGTTTATCCCTTGGTTGTTCTTGATAATTCACTTGTTTGTTTTTATATCGTCATCATTACCAGAGCTATTAAAATTACTATACAAAACATAACCAGCCGCTCAACACGGACAGTTTTTCCCATTGCACCTTTTTAGCTAAATACTCCCTTGGATAAACAAGCCTAATCATTCGCTTACTGTTTTAGTTTGGGCATACAAACACAATCACGAATCCACGGTTTACCCGGAAACAAACCCGGTATATAAGCCAAAAACTAACTGACGTACCCTTATGATTTCTTAGACTAAATTCGAAGCTTAAAATTTTTTTTTGTAAAATTTATTATTCCCTATATAGGCGCCAAGCACCTAGTTAAAGATGCTTGGCTTTATTTACAACCTTTCTTCAATTCGTGAAGCAACTGTGTAAGTATTATAATGTGTCAGAAGAATTGT
>JAHBUO010000132.1 GCA_019638025.1 Ignavibacteriaceae bacterium
GCTAGCCCTTCCTTTCCATCTAGAAAGCCCAGTCTGCAAATATACCTGTAAAAAAAGTATATGAAGCTTCTAATCCATACAAAGAAGGGTTTAGCATATAACGTATCTTTAACCCAAAGGTTAAAATGCCTTTTTGATTTATTTTCAATCGTGTGCGCCGGGTTCTCGTCTAAAAATTTATATTTTTTATTTAAAAGATCTATCGCTTCTCTTGTGGCATAAGAATTGTGTTTTTCAGTAAAGTAGGATAAATTATTAAGGTCATCATGGATAAAATCATTCTTTAGCATATAGATTTCCCCCTCTGTAAGGATTATACGCTCATCCATCCACTTTTTTTCAATTATTCCGTACCCTCTTCTCCAGATTCTTAATAATGTCAAAGGGTATCGGGTTCCGTGTTTTATCCATCGTCCCCAGAAGTAGTGCCGGTAATTAAGTGTTAAACCATTTATTGGCGGGAAAAGGTTTGGTAAAGTGTTAATTAATTCATTGCACAATTCATCTGAAAGATATTCGTCTGCATCTATTCTCATCACCCATTCAGAATTTATCCTGCAATTATTCATCGCCCAATTAAACTGTTCAGAATAGTTCACCCATTTATTTTGATAGAGATTGACACCTAAATCATTTACTATTTCAACAGTATTATCTTTAGAAAAGCTATCTACAATGAAAATATTATCAGAAACCTTCTTTAAACTTTTTATACATCTTTCGATGTGCTTTTCTTCATTGAATGTTAGTACTATAAAGGATATATTAGTCTTCATAAATATTCTTAAATTAGCAATAGAAGTAATAATGATTGTGGAAATCTATCTTCTCACGTTACTCTGAAATTTCTTTTACGTATAAAATTGGCAGGAGCTCCTCCTATAATATCAAATTCATTAGTACTCTTAGTAACTATAGACCTTGCAGCAACAACTGTAAAATTTTCTAAAATAATTCCTGGCAGAATGTAACAACCAGTAGCAATCCAAACTCCATCTTTTATACATATAGGTTTAGTCTCAAGGGTAAAATTCTTATCGCTTACGTCATGTCCTCCCGTTATTAAATATACATCCTTCCCAATAGTGGATTTCTCACCTATTCTAATTTTATCTAAACAATATATCCATGAATATTCTCCAATACTGGAAAGACTTCCCATCTCTAAATTCCAAGGATGCTCAATATTGGAGTTTCTATGTATAAAACAATTAGATGAGATGTTGGCTCCAAACAGATTTAACATCCATATTCTTGGTTTACGAATCTGATTTGGAATCATTCGGAATATAGTTTTATTTATTAGTTTCCATAAATAAATCTTTAGTTTGTGATTAATATGATAAGGGGTAGTCTGTACTGGGTTAAATTCATTGATAGTCATATACTTCACGTTTTTTTAAGTATCTTGCGGGGTTGCCTCCAACTATGGCCCAATTTGCCACATTTTTAAAGACAGCAGCTCTTGCTCCCACAATTGCTCCTTCTCCAACTGTAATACCAGACATAATAAAACACTCAGCAGCTATCCAAGCATAATCTTTTATTATAATAGTTCCTGAAATAAAAGGTGTATTTATCGAATCTATTTTGTGAGTAGCACTACATAAATATGATCTTTGCGAAATTGTTACTTTATTTCCTATTATGGTTTTACCATAATGTAATTGAACTCCTGGCCCAATAGCTGATTCTTTTCCTATTGTCAAATTCCAAGGAGACGGTATATATACAGAAGAGTAAATCACAGATCCTTTTCCAATTCGTGCACCAAATATTTTTAATAAAAAAATTCTCCAAGTATTAAAGATGGGTAAGCTAAAAGGACGAAACAGAAATAATGATACTATTCGCCAAATCAACCGATAAAGTTTATCCGATTTAGGTATCGTGTCTATATATTTAGGAATAGATTTTTCCATTAATAATTTACTTTAAAATGACCTCTAATAGACGTTTTGCTGCAATTTCTACATCAAAACAATCATTATAAACACCAATTGCTCTTTCCGCCATTATTTTCCTTGTATTTGAATCTGTTGTCAACCATTTTTCTAAAAGTGAAAGAATACCTTCCAATGTATCCTTTTCAACCAAACCGGCTCCCCCATCTTTAATCTCTTTCCATATATTTACTTGATCGGATATTAATACTGGTACCCCACAGGCCAAAGCCTCTACTACCGCAATACCGAAATTTTCCTGGTGACTAGGTAAAATAAAAGCCTCTGCACCGTAGATTGCTCCCCATTTTTGATCTCCCTGTAGCATCCCTGGAAAATGTATTTTTTCACAATTTGAGGCCAACTGGACCATTTTCTTTGCATAATCAGTATTCTTCGGGCCCGCAACTACCAAATCAGGAATTTGTGCGTTGTGCTCTAATAATTCTTTATATGCACAAATCAGTAAATCTACTCCTTTTTTTTCATGAATACGGCTTAAGAAAATCCAATAAGGTTTATTATCAATAGCCGGACGCATAGAATCTGTAAATTCTGGTGTAGATTGAATACCTAAGCCAATATTCAGTTCCTTCTTAGGTCTATATCCTTTAAATGTCTCTCTAGCCAGAATTAATTCTTGTTCACATGTAAATAGTATACCACTAGCGTTATTTATTACCTCTTTTTCAAGACAGAACCAGTAAACTTCATTTCGTAGTGCCTTTAGCTTACGACTTCTATCATTCTGAAACCAAGGATCAAGCATTCCATGGGGCATAAGGTAATAAGTTGGGCACTTAATTCTCTTTCTAGTGAAGAAAGAAATAGCTTTATATACTGCGAAACTATGATATAGCCACATCCCGTGTACTATTATAACATCGAAATTTTCACAATTTAGTTTTAGCCATTTATAAAGACCTTTATGATACTGCCAAATGTTATTAACACTACCAATACCATGTACAATTAACCCATGATTATTCCATTCATTTATTTCTTCTTCATTATCCAGACATAATACATGCCTTTCCGCTAATTTAGAAGTTTTTAGCGCTTGAAAACCTACTTCTAAATTACGTATGGCTTCTGAGACGCCTCCATACTTAGGATTAATTGTTGAAACTACATGTAGAACTTTTTTCATTAAATCAATCGTTTGATAATCATAATTTTCAAGGGGTTAACACAAAAACTTATTTTCTCTCTCCTAAAAGCAATATTCTTAGAATTCCAACTCTTTTAAGAAGCAATACAAAAATGGCGGATATTATAAATACTACTAATGCCAGTAGCAGCTTATTAATTAAAGTATAAGTTATTTCTGAACCAGTGATTTTTTTTGCAATTATCTCCATCAATTCTAAAAAAACCACATGAGACAAATAAATTCCATATGAAAGGCTCATAATCTCCTTGATCCAAGAAGGAACCTTTATAGTTGGATAAGATATTGCAATTTTATATAAACAAATACCACATACAGGAAAAATAAGCGGCCCAAATTTTCTTAATCCCCATAAATCATAAACACTTAGTAGAATAACAATAAATACAAACAATATACATAGATATGGGAGTATTAAATATTTGCTAGAGGAAAAAGAAGATTGATAATGCATCGCAAAAACTATATACAGAAGATATCCAACTATATAATAACTATTCCTAAAGCCTGAAGCTTGATAATATAATGAGAAAAGAAAATAAGTCGTGGTTACTAAAATGAGACCTAAACTTAAAAAAAAATAATAACGACTTCTAGTTTTCCGAAGAGTATGGACTCCTAAAATAAATAGTTGTAGAGAGATTAGTGTAATTAAGTAGTACATTTGAACCGCACTTTCTCCAAATAAAATAGAACGCCCAAAAAAAACTTTATTTGTACTGTTATTCAAATATGCATTAAAGTATAAAAGAATTAAATAGATGATTGTCCATGAAATATAAGGTATTCCTATCCTCTCCCAAATTTTAGTTAATACATATTCTACTGAATACTTCCCTAAACTTTGAACAAAGAAAATAAGAGATACCGCAAGGAAAAAAGGTACACAAATAGGAGAAAATAACAATGATATAAACTGCGCTCCATAAGTGTCTGAGTGGACATGAATTACGATAACTCCAAAAGAAGCAATTATGCGTATTATTTCGATATTTAGATTTCTCTCAGCAGTTTTCATTCTATGTTTCAAGCTTTATGTCCTATACTCCTATCTCTTTGAGATTCATTCGGGGGAACATATCAAGTAATCCACCTTCAGTAAGGTTTATTAGTGATATTCCCTTTGCTTTGCTCATTTCTGCAAACCTATTTAAATCATGTAAATGTCTGGAATGCATGAGCAAGTCTATCACTTGATCCTTTGTTGATTTCTTTAAGTTTTCCTCATTTGTCCCATAAAAATGGCTAGTTGTCTTGATTAGTTCATATGCAATACCACTAGCCTCAAAACCTGTAAAGTAAATAGTGGGAATATTCTGCTTAATAGCAAATTGGAAGCACTCACCTGCTACACCTAAACAATCACAAACCGTTTGTATTGGCATCCAATAAAAGGAAACTCCCCTTTCAATGTAAGGCCAGAATTGTTTCTTAGATGCCCATGTTACTGGCATTATAAAAGTTACATTTGGCGATAATTCTAAAATTTCGTCCAACCAAGTCACAGGCCATTTACCATTTAACATTTTAGGGTCAATGAATGTATGGAATTTTGGTTGTAGTTCTTTATACAATGGATGATGAAATCCTCTATTTACAAACATTAATGTCTTCCCTTGCAAAACACTTAAATCCTGTTTTTGAAGTGAGGGGCTATTTAGCACAATGAAGATTTCATTATCCGTGACATCAAATTTACGGTCAGCCATTTTTCTTAAAAGATTCTGCTCCTTAATATTCAATTTATGAATCAATCTGAAAGTACTATTGATGATAGAGCAGATTATATCATCTTTTTTTATCATTAAATCCCAAAAACCCATTTCTCTGTAATTATAACAAATTTAAAACTCAACTTAAATCTTACTTTTTTTATCCTCAATTTTATCGAAAGCCTTCATCCAAGCAGATTCTGAAAAATTGTTAGTTAATTGTTTCTCATGATTGAAAAATTTCATTATTTCTGTATCGGGCATTTCTGCAATTCTAGTAATCATTTCAGCAATATCCTCAACGCTATATTTACACTTAAAATAATTAAAACTTTCAATTTCAGGATAATCAATTGTTGACAATACCATCTTGCCCATCGTGAAGTATTCCAAAATTTTTGATGGGAAATTATTTGAGTTTACAGGAAGATTTGGATCTCTTAAGCTTAACCCAATTGGTATTTTCTCAATTAGGTCTATATATTTATCGTATTCTAAATATCCGTAATAAATAATATTAGGATATTGACTTATTTTTATTAGATATTTTTCATCTACTATACCTGAAATATATAATTTTTGATTCGGCAGTTTGGAAAATACTTCTATAGCTAGAG
>JAHBUO010000133.1 GCA_019638025.1 Ignavibacteriaceae bacterium
GTTTTGGGGTCAAGAATATCTTTGAAATATACGCGAACAAATCTACCATTCTGCATTGAAACCATTGCCCCGTTTCCACCATTAAGGATAAACTGTGCGGCTGAATAACCTAAATCGCGAGTATATTCCATATCGAATGGAATTGGATCAGCACATCTTAACTCATAGCCGATATTTTTGGCAACGATAGTCATTTTAATTCCGAAATCTTTTAATCTCTCTTGAACTTTGAATTTCAGAATCTCTCCAAAATTGATTTCTGCTATTCTAATGTTATCGTGAGCATCACGTTCAACATTGACTAAGGCTTCTAAATCTTTTGGATCTAATTGTTCAACCAAACCTTCAGCCAGAATTGCTACGCCATCAGTCTTGCCATAACTTAACCTCTTTATCATCGCTCCTACAATAATATCAACGATATGATTAAGTTTTATTGTTGCCGATTGAAACTCTTCAGGAATAAGCGACATTGTTGCTCCGGTAGCTTTTCCAATACCGAGTGCAAGATGCCCTGCTTTTCTTCCCATTGTAACCACAAAATACCATCTTGATGTTGTTTGAGCATCTACCATAAGACTTTTTACGATTTCAACACCTAGATGGCGTGCTGTTTGAAAACCGAAAGTAGGAATACCGTGTGGCAAATCTAAATCATTATCAATAGTTTTAGGAACATGTACAACTTTAATTCTTCCTGCAGCCATCTCTTCGACTTTCATGGCGCTGTAAGCAGTATCGTCTCCACCGATTGTAATTAGTTTATCTACATTTAATCTGAGCAAGGAAGTAACAGTATTCTCTAAATTTTTGGGATTCTTTGTTGGATTGCTCCTTGAAATACCTATGTAAGAACCACCTCTAAAGTGAATTCTTGATACATTATGAATAGTTAACTCTTTATAATGTGCAATATCTCCTTCTGATATCCATTTGAAGCCATCTTTAATTCCTAATACTTCAATTCCCTCTACTGCTGCTCTTATTGTTGCAGCTCCAATAACACTATTGATTCCGGGGGCGGGGCCTCCACCGACCAGTATTGCTAATTTTTTTGGTGCGATCATAGTTCTCTCCAACTTATTCTTTATTTTAACATTACTAATTTAATAACTTCTTTTTTTTGACTTTGGCTGATTTCTAAGAAATAAACTCCACCCGACACAGAAAAATTTTCTAAATCAAATGAATTATTTCCTAATTGGTTTGGTTGGAATTTGTTTGTGTAAACTTGCTGACCAATTGAATTATATATTCGATAATTGATTTCATTCAAATTATCAGCAAAAAATGAAACCCTTGTTGTATTGTTGAATGGATTTGGGAAGTTTTGAATTTTCAATTTCGATTCATCTTTTTTTTTTGAAGTTGAATTTTCCGAGTTTTGAATATTCAATACAACATTTGGTGATAATTTGCGGTTAAGTGAAATCATCACTGCGTCAGCACTGAGTAATTTTGTTCCGCTTAAACCCGAATTATCCAAAGTAACAACTTTATTCCGACCTTGAGCTAATGAATAATCCCCAAGTTTTACCCATCTTCTGAAATCGGTAATTGTCTGATTGACTTGGACTGATTCAACATTACCATTTTTATCAATAACTTTATACGAGGCTGAATCATCACGATTTACTGCAACAACATTAAAAGCATAAACTTCGTAAATACCCTCCTCAGGAACATCGATATAGTAATCAATACTAGATGGACTCGTGTTGTTTGTATAATATGAAGCACCATCATACCCAAATAATGTGCTTTTTATCCATACACCATTTTTAACTGCATTAATAGTATCTGAAATTGGAATAATCCGGTATAATTCTCTCCACTCAGGAATTGTATAAGGTGGATGAGTTTTTTGAGAGAAGACATCAGATTTTAATCCGTTAAAATATGTTGCTAAATCAGTGTAATACCATATTGCATTTCCGCTAAAACCTTTACTTCTAGTAGTCAAAACAAAGTTCTTCGCTTCAGCTAACGAAATTGGATTTCCGTTTGGTTTTACTGCAAATGCCGGGAAAACTTTACTTTTATCGCTTATAAGAGTTGATACAAAATTCAATATTGCTTGAAATGATGAAGATGAACCAACGTAAGATTGAACTTGAACATTATCAACTTTATTATTGTTTACCCACCAAACCCAGTCCTGACAATAATCATTATACGCCGTATATGATGATGATGAATAGAGACTTGGGGCATTTGAAACATTTATATGCGGACTTATTGCTTTAACAGAATCGTAAGCACGAGACATAAATTCATTTAACTTATCTGCTCTCCATCTTATCCAATTAGATTCATTAAATTGCTGTGGTGGTGGATTCCCATTATTTTCAGTGCGAAAAAGACTATCTGTATATAAATCGTAACCGTATAATAAACTTGAATATCTAATTCTATCCAATTCAATCCCATCGATATCATAATTCCTACATACTTCCTTCACAAGTGCAATTAAAAAATCTTGAACTTCTTGATGTGAATGAATCATCCAATAAAAATTGCTATTATCAATCTCAGAGCCATCTAATTTTTTAGCCACCCATTCCGGTTTGGCATTAAAAATTGGTCCTTTTCCACCCGGAGGTTGATTACCTGTCCATCCACCGACAAAACCATACTCAAACCATGCTTCAACATGTAGTCCTCGCTTATGACCTTCAGCAATAGCTTCTTCAAGAATATCACGTTTACCATAAATTGGGTCAATGGAAACACCTGTATAACTTTTAAAAACTTCACTTTGCCATAATGGATACCCACGGCTCCAAGCATTTACATACACAACATTGAAATTATTTGCAGCTATTGAATCCATTGCTGCAGCTAGGGTCTCCTTTGAGTTGAGAGAGTTTCTCGCTATCCAAGTCCCTCTTAGCTCCTGCGAGATGCTTTCAAAATTCAATATGAAAACTATTAAAAGAAAAAAAACTTTTTTCATCATCTAATTTAATACTTTCAGTTTTGCAAACTTTAGCATCAACTGTTTAACATTGTTCCCTTCAAACGATACGGTTGCTTTTTGATTTTCGCCGGCACCGATTAATTGAATAACTTTCCCCATACCAAATTTTTCATGCATTACTCTACTTCCAACTTTGAGTGAACTATGTTGTTGACTAAAGTCTTCGTAATCGAGATTTTCGAAATATTCGTAATAGATTTCTTTTTTTGATTTTCTATTAGTTTTCTTCCCACCGTTTCCGTTCTCTTCATTAAGAGTATTCGGATCTAGTTCTTCTATAAATCTCGATCTGTTCTGATAAGCAACCTCACCAAATCTATATCTTGAACGAGCATGTGAGACATAAACTTTTTTTTCAGCTCTGGTTAATGCAACATAAAATAGCCGACGTTCTTCTTCAACAGAAGCTTCACTGCTAAATTTATTTGACAGCGGGAAAATTTCTTCTTCGCAACCCGATAAAAATACAACCGGAAATTCAAGGCCTTTAGCGGCATGAATAGTCATCATAGTAACAACATTACTATCATCTTTCGCTAAATCTAAATCATTAATAAGAGCAACGTCTTGCAAGTAATCTTCAAGATGAGCCTCAGGTTTTTCCTTTGAAAAGTCAGTTATAGCAGATAGTAATTCTTCAATATTCTGAAGTCTATTAATAGCATCAGGAGTATTTTCTTCTCTAAACATTCTAATTAAACCAAGCTCATCTATGAGAGAGCGGGTTAGTTCACTCGCAGAAAGTTTGGTCTTTAGACCTATATACTTATCTAAAAGAATTTTAAACCCTTTGACATTTTTTTGAATTCTCTCTTTTATGTCAATAACTTCAAAAACTCTCGACATAGTATCAAATAATGTAATTCCATGTTTTCTTGCAAAACCAATCATTCTGCTTATCGTGGTTAAACCTATACCACGTTGTGGAAAATTCATAATGCGGAGTAAACTCTCTTCATCATTTTGATTTGTAATTACACGCAGATAAGCAATTATATCTTTAACTTCTTTTCTTTTGTAAAATTCTATCCCCCCAATAATTACGAAAGGAATTTTTTCCCTTCTGAATATATCTTCAAGGGCACGAGATTGCGCATTGGTTCGATAAAGAATAGAAAAATCTTTCATTGAGTATTTATTGTCGTGAATTTCTTCCTTTATATAACGTGCAATTTGATAAGCTTCATCTTTCTCATCAGCACATTTTAATAATGAAACTAGAGCACCTTCCTCATTAGCTGTCCAAAGATTTTTCTCAAGTTGATCTCTGTTATTCTTTATAATAGAATCAGCTGCGGCTAAGATATTTTTTGTTGAACGATAATTCTGTTCAAGTCTGAATACTTTGGATTTTTTAAAATCCTTTTCGAAGTTGAGCATATTGGTTAAATCAGCACCACGCCAACTATAAATACTTTGGGCATCATCACCAACAACACAAATTTTTCCATCCCTTGAGACGAGCATTTTTAACAACTCGTACTGTGCTTTATTAGTATCTTGAAACTCATCGACTAAAAGATAAGTAAAACGTTTTTTGTACTTCTGCAAAATTTTAGGATTATTACTAAAGAGTTCAATCGGCTTGAGAAGCAAATCATCAAAATCCATTGCATTATTTTCAGCAATTCGAAACTGATACTCTTCATAAATTTCGGCAACTTTTTCATCGTGGAAAGAAGTTACAAATTTATTTTTGAATTCCTTCGGGAATATCATGTGATTTTTTAGATAGCTGATTCTATGACGAACTGAATTTGGATTTACTGTATCATTTGAAATATCAAGACTGCTCATAGCACTATTAACTAATGCGAGTGAATCTTCAACATCATAAATAGAAAAATTTGAAGTAAAATTAAGATTATCAGCTTCAACACGTAAAATTTTTGCAAAAGTTGAGTGAAATGTTCCCATCCAAAGATCATTAGCTTTTGAACCGATTAATTTTTTAATTCGGTCTTTCATTTCTTTGGCTGCTTTATTAGTAAAAGTTAACGCTAAAATAGAATTTGGTTCATACCCTTGTTCAATCAGGTAAGCAATTTTATAAGTTAGTACTCTTGTTTTTCCGGAACCGGCTCCGGCCACAATTAAAGAGGGTCCTCCATCGTATTCAACAGCTTTTTTTTGCTCTGAATTGAGTGATTTTAAACTAAGCATAAAACCTTTCGTTTTTAAGAGTGCAAATATAAGGAAAATGAACTTTATTCCGAAAAGGTTTTTTGAGGAAAAATATCGGGAATTACCTTATGAAGTGAGGTAATTCCCTAAATTCTTTCATTT
>JAHBUO010000134.1 GCA_019638025.1 Ignavibacteriaceae bacterium
AATCTGGAGAATTGAGAAGTACGCTTTCATTGTATTTGGCTTTATTGGCAATCAGGCGCATGTTATCTCCGGGGGCGAAGAATACTTCTTTGGTTTGTTTGGCTGCTAAGGCGTTTTCACAACGGGCTTCGAGCACGGCAGGGCCGGTGAGGGTGATGGGGTCCAATCCCCATTGGGTGGTGGTTACTCCATTTTGAGTGACCAGCGTGCTTCCACGTAGGACGCTAAAAATAAAGAAAGCAATCCGAAGGTTGCCTTATTATTTTTACCCCAGTCATCAAAATCGGTCTTTCAAGCTACACTAAGGGGTTGCCAACTACTTTGATACATTCCCAATCTAATATTTCATGAGAACTCCTAAATACCTATTCTATAATAAGTGTCATACCCTAATAAGATTATTTTGTTGTTTGAATCTTTTGTGAATTCTTGAACTATTAGACTGTTTTCAGAATAATATCTTAATAGGAAAGATTGATTATCAATGGATAACGTGTCATTTTTAATAGCCCATGCTTTGGGATTTTTGCCATTTATTGGAATAAGCTGGAAATGTCTATCTCGCGCTACCATACGATTTGATAAATCACTTATCTTGGACTATTATTAATAAAAAACATAGAGTTAAATCACATTATATGTTGATTCGTCATAGCCCTCCATAAAGCTCTTTTAAATGTATTTTGCTGGTATCAGAAAATTCTACTTTACTTTTACCATATTTTGTTGTATAAATACTAAAAATATTATTTTTAATAATATATGTCTTGAGATATCGTCTTACAGAATCCAGTGAGACATCAAAACTATTTACAAATGGATCATTCCAAATAAAAGGTTTATTAGCACCATTATAGACTGTATTTACAAACACTAAGTTATCTGATAAAATCAGGCTTTGGGATTTGAACTTTAACGTATCTCTAAAACCAACAATAATTTTTTCAATTTGAAGTAAGTCCAACGTATCTAGAGTTTCCACTTTGATAGAATCAATATCGTAATTATTGCCTGAAGGATAATATGAAACAAAAACCTCATTAAATATTACCTTTTTGCGCCCCTTTGATTCATTCCAATTACAGGAACAACATACAAGAAAAAAAAATAGTACAATGCATAAATTCTTCATAGTCCTAGATTTAATGCTTTAAATTTATTTTTCCATTCCTGTGCTTTTGCAGGGTATGTTATACCATATGGAGTAATTAGCTCATCGACACAAGTTCTATATAGTCCTTTTATCCATTCAGGATCCATTTTTTCCTTGAAATCTGATTTGGAAAACTGCTTATAGTAAACGTCAATGTGTTCTTCATACATTTTTGTGGAATAGTTTACAGGGCAACCTTTTCGTTGTACTAGATGAAACCATTCATGATATAAAGATGATCTCAAATATTCTTTATAATGTAACCCTCTCCTGATAATATTATCATGTTCTTTATATATGAAAATCTCATTTGTTACACAAGAAGTAGCTAGATCCCCGGTATCATCTTTTCCTCTTCTTTTAATCGTAAATTTATTGTTTTTTAATAGTGAAGAACTATATCCTAGATCATTCCAATAATACATAAAGATTTTATTAATTACCTCTTCTTTATCAGGGGATACAATATAATCATTTAAGGGGCGATAACTAAAGGGTAGTGTTCTAATTAAAACAAGATTGTGTCCATTAGGATTATTTGTTGAGCTCATAGGATTTCCATTTTCATCAAATACATCTCCGTAAAGAGGGATGACAGATGAGTTGCTCATTACATCATCCGCGTTATTCAATCCCGTAATCACATCGTTGGGCGAACAGCTATTCGTACTTTTTGAATTAGCTGAATTAATAAAGCAACTGGTACTATTGATAACGCCATCTAAAGCAGTGGATTGTTAAGTAATCCACTCCGGTCGGAAACCGGAATTAGTCAAGTCTGTTTTTATTGTATTTAGCTCATCCACCTTCTTCTGCAAAGCTTGTTTATCATCCGGCTTGGTAGCCAACAAATCTTTAATCTCTGCATAAACAGCACTTAAACGGTCCGTAATCAAGTCTACATCTATCACATTACTCCATGTGGGATCAAACTCGGTAACCACCTTAGAGCCGGGTAATAATTGATAACATTGATTGAGATGAATATTCTCAAACCTCACTCCCAGGGGCACAGAAAGTGCCGTAGCCCCCAGCTTCAGAAAGCTCATTTCAATAAAGCCCCGGCCGGTCCAGCCGGCAGACTCAGACCCGGAAACTTCAGTTACAGAGACTATATAGTCATACGTACTGAACACATCACCCACCGCCAGGTTCTTCAGCTTTTCCGTACCCGTGGACGTGATGCTTGAAGTGCTGCCACAATTCAGGAAATCCGTAGGTGTGGCACAAGCCAGGGCAGAAATATCCACATCCAGCAGGCAGCTCACTCCACCCGTAGACGTCACGTTTACTTTGTAATTGCCGATTTTGTTGATGGTGATTTTATGCTGCTGAGCGGGATCCTGACCGGCTGTCACGCCTTGAGGCATAGTCCAGGTGTACTGTACGCCTTTGAGGACTTCCCCGTCAAAGGTTTCCACCTGGAGCACCAGGTCATCGTAGAGGTTGAGCTGTCCGGGCTTTCGGGTCAGGCGGGTCTTTTCTTCTCCGTTTGAGGGATCAAAAGCCTTAACATAAAGGTTATTGCAAAGGTCTACATCCAGCCGGGAACTGACTTCTACTTCACATCCGCCACTGCTGACTTTGAGTTTGTATTCTCCGGAATAGGCAGGAGTAACATTGGGAATCTGGAGAATTGAGAAGTACGCTTTCATTGTATTTGGCTTTATTGGCAATCAGGCGCATGTTATCTCCGGGGGCGAAGAATACTTCTTTGGTTTGTTTGGCTGCTAAGGCGTTTTCACAACGGGCTTCGAGCACGGCAGGGCCGGTGAGGGTGATGGGGTCCAATCCCCATTGGGTGGTGGTTACTCCATTTTGAGTGACCAGCGTGCTTCCACGTAGGACGCTAAAAATAAAGAAAGCAATCCGAAGGTTGCCTTATTATTTTTACCCCAGTCATCAAAATCGGTCTTTCAAGCTACACTAAGGGGTTGCCAACTACTTTGATACATTCCCAATCTAATATTTCATGAGAACTCCTAAATACCTATTCTATAATAAGTGTCATACCCTAATAAGATTATTTTGTTGTTTGAATCTTTTGTGAATTCTTGAACTATTAGACTGTTTTCAGAATAATATCTTAATAGGAAAGATTGATTATCAATGGATAACGTGTCATTTTTAATAGCCCATGCTTTGGGATTTTTACCATTTATTGGAATAAGCTGATACTTGGGATGAAAAGCCTGTTGTAAAAGCTTCCCTTCTTCTAAGAACGATATTATTCTTAAACAATTTAAATAGTTAAACTCAGAGGGTCTTACTAAATCGGAGCGTAAATATTTGTAAAATTTTTCACTATTACGTAACGAATCAGTACTATTAAACAAATACCAGCTAGTTCCTATTATATCTGATGATTGTTTACTTTGACATCCAGGTAAAAGAGTTGTTACAGTAAAAAACGTGAATAGAATATTTTTCATTTACAAGGACTTTGTAGAATATTCAATCAATGATGACGTAAGTAGAACTCCTTTGTTCACGTTTAAGGGTATCTGGACCTAATTTCTCCACATAAATTGGCTTCAAAGTATATTTTAACATGGTGAATACTCCCTTGGCGCGGTAATTACTGTCAAGGTAATTAAAGTTCATTCTGGCTGTGAGTACTATAGAATCTTCCGAAATCTTATATATTTTAGCTCTCATGTAATCATCTAAAATAAGTGAATCGGTACTCAAGGTGTAGGTTTCATTACCATAATATACTTGATTTCTTAACGAAATACTAGGAATATGGAGTTCATAAATAATATACTTGTTACTGTCATCAAATTTATATATCCAACTTTCCAAAAAGTTGGGTTTCTCCAAAGAGCTATTATCTAATTTAGTAATACTACTTGTATACCATAAATTTTTGGTTAAAATCTTTTTATAATGATATTGCCGGATTGCCTCTCCTAAGTATAAATAACTAAAGATGAGAATTAAGATAATAAAAAATATTCTAATTGATTTTTTTGTAAAAAACTTTATTAGATGCTGTTTTAGAATCATAGTTTAAAAATAACTTAAACCCTATTGGTTTTAGTAAATCATTAAAAATAGCAAGACGATTTTCATCGATATCTTCGGCGGGCAAATATTTTATTATTTGTTTCATTTCATTCTCAATAACGTTAGATTTAGAAAGAATATTCATATTTTTAAAAGTAGTATTTATAGCAAGCGCATTAAGTGCCTCAGTTATGGCTAGTGCATGATTGAATGGTATTTTATCATTTATATTATTTCCACTGTGTTTCAAATGATAGTTTTCATGATTGATTACGACAATAAGATTATGTAGATTATCATAATAATAACTGCTAGACATTATATTATCTTTGGGTATCTTTATTATAGCATTAGCATTATTTCCTATTGCCGTATGAGTAAACATAATTGTATGTTCAGGATCAGTGTCATTCGTGATTTCATACAAAATATTACTCGGAATTCCGACAATGCTCCCAAAGTACCTCAAAGCCTGAATTAATGGTAGCCAACTATCTGGAATCAATGTGCGAATACGATTTGTGGCAAAATATTCAGAAAATAATTGATATTTATTCCCCCCTTGGCATACTAATGAGGGGGACTTTATAACTACGAATTTTCCATTGACATTACTTTCTGCTGATACCCTTCCATTATTATCAAATACCTCACAGTTTCCTTTATATGGATTAAGACATTCACCACTATTGGCCGCATTATTTATTGCTGTGTTAACATCAGCGACGCTACAACTATTCACTGTTTTTGCTCCAGGAGAACCTACATGACAACTTATAGAAGATGTGACATTGTCTATTGAAGTAGTTACTACGGCAATATACTCATTAGAAAACCCGGAACCAGATAAATCAGACTTTATTCCATTTAACTCATCTACTTTTTTCTGCAATTCCTGAGTGTCCTCTGGCTTGGTGCCCAGCAAATCTTTAATCTCTGCATAAACAGCAGTTAAACGATCTGTAATTACATCTACGCTTGCTATATTAGTCCAGTCCTCATCAAACTCCGTAACCACTTTAGATCCG
>JAHBUO010000135.1 GCA_019638025.1 Ignavibacteriaceae bacterium
ACCAACCTCTTCGCAGACGATTCCTCCGGCATAATTTGCAAGATAAGAAGCTTCATAAATATCTGCTCCAGCAGAAAGGGCCATTGTTAGAGTAGAAATAACTGTATCGCCTGCACCCGAAACGTCAGCAACTTTTCTGGCTTTAGTTGGAATTCTCTTTTCTTCAAAACCTTTTTGAAATACTGCAATTCCTTCTTCGCTCAATGTTAAGAGAATATATTTAGCATTCAGCTTATCAAGTAATTGATTTCCGGCAAAGTTAACATCTTCTCTAGATTTTATCTGAAGACCGAGAACATCGCCGGCTTCTTTCCGATTAGGCTTAAAGACTGTAACATCCTTATAGTTGAAGAAGTTTGTAAATTTTGGATCGACAGTTATAAGAAGATTTTTTGTTTTAGCAGCTGAAATAATTTTTTCTATGAGTGATGAAGTCAACACACCTTTATTATAATCTTGAAGAATGATTCCATCTAAACTATCAAGTTGAGCTAAAAAGAATTCAAAAATCTTGTTTTCAGTTTCAGACGAAATTTCATTTTTTTTCTCTTTATCAATTCTAACAACATGCTGATTTTGTGCTATAACTCGTGTCTTTGCTGTAGTTGGTCTTTTATCATCAGTGATAAGCCCATCAGAAAAAATATTTGAGTCATTTAATAAAGATGTAAAAATTGAGCCGGCATTGTCATATCCAATAACACCAATCGGTATCGGTACTCCGCCAAGTTTCAAGATATTATATGCAACATTTGCAGCACCTCCAAAACGATAAAATTCGTTATCGACTTCCACTACAGGGACAGGCGCTTCAGGTGAAATTCGTTTAACTTCGCCCCAGAAATAGCAGTCGAGCATCATATCACCAATTACTGCAATCCGCTTATTTACAAAATTACTTTTTAAAGAGTTTAATCTACTGAGTGAAATTTTCATTAAAAATTACCTTCTTATTTCTCTAGCCTTTGGAGTTTTAATTGCACTCCATTTAGCAAGATCATTTACAATTTTAACTCGCCATAAACCGGCATCTGTTGCAAGCCACATAGATTCCCCATCGAATAACATTTTTTTTATTTTATTTGAACCAATAGTTATAGCATCCGGATTAACTCGACTGATTTTTCCGGTAACTCTATCAATTAAATAAATACCTTTGCCAACTTCGGTTTTGGTCTTTTTTTCAAACTGATAAACTGCCGCCCAAATTTTATTTCCTGTTTTAGACAAATCGAAAATGCCATTTGCAGCTAACCCATTATTTTTGTCAATTCTATCCCACGAGGCTCTTCTATTGAATCGGTAAATACCTCCTAAATTAAACTTCGGTCTTTCATCTGTGATAAACTCATCTGTCCCAAACCAAATAAATTGTTTGTCAAATAACATTGATGTGATGGAAACAGCTTCTCCTTCATTTCTAAAAGAATTTCTTTTATTACTGAAAAAAGTTAATGATGATACCCCATTAAATACTGTAGATTTGTCATATTTAAACGCTCCGGCTTCGGTTCCAAACCAGACGTTTGTTTTGTCTTCAAATAATATCGTTTTTATTGTATTCGATTTGGGATCGTTATTCATTGTCAAATCAAAGTCATCAAATTTTTGTTTAGCAACATCAAGGCGTGTTAAATTTTTAAATCTTCCAATCCATAAAACATCTTGGTCCGGGTCGTAAGCAAGAGAACGAATCCAATTCCCATATTCACCGCCGACAGCAAATTTTCTTTTCTTCCATTGATTTCGTCTCCTTTCAAAAATAAAAAGCCCATCAGTTGTTCCAGCCCAAACATATTCGCTACTAACTGCTATCGATTCAAAAAAATTGTTTTCGATATTTTTATTTTCAGTAGAAAACGTAACCCATTTGTTTTCGGAATAAATGTATTGATGAATTCCCTTTCCATTTGTGGCAACCCATAGAGAACCATCTTCCAATGCCATATCAACAACTTGAGCTCCGGTAAGAAACTCTTGATAATCAATTTGGGCATAAGTTGTTGTAAAAAAAATGGAAATAAAAAGTAGGAAAATATTTATTTTCAAAACAGAGTCTAATTTCGAATTAATAACTTTCATCTTCAGAAGGAAAAGACCTTTCTCTAACATCATGAATATATTTTTTTACAGCTGAATCAATTTCATCAGCTAGATGAGCATAATAACGAACAAATCTTGGATGAAATTCTTTATTCAATCCAAGCATATCTGAAATAACTAGGATTTGTCCATCACATTCAACACCTGCACCAATACCTATTGTTGGAATTGAGACGCTTGCTGTAACTTTTTTCGCAAGTTCTAGAGGAATTTTTTCTAAAACAATTGAAAAAGCTCCTGCTTGTTCTAATACTTTTGCGTCGTTTAAAATTTCATTTGCTTCATCTTCATTTTTGCCTCGTTCACGATAACTTCCATACTGATGAATGCTTTGTGGCATAAGTCCAATGTGCCCCATTACCGGAATTCCGGCATCAGTAATTTTTTTAATCGTTTCAGCAACTCTCTCACCGCCTTCAAGTTTAACTCCACCAGCTGGAGTTTCTTTCATTATTCTACCGGCATTTCTGAAAGCTTCATCAACGCTAAGTTGGTAAGACATAAACGGCATATCTACAACAACCATTGCGCGAGAAACGCCTTTGGAGACAGCTTTAGTATGATAAATCATTTCATCCATAGTAACGGGAAGAGTGGTTTCATTCCCTTGGAAAACATTTCCGAGAGAATCTCCAACTAAGAGTAAATCAATTCCTGCACTGTCGAGTAATTTTGCAGTCATAAAATCATAGGCAGTAAGTGCTGATATTTTAATCCCCTTCTGCTTCATTAACATGAATGTTTTAGTGGTTACTCTTCTAAATTGTCCGCCGGTACTACTCATTTGTGTTGATTAATCCTAAAAGTGTTAAAACTACTTACCCATTATTCCGCGGTTTCCTCGAGAGAGAAACTCAAGGATTTCATCGGTTATAGGGTCATTACTCAATTCAGCCATAATCTTCTCTTTCGCTTGAGATAGATTTAGGTTTGATGTATAGATATATGTGTAAATTTTTTTCAATTTTTCAATTTGTTCAGTTTTGAATCCGCGTCGTCTCAATCCGATAACATTTAAACCTCCATATTTCAGAGGTTCACCTGCAGCCATTACATAAGGTGGAACATTTTGAACGACTCTAAAACCACCTCCGGTCATTGAATGTCTCCCCACAAAACAGAATTGATGAACAGGTGTCATCCCCCCAATTATAGCGAATTCATCTATCCGCACATGTCCGGCAATTTGAACTCCATTTGCAAGAATGCAGTTATCACCAATATATGAATCGTGGGCAACGTGAGTGTAAGCCATTAATAAAACATTTTTTCCGATTTCCGTTTTGCAAGTTTCTTTAGTTCCTCGATGAAGAGTAACAAATTCGTGGATGGTTGTATTGTCACCGACATAACAAAATGTTTCTTCTTTGCCAAATTTCAGATCTTGAGGGATATGTCCGATGGAAGCTGATTGATAAATCTTAACATTACTCCCAACTCTCGAACCATCATAAACACAAACTTGTGGTCCGATATAAGTATTTTCTCCAATTTCAACATTGGCTTCAATCATTGCAAAAGGACCGACTGTTACTCCATCTGCTAATTTAGCTTCCGGGCTTACGATTGCTGTTGGATGAATATTCAACATTATTTTATCCGTTATTGTTTGATTCCATTTTTGATTCACGATCAACTATACCCGCCATAAACTCTGCTTCTGCGACGAGTGTTTCATTTACAAATGCTTTTCCGGTCATTATAACAACTTTACTTTTCTTGCTAACCATTTCGACTTCCATGTAAAGTTGGTCACCTGGAACAACCGGCTTTCTGAACTTGGCATTTGATATCTGCATAAATACGACTAATTTTTCTTCAGGATTAGGGAAAGCATTTAGTAATAAAATTCCACCGGTTTGAGCCATTGCTTCAATAATCATTACACCGGGCATAATTGGTTGCCCGGGAAAATGTCCTTGAAAAAATGGTTCATTCACTGATACTGACTTCACTCCGATTACTTTTTTATCTAATTCAAGATGTATAATTTTATCTACCAATAAGAAAGGATATCTGTGGGGTAAAATTCTTTGAATAGCATTAACATCAAAAATTACTCCTTCTTTTTTGATATGCTGATATTTTCTAACAAGTTTTTTTTGTTGGTATAACTTACGGACTTGTTTAGCAAATTCAACATTAGCTTTGTGTCCAGGACGGGCAGCTAAAATTTGAGCTTTAATAGGAACACCAATTAAAGCTAAATCGCCAATCATGTCAAGGAGATTGTGTCTAACTGGTTCATTTCTAAAGCGAAGAATTTTATTATTTAATATTCCATTTTCTCCGAGAGTTACTTTTTGTTCAATTCCGAGTTTATCAGTTAGAACATCAAGTTCCGGTTCAGAATATTTTTTATCAACTATCACAACGGCATTATCAAGATCTCCCCCCTTTATTAATCCCGAATTCGCAAGTTGTTCAACTTCACTTAAAAAGCAAAATGTTCTTGCAGGAGCAAATTCGGAAACAAATTCTTTTTCTAAATCGAACATTCCGGTATGTTGACTACCGAGGGCAGGATTTTGATAATCTACCATAACAGTTATTCTATAACTATCGAGAGGTAGGGCAACAATATCGATTTG
>JAHBUO010000136.1 GCA_019638025.1 Ignavibacteriaceae bacterium
AATTCCATTCTCTAAGCGACCTGCGATTAATCTCAACCTATCTCCAAATTGATCGAGTTTTCCGGTTAGGTCCCATACATAACCTTTAAATTTATTATACTCCGGGTGTGCAATTAATTCGTTAAAATAATTTGAGATTTGCCATACGTTTGGTGCTATCGACATATTGTTATCATTAAGAACAACAATTAAATTAGCTTTCAGAACACCTGAATTATTCATAGCTTCGTAGGCCATACCACCGGTCATAGCACCATCACCAATAACTGCTACTACTTTCCTTTTTTCAGTTTCATAGTTTTGGGCAATTGCCATTCCAAGTGCAGCAGAAATAGAAGTTGATGCGTGTCCTGCACCAAAAGTATCATATTCGCTTTCACTTCTTTTTAGGAATCCGGAAATTCCGTTTAATTGCCTGATGGTTTTTAATTGTTCTTTTCGTCCGGTTAGAATTTTGTGTGGGTAAGCTTGATGTCCTGTGTCCCAAACAATTAAATCTTTAGGAGTGTTAAATACTTTATGCAATGCAACCGTTAACTCAACAGTACCTAAACCACCTCCAAAATGTCCACCTATTTCTGAAATCACATCAACCATGTATGCGCGAATATCAGTACATAATTGTTTTAGTTCTGATATGCTAAAATTTCGAATATCAGCAGGAATATTTACTTTTGATAGAACCGGATACGGATTCGTATCAGACATTATTTTCTCCAATCTTAGTTATTCTTCGTCATCTATTAATTGAGCAATGCTATCAAGTTTTGTTTTTAGGGAAGTAATCTTCAACTCCGCATTTTTTAATGTCTCGATGCAAAGTTTTGAAAGTTCAACACCCTCTTCGTAAAGCGTAATTGATTCTTCCAAATCCAAATCATCATCTTCCAATTTACGGGAGATCTCTTCTAATCTTAGAAGGTTGTCATTAAAACTAACTTTAGCTTCTTTCTTTTTTGTCAACGTGTAACCTCAATTTCTTTATCGTGAAACTTTAAGTTGAATGGTATATCTCCAACAAATTTTTCACTGCTTTGTACAAATTTATTTTGTTGTTTAACTAAAACAAAACCTTTTTTTAATGTCTTCTCAACACTATTTGATTGAATTTTAGATTCAGCAATCTTTAATCTCGATTTAAGTTCATTATAATTTTTGTGAAACTGATTTTCAATTCTATAAATAAGTCCATCAATATTTTGCGATCGACGCCGTAAATTTTCCATTGGCATTCTTAGTCCATAAGAATTTATTATACCTTTAACATCATTTTTTGCAGAATGGATTTTATCCTCAACCAAGTTATATTTGTCATAAATAAAACTCTGTAGTCCTTCTATAAGTTCAAAAGCATTTGGAGTTGATAACTCCATAGCAGCAGTTGGAGTTGCGGCTCGGAGGTCGGCAACAAAATCGGCAATTGTAAAATCAACTTCATGGCCGACAGCAGAGATTACAGGGATTTTTGATGCAAAAATTGCTCGCGCAACTTCTTCTTCATTAAAAGCCCATAAATCCTCAATTGAACCTCCGCCTCTTCCTACAATAATAATATCAATATCTTTTTGTTGATTGAGTAATTTTATTGAACTTACAATTGATTCAGCTGCACCGGCACCTTGAACTTTTGCGGGAGCAATTACTATTTCAACAAGTGGATACCTTCGTTTAGCAACAGAGATTAAATCTTGAAAAGCTGCGCCATCTATTGAGGTAACCACACCAATTTTTGACGGTGAACTCGGGATAGTCTTTTTATATTGTTCATCAAATAAACCTTCAGCTAAAAGTTTTCGTTTTAGTCTTTCAAAAGCAGCTTGAAGTTCACCTTCACCGGCAGGTTTCATTGATTTAATATCAATCTGATACGTCCCTCGTGGAGGATATACTGTGAGTCTTCCATTAATTATGACCTTCATTCCATCTTCTGGTTTGAAAAAGACATAATTATTAAAACCCTTCCACATAGTGCAAGAAATTTGAGCGTCTGCATCTTTAAGAGTAAAATACCAATGCCCTGAGTAATGTGCTTTGAAGTTAGAAATTTCTCCCTCAATTGAAAAAGATTGAACATTTTCTTCAAGCACTTCTTTGATAATCTTTGTAAGTGAGCTTACACTTAATATATTATTCTGTTGAGCCATTACTTTTTTGCTTCTTTTCTGAATATCAAACAATACTGATGATGACGATTCGCTACCCACGCATTATTAATTCCTAATGCAACCAACGGTTTATCATCTTGAAGCCAAATTTTTTCATCCTTTAGGGTCCAACTTTTTTCTCCTCTTTTTGTTAAAGAAGTTGCTGTATCAAAAGCTAGTGGATATAACTTACCATTATAATAAACATTGTTCGTGATTACTGTAAGATACTTTCCTTCCTTTAGTAAGTCGAACACATTATCAAATATTTTTGCTTGCTCAGCAAGAAATAATTCATAGGAATCAATGTTTCCAATATCTTCAGAAGATTCGGAATACTTAGTTGCCAAACCTTTATCCTTACGAACTTTTTGTCGTAATGAAGTTCTTTCGAGTTGATTCCAATATGGTGGTGAGGTTATTGCGTAATCGAATTTAAGATTTTTCTTCACTAAACTTTTTAATTCAAATGAGGAACCTCTGATTGGAACAATTTTATTACTAAAATTTCCATTTTCAACTCTTCGATTTGAAATATTGAAATATTCTTCTGATAATTCAACTGCAGCGGCATTCCGCTTTAATTCTCCAGCAGCTATTAAAGTAGAACCGGTGCCCATAAATGGGTCAAGTACCCATTCATCTTTTTTTGTAAAAAATGAAATAAATTCTTTTATTAGAGATTCAGGAAATTTTGCCGGATGAAGTATTTCATTTTCTTTCCTTCTAACAGGTTTGTGAATAAACCACGATTTGGAAAATTTAATCCACTCTTTTCCTGTTAGTTCATTTAACTTATTATTTGGATTGAAACGACCTCTTTCTCCTAAATCAATTACTTCTACTTTTCGAGTTGTTTTTTTTTCTGATTTCATCTTAAAATTTTACGCTAAATCCTATTGTCGGTAATATTGGGAACATACTATTGGTTTCACGACCCAATGTTAAATCATCCTCAACATAAAAGGAATAACCAACCACATTTGTTCGATTATAAATATTTATTATATCAAGATAGAAAGTCCAATCGTAATTCCAAAGTTTTGTGGCTTTAGTTACTCGTATATCTAATCTATGATAAGCAGGTTTTCTTGCATTAAATCTATTCCGATCACCATAATCAATATCAAAAATAACTTCATTACTGTTAGGGTTTGCATAAGAAGCTCGTGTTGCAACAACCGGCGTTTCAGGTTTTCCATCATTATCAGTATCCAATAATAAAATTCTTGGTTTAAGCCCGATTGGTTCTGTGTAAGGAAAACCTGAGCCGTATTGCCATCTAAAACCTAATTCCCAATTACTTCCTAATGAATAATTTCCCACAATATTAACTGTATGTCGTTGATCAAATGCGAATGGGATTATATCTCGTCTTTGATAGCGGTTTGCGTGAGCATATGCGTATGAAATCCATCCGGAAAAATTACTTCCCCTTTCACTGTTCTTTTTTTCCAACAAAAACTCAACTCCATAAGCCTCACCGAATGAATTATTAATTGGAATTTGAGTTAATGAATCGCCGATATTTCTAACGGGTCTTGTCCAACCACTTACCGAACGAATATCTCCTCCCGGAACTCTTTCAGTAAAATAATTTCCACCTTGTTCAATCTGTTGAACAATCAAGTCTCGAAAATCTTTATAGTAAGCTTCGGTCCGTAGTAACCATTCACTCGTTAACCAACGCTCCAATCCAACTACATAATGAATAGCTTTTTCAGATTCAAGAAACTCTGTGTACTTTCTTGTTAAGTCGTAAAATGTATTTTGATCACGAAGTTTTTCATATCCAGGCGACTGATAGTAAATTCCCCAAGAGCCACGGATTGTTGTCAAATCATCAATCCCATAAGAAAGAGAAATTCTTGGAGCGAAGTATGATTTGTCTAAAACCTCATAATAATCGTACCTTAATCCGGGTTGAATATAAAGGTTATTGCTTAACTCAAAATTATTTTGTAGATAAAAATTATATCGTTTATAGTTTTTAATATCTTTAATACTATTGATTGTAGTCCGAAGTCCTGGATTTGCTGAAAATATTGCTTTAAGTTCCGGGTCCAAATCAAATTTAAAATCAATTATGGTTTTGAGAAAATCAACTCCGGCACCGGCTTCAAAAAGGTTATTCCCCCAATAATAATATAACTTATCTGAAATTGAATATTTTTCAAATGTAAACTCACTTCGTACTTTGAAACCAAGTAAATATGGAGCTAAAGTATCCGCAGACACATTTTCGAAGTTTTTTCTATTTAGGGTAGGGTCTAAAAATTCAGATTCGACACTTCCGCCACCTTGATTAGTGTACCACGAGGCAGTTAATTTATTTGAAAAGTTTTTTGTTGGAGTATATTGATGTGAAAAACTAAGAACGTTATTTTTAGTTAGATTTTGTGCACTAACACTATCCGGAGTCTTTCTATTTTTTGAACTAACAACATTAACTCCATCTTCGGAATTTATGCCGGTAAAGATTAGTTTGTGCCCTTTAAA
>JAHBUO010000137.1 GCA_019638025.1 Ignavibacteriaceae bacterium
CCTGAATTTTATTAAACTCGTCAATAATTAATCTTTGCTCTTCGACAGGGTGAGAGTGAAAGGAGCATTCTACAAGTACTGCCGGAATTTTTGTGTTCCTAAGAACTGCAAATCCTTTTCCGGGGTAAATCCAATAATCTGAATATGTGCCATCGAATGAGCCAAGTCCACCACTATTTCGCATTGCATAAGCTAAATCTCTCTGGATAAAACGAGCTAAATCTTTCTCCATCGGTTCGAATTCATAATCAGAATCTTTTGCATGATAATATGTGGATGTATAGTTGATATTTTGGTCAGCATTAATTCCCGGACTATTGTGGTGAATACTAATAAAAATATCAGCTTCGCTATTATTGGCTAATTCGGAGCGATCCTTCAGAGAAACGGTCGTATCTTTATCACGGCTCAAAATTACATTAGCTTCTGCTTCTTTTAAGAAATCTCTTAAATAAAGTGCTACTCGTAAATTAACATCTGCTTCAATAGCTAACTTCTGAGGACCAGAATTAACTCTATCTTCTCCACCATGACCCGGATCAATAAAAAACGTTTTATCATTTAGATAGAGTTTTGCTGTGTTAACAAATTTGCTATAAGTTGAAGAATCTTTGAATTCGGTCGGAAGGTCATAACTAATATTATAATAATTTACTGTTGTGCATCCTGAGTAGAACACAAAACTAAGTAAAATCAGAAGTATAAATTTTTTCAAGGTTACCTCAAATTCAATAATACGTTGAAAAGAAATTATTTTTTCATCGTACAAGATAACAACTTCTTTTATTGTGTAGAAGAAAAACCGAAATAATTCAAATTATTTTAATATACATTTCGAATGGCTTGAACTGAATATACATTCACGGCAATGACTGAGATTTTTTTTATATGTTCTATTCCTTATTGAATTTACTATCGAGGTGACTTCACTGCCAAATGTATTGATGTCATTAAGGTTCATTAAATAACTGATTGACAAATGAGGTTGTTTAATAAAAACTAGTTTTAACTCAATTTCTTTAATCTTAATTTGTTTAAGCGATAATAGCAAAGCATAAAACTTTAGTTGAGGTAAATAATTTTGCTTTTTAAGTTCAAGCTGACTTTCTTCAAAATCGTCAGTTTTGAAATCTATAACTATAACTTTTTCGCCATCGTGAATTAATTGATCAATAATACCGTAAAGATAGAAATCACTTAGCTTCGAATATAATTCATATTCATTTATTGAATTTTTATAATTGTTGATTTCGGTGTAGACTTCTGATTTATAGAATAATTCAAGTTCTGAGGCGATTTTTATTGAAAAATTGGTCACACTATTTTCATCAATATTTTCTTCAAATAAATACAGCTTTAGTGTTTCGATAAGTTCTGAAGAGGGGATATTATTCTGAAGTACTCTATGAATTACTCGACCTTTTAAATCGGCTTTGGGAATTTTGGTGATTTGTTCATCGCTTTCAAGAGAATCAATATCTTCTTCGATTACTTCAAAATATTTTAGTGGTAACTCCTTTTGTTCCCAAATTTTCTTTTGTAATTCTGAAAATCCAAATTCATAAGTCAGCCGGTATTTTACCGGGCATTGAAGAAACATAGATACTTTTGTAGCAGAAATTATCTCTTTGCTCTGTAATGCCGAGTATGGAAATAAATTATATATCTTTGAAGATTGCTCAAAGGATTCTTCATTTTCAAAACTGATCTCGTCAAGAGATTTTATTATCGGGATTTTTACATCAATTTCATCGGTTCTATTTTTGAATGATTGTTTGTCAGTTTCCAGATACGTTAATTGAGTGCTGAAATTAATATCTGATGAAGTTCTAATCTCTGTAAAGACCAAGTTTAACAGAGATAAAAATGATTCACTGTTCGATTTTTTACTTAAATCAGCAGATAAAAACAAGTAATTTTTAGTGCGAGTTATTGAAACATATAATAACCTTTTTAATTCAGCAATACTTTTTTTTCTATTGATAATATTATAGACTTTAGTAATTGGTGCTGCTTCATAACTTGAAAAATAATCACGATTCAACGGGGTTTTAAATAAAAGTCCAAGTGTTTTGTCTGAGTAAATAGACTTCGATTTTATTGCAGAATTGACTGTATAATCATGTAGTCCAAACATGAAAACACACTTAAACTCTAAACCTTTCGATTGATGGATAGTCATTATTTTCACGGCATCTTGATTATCAATTAAGGTTGCTTGACCTTCATTTTCTTGATGGCTTATCGATTCTTTCAAAAACAATAGATAGTCGTATAAATTTCTAAATCCTTGTTTAAAGAAATCCGATGTTATTCGAATCAATTTCTCAAAATTGTCTAATACTTGCTTATAATCTTTTGTAGAAGCATAAACAGCGAGATAACCATCATCACGAAGAATTTTTCGAAGCAGAAAAACTATATCTGTACTATTTGCAAGACTTTTATTCTCATTTAATAACTGTATAATTACAGATATTCGATGATTCGTTTTCCCTAAAATTTGAAGTTTGTCCCAAAAGCTTTTTCCGTGTTGAAGGGAAATAGATAAAATTTCTGTATCACTTAAAAAGAAAAATGGAGATCGTAAAATTGCTACAAGAGCAGTATCATCTAAAGGATTAATTAAGAATAACAAATAATTGTAGATGTCATAAATCAATTGCTGTTGGTAAAAACCGGTACCCCCAACAATTGTATAAGGGACTTTATATTTTTTTAATGAGGCTTCGAGCAACTTAAAAGATTTTCTCTTCCTACATAGGATTGCGATATCCTTAAAATTTACCTCAACCGACTTTTCTTCCTTAATTAAATATAAAATTCTTTTCGCAACAAGGTCACCTTCTTTTTCAGGTGTTGATTGATTTTCTTCACCTGCCAGAAGAAATTCAATCTTACTATCGAGCTCATCTTTCTTCGCACAAATAATTGGATTTGAGTGAACTTCGTTAAACAGAGGATTGGGATTAGTAAAAAGATGTTCGAAAACAAAGTTTGTGAAAGCACATATTTGTGGAGCCATTCTGAAACTTTCAGGAAGAGTTAGAATTTTTCCACCCTCACCAAACGAGGAAATTTTCTCATTCGTCTTTCTGAATACTTCAAGTTCAGCATTTCTAAATTGATAAATACTCTGCTTATCATCGCCGACCACAAATAAATTTCCATCCATTAACTCATTGAGTATTGGTAAAAATATTTTATACTGAAGTTCATTTGTATCTTGATATTCATCAATCATCAAGTATTTGAATTTTTTTGAAAGACTTTCTTTAACTTCTGCATTTGAGAGAACATCGAGAGTTTTTATTAATATATCTTCAAAATCTAAATAGGCATTTGATAATTTTTTCCTATCATAAATTTCTAATACATCCTTAAATATTTGAATTATAGATTTGCTGAGTCGAGCGAGTTCCTTTTCGTGTTGTAAATCATCCGGAGTAATATTCAATTCTTCAGCCACTTTGAAAAAATTACTAACAATTGTTAGCTCACTTTCAAATCCTTCACGATTTCTCCTTAAATAACCTATTTTTTTTATATCACCTGACTTAGTAAATATCGATTGAAGTTCTTCGATGTTGTCAAAAAAAATTATAATATCTTTTGCGTCTATGAGTTTTTTGAGAGTCTTCTTTAAGTTAAACGCAATCTCAGACTTTTCTGTTATAGCCGTTTCATTAATCTTAATGAATGAATTTATAAACTGATTAAAATCCGGTTGAAGAATTCTATCTCGAAGTTGAAGAAATGTATTACGAAAATGTGAAGTCAATTCACCTTCATTTTTAGAATACAAAATGTCAATTAAATCGAGTAATGTTTTCCGATTTCTTACAAGGCCTGTTATTTGTTTTTTAACAATCGATACTGAACCAAAAACACGAATTAATTCTTTTAAAGATTTTTCTAAATCGGGTCTAATAAAATGTCTTTTAATTGTCTCCTCAACCGAGAGTTCCAATAACTCAGTTGTTAATGTTTCATCAATAGGGGAGAAGTTTGCATCAATGCCGGCTTCAACAGGAAATTCCTTTAAAATATTAACACAGAAAGAATCTATGGTCGATATATTTGCTGATATTAATTGCCTTCGAATTTCTTCGAGTTTACCTCTTTCATTTTTGTACTTAATATCATTTATTCTTGAATCAATTAACTCAGCGATTTTTTTATAAAGTTCGCTCGCTGCCTTTTTTGTAAAAGTAATTGCCACAATTTCACGGAGAGGAACCCCTAACTCTAATACAATTTTTAGAAATCGTTCTTTTAAGACAAAAGTCTTTCCGGAACCGGCATTCGCGGTTAGAGAAATATGTGCATTTGTATTTAAAGCCTCTAATTGGTGTTTTGTAAATGTTGTCATTCTTATTCAATTGGTAATGAAATAATGAAAGTTGTTTCTCCACGTTTTGA
>JAHBUO010000138.1 GCA_019638025.1 Ignavibacteriaceae bacterium
TCGGGACAGAAAAGAACAATTATAAAAAAGTTAAACTGATTATGGAATGGATTACCAAGAATATTCCTTGGGCAAGTGCTCGTGAGTACTCAACGTTACCGGCAATAACTGATTATTGTATGGAGCGGATGCATGGTGATTGCGGAATAAAATCACTATTATTTATAACCCTCTGTCGATATAATGGTATTCCGGCCAAATGGCAAAGTGGGTGGATGCTACATCCCAACTCAATCAATCTGCATGATTGGGCAGAAATTTATATTGATGAATTTGGGTGGATTACGGTTGACCCTGATTTCGGAATTCAACCTTCCGATAATGATGATGTGAAATATTTTTATACTTCAGGGATTGATGCTTATCGCTATATTGTTAATGACGATTTTTCAAAACCTTTGTATCCCTCAAAAATTTATCCTCGTAGTGAGACAGTTGATTTCCAGAGAGGTGAAGTTGAGTGGAGAGGGGGAAATTTGTATTTTGATAAATGGAATTATAAAATGAATGTTGAGTATCTTTCTGAAGACGAAAGTGAAAAATAAGAATATCAAATAGAGGTCATGAAATGAAATATACATTTTTAATAGTATTAATTTTAAGTTTAGCAACATTAACTTCAGCCCAAGAAAAAAGATACTTCGATTCACCATTTGGTGCAGGTGGAGGTTTCTCTCCGTCTTGGATTGTGCCTAACTTTTCTGAACTGAATTCTAAACTTCAAGGATTTGGTGTTCCGGAGTTAGGCAGTAGTGGTTTCTTTGCATCTGGAGGAACAGGATTTGTATATCTAAGTTTTATTCCGAATTTAAGAATCGGAGGGATCGGTTTTGGTGGCACTACTAACTCATCTGCATTCAAAGACGGGTATGAGCGTGAAATCATATACTCATCAAACTTTGGTGGATTGACACTCGAGTATTCTATTCCAATTAGCAGAGATTTTGCAATATCTCTCGGAGCTATAATCGGAGGGAGTGATACAAAGATTGAATTATTCAGAAATAAATCGACTTTCCAATGGAATGATTTATGGCAAGAAATTTCTGATACATCATTGTCAGCGTCAAGTTTTAGCAGACAGATTAGTAAAACAAGTTTTTTAGTCGCCCCGACTTTGAATATTGATATTCCACTCTATCGATTTATATCTTTTAGAGTCGGAGCAGGTTATGCTTTTACATTTGGAGAAAATTGGAAGGTCGATAACGATAAAGAAATCTTCAATACACCCTCAACTCTTAAGGGGGATGCATTTTTTATTCAAACCGGAATATTTTTCGGATTCTTTGCTTATTAACAGAGAGATATTTTAATGAAAAACATTTTAGTAACCGGTGGCGCCGGATTCATTGGAAGTAATTATATAAACCACATCCTTAAAGAGCGAGACGATTATTTTATAGTCAATTTAGACAAGTTATCATACGCCGGAAATTTGGAGAATCTTAAAGAATCTGAAAGCAATCCGAGATACAAGTTTGTCAAAGGGGATATAACAAATTCAGAGTTAGTCGAGTATCTATTTTCAAAATATGAAATAAAGCACGTAATTAATTTTGCCGCTGAATCACACGTCGATAGAAGTATTCTAGGGTCAGAAATTTTTTATCGCACAAATGTTATCGGGACAAATGTCTTGTTGGAAGTCTCTCGCAGATTCGAAGTGGAAAAATTTGTTCAAATATCTACAGATGAAGTTTATGGAAGTCTCGGACCTGAAGGTCTTTTTACTGAAAAAACTCCTTTAGATCCAAGCAGTCCATACTCATCAAGCAAAGCAGGTGCTGATATAATGGCTTTAGCTTTCTTCCATACTTATGGTATGCCTGTTACAGTGACTCGATGCTCTAATAACTATGGACCATTTCAGTTTCCTGAAAAACTAATTCCTTTGATGATTATCAATTCGCTTAATAATAAAAATCTTCCGGTCTATGGAGATGGATTAAATGTACGTGATTGGATTTATGTTATTGACCACAACAAAGCTGTTGATTTGGTTTTTGAAAAGGGAGTTCCAGGACAAGTGTATAACATTGGTGCAAGCAATGAAATGACAAACATCAACATCATTAAATTGATTTTGCAAATTCTTGGGAAACCGGATTCATTAATTCAGTACGTAAAGGATAGACCCGGTCATGATAGAAGATATGCAATTGATGCATCTAAAATTGAGAATGAACTTGGTTGGAAACCATCATTTAATTTTGAAACAGCAATCGAATCAACTATCAAATGGTACATAGACAATAAACTTTGGTGGGACAGAATTATCTCAGGCGAATATCAAAAATACTATTCGCTTCAATATTCAGTAAAATAATTTAGGCAAATAAAGTATGATTATTAGTGAAGTTAAAAATTTCAAATCTTTGATATTAATTTTAGGGCTTATCTTCATCCCATTGAGCTTTAGTCTTGGGCAAACAGATTTGCAAGCACTGCGAGCTTTGTCAAGTAACAATTCGGGGTCACTCAATGTTGCTATTGGAGGAAATTTTATTGTGACAGGTTCATTTACTGCTCAGTTAAATGAAAGATTAGATCAATTTGTAACGCGGATTTATAATGATGCGAAAGTATCAATTTATCAAACCGCAAAAAATGAAATGATGATTGCGGAAATTGAGAAGAAGCTTACCGACTACGGTTTACGAGGAATTAAACTCAAGCGGAACACCGGTGAGACTCTCAATATAGACTTGTTTATGTTCAGACTAAATGGGGATTATTTGAATAATCCATATTTGAAAAATGATGATGTTATTATTTTCCCACCAGTGGATATGGAAAGAAATTACTTCATGGTTGAGGGGGCGGTCAATAGCCCGGGTAAATATCAGTTTATTGATGGAGATAATCTATCTCTTGCCTTAAAACTTTCCAACGGAGTTCATCCGGCATATGAGAACGTGTCAGAGGCGGAAGTATTAAGATTGGATTACACGGGTAATCAAATGACCAAATTCAAAATTAAACTTGATGAAAACTTTGAGTTAAAACGGGGAGATAGAATTCGAGTATTATCAGACGAAACAAATAGAAAAGCATTTAGTGCATTAGTATTAGGAGAGGTTAATTCTCCCGGTAAAATAGCAATTACAAAGAATAGTACAACTTTAAGTGAGGTAGTACAATCCGCAGGTGGATTCACAGTAGATGCAAATCAAAAGAATATCTATGTATTTAAAGCGAGTGTTTTTCCTCCCGGTTTCTTTGAAAAGTTTTTTAATCAAGAAGTCGGTAAACCAAAATATTTGTTTGATAGAGAGATATTCGATTACTACGAGAATATTGATGAATTTAGAATGTATCGTATGTCAAATCTTGAAGATATCGATACAACATATTTCTTTGGTGAGACAAGATACCGTTCTTTGTTCAATAGTCGTCGGTTTGATTTATCCGAACAAAATACGAATCCCGAGGATAGTTGTTTTATTATCAATGATGGCGACGTGATAATAATTCGTCAAAAAGAGAATGCGATATTGGTGTTTGGACAAGTAGCTAATCCGGGTCCCGTAATTTTTAAACCGGGAGAGACTATCTCTTACTATATAAACAAAGCTGGTGGGAAAACAGAATTCTCAAGGGAGGATATTTCGGTAATAAAAGCCAACACGAGAGAGTGGATATCTGTAACCCATAAAAACCAACCAGTCCTTGAAGCAGGAGATTACATTTGGATTCCACGAGAACCAATTCGTACGTTTGATTACTATGTTTGGAGATTTGGTAATTACATAGGTATTGCAGGTAGTGTTGCAACAATTGTGTTACTGTTATTCCAGTTGACAAAATAATTTTTTACGATTACTTGACATTTAAATAAAAAGCTATATTTTAGTGAGTCTCTTTTAGAATTCATCTGGAAACAAAAGAGAAGTTCCTTGAAAGAAAATTGAAATAAAAATAAAATATTTTTTAACGACCTATTGACAATTAAGAAATAAGGTCGTAATTTTGAAGCCCTTCTTTAATGAAGGTTTACAAAAGTTCTTTGACAGAGTGAGATAGACATTTAACCTGTCAGTTAAATGGGTTCAACTAAGCGTCTATACGCCAAGATTACAAACAAATTAAAACTCTACAACGGAGAGTTTGATCCTGGCTCAGGACGAACGCTGGCGGCGTGCTTAACACATGCAAGTCTAGGAGAATAAAGTAGCAATACTTTTAGTAAACTGGCGCAAGGGTGAGTAATATGTAAGTAATTTACCTGTGGATTCGGAATAACTCGTCGAAAGGCGGGCTAATACCGTATAATGCAGCGGCATCGCATGATGATGTTGTTAAAGTTGCAGCAATGTAACGTCTACAGATAAGCTTGCATCTGATTAGCTAGTTGGCGGGGTAACTGCCCACCAAGGCTACGATCA
>JAHBUO010000014.1 GCA_019638025.1 Ignavibacteriaceae bacterium
TAGCTGAAGACTTTTGTGTCTTATGCCCATAATTGTCCCATCTTTTACTTCAGCTGTTACTTCGAGGACATCCGGAAGAGTGTCTCTTTCAACAATAAGTGAATGATAACGAGTAGCTACAAAATCTTGAGGTATATTGTTGAAAACTGTTTTATTATCGTGTTGAATGAGTGATGTTTTTCCATGCATCAGATTCGGAGTTTTAATTACCTTGCCTCCAAATGAGATAGCTATAGCTTGATGTCCCAAACAGACACCGAGTATCGGGATTTTGCTTCCAAATTCTTTAATTGAATCAAGAGATATTTTAGAATTCTCCGGTTTACCGGGACCGGGGGATATTATAATTTTATCCGGATTTATTTCAGATATTTGCTGAGTAGAAATTTCATCATTTCGTTTAACCAAAATATTATGTCTAAAGGAACCCACCAATTGAACAAGATTGAAAGTGAAAGAATCGTAATTATCTATTACTAATATCTTCATCGATTACCTCCGCATAGTTTAGGGCACTAATAATAACGGCAGCTTTATTTTTAATCTCTAAAACTTCATTTTCCGGTATACTATCCGCAACAATTCCTGCTCCTGCTTGCCAAGTAATTTGGTTATTTGTAGCAAAGATTGTTCTTATTGCAATACATGTATCTAAATTGCCTGCAAAATCGATATAGCCTACCGCTCCGGCATAAATATTTCTTGATGTCTCCTCAAATTTATTAATGAGTTTCATTGCTTCAATTTTGGGGGCTCCGGTTACAGTCCCGGCCGGGAAACACGCTTGAAATGCATCAATTGAATTATAATTATCATCAAGTTCGCCTTCAATTTTTGAAACAAGATGCATAACGTGCGAGTATTTGATGACTTCCATTTTCTTTATTACTTTTACCGAATCATACTTGCAAACTCTACCTAAATCATTTCGACCTAAATCGAGCAACATCGTATGTTCAGCAATTTCTTTTTGGTCATTCAATAGTTCAGTTTCCAGACGGGTCTCTTCTTGAATAGTACTTCCTCTTCGCCTTGTGCCTGCAATAGGAAGGAGAGTAACTTTTTTCTTTTTTACTTTTACCAGGTCTTCGGGTGAAGTGCCTATAACATATGATTGATTTGGGTATTCTATAAAATACATATATGGGGAAGGATTTATTATTCTTAACGCACGGTATACATTAATCAAGTCCCCCTCATATTTAGAGACAAACTTCTCTGAAAGCACTATTTGGAAAATATCACCTTCTTCAATATGATGTTTACACATGTTCACTTTTTGTTTGAATAGTTGGAAGTCAAAGTTGCTCTCTTCATTTTTAATCAATTTGAAATCTGAAATGTGTTCGATAGATTTATTTAATTTTATTTTCAATTCAGAAAGATTTTCTTTGCCACTTTGAAAAGCATTTTCTAAACTAGGGTAATCATGAATCTTAACATTCGTAATTAGGATGATTTTATGTTTATAATGATCGAATGCTAGGATTGTATTAAAGAGACCGAGGCATGAGTCGTATTCATGTCGGTCTGTTGTACTTGCTTGAACAGTGGGTTCAATAATCCCAATATTTTCATATCCAATGAAACCTACTAAACCTCCACAAAAATCGGGAAGGTCGTTTGATAAATCTGATTTAAAATTTTCTGAGACAAATTCTCTCAGATAAGTAAACAGATTCTTTTCAAGTGTCGTTTCAGAGTTATTTTCAATTATTGAAAGTTTAGAATCTTTATTCGAGATAATTTTTTCGGGACCACATCCAATAAAAGAATATCTTGCTAATTTCATTGATCCTTCAACAGATTCAAATAAAAAACTCATTTTCCCATATTCTCTTACTTTTAAGTAAGCCAAAACCGGGGTAATCAAGTCCGCAGTTATGGTTTCATATAAGGTTATTATTGAGTTCTTTGTTGCTAAAGATTTAAACTCGTCAAAATTCATAAATCCTCTATAAAACAAAAAACCCTTCCCGGTTATCGAGAAGGGTTTTAGTAAATTAATTTCTCAAGAATCACCGGTCAACAATATGGAACCCACTAAACCACCAGAAACCAAAGTACATGGTTAAAAAGCTTGGGTAATATTTGCCGGTTAATTTTTTCATTTTTTTGATTGGCTAAATTAATCGAAGATGACTATTTTGTCAAGCAATAATTTTTTTAATTATTTTTATATTGTCTTTCAGGTTTTAACCAATAGCTATTTGAAACGTCTAACTCAGTGGTTGTGGAATAATCTTGAAATTAATTAGTCAATCTATTATCATTGTTATAAAAAAAGAGAATAAATGAATCGAGAAATGTTCAAGTCAAAGATACACCGTGCAACAGTAACTTTGGCTGAATTATACTATGAAGGAAGTATTACAATAGATAAACGTTTGTTGGATGCAGCAGATATACTCCCTTATGAAAAAGTGCAAGTGGTGAATGTAAATAATGGTTCTAGATTAGAAACTTATGTGCTTGAAGGTGAAAGGGATAGTGGTATTGTCTGTTTGAATGGCCCTGCTGCACGTTTGGGTTATCCGGGGGATGAGGTTGTTATTATTACTTACTCACAGATGTCTGAAGATGAAGCAAAAAAACATACTCCGACTGTTGTGTTAGTGGATAAGCAAAATAGAATTTCTAAAATCATATAATGATTAAGGATAGTCATATGAAAAGATTTTTTTTATTGACTCTGGTTTTAATTGGTTTTGGTCTGAATAGTGTTTATGGGCAGTTCAAAAGCAAAGAGATATTTCAGCCAAGTATAAAGGATGGAATTACAAATAATTCATCCGGATTAATATTAGATTTTTTCAATCCAGAAAATTTTTCAATGAATCATTCATATTCGCTCTCCTATAACACATTTGGTGGAAATGGAATGGCTTTGGGAGTTTACACAAATAGAATGATGTATAGCTTTACACCGGATTTAAATGTAGAGGTTGACGCAAGCATAATGCATTCACCGTATAATTCATTCGGGAATAATATGCAGAACCAACTTTCGGGGATTTATTTAAGCCGAGCTGCACTCAATTATAGACCATGGAAAAATTTTCATATAAATGTCCAATATCAGAATTTTCCTGCAGGGTATTTTAACTCATACAATAACCCACTCAATGGCATTTTTAATAATCCATTCCAAGCTGATTTTGGTCAGTAGCTTAGATATTATTAGCGAGAATTGTGTTTAGGTAATTATAGTTGATAAAAAAGCAAAAAGCAGAATTACGAAAATCAATCTTATCCAATAGAGCGAATACAATCTTTCTAATATCATCATTTATTTTAGCTGCAATAATTGTATTCCTATCCATAAGTCTTTACTCGAACTTTCAAATTGAACCCACAAAAATTCAAATTGAATATACAGTTAAACCTGATTCATTAATTCATATTGAAGTAATGAATGGTTGTGGAGTAGCCGGGGTTGCTGATGTTTTTACAAATTATTTAAGAAAAAGTAATTTTGATGTGATTCAAATGGGAAATTATTATTCCTTCGATATAGAAAAGACTCTGGTTGTAGATAGAACGGGAAACAAGAAAAATGCGCAACTAGTTGCTAAATCTCTTGGGTTAGCTGAGGATGTTGTGATAAGTCAAACTAATAAAAACTACTTTTTGGATGTTTCGGTAATAATTGGAAAAGATTTTAATCAATTAAATTTATACTAAAGAGGTTATATTGAAAACTGATAAACTAGTTAAACGAATCGTAGAATTGATTTATGATAAAAAAGGAAATGACGTTAAACTGATTGATCTTCAACCTGTTTCAACTGTTTCCGATTATTTTATTATTTGTTCAGCAGATTCAGATACTCAAGTTAAAGCTATTGCTGATAATGTTGATAAAACTCTTCGAGATGAAGGTGTGAAATTATGGCACAAAGAAGGTTATAATGCACTTAACTGGGTTTTACTTGATTATGTTGATGTGGTAGTTCATATTTTCAAGCATGAATCAAGACTTTTTTACAACCTTGAAAAACTTTGGGGAGATGCCCCTATTACCGAAATTCCAGATCCAGCATTAAAAAAATCGAAAAAACGAGTTACAAAAAAAACTACGACTGTTAAGGAGTAAAATTGAAAAATACCCTTTCCTCAATCTTAAATACTGCTTCTAAAAAATTAGAATATATAAAAAATATCGATTTTACTTTTGAAAAACCGAAGAGTGATGAGCACGGCGATTTATCAACTAATTTAGCAATGACTCTTTCCAAGCAATTGAAAAAAAATCCAAGACAAATTGCTCAAGAGATTATCGATTCAATCGAATTCGATAAAAATATTGTAGAGAAAATAGAAATAGCCGGACCCGGATTTATTAATTTCTTTTTTTCACATAGTTATTTAAGCGAAAAAGTTAAACAGATTCATGCAGAAAAAGAGGTCTTCGGAAAATCAAAAAAGTATCAAGGGAAGCGCGCAAATGTTGAATTTGTTTCTGCAAATCCAACAGGTCCACTAACAGTTGGACACGGGAGAAATGCAGTATCAGGTGATACTATTGCTAATATGCTTGAATGGATTGGGTATGAAGTTGACCGCGAATATTATTTTAATAATGCCGGTCGACAAATGCGTGTTTTAGGTGATTCAGTAAGATTGCGTTACTTAGAGTTGCTTGGGCAACAAATCGATTTTCCCCAAGATTATTATCAAGGCGATTATATAAAAGAAATTGCCAAAGATATTTTTGTGGAAAGTGGAGACAAGTATATTTCAGAAACTGCAGAGGGAATTTTCAAGGAAAGAGCTGAAAGAGAAATTTTTAAAGACATTGAAAGAACATTAAAACGATTAAACATTAAGCATAGCATTTATTTTAATGAAAATTCACTTTATGAAGATGGTAAAATTGAAGCACTTCTGAAGTTATTCGAGGAGAAGGGGTTAAGCTATCAAAAAGATGGAGCTACATGGTTAAAGTTTTCTGAATTAGGAAATCAACAAGATAAGGTAATTATTAAATCTACAGGCGAACCGACTTATCGACTTCCCGACATCGCATATCATGTAACAAAATTTGATAGGAATTATGACTTAATAATTGATTTATTTGGCTCAGATCATAATGCCACTTATCCCGATGTATTGGCAGCTTTAAAAGCTTTGGGTTATGAGACTGAAAAAATAAAAGTTTTAATTCACCAATTTGTAACAATTTTACAAGATGGTGAAATTGTTAAGATGTCAACCCGAAAAGCAAATTATATAACTTTAGATGAGTTAAATGATGAAGTTGGAGCTGATGTTGTACGATATTTTTTCAATATGAGAAGTATATCTACTCATATGAATTTCGATTTGAATTTAGCAAAAAAGCATTCCGATGAAAATCCTGTTTTCTACTTGCAATATGCACACGCTAGAATCTGCTCAATAATAAAAACAGTTAAAGACCAAGATATAAATTCTTCTCTAGAAAACTTAGACTTGCTTACAACACCGGAAGAAATCGGACTTTTGAAAAAATTAAATCATTTCGAAGACGAAGTCTTACAAAGTGGAGAAAGCTTTGAAGCTAATCGTATTACTTCTTATTTGGAAGAATTGGCGTCAGCATTCCACAAGTTTTATACTTTTTCTAGGATATTAGGAACTGAGAAGAATTTGGCTGAAGCAAGATTAGCACTTGCAGAAGCTTCTAAAATTGTAATTGCAAATGGGTTAAAAATTCTAGGGGTATCCGCACCCGAAAAGATGTAATTATTTTTCTGGATTTTAATAATAATTATATATAAATTTCCAAGAGAGGCACAAATTGGGGTAAAATTTGTAAATAGCTTAGTTAAATGGAATTATTAATTATGTGTTTAATTATTATGGGGAATGGGAATCTTGTCAATTGAGCTAAATGAAATACTTAGTAAACTTTCTGAGCAAGATAGAACTGTAATTGAGCACGAATTATATTCTCTGAACAAAGAGTTACAATTCAATAAAAATCTATTTCAAAACTCTTCGGTTGGACTTGCTTATCACCAAATAATTGTCGACGAAAACGAAATACCAATTGATTATCAGTTTGTTAAAATAAACAACTCTTTCCAAAAGCTCACTGGTCTAAATGAAACCGAAATTATAGGTAAAACTATACTGCAAATATTACCTGAAATTAAAAACGATAAATTTAATTGGATTGAATTCTATGGTAAAATTGCACTTAACCCTAATACAGAAGAGATTTTTGAACAGTATTCAACTACTTTAAATCGCTGGTACAAAGTTCACGCTTATTCAACTGAAAAGTATTTTTTCGAAACCGCATTCGTTGATATAACAAATGAAAAGACGAATAAAGAAGAGTTAGAGAGGTTTTTTGATATAAATCTTGATTTGCTATGTATAGCAGATTCCGAAGGGAATTTTCTAAAAATTAATAATGAGTGGAGCAAAATACTCGGTTATTCAAGAGAGCAACTTGAGAGTAGAAAGTTTCTGGACTTTGTTCATCCTGATGATATTGCATCAACTCTTTCGGTCATGCAAGAATTATCAGAGCAAAAGCAAGTTTTAAAATTTGTAAATAGATATCGATGTAGTGATGGTACCTACAGGCATATTGAATGGTTATCGCAGCCTCACGGTAAATTGATTTATGCTGCAGCAAGAGATATAACTGAGAGAATTAATGAAGAAAATAATTTGAAGAAAATTTCAAATTTCTCAGAATCGTTATTGGGTTCAATTACTGATGACATTAATTATCAGAATATCGTTGACGAGTTACTATCTATTTCAGGAGCTAAGTATGTAGCATTTAATTTGGCTGATGAAGAATGTGAATTCGTTACTACTGTTGCGATATCAGGGGAACTTCCCATTCTCAAAAGAGCGGCCAGCCTTCTCGGATTTGAAATAACCGATAAAAAGTGGAGTATTCGTAATTCATTATATAATCAAATCAAAAATTCAAGCATAATTCGCTTCGATAAACTTTCTGACATAACCGGTGAAATGATTCCGAGAGCTATCATAAAATTATTTGAGAAATCATTCGAAATAGGTGAAGTGGTTGTAGTCAAAATTGTTCAAGATGAAAAATTTTTGGGTGATTTTAAGCTCATTATGCCTAAAGGAGAAGTTTTCAAGAATGAATATTTTGTTCAAGTATTTACAAGACAGGTTGGGTTATTTATTGCAAATCACCGAATTTCAAAATTGTACAAAGAAAAATCGACGCAGTTAAATCAAGTAATCGATTCAATTCCTGATATAATTTTTTTCAAAGATTCCGCGGGTTTATATCTTGGCTGTAATAACGAGTTTGCAAAGTTTGTTGGTCAACCAAAGGATAAGATTATTGGGAATTCTGACTACGATTTATTTACAAAAGAGGTTGCAGACTCTTTTAGATATTACGATAGTGAAATGTTACAGAGTGGTAAACCACGCCACAACGATGAATGGATAACTTATCCTGATGGGACAAAGAGTTTAATTGATACTCACAAAGCGCCATTACTTAGTGCTGATAAAGAGATTATAGGAATACTTGGGGTTAGTCGTGATAAAACTTATCTGGAAGAAACACTCCTCGAATTAAAGAATAGCAAGCAATTATTGGAGTTGTTTTTTTCTAAATCGTCAATTGGATTCTTCTTTATGATGTTGGAGGAACCCATTGAGTGGTTTGAATCAATTGATAAAGAAAAAACACTCGATTACGTATTTAAAAATCAAAAAATCACTAAAGTAAATTCAGCTCTGTTAAATCAATATGGTTCCGAAGAAAAGCATTTTATCGGTTTGACTCCGAATCAGATATTTAAGGATGATATAAATTATGGAAAATATATTTGGAGAAAACTATTTGATGAGGGTATTGTTGTACATATTGAATCAGAAGAAACCAGAATTGACGGTTCATTACTAGTTACAGAGGCTGATTATATATGTATTTATGATGAGTCAAAACGAATACTTGGTCATTTTGTAATCCAAAATGATATAACTCAGAAAAAAGAACTCCAAAAGCAAATATCGCTTCGCTCTAAACAACTTCGTCATGTTATAGATACAGTTCCACATTACATTTTTGCGAGAGATATTGATGGTAATTTCTTGTTGGCAAATAAAGCGTTTGCATCGCTCTTTGGAGTTTTACCGAATGAAATTCACACAATCGGAGTAGAATCCTATCTGACCAGCGAAAATAGAAAACAACAGTTTAATAATGAAGATAAGCAAGTTATAAATTCAAATTCACCTCTCTTAATTGAAAATGACCACTACACGAGATTAGACGGAAATTCGGGTTGGTTTCAGACACTCAAAGTTCCATACCAACATCCAGGTTCTACTAAACCAGCCGTTCTTGTAATCTCTACTGATATAACAGAGCGAAAAAATGCTGAAAATGAAATTGAATTTGAGCGTAAACTATTTTCACAAGGACCTGTTTTTACAATTGTGTTTAGCCTTCAAAAAAAGATGGGTGTGAGTTATATCTCCAAAAATGTAAAGGAAATATTGGGGTATTCCGCAGATGAAATTATTTCCGGAGAGATTAAGTTTGAGTCAATAATCCATCATGAAGACAAAATATTATTTGAGAATGAATTAGAATTTAATATCCAAAATGGAGTGAATCACTTCGAGTTTTCGCTTAGGTTATTAAATAGTGAAGGTGTTTATAGATGGTTTTATGATTTCTCGCTTATTCAACGGGATGAGAATGGGATTCCCTACTCGATTAGAGGATATTTATTTGATCAGACAAATATTAAACTTATCGAAGAATCATTAATTCGTGAAAGAAGAAGATTAAACTCGATTCTTCAAGGAACTAATGTTGGAACTTGGGAATGGAATATTCAAACTGGTGAAACAAATTTTAATGAGAGATGGGCTGACATAATCGGTTACGAACTTAAAGAATTGGCTCCAATCTCAATAGAAACGTGGATTAAATTTGCTCATCCGGAAGATTTGTCGGTCAGTGAACAACTTCTGAATAAACACTTTGCCGGAGAATTGGATTATTATGAATTTGAATGTAGAATGAAACATAAAAACGGAAGTTGGATTTGGGTTCTTGATAGAGGAAAAGTTTATCAATGGTCAGAGGAAAATAAACCTCTACTAATGTCGGGAACTCATCAAGATATTACAGATAGAAAAAACTATGAAACAGCTTTACGCAATAGTGAAAAGAAACATAGAAAACTTATTGAGACAATGAAAGATGGTGTTTACAAAAGAAATAGTGATGGAATTTTAATTGAAGTAAATGATGCTTTCTGCAATATACTTGGCTATGATTCTAAGGATGAATTATTGAATAGTAGAATATCCGAGAAACTTTATTTCGAAGATGATTTGAAAAAGTTTGAAGGTGGCTATACCCATTCCTCAGATCGAGAAATACTTCGACTTAAGAAAAAAAATGGGACAGAAATATGGGTTGAAGACAACGGGTGGAATACTAAAAATGCTGACACAAATGAAGTTTTTTATGAAGGTGTAATTAGAGATGTAACTGATAGAGTCTTATCAGAAAAGAAACTTATCAAGTATGCGTCAGAGCTTGAAAACGCAAATAATGCAAAAAATAAGTTTTTCTCAATCATATCTCATGATTTAAGATCACCGTTTTCAGGATTGCTTGGTGTAACCCAAATGATGTCTACGGACATTGAATCCTTAGAAAAAGAACAAATTGTAGAATTAAGTTCTGCTTTGCATGATTCTCTACTCCAGCAATATCAACTATTAACGGATTTACTTGAGTGGGCAAAAGTTCAATCTACAAATTTTGTTCAAACCTATGAATCTTTTTCTATGAATTCAGAAATTGAAAAGGTTTGTGATATTTTAAAGCTTAACGCAGAACAAAAATCTATAAAGATAGTAAAAGAAATAGATAAGGAATACAGTGTTCTCGCAGATCCGAAAATGATTAACTTAATTCTGCGTAACTTAATTTCAAATGCAATCAAATTTACTCCTGATGGCGGCACTATTACTATCCATGTTCATGAGGCGAATAATTTTGTTGAAGTTAGTGTTAGAGATACCGGAGTAGGTATCCCAAGTGAATCGATGGATTTACTGTTTAGAGAAGACTTGCGCTATACTACTTTAGGTACTAAAGAAGAGAAAGGAACTGGGTTAGGACTTCCTCTATGTTTGGAAATCATCAAAAAGAATAATGGTGATATGTGGGTCAAAAGTGAGGTCGGAATTGGCTCTGAATTTACCTTTAAAGTGAAAGCGGCAAAAACATAAATAATAATTAAAGTAATTATGCCAGAGCTACTGAAGCTACAAATATATTCTTTGCCCCATTTTTCATAAGAACATCTGCTACTGCATTAATTGTACTACCTGTTGTAATTACGTCATCAACTAAAAGAACACTCTTCCCATTTATATTCTCTTTTTTAATTATTCCAAAAGCATTTTTCATATTATCGATTCGTTCAGTTTTGTGCTTTTTTGTTTGGGTCTCAGTGTACTTAACTCTTTTAATAATTGAATTATCAATCGCAATTCCGGTTACGGTTTTAACTCCGGTAGCGATGTATTCGGATTGATTAAACCCACGTTCGCTCAACCTCACTTTGTGTAGTGGAATTGGGATGATGAAAGAATATTCCCATGATTCTCGATTTTGTAATATTCCTTCCCCAAGAAGCTCACCGAGATATTTGGCAGTTTTAAATCTTCGTCCATATTTTATTGAGAAAATAATTTTTTGAATTGATTCACCTTTCTCAAACCTGAACAATGAGAAAATATCTTTTACAAATCCAAATTCCCTAAATTGATTGTCATACTCTTCTTTAATTGCAGCTTCATCAACCTGAACGAGGTCATTTAGGCAATCATTACAGATTACTAATTCATCATTTGACAACCTAGACTCGCATCCCGTACAAATTCTTGGAAGAAAAGTTTCCATAGAATCATTGAGAATTTTGCTGATTGATTTTATCATAACATCCCTTCCCGTTTTCGAATAAACCATTCAATCCCTAGAAGGAAAATTATAATTAGTAGGGTTCTGTAATCAGCCCATAATCTATACTCTGATATACGATACTTGTATTCATTGTTGTTTTCTGAGATTACTTCGAGATTTCGAATTAATCCTTTTACGTCTTCAATAGCAAAAAAATGTCCTTTGGTAAATTCTGATAATAGAGATAAATATTTGAAATCTGCAATTGTATTTATCGATTCAACATCAATTTCACCGACAGAAAAACGACCATTATCACTTCCGATTTTTTTACTTTCGACAAATGCAGTACCACTAAGACTGTAATCACCTGGGAGAAGGCTTTCAATTATACCTTCATACAATCCATTCCCAACGGGGGATAATCCTACATCAAATTTATTATTTTTACTTTTGACTTCAACTTGAACTGTTGCGTCATTAATAAAATTAAAACTTTCGTCAAACACTTCACCAATGATTTCAATCTTTTCACCTGATGCATAAAACTTTTTAGTTGTTTTAATTCTTACTTGCTTAGCTTCTTCATTCGCATTGAGCCATTTAAGCGAGTTCATTACAAAGCTGTCAAATAAATTAACTCCTGAAGGAGCTCTAATAAGTTTCCATTTCCAGATATCTCCACCTAGAACAGAAACAGAACGTTTCTTCCCAAAAGTCCGAGTAGTTATCAAAGGAATGTTCATTTCTATATTATTGACTTTTGCTTTTGATAACTTTTTAGCTTCAGGTTTAACAGAAATTTCCCAATTTGGTAATGATATTGGAGGTAGATTATTCCAACTTTGTATAAAGTTTTGAAGATTATTCTGTAGAATCGGATTTCTGCTTTCGTCATTGATAATTGATGGTTGCCCCTCTATAATACCCGATGAAACCTTATTCACGGAGAGGGGAAGTTCACTCTGAATTTGTTTCAACTTATTTGGATCTACGATAGGTGAGATTAAAATAAAATAGGGAGTACTTTTAGTTGAAATTTTTTGAAGGACCAGATTAATTAATTCTGAAGAAGTTTCAAGAGTTGGGAAATTCACTAAAAATAAAATATCAGTTTCATTTATACTTTTTTGCAATTGAGTATTATTTAAATATTTATTTGTCCGAAGTTGAATTACACTTGAAAAGACAATGTTGCTATCATTTCCCAAAGTGTTTTTTATGAAAGATACATCATTACTCGGGCTGCCGGCAACTAATGTAACTTTAATTTTATTATTCAGAACTTTTATAAAAAACGATTTCGAATTATTACTCATGTTAGATTCCTCCTTAAGTGGAAGAATATTCAATCGTATCTTCTTCTCGCCAGATTTATTCGGCGAATAATCAAATAATAGGTTATGAATACCATTATAATTTATGAGATACTTTTTTTGATCGATTAGAATATTGTCTTCGAAGAGTTGAATATCAACATTCTTATTAATAAATCCACGATTTTCAAAAGAGACAGAAATTTGTGTGGGTGTGTTTTCATATATCAATTCATTATGAAGGACAGAAGTCAGCACTATATCTTTTTTTATTGAAGTATCGCCTAAGCCTACAGTAAAAATCGGAATTCCGAGTTTCTCTGCAGAATTTATAGCTTGTGAACCTTCGGTTATTATTCCATCCGAAATTATTGTCAAACTTAGTGCATTATCTCGAATTTCTTTAGAGTACTCAAAAATCGAAGAAAAATTTGTCGAATGTTCATCAAATCTTGGACTAAAATTTTCTCCCTCAACTGGTTGAATTTTCGCCCCAAACGTATAAAGTTCTAAATTTGAATTGATTGATGAACCGGATAATTGTTTAATTAACTCAGGAACTGCTTCAGCATAACTATTTTTCTTACCCGCTAAAATTGAGCCTGAATTATCGATGAAAACGAGATGTTTTGACTTTTTATCAATTTTGCTTGTTAACATCAGATTTGGTTCGAAAATCATAGAAACCAATAAAATCAGAACTAATATTCTTAGTGTAATTACTACAACTTTTTTTGTTTTCGAAAGTTGAGGGATTGTAAATTTATAGTAAAATAAAGTCCAAGTAATCCCAATGATTACAAGAGCAAATAGAAGATACCAATTATAAGAAATATCTAAAGTGATTTTTTCAATATTGAACATGTTTTATCGGGAGGTTTTATTTCTTGTTAAAAAGTTCCTCGATTTTCCAACCCTTCATTTTGTTATAGGTTTCGTAATCTGTTAAATCAAAATGAATTGGAGAAACCGAAACAAAGTTATTCCTAACAGCATATTGATCCATTTTAGGGTCATTATCACAATCGACGAGATTTCCTGTTAACCAGTAATAATCTCTACCATAAGGATCTTGTCGTTTCTCATAAATATCATCCCATTTAGATTTACCTTGTTGTGTTAACATAATTCCTTGGATATCAGTTTCAAGTCGGTCAGGAACATTTATATTTAACATTGTCCCTTTCTGGAGCCCTTTTTCATTTATCAGCAATGAAAATTTTTTTGCAATTTCTGCAGCAAATGAAAAATGTTTTGCCCCATGACTTGTAACCGAAATAGCAATTGATGGGACATCCATAATAGCAGCTTCTCGAGCAGCTGAAACAGTTCCGGAGTAGATTACATTCGTAGCAGTGTTTGAACCGTGATTTATTCCTGATACAACAATATCAGGTGATTCATTCATTATGTTACGGATTCCCATTTTAACACAATCAGCAGGAGTACCATCAACCGCATAACCAAAGAATTCATTATTCTTATAGAATTTTATTACTCTTAACGGAACTTGCATTGTAATTGCATGGCCGACTGCGCTTTGTTCTTTTAATGGAGCTACAACTGTAACTTCACCGATTTCTTTTAAAGTCTGAACTAAATGATAAATGCCAATTGAATCAATTCCATCATCATTACTAACTAGAATTTTCAAAATATACCTCGTGATAAAAAATAGTGGGAACCAATATAATACATCAATAAGTTACTCCCAATGCAGATTCAGGTTCTTTTGTTTTCGTAAGTTAGATTAATTAGCTTTGCAAATTAAATTTTAGGATGATGTGTTAATAGTAAAACCAATAATATTTAATCAGTTTGCAAATGTAGTCTGTGGAGTAAGTACAAAAGTAGGTGAAAATACATCGCCGCCTTTTAACTTTAACTTATCTCTTTCAGTAGGAGATGATGAATCCAAAGTTATCGAGAATAGAAAATCTTTTTGCAATAAACTTGGTTTTGATTTTAGCGCATTAGCGTATCAAAAACAAGTACATGGAGATGATATTTCGATTGTTTCTGCTTCTGGATTTTGTGGTGAAAGTGATGCAATAATTACAAAAGAGAAGGGCATAGCAATCGCTATAAGTACTGCAGATTGCACTCCGATTTTTATTTTTGATAGAAGACTCAAAATTATCGCAGGAATTCATTCCGGATGGCGCAGTACTCAGAAAAAAATCACTAGCAAGACAATTAATACCCTGAAAAATTCTTTTGATGTAAATACTCAAGATTTATATGTCTATATCGGACCTTCAATTTCGCACAGTAATTATGAAGTTGGAATTGATGTAGCAGAATTGTTCGATTCTAAATATGTCAATAAGATGCATAATAAATTTTATCTTAATGTCTCAAGATGCAATTATGACATGCTCGTTGATGCTCAAATCCCGGAAGAGAATATTCAGTATTCTAATTTGTGTACATATAACGAAAAATCTCTATTACATTCGTATAGGCGAGAGGGAAGTAAATCAGGAAGAGCGATTGGAATTATTTATATGAGAAACAATGATTAATGACAAACTGAAAATCCCGTCAATTTATTTACTTATTTCGCTTATCTGGGGTTCCACATGGTTAGCCATTAGATTTGGCTTAGAATCACTTACACCGTTTTTGTCAGCGGGACTTCGATTTTTAGTCGCAGCAGTTGTAATCTATATTTTAATGTTTTATAAAAAGTTAAAAGTTCAAACAGATGATGCAGCAATTAGAATATATTTTCAAATGGGATTTTTTTCATTTGTGATTCCATTTGGGTTGGTGTATTGGGGACAACAATATATTGCTTCAGGATTAGCTTCAGTTCTTTTTGCTGTTTATCCCTTTTTTGTTGCTATATTTTCTAAGATTTCAATCCCCGATGAAAAAATTGATAAATTTAAAATAATTGGCATGGTGTTGGGATTTATCGGTATAATTATAATTTTTTCTGATAACATTAATTTTTCATTAAATACTGATTTTATGGGAATGCTTGCAGTATTATTAAGCGGTATTATGCAAGCTTCTATTGCTGTATCAATCAAAAAAAATGGAAAACATCTAAACTCTCTAACAATGAATTTAATACCGATGTTAATTGCCGGACTTGTAATGACTATCGGCGCTTTTTTTGTTGAAGACTTATCAACAGTTGTCTTTGACTCCAAAGCGATTACTTCTGTAGTTTACTTGGGTGTATTTGGTAGTGTTGTAACCTTCACTTCCTATTACTGGTTATTAAAGAAAATCAATATTATCTTGTTATCACTCATAGCATTTATAACCCCGATAATTGCTTTAGTATTGGGATGGATTGTATATAATGAAGTTTTATTAAAACATCATATATGGGGAAGTGTTTTAGTTTTATTAGGATTATTCATTTCGAATTTGGCAAGTATGTCATTTCGTAAAAAGAAGGATATTTAACTATAATGCAAAATATTGTTAGAATCAAAAAAGCAACCTTTTATGCATATCATGGAGTTTTTAAGCAAGAACAAAATGTCGGCGGTAAGTTCGAAGCCGATATAGACTTATATACTGATTTTTCCCATACAATTAAATCTGATTCACTAACTCAGACTGTTGATTATGAACGCGTATATAATGTGTTATCTGATATTGCAATGACTCAAAAGTTTTATTTAATTGAAACGCTTGCATTACGATTGATTGAGGCAATATTCGAGAATTTTGAAATTGTTTCAAAAACAAATATTCGGGTCAGAAAAAATAACCCGCCAATTGGTGGAGTGGTTGACTGTGTTGAAGTAGAGGTTGAGTCCACCCGTGAAGAATATATTCAGCGTATCAGAAGAAAAGATGATTGAACCATTATATAACGATGTTTATTTGGGACTTGGCTCCAATTTGGGAGACCGATTTGATTTTTTGAATTCTGCGATAAAAATGATAAAGCAGAATAAACGAATTAACATTCATAAAATATCTTCAATATATGAGACAAAACCATTTGGAAATCAGGAACAAACTAATTTCTTAAACGCAGTAGTATTCATTAGTACAAATTTATCTCCGGAAAATTTATTAATAGAACTAAAGTCCATCGAAAAAGAATTAGGCCGTAAACAGAGAAAAAAATGGGATTCAAGAGAGATTGATATCGATATTTTATTCTACGGTTCGTTAATAATAAAAAATGATAATATTAATATCCCTCATCCTTATATTGCAGAACGGGATTTTGTGTTAGTTCCAATGTGTGAAATCGAACCTAATCTTTTTCACCCTATTTTAAAGAAGAAAATTTGTGAAATTTGTATCGAAGAAAAAGAGACATTCATAATCGCTAAGTACAACAGAAGTATATTAGCATAGATTAAGGTTTTAAGTTGGCAGAAACAGAGATTAAATATATCGCTATAGAAGGGGCAATTGGTGTCGGAAAGACTTCACTCGCCAAAAAATTAAGAGAAAAATTAGATGCAGAGTTAATCGTTGAGCAATTCGAAGCTAATCCTTTTCTTGATAAATTTTATTCAGATAGAAAAAGATTTGCTTTCCAGACTCAGATGTTCTTTCTTGTAAATAGATTTAAACAACAAGAGGACTTGAATCAAGGAAATCTATTCACTCAATTTGTTGTAGCTGATTACATTTTTGAAAAAGATAGAATATTTGCCTATCTCAATCTTAGCGGTGATGAACTTAAACTTTATGAAACCATGTTCCCACTGTTATATAGAAGTTTGAGAAAACCCGATTTAGTAGTTTATCTGCAATCGAATGTAGACAGATTAATGTATAACATCAAGAAAAGGAATCGAAGTTTCGAAAGAAATATTTCACGAAATTATATTGAAGAATTAAGCCAAGCTTATGACCACTTTTTTTTCAGATATTCTTCAACCCCTTTATTGATAGTCAACTCTTCAGAGATTGATTTTGTTAATAGCGAGAAAGATTTTAACGAATTATTCAAAGCTATGTTTCGAGAAGACAGAGGGTTTATTGAATATTTCCAACCGGAAGTTAAAAGGTTGTTATGAAATATATCTTTTTTGGAATTTTAATCTTTATATTTTATATCGCTCTCAAAGGTCTACGATTTCTTAATCAAGTTAAAAAAGCTGTTGATAAATCAACAAGTTCACAGTACAAAAATGAGAAAAGAACAACCGGCTCAAGTTCTGCCAACCGAAGTTATGATAAAAAAGATGTCGTTGATGTTGACTTCATCGAGATAAAAGAAGATAAATCAAAATCATAAATTTATTTTATTTCTCTATTTAATTGTCAAAATGCTAAAATGAAAATCGGTGTTTTAGATATTGGTTCAAACTCATTTCACTTCATACTTGGACAAATTGATATCTCATTGAATCTTAAGATTTTAGAACGCAATCGTACTGTTCTTCGTTTAAATAAGTTTAATGCCCAATCATTAAATAGTATTGATACTAGTGATTTACAAAAGGCACTTTCAATAATTAATAATGCTATAGAGATTTGTCGTAAGCATAATGCCGAGTTGATAGTTGTTGCTACTAGTGCAGTTCGAGAGTCAAAAAATAAGAATGAATTCATTAATGAGATTCAAAACAAGTTGGGAATCAGAATCAATGTCCTTGAAGGTGAGGAAGAAGCTAAGCTTATTTACTTAGGCGTGACCAAACAACTAAACTTCTCTGATAGCGAAATTATTTGCAATATTGATATAGGTGGTGGTAGTACAGAGATTATTTTAGGATTGGGAGAAAAAATTATTCATGCTTCAAGTGTAGCTGTTGGTGCCGTCAGATTAGCTTCAAAGTATTTCCCCGATTATAAAATTAATGATGAAATATTTGAAAATGCTAATTATGATGTCTCCTTAATCCTCGAAGATGTAAAAAGCAAATCAGAGGGATTCAAACCCACAAAGTTTATTGGATCGTCGGGTACATTTTTAGCAATATTAGAAATTATAAAGAAGAATAATCAACTCACTCATGACCAAAACTTTTTTAATTATGATATGTTCAATCAGGCCAAATTAAAAATATATTCGAGTCGAACAGTTAAAGAAAGAATGAATATTAATGGTGTCGAAGAGAGACGAGCAGATATACTTCCCGCCGGATTTATAATTGTAGATTCATTATTTAAAACATTTGGTGTAGAACAATTCTATGTCTCGACATTTTCATTACGTGAAGGAGTAATGATAGCAAAATATCTAGGGAAGATGAATTTTTGTTGAATTAATTTGAATCCAATAATAATTTATTGAATCGAATGCCAAAATCAAGGAGGTTAATATGAAATATTACAATTCAAAAATCGTTAGCACAAACTATGAAGAAACTTTATTAAAAGTTGTTGAAGAACTGAAGAAAGAGGGATTTGGTGTTCTTACTGAAATTGATGTGAAGGCAACGCTAAAAATAAAACTTGAAGTTGATTTCAGAAGGTACAAAATATTAGGGGCATGTAATCCTCCATTTGCTTATAAGGCTTTACAACTTGAAGAAAACTTAGGAGTGCTGCTCCCCTGTAATGTCATTGTGCAAGAAAAAGAGAATAGAGAGATTCAAGTCTCGGTAGTTAATCCACTAATTTCCATGCAAGCAGTAAATAATGAAGCTTTGGTGGAGGTTGCTACTGAAGTTTCTCTGAAACTTTCAAATGTTTTATCGAAATTGTGATGAAATGAAGAAGATAAAACTGAAAAAAAATGAGGATAAAAGAATAAGAGAAGGTCATCTATGGGTCTTCAGTAACGAAATACTGGAAGTTGAGAGTAATACTGAAAATGGGGAGCTGATTGAAATTTATGATTTCTCCGGAAAATTTTTAGGAGTTGGATTCTATAACAAGTCTTCTCTGATTGCTGTAAGAGTTTTAAGTAAAAATAAAATTATTTCTCTTGTTGACTTTTTTAGAGAGAAAATTGACAATGCCTTCCGTTTAAGAAAAGAAATTTATCCTTATCGAGATTCCTATAGAGTTGTTTTTGGTGAAAGTGATTTCCTTCCCGGTTTGATCATTGATAAGTTTTTAGATACTTATGTCCTCCAAATTAATTCGATTGGCATTCAAAAAAATATTGAAACAGTTGTTAAAATATTGGTTGAGGGATATGGAGCCAAGAATGTTTTAACAAAGAATGAAAAATATTATCGTGATTTGGAGGGGTTATCGGATGCAGATCAAATCTTATTTGGAACTCCCGACGAAGTAATAATAAGTGATGGTAAAGTTAAATACTCAATCGACTTCGGTTCATCTCAGAAAACCGGATTCTATTTTGACCAATCGGATAATAGAGAATTTATTGAGTTAATTTCTAAAGGGAAAATGATTGTAGATGCTTTTTGCAATTCCGGTGGTTTTGGTTTACATGCAGCTTTTGCTGGAGCTTCTGAGATAACTTTTATTGATTCATCAGAAAGGGAAATTGATTCTGCTAAAAAGAATTTTCAACTCAATGACTTTAAGAATTTAACCAATTTTATTGTGGATGATGTTTTCAATCAATTTGAAAAATTAATTGCTGAAAAAAGAGAATTTGATGTTGTTATGATTGATCCTCCGGCATTTGCAAAAAATAAAAAGAATTTAGCAGTTGCAATCAAAGGTTATGAAAAGTTGAATAATTCTGCTTTAAGGCTAGTTAAATCTGGTGGGTATCTCGTTACATCGTCATGTTCATTCCACATAAAACAAAAAGATTTTATGGAAATCGTAAACCGAGCTTCAATTAAAGCTTCAAAAAAAGTTCAGTTGATTCAATTCAATAATGCCTCGAAAGATCATCCTCAGTTAAGCAGTATGATGGAAACAAACTATCTTAAGTTTGCAGTTTTCAGAGTATTAGGTTAACTATCGATAAAAAAACTTTCAAAAAAATTCTTATTTTTGAAACTACAACATGAACTGGTTCGTCTAACCAAACGTTTTCAAAAAAAATATTAGAGGTGGAGATTGGATATTACTACACTCAACGAAAAGATTAAACAAGAGAGTGCATTCATTGATTTATTAATGAGTGAAATTAGTAAAGTTATTATCGGACAAAAGTCGATGGTTGAGAGATTGGTAATCGGACTTTTGGGTAACGGACATATATTATTGGAAGGTGTTCCCGGTTTAGCAAAAACTTTAGCAATAAAAACGCTTGCAAATTCGATGAAAGCTAAATTCCAACGCATTCAGTTCACACCTGACTTACTGCCTGCCGATTTAATCGGAACTCAAATTTATAATCAGAAAGATGGAAACTTTTTGATTAAGAAGGGTCCCGTTTTTGCTAATTTTATTCTAGCAGATGAAATAAATAGAGCTCCCGCAAAAGTACAGAGTGCACTCCTGGAAGCGATGCAGGAGAGACAAGTTACAATCGGTGAAACTACCTTTAAATTAGATGACCCATTTTTAGTTCTTGCCACGCAAAATCCTATTGAACAAGAAGGAACTTATCCTTTACCTGAAGCTCAAGTTGACCGTTTTATGTTAAAGGTTAAAATTAGTTATCCCGAGTGAGATGAAGAACTGAATATTATGAGAAATAATATTTCATCAACAGCTAAAGTAATTAACCAAGTTATCTCTCCCGATGATATTAAGAAGGGGAGAGAGTTAGTGCAAGAAATTTATCTGGATGAGAAAATTGAAAAGTATATTCTTGATATAGTTTTTGCCACTCGTTTCCCTAAAGATTTCAAGCTCGATAAATTGAATGACTTGATTAGTTATGGGGCTTCTCCAAGAGCAACTATTAATCTTAATATTGCTGCAAGAGCAATGGCATTTATTAAGCGACGCGGTTATGTAATTCCCGAAGATGTTAGAGCTGTAGCTTACGATGTGTTAAGACATAGAATTGCTGTAACATACGAAGCAGAAGCTGAAGAAATAACTTCCGAAAAAATAATAACAGAAATTTTAAATGCTGTTGAAGTTCCTTAGTGAATAGGATTTAGAATGTTAACAAAAGAATTGCTCGGAAAAGTTCGGCAGATTGAAATCAGAACTAAGGGGCTTGTTAATCAAGTCTTTTCTGGTGAATACCATTCGATATTTAAAGGAAGAGGGATGGCGTTTTCCGAAGTTCGTGAATATCAAATCGGAGATGATATTCGAAATATTGATTGGAATGTTACAGCAAGATTTGGACATCCTTTTGTTAAAATATTCGAAGAAGAGCGTGAACTAACAGTGATGCTTTTAGTTGACTTGAGTGGCTCTCAATCATTTGGTTCTCACAAGAAAACTAAGCAGCAAATTGCTGCCGAACTTAGTGCGATTTTTGCTTTTTCAGCATTAAAAAATAACGATAAAGTCGGAATGATTTTGTTTTCTGATAAGATTGAAAAATTTATTCCGCCAAAAAAATCAAAGTCACATACATTAAGAATTATTAGGGAACTCCTTTCGTTTGAACCTTCCGGAAAAGGGACAAATCTTAATCTTGCACTCGAATACTTAACTAAAACAATCAAAAAGCGTAGTATTGTATTTTTATTATCTGATTTTAATGATAAAGGTTATGATAAACTAATAAGTATTGTGAGCAGAAAGCATGATTTAGTTCCAATTGTTCTTGAAGATAAGCGTGAGGCAGAGATTCCTAAAATCGGACTCATAAATTTCGTTGATCCTGAGACAGGAAAATCGATGCTAATTGATAGTTCATCTGAGGGTTTTAGAAGGTGGTATCAAAATACGTATAGTAAGATACATCTGGAACAAAAGCAGACATTTGTTAAGAACGATATCGATTATATTAACATAAACACTAATGAATCTTATATTAAACCATTAGTCAACTTTTTCAAAGCACGGGAGAAACGATGGTAAAAAGAATCCTTATTTCTCTTTTTTTCATAACCATCGCAACTTTTGGGCAAAACATAACTGTTTCCGCTTCAGTTGATTCTACTAGGTATTCTATTGGAGATTATATTAATCTTCAATATAAAATCAATCACGATAAAAATATTCAGATTTATTTTCCAAATGTAAAGGATAGTGTTAAGGGATTAGATTATATAGAGTCAAAACCAATCAGTGTGAAAGATGAGGGTATTAGAAAAATATCAACTTACAGCTTTATATTCTCAAAATATGAAGCCGGTTCTGCGACTGTTCCAAGTATTTCTATTCCATATAAAACTACGAATGATACATTATTATCTTATATAATAACCGATTCTCTAAATTTAGAGGTATTTACAGTCGAGATTGATTCAACCGCAGATATTATTGATATTAAAGACCCCTTAACGATTCCAATTGATTGGTTACTTGTACTCCTAGTTATAACAATAATTGCAATTTTTATTTTTATTTCTTATTGGATTTATAAAAAGTACCAAATTAAAAAATTAGGTCGTGATGCAATTTTACCGATTGTAATCAAACTGCCTCATGAAGAAGCTTATGAGTCTCTTCAAATTTTAGATTCCAAGAAATTATGGCAGAATGGTTTTATTAAGGATTATCATTCAGAAATAACAGCTATTATCAGAAGATATTTTGAAAGAAGATTTAATATTTTAGCGCTCGAAATGCCGACATCAGAAATTTTAGCTTCTCTGGAAAAAAGTAAAGTAGATCAGAATGTAAAAGAAACAACAGAAAAGTTTCTTGAGAATGCAGACATGGTCAAGTTTGCAAAATTTACTCCTATGAATGAAGTAAATTCTGAAATGATGCAACAAGCATTCCAAATAATTGAACAATCTGAAAAACTAAATCCACTTGTCTCTGAAGATGAGGAGAGCAATGTTTAAAGAAATCACATTTGCGTATCCTTATTTCTTTTTACTTCTCTTGATAATTCCTGTGATTATTACTTGGCACTATAAATGGGGAAAGAAGAAGAGTCCGGCTTTAAGTTTTTCAAATACTAATTATTTGTTTCTACGAAAAAAATCTCTTAAAGAAAAACTTTCAGATATTCCATTACTTATTAGAATTATCGGAATCATTCTATTAACTATTGCTCTGGCTCGTCCACAAAGTTTCTCAACAGGTGAAAATGTGTATACTGAAGGAATTGACATTGCACTAGTTATAGATATTTCCGGAAGTATGCTTGCTGAAGATTTTAAACCAAATCGGATGGAAGCAGCAAAAAAAATTACTGAAACTTTTATCAATTCAAGACAATCAGATCAAATCGGTCTTGTAATTTTCTCGAGAGATGCATTTACACAATGTCCACTTACTATTGATTATTCAATATTAAAAAATTTGCTTCTTGAAGTTAAAAGTGGAATGATTGAAGATGGCACCGCTATTGGTAATGCGATAGCAAATGGTGTTAATAGACTAAAAGATACTAAAGCTAAGAGCAAAGTTATGATTCTTTTAACCGATGGTGTCAATAATGCCGGTGAGGTGAATCCATTAACTGCCGCAGAAATTGCAAAGAAGTTCAATGTAAGAATTTATACTGTGGGTATCGGAACTATGGGACAAGCTCCATATCCATTTCAAACACCGTTTGGAGTGAGATATCAAATGGTTCCAGTTGAAATTGATGAGCAAGTTTTAACGAAAATCGCAAATCTTACCGGTGGTAAGTACTTCAGAGCAACAGGTAATAAAAAATTAGAATCAATTTATGCTGAAATTGATAAACTTGAAAAAACTAAAATTGAGGTAACATCCTATCGGAATAAAAAAGAGCATTTTTTCCCGTGGCTTGCACTTGGATTAATATTCTTATTTATCGAGCTAATGCTTGCAAATACAATCTTCAGAAAAATTCCATAATTAATAAAATGTTTAGATTTGAAAATCCCGAATATCTGAATTTACTTTTCTTATTGCCTTTAGTGGCAATAATACTTGTTTATCTCTTTAAAAGAAAAGTTAAACTGCTAAATAGTTTTATAGGAAAAGAATTGCAAGATGTGATTGTTGGTACCAAAAGTAACTTTAAGGAACTTTTGAAATTTTCATTGATAATCATTTCGATGGCATTGCTAATACTAGCTCTTGCAAATCCACAAGTAGGTTCACGGTTAGAAGAAGTAAAACAAGTTGGAATCGATGTATACATTCTACTCGATGTTTCGAATAGTATGCTTGCTGAAGACATACGCCCGAATAGATTGGCAAAAGCAAAAAACGAAATCTCGATGTTGATTAAGAAAATGCAAGGGGATCGGATTGGATTAATCATTTTTGCCGGTGAAGCTTTTGTCCAGTTTCCATTAACAACAGATTATTCTGCCGCAAATTTATTTTTATCCTCGGTAGACGTTAATTCAATTCCAACTCAGGGTACTGCAATTGCTTCCGCATTGAAATTAGCTAATAGCTCGTTTGATTATTCAAACAATACAAACAAAGTCATCGTAATCATTACTGACGGTGAAGATCATGAGGGTGATATAGATACGGAAATAAAAAATGCGAATGAGAAAGGAGTTCTAATTTATACGATTGGAATGGGTTCTCCTTCAGGTGCTCCTATTCCTGTTCTTGATACCCGAGGAAATCAAGTTGATTTCAAAAAAGATAGAGATGGTAATACTGTTCTCACAAGATTAGATGAATTAACTCTTCAACAAATTGCTCAAAAAGGGAATGGCAAATATTATCTTTCTACAAGCTATCAAAATGAATTAGATTTAATTTATAAAGATTTATCTCAAATAGAAAAAACTGAATTCGGCTCAAAGAAGATTACTGATTACGAAGATAAATACTATTACTTTTTAATTCCTGCTATGTTACTGATGATTATCGAGTTTTTTATTTCTGAAAGAAAATCCCTTTTTATAGATAAATTGTTTAGAAGATATAAGATTAAGAAAGTGTAACCGAGGGAAGGAAATGTACATTATAAAAATATTCATTATAGCTCTGTTTATTATTTCCTCGTATAATGCTCAATCATTACGTTCACTCAACAACGATGGTGTTGATAAGTATAAAAAGAATAATTTTACTGAAGCAGAAGTGAATTTTAGAAAGGGAATTGAAAATAAATCTGATGAATTTATTCCTCACTTTAATTTAGGAGATGCCTATTATAAACAAGGGAAGTATGATGATGCTATAAAATCTTATCAACAATCAATATCTAAAACTGAAGATAAAAATCTTAAAGCCAAAGCTCACTATAATATCGGCAATTCGTTGCTAAAATCTGATAAATTGAAAGAGAGCATAGAAGCATACAAAAATTCTTTGAAAATGAATCCCAATGACAATGATGCTAAGTATAATTTATCCTATGCTCTAAAGAAACTGCAACAGGAACAGAATAATCAAAATCAGAAGAATGAGAATAAGGATCAGAATAAAGATAATCAGAAGAATGAGAATAAGGATAAGGACGAGAATAACGAGAATAAGGATAACCAGAATAATCAAGACCAAAAGAACAATGAACAATCTCAGCCTAAAGATAACGAGGCAAAGCAAGATCAAACAAAACAAAATCAAGAGAAGATGTCCAAAGAAGAAGCTGAACGCGTACTAAATGCTTTAAAAGATAACGAAAAGGATATGCAAAAAAAGATTCGTAAAAAAACCGGAGTTCGTGTAAAAACTGAGAAGGATTGGTAATGTCTACTCAGAAATTCTTTTTCTTGTTTTTAATCTTATCTTTACTAAGCATTCAAGATTCAAGAGCACAGACATTTACTGCTTCGGTTAATAGTACTAAAGTAAGCAGTGAGGAACAGTTCGAAATTTCATTCGTATTCTCAGGGAGTGATGTAAATAGTATTAGTAATTTTCAACCTCCGAAGTTTAATGATTTTGTCATTTTGTCCGGGCCCAACCAATCAACAAGTATGCAGATAATAAATGGCGTTGTATCTGGGAGTAGAAGTTTCTCCTATTATATTCAAGCAAGGAGTCCGGGGAAATTTGTTATCCCATCAGCATCGATTGTTCATAAAAATGAAACACTCAGAACTGAACCTATCACAATTGAAGTTGTAAAAGGGACTCCAAAATCAAAGCAACAGCAAAACGATCAAGGAGTTTCTAATGAAGAAATTGCCGAGAATTTATTTATTAGAGCGAGTGTTGATAAATCAACTGTTTTTAAAGGAGAGCAATTGACAGTAGTGTATAAGCTTTATACAAGATTAAATATTGCTTCACCACAAATATCAAAACTCCCATCTTATGAAGGATTTTGGGCAGAAGAATTAGAAACTTCCAATAATATCTCCTTTTCACGCGAAACAATTGACGGGAAGGTTTATAATGTTGGCGTTTTAAAGAGAGCAGCATTATTTCCGACTCAAACGGGTGATTTATCAGTAACTCCATTTGAATTAAAGATTCCAGTTCAAGTTCAGAGTAGAAGAAGAAGTAATTCAATTTTTGATGATTTCTTCAACGATCCTTTCTTTGGGAGAGCACAAACTGTAGAGTATACTGCAAAATCAAATACTGTAAAGGTTAAGGTTAATCCTTTACCTACTTCAAATGAAGTGAGTTTTAAAGGTGCTGTTGGAAATTATTCGTTAACTGCATCGATTGATAAAGAAAAAATTAAACAGAACGAACCTATATCAGTAAAAATAAAAATATCGGGTTCCGGAAATCTTAAATTGGTCGATCAACCCGAAATAATTTTCCCAAATGGATTTGAAGTATATGACCCTAAAGTAACTGATGAGATAATCAGAAGTGGTATTGTTTCGGGATCAAAGAATTTTGAATTTTTAGCTATTCCAAGAAACTCCGGAAAGTATGAAATCCAGCCAATTGAATTTACCTTTTTCAATCCGTCAAAGAAAAGTTTTACAACTTTAACTTCTAAAACATTTGTAGTTGAGGTTGAGCAAGGTGCCGGTGAGTATGAAGGTTCAAATGCAGTTGTTCAGCAAGATATTAAGTTGCTTGACAAAGATATTAGATATATCAAAACAGGTCTTACACAAACGAATAATCAAGCAATATGGATATTCTCTTATTCATTTTTGATTGCAATTATTTTCCCACTTTTATTTGCGGGAACCTTATTAATATGGAAAAGAAAAGAAGATAATCTTGCTAGAAATATCACACTTCTCAAAAATATAAAAGCACAAAAAGTCGCTTCTAAAAGATTGAAGAAAGCTGCCAAATTATTAAAAACTAAAAATGCAGATCTCTTTTACGAAGAAATAGCATTTGCTTTGTCAGGTTACATTCAGGATAAGTTTAATATTGAAAAATCTGATTATTCAATTGATAAAGCTGTCACTAAACTTACGATGCATAATACATCAGATGAATTAATAACTTCCTTAAAATCAACAATTGAAAAATGTGATTTTATTCGATATGCTCCTGCTGTTGACCAGCAAAGCGATATGCAGAATATGTATGACTCAACTGTTAAATTAATTTATGGCATTGAGGATAGTTCTGATAAGAGAGGTAAAAATGTTTAAATTATTCAGTCTTCTCTTCATCCTCATTTTTATGAACAATGTTTTTGCCGGCAAAGATTTTAATCTTGCTAATGAGTTATACAAAGCAAAAAATTTTGATTCTGCAATTGAACTTTATGAAAAGCTATTGAGTCAAGGAACGGAGTCTCCCGAACTTTACTATAATTTAGGTAATAGCTACTTTCGAGTAGGTAAACTTGGACAATCAATTCTAAATCTTGAGAAAGCTCACAGGCTTAGCCCCTTCGATGAAGATATTAAGCATAATTTAGACTTTGTAAATTCAAGAATTACAGATAAAGTTGAGCCTCTTCCAAAATTTTTCTTGTTTGAATGGTGGGAGAATTTTTCAGCTTTACTTTCGATTAATGGGTGGAGCTATATTGGTTACAGTCTTTATATAGTTACTCTGATTTTGATTATGCTCTTCATATTCAACCGTTCAGGAAACGCTAAGAGAAAATTATTTTTTAGTGTATTATTCACTTCAATTTTACTTTTAATCAGCATTCTGATTATCTCAAGTAAGTGGTTTTATGATTCCTCAAATATATTCGCAATAATAACTGACCAACGGGTACAAGTCAAAAACTCACCAGATGAAAAGGGGAGTGATTTATTCATCATACATGATGGCTTAAAAATAAAGATAGAAGATTCAGTTGATGAGTGGGCTAAAATAAAATTGTCAGACGGTAAAGTCGGGTGGATAAAAAAGAATCAGTTCTCGCAAATCTAAAAACATCAAAATAAAAATTGTTTTGAAACCTTCTCCTGTTTAATTTTGAATAATAAAGTCTCTGTATAATTTTTTTCAAAATGGAGGAGAATCTGTTTGACTATAATTAAACTTATACTAATTGGAATCTATGTTATAATATGTTCAATCTTTGCTATAATTTTTATAATTACAGATCGAAGTCACAAACTCTATTTTAAACTTTCTAAAGTCTTTTCAAAGGGTATTCTTTTTATAAGTGGTATAAAAGTAACAGTTTCGGGAATCGAAAATGTTCCCACTGACACTCCATGTGTTTATGTCTCTAATCATTCAAGTATGTATGATATCCCCGCACTCCAAGCAACCTTTCCGAATAGAGCAGGCATGGTTTTTAAAAAAGAATTGGCAAAAATTCCAATTTTTGGTTGGCAGCTTAAATGGGGACCTTATATAATGATTGATAGAGAAAACCCTGAGAAAGCTATGAAGAGTATTGAAAGAGCCAAGCTAACGATGGCAGAACAAAATATCTCCGTGTTATTATTTGCTGAAGGAACAAGAAGTAAAACCGGAGAAGTTCAACCTTTTAAAAGAGGTGCTTTCTATCTTGCTGCTCGAGTACCTTATCCAATTGTTCCTGTGAGTGTAAGTGGGACATCTAAAATTATGCCTAAAGGTGAGTTCAGAATAGTAAAAGGCAGCATACATGTTCATTATGATAAACCAATTTATTCACGTGAGGGTATGTCCAAGCCCGAAGAATTAGCACTTATGGAAAATGTTAGAAATATAGTTATCAGTAATAAAAGAGATTAATAATGGCTGTTTCGATTGATGATGTCAAGTATATTGCCAATCTTGCAAAACTTTCTTTCAATGAAGGAGAGTTAGAAGATTTAACTTCAGAAATGAATCAAATTCTATTTTATATGAGAACTTTAAATGAGATAGATACAACTGATGTAGAGCCGTTGTCACATCCTGTTGAAGGACCGACTCGATTTCGAGATGATGAGACTAAAGGTTCGGTAACAACAGAAGAAGCCTTGAAAAATGCTCCTTCATCAAATGAAGAATTTTTCAAAGTTCCGAAAGTTATTGGGTAGGAGAATAGATTCTATGAGCATTATTGGAATTATACCGGCTCGTTTTTCTTCAACCCGATTGATGGGTAAACCGTTGGCTTCAATCGGTGGAAAACCGATGATTCAACATACTTATGAGAGTGCATCAAAATCAAAACTGATTAATCGAATTATTGTTGCCGTTGATGACCACCGAGTTTATCAAGCTGTCGAAAAATTTGGTGGAGATGTATTAATGACACCCTCAACTATTTCAACAGGCTCTGATAGGATTGCATATGTCGCATCAAAGTTAAGCACAGTAGATATAATTGTAAATATTCAAGGTGATGAACCTTTTATTGATGGGAGAATGATTGACCAAGCTATTGAACCATTATTGTTTGATAAAAAAATAACAGTCTCAACATTAATCAAAAGAATAACCACACCCGCTGAACTGAAAAATCCATCGGTCGTAAAAGTAGTTTTTGATTCGGAAAATTTCGCACTTTATTTTTCACGCTCTCCGATTCCATTCTCACGCGACGGTCAAACATTTTTACAAAGATTTCAGAATGGAGAATATTATAAACATATCGGTTTGTATGTTTATCGCACAAAAGCGTTAGAGCGTTTCACAAATTTGCAACCCACATTTTTAGAAAACCTAGAAAAATTAGAACAATTAAGAATGCTTGAAAATAGAATCCCAATAAAAGTTGTTGAAACTGAATACGAAAGTTTTTCTGTTGACACTCCGGAAGATTTAGACAAAGCAAGAGCTATTTATAAAAGAATTAAATCAGGTAAGTATAATGATTAACTTTAAATACCCCCATAAAATAAACATAGCAAATATCCCTTCACCAATTCAAAAAGTGACATTCAATGGGAAAGGTTTTTGGATTAAAAGGGATGATTTAACCGGTTTAGAAATGACAGGAAATAAAGTTAGAAAACTCGAATTCCTACTTGCCGATGCAAAGAGAAAAAAAGCTGATTTAATTTTTACCTGCGGTGGAGAACAGTCGAATCATGCTCGTGCAACAGCATTTGCAGGCAAGAGTTTAGGATTTGATGTAAAACTTTTTTTGTGGGGAAAGGATTCTCCTAAAGCTGATGGAAATCTTTTCTTAAATAAAGTAATCAGAACCGATCTGGAATTTATTACAAGAAAAGAATACGCTGATGTTGATCAAATAATGGAACAGCAAAAGCTTCAGTTCGAAAAATTAGGAAGAAAGGTTTACATTGTTAAAGAAGGCGGTTCCTCGGAACTTGGTGTGTGGGGATACGTTAATGCATTTCAAGAAATCTTAAATCAAAAAGGGAATAATTTTAATTCAATTCTCACAGCTTCAGGAAGTGGCGGAACAAATGCCGGTCTACTAATAGGTGCGCATCTTTTTAACAAAAGAATTAAGATTATTGGAATAAATGTTCTGTATACTGCAGAATACATGAGAAATCGTACACTTGAATTAGTAGAGCGTACCATTAAAAAATTTAACTTAAAAATTAAGCTTGATGAGAAGCTACTTGAAGTTATTGATGGATATTCAACTGAAGGTTATAAAAATATAAATCATGATAAAATTAATATTATCAGGGATTTTGCCGGGCAGACAGGAATACTTCTTGACCCTGCCTACACAGGAAAAGCATTTTGCGCATATAATGAATTATTCTTAAATAATAATTCAAAAACACTGTTCATCCATACCGGTGGAATTTTTGGAGCATTTGCAAAAAAGATGAACTATTTGGACTGATCAGAAATCACAACTTAATTAATAAATGATTTTTTCAAATCATAAAAAGGGAGTATTTTTAAAGTATGAGTTGTATCTTTTGTGACATAGTAGCCGGATCAGAAAAAGCAGAGATTCTTGTTGACGATGAGAAAGTTCTCGCGTTTTTAGACATTCGACCGTTTAATTACGGACACTCTTTAGTAATTCCCAAAAATCATTATGAAAATTTTTCTGAGGTTACGGAGGAAGATTTGTTTCCTATGATTAAGTCAGTTCAAGAAATTAGTAAAGCGATTAAGAGTTCATTAAATGCAGATGGATTTAATGTTTTGTCTAATAATGGTGCAGCTGCAGGTCAAACGATTTATCATTGCCATTTTCATATAATCCCCAGATTTACTTCTGATGGATTCAAATTTAAAATGAATCTAAAAGAATACTCAGAAGATGAGATGAAAGAAGTGGCAGTTAAAATTAAAAAGTATTTGTAAATCAGGAGTCAGTTTATGGAAAAAAAGATTAGAGTATTAGTAGCTAAAGCAGGATTAGATGGTCATGATAGGGGAGCTAAAGTTATTGCAGCGGCGTTAAGAGACGCTGGGATGGAGGTAATTTATACTGGACTTAGACAAACCCCCGAAATGATTGTTGAAGCTGCTATTCAAGAAGATGTTGATGTTGTGGGTATCAGTATTCTATCTGGCGCACACATGACAATCTTTCCAAAAATCAAAAAATTAATGGATGAAAAAGGGATAGATGATATACTCTTAACTGGAGGCGGTATCATTCCTGAAGAAGACATTAAGAATTTAAAGATGCTTGGTGTTGGTGAGTTATTTACCCCGGGAGCGCCTACTTATGCAATCGCAGAATACATTAAAAATTGGTGTTCTGAGCATCCACGAGTTAATTGAAATTTGGGGTTGAATTATTTAGTTCAACCCAATCTTTTCTCACTCGCTTCTTCACAATTGGTTAAGCCCTTCTTTTTTGGTATATTTATTGATAAATATTTTTTCATTTCTAAAATAGAATAATGCAAATAGGACTTATAGGATTACAAAATAGCGGCAAAACGACTCTTTTTAATACTGTTTCGATGAACTCAGGAGAGTCTAATCGAACAGTGGTAAGAGTTCCCGATACCCGTCTTGACGAACTCACTAAACTCTTCAATCCCAAAAAACAAATTAATGCAACTCTCGAAATTATTGATATCCCCGGACTCCAATTGTCTGATGAAGGGAAAGTTAAAATTACTAACGACTTTTTATCTAAAGTTAAAAATAATGATGCTCTATTTCACATAGTACGTCAATTTGAAAACGAGTCGGTTCCACATCCGGAAGGGGTTGTTGATGTGATAAGAGATATTCAATTTCTTGAAACAGAATTTCTTCTTTCTGATATGACTCTAATTGAAAATCGACTGGAAAAAATTCAAAAAGAGATTCAGAAAACGAAAAATGAACAGGTTCAAAGGGAGTTTCCGGTTTTCAAAAAGCTGCAAGAACACATAGAAACTGAGTTACCGTTAAGAGATTTAGTTTTTGATGAAAACGAAAGAAGAGTTTTATCGGGTTATCAGTTTCTAACTTTAAAACCACTTTTAATCGGAATCAATTTTGATGAGAATTCAAAGAATTCAGTTGACAAAATTCTTGAAGAAATAAAATTAAGTTTTCCAAATTCGAATTTTTTAATCATCCCATTTTTTGGACAATTTGAGTTTGAATTATCTCAACTTTCAGAAGAAGAATCTTCAATCTTTATGAGCGATTTTGGAATTACCGAATCAGCTCTCAACCGAATTTTAAGAACACTATATCAATTACTCGGATTGCAATCATTCTTCACTGTAGGAGAAGATGAGTGCAGAGCCTGGACAATTAAAGTAAACAACACTGCACAAGAGGCTGCAGGAGCAATTCACTCTGATTTCTATGCAAAATTTATCAGAGCAGAAGTTGTTCATTACGATGAGTATATGAAATATGGTTCTTTTACGAAATGTAAAGAGGCAGGTGTGTGGAGACTCGAAGGAAAAGAATATTTAGTTAAGGATGGGGATATTTTAAATATCCGACACAGTTAATCAATGAAAAGGTATAATATTTAATGCACAGTTTAGAAAAGCTAAGAAACATTGCTATCATAGCACACGTCGATCATGGAAAAACAACACTTGTCGATCATATATTAAAACAAACAGGAGCATTCAGAGCTAATCAGCAAGTTGAAAAAAGAATAATGGATTCAAATGATCTCGAAAGAGAAAGAGGGATTACAATTCTTGCAAAGAATTTAAGTGTAACTTATGATGGTTATAAAATTAATGTTATTGATACTCCCGGTCATGCTGATTTCGGCGGTGAAGTTGAAAGAACATTAAAAATGGTTGATGGAGTTCTTTTGTTGGTCGATGCAGCTGAAGGCCCACTCCCTCAAACAAAATTTGTACTAAAAAAATCACTTGAGCTGGGACTCAAACCGATAGTGGTAATCAATAAAATTGATAGAAAAGATGCCCGCGCTAATGAAGTGTTGGATGAAGTTTTTGATTTATTTGTAGCGCTTGGAGCTACAGACGACCAACTCGATTTCCCTTATGTTTTTGCAATTGCAAAACAGGGAATTGCTAAAAGTAGTCTTGATGAAGAAAGCACAACGCTCAAACCATTATTAGATATTATCATAAAACATATTCCGATGCCTTCTGCTAATCCAAATGAACCATTTCAAATGCTGATTTCTTCGATTGATTACAATGATTATCTCGGAAGAATTGGGATTGGTAAGATTCATAACGGAAGCATTAAGGTTGGTGAACAGATTGTTCACATTTCTCGTGAAGGAGAGAAAGTTAATGCTAAGGTGACCAAACTATACGAGTTTGAAAACATTAAGCGAGTTGAGATTAATGATGCCGGTGCGGGTGATATTGTAGCCATAGCCGGTTTAGAAGATGTAGATATAGGTGATACTCTCGCAGATCCACAAAAACCAGAACAGTTACCGGCATTAGCTGTTGAAGAACCAAGAATAACGATGAACTTCATGGTTAATACATCACCATTTGCTGGAATAGAAGGTAAATATGTAACAACAAGAAATCTTAGTGAAAGACTCTCCAAAGAGCTAAAAACTAATGTGAGTCTTCGCGTTGAAATTACTGATTCTCCTGATGTGTTTAAAGTAAGTGGAAGAGGGGAACTTCATCTTGCCATTCTTATTGAAAACATGCGACGAGAAGGTTATGAACTTATGGTTAGTAAACCTGAAGTTATACAGAAAAAGATTTTGGGTGTTATGTCAGAACCAATCGAACATGTTATAATAGATGTACCTGAAGAATTTGTGGGGATAGTAATTGAAAAATTAGGCAAGCGAAAAGCTGAAATGAAGAATATGCTTACCTTCAATGAGAATACACGAATTGAGTTTTTTGTCCCATCGAGAGGGCTAATAGGATACCGTTCTGAATTTATGACTGATACAAGAGGAACCGGAATACTTCATCATAATTTCCACGGTTATGAACCCTATAAGGGGGATATAGTCCAGAGAGTAAGGGGAGCATTAGTCGCAATGGAACCAGGGATAGCTTCTTCTTATGCAATGTGGAAGCTGCAAGAACGATCAGTCTTCTTTATAGATAATGCCACTAAGGTTTATGAGGGAATGGTTGTGGGTGAAAATTCACGTTCTAATGACATGATTGTTAATGTGACAAAAACTAAACAATTGACCAACATGAGAGCTTCGGGCGCTGATGAAGCAATTAGGCTTGAACCACCAAAAATAATGACACTCGAGCAAGCGATTGAGTGGATTACCGATGATGAATTTGTTGAAATTACTCCTGATTCAATAAGAATTAGGAAAAGATATTTAACTGAGTTAGATAGAAAAAATGCACGTCTTGCACAAAAACAACTTGAGCAAAATAATCAATCTGTATAAACGAGGTATTTAATGAATAGTAACGTCTTAGAAAATTTGGAACCAAAACTTCTTTGGGAGCAGTTTTATAATATTTCACAAGTTCCAAGACCTTCAAAAAAGGAAGAAAAAATACTTAATTATCTAATTGACTTTTGCAAAAAGAATGGTGTTGAATATAACCAAGATTCAACCGGAAATCTTCTCTTAAAAATTCCGGCATCACCGGGTAAGGAGAAGTCTATTACAGTAGTTCTTCAAGCACATGTCGACATGGTTTGTGAAAAAAACAAAGATACAATTTTTGATTTTGATGTCGATGGAATTAAGCTCATTAACGAATCTGGTTGGATTAAAGCTGACGGAACTACACTGGGTGCGGATAACGGAATTGGTGTCGCAGCAGCTTTAGCAATAGCTCTCGATAAAGATTCAATTCATGGCCCAGTTGAAATCTTATTAACCGTTGATGAAGAAACCGGTTTAACCGGAGCCAAAACAATATCTTCTGATTTTGTCTCTGGCAAAGTGCTATTAAATCTTGATTCAGAGGAAGATGGTGCTTTTTATGTCGGTTGTTCCGGTGGTATTGATACTATGGGTGAATTTATTCCTTCATATGAGACATCATTAAAAGATTTCAGCAGTTATGAACTTTCTATATCTGGATTGAAGGGTGGACACTCTGGTTTAGATATTAATACAGGAAGAGCAAACGCTATCAAACTTTTTGCAAGAGTATTGAATGGAATTAGAAAATTAGATTTTAGAATTGCCGAAATTAACGGTGGGAGTAAAAGAAACGCTATCCCACGCGAAGCAGATGCAACAATTTTGCTAAAGGATGACGAGTATAGTGAAGCTAAAAGAATTATTGAAAAGTATGAAGCAGCTTTTAAACTTGAAAATAAAAATGTTGATTCAGATGTAAAAGTTAATTTCAAAAAAATAGATAAAACCTTTGATAAAGCATTTACACGTCAGTTTGGAGAGTGGTTAGTTGATGTCTTGTTAGGACTTCCACACGGAGTTATTCAGCTGAGTCCGGACATTCCCGGATTAGTTGAAACTTCCACAAATTTAGCTACTGTAGTCTATAATAATGATCGAGTTTTTGTAGGAACTAGTCAAAGAAGCTCTATTGAGAGTTCAAAAAGATATATCGCTGATTCAGTAAGAGCAGTTTTTGTTCTTGCACATGCTCTAGTAACCACGGGAGATGGATATCCGGGGTGGAAACCAGATATGGATTCGCAGGTATTAAAGATTTCCACTGATGTTTATAAGAAACTTTTTGGCTCTACACCCGAAGTAAAGGCTATTCATGCGGGTCTAGAGTGTGGTTTATTGGGAGCAAAATATCCGGGTATGGATATGATTTCATTTGGACCTACAATTTTGGGTGCGCATTCACCTGATGAGAAAGTTGAAATTAAGAGTGTGGAAAAATTCTATTTTCTGCTAAAAGAAATACTTAAGGAATTAGCTCAATAATATGATGAAGGGATAGATTAAAATTTATCCCTTATTTTCACAATCATTGCAACTGCATGAGGAATAAATTTCTTCGTATCCATAGTCAATTGTAAGTTCTTCATCAATTGCGATATCTCTCGCTGCAACTAACCATAGAGATGATTCATCTCGGTCGTGAACTTCACAATTATAGCTACAATCATGATTAATGTATTTAATCTTTTCAGTATTATTAGTATCTATGTAGGTGTCTCCATTCCAAAAAATGTAGACATTATTTTCTTCATCTTCTCTTCGTTCGCATTCATTACCTGAGATAACTTCACCTTTAATGATTAATATCTTTTCACCATCTTTTATTGGAACAGAAGTATAAATCCCTTTACCATGAATTTGTGAGTCTTTAACATAAACATATTTTTCAAAATCATTTTCTATATTCATTACGATTAATCCGTGTTATAAGCTGCTCTAAGTTTGCGTATACGCAGTAACTCATCGACAATTTTCTGTTGAATTGAGTTATTAGTTATAGGAAAATAATACTTTACTTCTTCTTCATACTCCTCAATTGTGTATGAAAACCTTTTAATCTCGACATTAGCTTGATTATAATAAACAACCTCTTTTAAGCTATAGCGATATTCTTCCAGATTTATTAAATACAATGATTTTGTTCTCATTATATTTTTAGACACACCTTCTAAATTAAGAAGTGGACGATGTAACTCGAGAAGCCAAATCGAAAATCTTGCAGTGTTGATTGTATCCAGTTGTGTTTGGTCGTACCAGACTTTTTGATTCTCATTGATGACTAAAGGTTTCCAAACATGTTTTTCCTTTTGCGCATTTGCACATATACTAATAAATACTATGAAAAAGGCGAAATAAATTTTGCTCATAAATCTTTCGTTAATTGATTGACATTTCAGTAATAAGAGGATAAATTTTAATTGTAAATATATAAATTATGAAGGTTTCATGCGTCCCATTTTAACATTTATTTTTGTTGCGTTAAGCACCACAATTATTAATTCTCAAATTAATCTTTCATCAGATGAATTAAATTTCCCAATCACTAAAGTAGGTACCCAATCATCGCGAAGTTTCACAGCAAGTAATCTATCTCCATCAGAAAAAGAATTCCGACTTGAACTACTGACTAATAACAATTTCTCAACTAACGATACAATCATCATCTTACAGCCCGGACAACAAATTCCGGTCACGCTATTATTTTCTCCTAAACAGAATGTTATTGAAGAAGGCTTTGTAATTTATCAAAGTCTTGACAGTACAGAAGCTTTTGTAGTCAAATTAAAAGGATCAGGTAATCATAATGATCTTTATGATTCTTTTACATTTAATCTCTACGATGTTGAATTGAAAACAGCATTAACTAATTATGTAAGTAATCATACCTCTTTAGGTTATAATACCGCAAGAGATAAGATGTTTATGGAAATTGACAATAAAAAAGTTAATGGTGGTGGTGCTACTCAGAATACTTTGGAATGTGTATATACAGGCAGATTAGCAGTGGGGTATACAAATCGTACCGATGCACAAAATAACTATAACTTCAATACAGAACATACTTATCCTCAGAGTATGTTTGGAAGTTCAGACCCTATGTATTCAGATTTATTTCATTTGTACCCAACAGATAATACAGCGAATAGTATTAGAGGAAATTATATTTTTGGGGTAGTTTCAACTAGCATCACTTGGAATGTTGCCGGCAGTAAAAGAGGGACCGGTTGGAATGGAAATATAGTGTTTGAACCACGTGATGTACATAAAGGTAATGTTTCCAGAAGTATGCTATATTTTCAACTAAGATACCCGCAAAACTATGGTAGTTTTTTGGATACTTCACAAGAGAATATTTTTCGAGTTTGGAATAAAATTGATACTGTTGATAATGCCGAAAGAACAAGAAACACTGCAATTGCAGCATTGCAAGGTAAGCGTAATCCATTAATTGATCATCCGGAATTTGTTGATAGAATTTTAAGTTTTCGCTCAAATACAAATAGGACTAAGTTTGCATACTTAAATCTTTTCCCAAGTAAAACTTATTTTGACTCTACTGAAATATCTGATACTTCATATGCTTCAATAAATCTTGTGAATAAAGGGAGTGCGACTTTAACTATCTCTTCAATCAATATTAATGATTCAAGGTTCAAAGTTTTGAATGTCATAAATAGTATCACTCCGTTTTCCAATCAGAAAATTCAGCTGGCGTTTATTCCCGATTCAGTGAGAGAGTATAATGGGGAATTATCAATTCAAACTTCAGTAGGCAATTATGTATATCATGTTAGTGGAATGGGTAAAGAAAAACCACTATCTGCCCAAAGTGACGCATCAGACCTTCGAGAATTTACTCTTGAAAACAATTATCCAAATCCATTCAATCCCTCAACTGTAATTAATTTTTCAATTCCATCAGATGGTGAAGTAATCTTAAAACTTTACGATGTTCTTGGGAATGAACTCGTGACTTTGATAAACGAGTATAAACAAAAAGGGAAATACAGTTATGATTTTGATGCGAGTAAAACTGGACTAAATCTATCATCAGGGATGTACATTTATCGATTAGCACACTTTGGTAATATATTATCGAAAAAAATGATTCTTATAAAATGATATTTAGGTATATAACTTTTATTGGATTAATGTTTATGATTAGCAACTTAGGTTATTCACAACTGAATGAGTTATCAGGTAATATTAATAATTTAATGAAAGATTTCTCAGGTGAGTATTCGATATATTTTGAAGATGTGAATGATTCAAATTTGAGATTTGCTTTGAATGAAAATGAATTCTTCCATGCTGCAAGTACCATGAAAACTCCGGTAATGTTAGAAGTACTTAAACAAGCGGAAGAAGGGAAGTTTCAACTTGATGATTCCATCAAAGTAATCAATAAATTTAATAGTATTGTTGATGGGAGTGAATACTCACTAGATATCGCTGATGACAGCGGTGAAGACCTTTATTCAGAAATTGAATCTTACAAAACAATAAAAGAATTAATTGTCGATATGATTACAAATAGCGGGAATCTTTCGACAAATATTTTGATTAATTTAGTTTCTTCCGCAAGTGTGATGACAACTTTAAAAGAACACAATATCTCATCACTCAATGTTTTACGGGGTGTTCAAGATTTAAAGGCATTTGATGCAGGACTTAATAATACTTTAACAGCATCTTCATTGGGGAAATTGTTCTTGCTGGTTGCAAAAAAACAATATGTCTCTGAAACAGTATGTGATAAAGCAATTGAGATTTTATTAATGCAGAATCATAGAAGTGTTATTCCAAAGTTATTACCTAAAGAGATCAAAGTTGCAAATAAAACAGGCTCAATTACTGGTGTAAATCACGATAGTGGAATCATATATTTGCCAAATGGTGAAAGTTATGTTTTAGTAATTCTTGGTAAAAATATTGAGGATAAAAAATCAGGAGTAGACAAACAAGCCCAATTATCTAAATTGATTTTTGATAAATATCTAGAAATGAAAAAAATGAAATAATCAATCGGTTAGAAACTAACCGATTGATTACAAAGATTTTAATCTCCGAAACAGATTCCAAGATCCCTGGCAGTGTGAACTGTATCAGAGTCAAGTGGAACAGTCTTCATACGTTGGGAAACCAAATCAAGCGGAACGTATCGAACGTGTGGAGGATCAAGGGCAACCATTATGCCGCTTTCTCCTTCAGCTAAAGCTCTGACTGCTGCAGAGCCAAATCTCAATGCCAATAATCTATCGAAAGTAGTTGGGCTTCCACCCCTTAAAAGATGACCTAATATTACAGTTCTAACTTCTTTATCGGTTAATTCTTGCAAATCTTTTGCTACTTTTTCACCCGCACCACCGAGGCGCTCAGCTTTACCGGCTTCTTTCTCAATGACTGAAACCTCACCATCTTTAGGGCGAGCACCTTCAGCAACAACAACGATAGAATAATTTCTTTTTTTGCTCACTTCTTTGTTGATGTGGTCTGCAACTTTCTTAATGTCATAAGGGATTTCAGGAATTAGTATTACGTCGGCAGAACTTGATATACCTGAATTCATTGCAATCCATCCGGCATATCTTCCCATCACTTCAACAACCATAATTCGACCATGAGACTGTGCAGTTGAGTGTAATCTATCAATGCTTTCGGTTGCAAATGAAATTGCAGTATCGAATCCGAACGTCATTACTGTTTTATCAAGGTCGTTGTCAATTGTCTTGGGAACCCCAACAACTTTTAATCCTTTTTGAGCAAATACATTTGCCATCGAAAGTGAACCATCTCCGCCAATCGCAATAAGTGCATCGATTTCATGTCGCTTAAACCCGGCAAGAATTTCATCTGTTCTATCAACTTCAACAATATTTCCCTTTGTATCTTTCATTGGGTATTTCATTGGGTTTCCACGGTTTGTGGTGCCTAAAATTGTTCCGCCAAGAGCGGTAATATTATTCACAATATCGTGTGTTAAATTTATTAGCCCTGCCCCAGGAGGATATCTTTCCGGTAGAAAAATTCCATTATATCCATCTCTAATACCGATACATTCCCAACCTCTATTCAAAGCTGAAATTACAGCAGCCTTGATAACTGCGTTTAATCCCGGAGCGTCACCACCACCGGTATTTATAGCTATTCTTTTTATTTTTGAAACTTCACTCATATTATCCTCTCTTTTTGAGCCTTTTCAATTCTTTTATATTTTCACTCCGTAAAAATAATAACATTTTTGACTGTATCTACACTTCTTCAAAAAAAAATCTATAAAAGTTAAAAAAAATTCTAATATTTGAATGAATATCAAAATCTTTTTTGGGGATTATAGAAGATGAGTACAATTGATTACGCAATAATTGCGGTTTATTTTTTAGGGGTTTTACTAATCGGGTACCTTTTCAGCAAGAGAGATAAGAATACCACTCAATACTTTCTTGCGGATCGAAATGTTGGTTGGGTTGCAATCGGAGCCTCACTTTTTGCTACTAATATCTCGAGTGAGCATTTTCTTGGATTAGCTGGAACCGGTTCTAAAACAGGTCTTGCCGTGGGACATTTTGAATGGTTGGCTTGTTTAATAGTTCTTCTCTTAGGATGGTTATTTACACCGTTTTACTTGAAATCGGGTGTATTTACTATTCCGGAGTTTATAGAAAAGAGATATAATTCAGCATCGAGATATTATTTGAGTATAGTCTCAATTTTTGCCTATATCTTTACAAAAGTTTCAATATCATTATATGCCGGTGGAATTTTACTACATTCAGTTGTTGGCTGGGATTTATATACATCTGCTATTGTGATTGTTATTGTTACCGGCATTTATACAGTTATGGGAGGATTGTCTGCCGTAATTTATACTGATTTAATTCAAATGTTTATTCTTATTACGGGTTCGATAGTACTCACTTTGATAGGTTTAGATTATGCTGGTGGATGGACAACGGTAGTAAATAATACACCCACAGAGTTTTGGTCAATGTTTAAACCTATGTCAGACCCTGACTTCCCGTGGACAGGAATTGTTTTTGGTGCCCCTATTGTTGGAATATGGTATTGGTGTACCGACCAATACATAGTTCAGCGAGTTTTGAGTGCGAAGAATATCGATCATGCTCAAGCCGGGACTATCTTAGCCGGGTTCTTAAAAATTCTACCTGTTTTTATATTGGTACTTCCGGGAATAATTGTATTCTCAATAACAAATGGTGAAGTAACCGGAGATAAGTCATATGCTTGGATGATTACAAATCTTCTTCCAACCGGTTTGAAGGGGCTTGTGATTGCAGGTTTACTTGCAGCACTGATGTCATCGTTAAGTGGTATGTTTAACTCTACTTCAACACTTCTCACAATCGATATTTACAAAAAACTAAAACCAGATGCCGATGAAAAACAACTTGTAAATTTTGGAAGATTAACCACCGGAATTATTGTAATTCTCGGTTTGTTGTGGATTCCTTTCATAAGTATATTAAGCGATGAACGAATGTATGTCTATTTGCAAAGTGTTCAATCATATATTTCTCCACCAATCGCTGCTTTGTTCTTGTTTGGAGTGTTTTGGAATAGGGTTAACGGGAAGGGAGCAATAGCAGCATTAATTACCGGTTTCATTGTAGGTGTTTTTAGATTTGCTCTCGAAGTGTTTCATAAGCTTTATACATTGCAGAATGAATTCTTAGTCTCGATTGCAACAATCAACTTTCTCCATTTTGCGATAATAATTTTTATTATCTCTTCAATAGTTTTAGTTGGTGTTAGCTTATTAACAGAAGTACCGTCTAGGTCAACCCTAAAGAATTTAACATTTGCCAATGTCGATGTCGATTTTCATGAACCTACTCCATGGAGAAAGCGGAATATATTTATGTCGCTTCTATTAGTTATGATTTTGATATATTTGTGGTGGACATTTAGATAATCATTGTGTCCATCATAAGAATTAAATTTTGTTGAGGAGATAAAATGAAAAAAGTACTTGCTATTGTTATTCTTTTGGTTGTCTCAAACTTTGCGCAAGATAAAACTGCTTTAATTAAATTAGGTTATTACTCACCCGAAGCAACAAACGGTGGATTAGTTCTTGGTTATCAAGGAGCTAAAGCAATTGATGAAAATTTTGAATACGGATGGAGCTTTGACTGGTTCAATAAAAATTATGTAGATAAAAAACTCGTTAAAGAATTTGAATTAGCCGGGTTCCCGAATAGTGAATTAAATGAGCTTAGAGCAAAGACGAATGTCCATAACATTCCCATCATGCTTTCACTCACAGGAAAATACAGATTAGATAGACGATTCGATGTTTATGTTAGCGGTTCTTTTGGTGTGGACGTATTATTAATATTTTATCGAAGTTATCAAAATCCGGAAGATGATAATCTTAAAATTGCCGGTGATTTTGCATATATGTTTTCAGTAGGGGGAATAACTTCAATTGGGTCTCGTTCAGAATTTCTTGCTGAACTCTCATATTTTTCAGCAGAACCAGGTTGGCAGTATGAAGTTGAGACTGTGAGCTCAATAACTAATACTAAAACTAAAAAAGTATTTGAAAGAATTTTTGATATGAGTGGGATAATGGCACGAATCGGATTTAAATTTTATTATTAGCCTAATTTCATTTAGCTACTTAATTAATTTTAAGTAGCTCCAAAATTTTCCTCATCACGTCATCTCTATTTTGTTGCCCAATAATTGTCTCAAAGGGAAATCCAAAAGCTACGACACCATATTCATTTTTGTAAAGTGTTCCCGCAATAATATTGTTTTCATTATACTTCAGGATTGGAAGACTTCCATTCATCGGGATTAAACCATCAGGCGATTCAACACAATAATAATCTTCACGATATTCGGTATTAAATTTGATTTTTGGAAATGACACTTCTGAGGAGAAACTTTCGACGCTACCGGTTTTTGAAGCTTTCGGTGAAGCAATATTATATCTGAGTAAGTTGTGAATGAACTTACTATTTTTAATTGAATCAGCTCGATTTAATAATGGATCACTCGCAATATAAGCTCCGGATAAAAAGATATTTCCATTCTTATTTAAATAATTTGAGATTACACTTTTGAGTTTTTCTGTGAAGGTGGTAAACTGAATTCCGTTTAATGAATCAAAATCAGATCTAACCCATGGTGTCGATTTCTCTTCACCAAAAATGAAATCGACAAAACTATAATTACTTAATTTAACAAGTCCGTCTTCAACAGCTTCATCACTTGATGAAACAAAAGAATAACCTAAATTATTGAGTGATTTCCCGTGTATGTAGGTGAAATCAAAATTATTTCCCAAAATTAATTCAGTTTCGAAGTTGCTGTTGCTTGCTCCGTGTCCGGGCATATCATTCGAAATAAATTCAGAGTTAGGTGAAAAATCATACTGAGAACCGACATAACTAAAATCAACTCCATGAGGTACACCTTGATCATACTCATCAACAAAGCCTGAAAATTTTTCCGTTTTAATTGCCTGAGGCGCTGCAATTCTATCAAAAGCATTTACTACCAAAAGTTTACTGTTACTTCTACTCGATATTGATGCTGACAGTATTTCCGAAGGCATGCTTTCACCACCTTCATTTACAGCGGTTACTTTAAAACTATAAATTGAATCTTTAATTATATGAGTCACTTCTATCGTGTTGTTTGGAGTCAAAAACCCATTGTCAAAACCATTATCATTTAATCTTGTGTAAACAATATAGCCACTGGGTTCTGCTGTAGATTCTAATGGGTCAATAGTTTTCGTCCATAGAAGTTTAAATGATGAATCCGAGGTTTGTTCGATTCTAAATTGATTTATCGGTAGGGGAGAGACAACATACTCATCATTCGAGGAAGATGTAATGAATTTTAATATCGCTTTATAAATTGCTCTTGAAACACAATGCTTAAATCTTGGATCGAGAGCAAATTCCATATCAAATAAATTTTGATGAGATAGCAACTCTAACAATGCCCCCGGCATATTTGGCCGAACAGCCTCACTATAAAGAGTATTTCTCAATTCTCTCTGAGTCCAACTTTTATCAAAATTGTATTTTATATCATTAACTATTTCTGTTTGAAGAATATCTGCAAAATCTCTGTTAGAAAACCGTGATAATCCGTTTGGAAAATTATCCAGACTATCGGGACTTTGAGAACTGTAAATTACCAATGTTCCAATCGAAGAATCCGAATTAGTAATTCCGGCGTCTGTATGAAAAGCTAAAGTTAGGTCAATCGGAATTTGCAATCCTTTAATGTCGCGACTTTTAGAAGTAACGAATGGTGCTCCGTTGAGATAATTAGCATATTCAGCTCGACTAACATAATCATCGGTATAGTCATCCTCATTTCTGAAAGAATAGACGAGTGAATCCGGCATTCCGAGATATTGTAAATAATACCGTGCCCCCTCAAAAAATCTTCGTCGTCCACTCGTGCTCCCATTACGACTGATATTTCCCATGCCACCGCCAAATCTTACAGCTCCGGCACTAATTTTTCTATTTGTTTCTGATGATTTATTGGAAATTCTGACCGAACCAACCTTTGAATCTATACCCTCATTAAACCTATAAGTTCCAATGTAAGTCCATGTATTTCCACCAATTAACTGATTTAATTTTACACAAGTTCTACCGCCGGAGTGGATGATGGTATACTCAACATCAGAAGCATTATTTGAACCAGGCTGATAACTAACATAAACTGAATACTCTCCTTGCTCCGGAATATTCGGAGTCCATTCAATATAACCAGAATCTTCGGGAGCAGAGATAGCTTCGAAACATGCTCCATTCTCAAAAGGGTTTTCAGTTGTAATATAAGTCCTTGGATTAATACTAAAACCACTATTTTCATTTAGTTTCCAGTTATTTGATTTTGTTATTTTACCTGGTAAATGATTTGGATTATTAATGTACGTAGAGAAATCTAAAATAATTTCATTTTTCTGAATATCTCTCTCTCTTGGTAAAAAAACTGTTGCACCGGCGGACTCCAGCATCGGAATTAGGTATGGAATCATGAATGATGTCGGAAGTAAATCTTCCACCGTTTGAAATAGTCTTGGGCGCTGCCACTCCCATCTATTAGTTGCGTGTGAGTAATACCAGCCGTGACTGTTCCAGATTACCAAATTTCTATTTTGTAAACCCTTGGTCGGATTTGATTTCTTATCAAGATAGCTCACAAGAGGGATTCTATTTTTGGCACTTGAGATAAATCTACTTGAATCCTTCTGATAAATAGTGTCCCGATAATAATTTG
>JAHBUO010000139.1 GCA_019638025.1 Ignavibacteriaceae bacterium
GATGTGTTGATTGCAAAATGAAATGCTCAGAAAATATTTCGAATTTTCTGGAACCGATAATAGAGAAAAGAAAATATTATGAAGATAATCCAAAATTAGTTTTAGATATTTTGCATGATGGTGAATTGAAAGGGCGTGCAAAAGCTGTTGAGACCATGCAAGAAGTAAGAGAAAAAATGAGAATAGGTTAAATTTGTACAAAATCAGATTAGACCATTTTGAAGGTCCCTTAGATTTACTTTTATTTTTCATCAAACGTGATGAGTTGAATATTTATGATATTCCTATTTCTAAAATAACAAAAGAGTTTCTTGAATATGTTAACTTAATTCGTATGATGGATTTAGAAGTTGCAGGTGACTTTATCCTGATGGCGTCTACCTTAATGCATATTAAAGTTCGTATGTTATTACCGAGGGAAGTCGATGATAAAGGTGAAGAGATTGATCCGCGTGCTGATTTAATAAAAGCTTTACTTGAATACAAACGATATAAGGAAGTTAGTGAAGAGTTTTCATTTTTAGAATCAACGCAGCGCAAAGTCAATATTCGTGGAAATTTCGATGGAGATGTAAAAGAGTCACCACCGGAATTTGATATTCTTCTCAAAAACGTGACTGTTTTTGATTTGGCAAAAGCATTTAAAAAAGCATTGGAGGGAATTAAAAAAGTTGTTGTTCATGAAATCAAAAAGATGCCGGTCTCCATTGATGAGCAAATCGAGTTTATTCTTGCTAAAGTTGAAGAGATGAATGAAATACATTTTTTAACACTTGTCTCAGATATTCGCGAAAAGATAAGGCTTGTTGTTACATTTATCGCATTATTGGAATTAACAAAGATGAATAAAATTGGGTTAAAAGAATCAAGTAATTTTAATGATTTTGTTCTTTACAAGGTGAGTGATGGATAGTATTTATGAATCAGTAATTGAAGCTCTTATATTTTCATCCGATGAACCGTTACAGCATTCAGAGATAATAAAAGCTATTAAAGGGATTGATGGTGAAGATGTTTCAATTACGGATAATGACATTGAACAATCAGTTGACAAGATAAATCAAAAATATCTGGATAACTCTTTATCATTCAATATAATCAGAATTGCAGCAGGTTTTACATTTGGTACGAAACCGGAGTTTGCCAAGTATTTGGGATATTTGTCTTCAGAAAAAAGTAAAAGAAGATTAAGTCAAGCTGCTCTCGAAACATTAGCGATAATCGCTTACAAACAGCCGGTTACTAAACCTGAGTTAGAAGCAATACGTGGCGTGAATTGTGATTACATCTTAACCACATTGTTAGAAAAAAAACTAATTGCAATTACCGGTAGAGCAGAGACTATCGGAAGACCACTATTATATGGTACAACACAAGAGTTTCTTATTTATTTTGGATTAAACAGAATTAGTGATTTACCAAAACCACGTGAAATAGAAGAGATTATGCAAGACGAAGATTTTCTGGAGCAAAAACGTAAATTAATGATGAGTGAAATTGAATCAGTAATTGAATCTGAGACCGAAGAAAGTAGTAGTGATGAGACTGAATAAATTTATTTCCGAATGTGGAATTGCATCAAGAAGAAAAGCTGAGGAGCTTATTCTTCAAGGTCGTATTGAAGTTAATGGAAAACTTATAATTGAGTTAGCGTTCAGTGTTGATACTTCAAAGGATACTGTGACATTTGATGGTGAAAAAATCAAACCAAAAGAACATGTTTATTTTTTGCTGAATAAACCATCCGGTGTAGTCACAACAACAAATGATGAAAAGAAACGACGCACAGTAGTCGAACTGATAAAAACAAAATCTAAAATATTCCCAATCGGAAGATTAGATTACAATACAACGGGTGTTTTATTACTCACCAATGATGGTGATTTTGCAAATTTTATTTTGCATCCTTCCCGACAAATTCCGAGGGAATATGAAGTACGAATTGATAAACCTCTCTCGCTTGAAGATGAAAAAACATTATTAAAAGGAGTTTATCTTGAAGATGGAAAAGGGAAGTTTGTATCAGTTAAATATGGTTCTTCTTCCCGTAAATTTGTGATTGTAGAATCTTTTGAAGGACGGAATCATTTTATAAAAAATATGTTCAAAAAAATCAACTATACCGTAGAGAAACTTCACCGCTCACGTTTTGGAATTTTTAATGTACGAGATTTAATTCCCGGTGCTTATCTACAACTATCTGAGAAGGATATCAAGAATGTCTATGAAAAGTATAAATATTAAATTCATAGCAGTATCTCTGTTCATATTATCTAATTTTATTTTTCCACAAGAAAGTAAGATTGATACAGTACCTCGTTATTCTTACGGGACTATTAATGAATTGTGGCAACAAATCGATGATATTTTTAACGACCCAAATTTCAATAATGGACATTGGGGAGTGGTTATCCAGTCACTTGTAACCGGTGAATATTTTTACAAAAAGAATGAAAATAAATTATTTGTCCCTGCATCAAATCTTAAACTTTTTACAACAGCTGCCGGATTGAATTTATTAGGTTCAGATTACCGCTTCAAAACTGAAATAGGTTATAAAGGCAATTTAGATGGACCGATTCTCAAAGGTGATTTAATTGTCAGAGGGTATGGTGACCCAACAATTTCCGGTAGATTCTTTAATCAAGATATGTTAAAAGTTTATAACGATTGGGCAGATTCTTTGATCGAATTAGGTATAGATGAAATCCAAGGTAATCTTATTGGTGATGATAATGCTTTCGATGATGTTGGGTTGGGAAAAGGTTGGGCTTGGGACTACGAGACTGATTGGTATGCTGCACCCGCATCTGCAATATCCTTTAATGATAATTGCATCGACATTCTTATTAAGCCTACACGCATCGGTCAAAAAGCTGAAATATCAATATTACCTGATTCAAAGTATATAGTTATTTTTAATAATGTTTTAACTGTTCCGGATGATTCCGGTTCATCAATAAAAGTCTATCGAGAGCGAGGAACCAATATTGTTAATATTTATGGAACTATAACTCCAAAAACTAAACAATATAAAACCTACTCAACCGTTAACAATCCAACACAATTTTCAATGGTTGTATTAAAAGATGTACTTAATAAGAAAGGAATTAAGGTTTCAGGATTTGCTCTTGATATAGATGATGTGTCACCAACAAAAGATTATTCTGACGCTTTTTCATTATTTACGCATTATTCTCCTCAGCTGAGTGAAATTTTAAAAGTGATAAACAAAAGTAGTCATAACTTTTTTGCTGAACAGTTAATTAAAGTTATTGGATATGAGATTGAAAATTATGGAACTATTTCGAACGGTGTAGAAGCGTGTGAAGATATTTTTAACGATATGGGCATCAATGCTGATAACATCTCTATTTTCGATGGATCTGGGTTATCCCGAATGAATATGGTCACACCAAATCAAATAATTACATTACTTAATTATATGTATCGAAGCGATGATTTTCAGTATTTCTATAATTCATTACCAATAGCCGGAATTGACGGAACTCTTGCAAATCGTATGAGAAAAACAAGAGCTCAAAATAATGTTAGAGCAAAAACCGGATTTGTTTATAGTGTTAGAGCTTTATCAGGATATATTTTTACAGGTGACAAAGAACCTGTGGCATTTTCAATAATAGCAAATAATTTTACAGTTCCTGTTGTTTTAGCAGATAATATTCAGGACTTAGTTTGTAACAGATTAGCAAATTTTAAAAGAAAATAGTTTAACGGAGAAAAAGTGGAACAGAATCAATTAGAAGACTTAAATGTTTTAATGAAAAGAAGATACGAAGAGCTTGAAGAACTAAAGAATAAGAACGTGGAGCCATTTGCGTATTCATTTAATGTAACATCAAATTCTGAAGATATAAAAAGTAATTATGATGAAAATTTTAAAAGAGATGTTTCCATTGCCGGAAGAATAATGGCTATAAGAAGAATGGGAAAAGCTTCATTTGCGCATATACAAGATTTTTATGGTCGAATTCAGATTTATCTAAAGAAAGATGAAATCGGTGAAATTTATGATAATTTCAGACTAATGGATATTGGTGATATTATTGGAGTCAAAGGATATGTGTTCAAAACAAAAACCGGTGAAATCTCAGTACATGCTGAATCTTTAGAGCTATTAACAAAATCTCTTCGTCCTATTCCAATTGCAAAA
>JAHBUO010000140.1 GCA_019638025.1 Ignavibacteriaceae bacterium
GTTGCTCTTAAAATTTTGATTGTATTACAAAACTGATTTATAAATAAGGTTGAGCTTTTCAAGCCGTCATTGTAATGTTGGGCGGCGGGCTAAGCGCAACGCCGTTAGTTTGCTAAGGTTATTATGAAACAATCAGAACTTGATAAAATATTTAAGAAGTTGGAAAAGATTACATTTTCAGATGATCTTTCAATGAAAATTATGAAATCTTTCAAACCACAATTAGAGCTTGTTGAAAGCTTCCAAAAGAAGATTGAAGATTCTTATAATAATCATAAAATATTTGAAGCAAATATCTCTCAACCATTTTTTGATGCTATGAGAGATCAAATAGAAGCTGTTAACAAAACATCGCTACTCTTTTATGAACAAAACAAAGTAGCGATGCAAAATATTTCAAAGAATTTCCATTATGCTCAAGAATCAATATTTGGACAATCTTACAAACTAGCGAATGCTTTTGCTAAACAATTATTACCACAGTTAAATTATTATGAGGATTTATCAAAAATTATCGCTTCTTCTCAAGGATTAGTGGCCAACAACCTTTCTGATATTATTCATAATAATGTGTCAAATGTCCAAGAATTGTTTCGTAATATTGAAATATCGCCAATAGTAGAACAGCTTAAATATATCAGAAGCTCGCAACACGAGATGAAATTTGGTCATAATGTTATAATGAAGATTGATGATATTAAGCGGGAAAATGATTTTAACCTTCTTGTAGATGATATTGAAAAACTGTTGTCAGAACAAATTAATAAAAATGACCCAAGCACTATAGGGTCATCTTTCTTTCAGGGTCTTTTGTTTTTTCTTTTAAGTATTATCTTCACTATTTATCAAGGCAATATTCAAGAACAAAATATTATAAACAGAATATCATCAGCTGAAGATAAAATTGTACACGAAATAAAAAGAATTATTCCTAAGGAAAAACGATCATCTAAAATAATATATATCGTTAGAACAAAATTGAATGTTAGAAATGAGCCATCAAGTAAATCACTAATCATTGACTGTTTATATCCAAACAATAAAGTTGAATTTATCAAAGCGGATTTAGAATGGTTTTATGTTGAGTATTTTGATTTTATTGATGGAATACCAAAGTATGGTTGGATTTATAGTAAATACCTTTATTCTCAAGAGGCAAACTAACCCGCACTTCAGCCCGACCGCTTCCCTGCCTGCCGGCAGGCAGGTGTCGAATCGGTCGTAGTGAAAAGTTATTGGGTTTGGTATTTCAAAGTTAGTTGCTCATAAAATTGTGATTGCAATAAAAAACTGAATTATAAATAAAGTTGTGCATTTCAAACCGTCGTGGTTGTGTTGGGCGGCGGGCTAAGCGCAACGTCGTTAGGGCGAACATTATGAACAATTGGTATGAATGGGTTTTTAGTGGAATAGGCGTTTTTATAATAGGGCTTCTATTTCGTTATTCTAAAAATATTGTAAATTATTTTACTGGAATAAAATTCCTAGATCGTTCAGAAATTGATAAATACTTAGGAACTGTTCATCAACGATTAGATAGAACACAAAGTTACATTTACATTTCTGGCAATGATGGTAAGTTTGTTGTTGAATCAATGTCCGCTCAGTTAGAGATGCTACTAAGACAAGGTAAACGACTTAAATTATTACTTTCTGATCCAAATTCAAACGTCCCCGAAATGCTTTCAATGATTGATCCAAGATTTCCCACACCTTCAGACTTTCGCAGTTCCATGCACACTGTTTTAGAAATTTTAAGGAAGTGGAAATATAGTTATCCTAATAATTTTGAATATAGATTACTTCCATTTTTACCAGCTTTAGGTTTTTTTATTACAGATGCTGAAAGTAAAAAAGGGATAGTGAAAATCGAAATATATACGGCGGAGCCATGGCAACCAATTAATTCTCGTCCACATATTGTAATTAACAACCGAGCTAAAAAATGGCGAAGCTATTTTATAAACCAATGGGAAAATTATTGGAATCGAGGTAGAACGCCCTAACCCGCGCCTCAACGGCGACCGCCTCTTCGATGCGGTCATATTGAGTCGCATTTGGGTTTTGCTTTTCAGAATTGGTTTGTTGTTTTAAGTGAGATTTGTTCTTTAAACTGATTTATAAATTAAAAGTTGCGCTGACAAATATGTCATTGTTGTTCTGGGCGGCGCGTTGCGGCGCAACGCCGTTAGGCTGTTTGAATAATTAAATAAAAGGTGTATTCAATTATGGATAGTATGCCCGTAAAAATTCCCAAAAATGCAGTTGAAGATTTAGCAAGATTATTTATTCCTCAAAATACTCCTGAAGATTCCTATTTAGAACTGATAATAAAAATAAAAACAGATAACCTGACATTTCGCGAATTAACATACTTGGTTCTAATAGATAAATATTACGGCTATTTATACCCAGAAGGTATTTATGCTTATAGCCACAAAGAAGAAGAGACAAGAATAAGTGAAATAAAGAATGGTTGTATTGAAGTCATTATTCGAAAGGTTATTTCATCAGTCATTCCTGGTAATCTTGTAATACTATTATTTCTTTTAAAAATATCTACCAAACATTATAAAATCATCTTCTGAAGCCGTAAAGAATTTTGCTGAAGCTTACAAATTGTATGAGGAAGCTAGCATTCTCCGAGAAGAAAGAAGGAATAGAAAAAATCTTCGAGAAGCTCTTAAAGAAGATGAGCATTTGAAAAATCTTGATAATAATCGCATTGAACAAATAGTAAAATTACTAGACACTCTTTATGCTAAGGACACTAAAAAACTTGCTCGTGCAATAAAAACATCCAAGCATAAAATTAGTTCAGTAACTCTTAAAATAAATAACAAGAAAAAATAACAGCCTAACCCGCGTCTCAGCCCGACCGCTTCTTCGAATCGGTCGTAGTGAAAGATTATTGGGTTTAGCTTTTCAAAGTAAGTTGTTCTTAAAAGTGTGATTGCAAAACAAAACTGATTAAAAAATAAAAAGTTGCGTTGACATTTGCTGCATTGTAGTTATAGGCGGCGGGCTAAACGCAACGCTGTTAGGCATTAAAATGAAATATATCCTAATAATAATGTTTTTACCAATAATGAATTTATTCTCACAAACAGATTCATTAAAGAAACTATTAGACTATTACCCCCTACACATTGGTAATTATTGGGAATATTCATATAGCTCAAAAACGAAAGACCCCAAGGACACAATTCCAAAATTAAGATACAAGGAGATTGTTGGTGATACTGTTATATCCAACAATAAGTATTATTTGATGGTTGAGTCAAATCTAATTAGTGTAATACGAAGAGTACAACCCATCTGCATCAGAATAGATTCAGTAACTGGAAACGTCTATCAATACGATCATCGGGAGTTTAAAGATTATAAAGTTGAGAACTTGTTCACAAGAATCGGAGAAGAAATTATCCCTTGCATTAATTATGTAACAGATTACGAAAAAGAATTATTTAACAAGAAAGTAATTGTTAAAAAGAGAGAAACGATTTGTATTTCATCAAACGATGAATATGGTTGGGAGTTGGCTGAAGGGCTAGGCGAAATAAGAAGAAAACATGTTGATGTTTTCTCATATGGCTGGTATGAGAATAATGATCTGATCTATGCGAAGATAAATGGTGTAGAATATGGCACAAGGACAAAAGTAGAAGAATCAGAACAATTACCTATTCATTTTAATCTATTCCAAAATTATCCAAATCCATTTAATCCAATTACAATAATTAAATATTCTTTACTAGAACGAGCACTAGTTTCGCTAAAGATATATGATGCTCTAGGGCGAGAAATATCAATCTTGGTAACTGAAGAAAAAAATCCCGGATATCATCAAGTAGAGTTTAAAGGTGATCATTTATCAAGTGGAATATATTATTATAGTTTACGAGCGGGAAAGAATGTCCAAACAAAAAAATTATTACTACTAAAATAATGCCTAACCCGCACTTCAGCCCGACCGCGTCTCCGCCAGAGGCGGACAAGTTCGAATCGGTCGTAGTGAAAAGTTATTGGGTATGGTTTTTCAAAGTAG
>JAHBUO010000141.1 GCA_019638025.1 Ignavibacteriaceae bacterium
TCAATTTTAACTATAAATTCCATATTAATAATTGTTGAACGGTGAATTCTTATAAAATACTTCAAAGGTAATTTTGATTCCCATTTATCCAAAGTTTGTCTTTGAAGTGAGTTTTTCCCGTCTTCAAATTTCAGCAGAACATAAGGATTTTCTGCTTTCAAATACTTGAGATCTTTTATCTTGAAGAACTGTATCTTACTCCCGGCTTTCAATAACAATTTATCATCCATTTCATACTGTTTCTTCTCCTCTTCGGTTGGTGCCATATTATTTTGATTACTCATTTTATCGAGTCTGAGGCGTATTGAGTTAAGAAGGTCTGCTATATCAAATGGTTTAAATATATAATCGTCTGCCCCGAGCATCATACCTTTTCGAATATCTTCTTTTTCAACCTTAGCGGTAAGAAAAATAAATGGAGTTTTCTTCGTTTTTTCATTTTTTAATATTTCTTGAGCTACTTCGTATCCATTTTTTAAAGGGAGTGCGATATCACAAATTATGAGATCAGGTTGCCATTCCAGCACTGTTTTTATACCTCGTTTGCCATCAGTAGCTGTATTTACAAGGAAATTTTCTTCTTCCAAAATTTCCTTTACATTTTTAAGTAGATTGGCATCGTCTTCGATTACCATTATTTTTTTTTGATCATTTTTCTTCAATGGGAATACTCACATTAAATGTTGTACCTTTATTCTGTTTACTACTCACGGAGATTTCTCCATCAAGAATTTCAACAGCACGTTTAGTTATATTCAATCCCAAACCTGAGCCCTGAATTCCTATCGAATTTTTAGTTCTGTAAAACGGCTCATAGATATATTTTATTTCATCTTCTGAAATCCCCATCCCCTCGTCGGCAATAATAATATTCAGCTTTCCGTTATCCAGTAAAACATTCATCTCTATTTTACCACCATTAGGGCTATATTTAATTGCGTTAGTTAACAAATTAATTATGATGTGCCTCAGAAGTTTCTTATCGAGATATAATGTTTTACTATCTCCCTTGAATGTAAAAATTAAATTATGTTTAGCTGAGGTGAATGTTTTTATTTCTGCTAAATAAGTGTTGATAAGATTTTCAATGTCGACAAGTTCTGGGTTTTTTGTTAGGATGTCCCTCTCTGCCCGGCTAATTGTTAAGACATCATCAAGAAGCTGTGTTAAATAGTTTACCGTAGAACTAATTCGATTATAATGGTCGTTTAATTTTTCTTCGCTCCAATTCTTAGAATACCTCTGAATCATCTGGGATGAGGAAAGCAATGCCGCCAAAGGCGTTCTGAATTCATGTGAGACTGTAGCGATAAATCTTGTTTTTAGCTCATTTATTTCTTTTTCTTTTGATAATGCGATATTTAATTGTTCTTCTAATTCTTTTTCTTTTTGAAGCTGTTCAATTAGATCTTTATTTAAGTGATCTAATTCTTCTGTCCTTTCAACGACTAATTTTTCAAGATTTTGCCGGTATTGATTTAATTCCCTTTCAGATTTTTTTCTATCCGTAATATCAAGAGCTGTAAAAATAACTCCTCTCAATAAATCATCTCGATCTAGTGGTGTTGAGGCAAGAAGGATTTCAATCAATTCACCATTCTTTTTCTTCCATTTAGTTTCAATTACTCCGGTTCCTTTAGCTTTTATCTGTTTATACTTTTTCTCACCAACCAGATCAAACTCTTCTTGAGAAGGATAAAGCATTCTTGCACTTTTTCCAATTATTTCTTCCTTAGTATAACCAGTCATTTCGGTAATAAGTAAATTAACCTCTACCAAAACTCTTTCTACAACAACTCCAATTCCAACCGGGGCTACCCGGAAGATGCTACTGAGTTTTTCTTCACTTTCCTTAAGATTCTTTTGTGTTAGCTTTCTTTCTGTAATATCATGAATAATCGAATGCAAAAATGTCTTTTTGCCAATTTCAATTCTACTACTATATACTTCCACATCACGTATTGAACCATTGGCAAGCCGATGCTGAAATTCAAAAAAGATCTGTTCTTGTTTTTTAGCTCTCTCCATGCTGGTTAATATTTCTTTCTCATCGAGAGTATTAATTTGAGTAATATACATTTTTTTAAGTTCTTCAACCGACCACCCATAAAACCGTGAGGCGGCTTTGTTAACATCAACAATTTGATTCGTTTCAGGATCAATAAGTAATTTAACAGCGGAGTGGTTTTCAAATAACTGCCTAAACTTTTCTTCACTTTCCCGCAAAGTATCTTCAGTGGACTTTTTATCAGTTACATCTCTTGCAACACCAAACATGATATTTTCTTCGGGATATGGGAAAGAATTCCACGCAAGCCATTTGATACTACCATCCTTGCATATATATCTATTTTCAAACTGATAAATTTCTTTTCCATCAACTATTGTGGATTTAATATTATCTGTTTTAAGAATATCTTCGGGGTGCACAAAATCATTCCATGGTTTTGACAATAACTCTTCTGTGCTCCATCCCAGAACTTTAGACCATGATGGATTTAGTACTTTGAAATATCCATCAAAACCGGCAATACATAACATATCTATTGAGTGAGTGAATATTTTTTCGCTTGTCCTTAATTCTTGTTCTGCTAGTTTTCTTTCAGTTATATCCCTTAGAACTACTTGAATAGCCTGCTCTCCCCTGTAAAGAAAAGGAGTGGCCGAAACTTCAACATCTACTAATTTACCATCAAGCCGAATTATTTTTTCTTCGATCAGCGGAACTGATTCATTCTTCTCGAGCATTCTTATTATGCGTTCTCTAATCGTTTCGTGAAAATCCGAATGAAAAATTTCAAAAGGAGATTTTCCAATAATCTGGTCTTCGTTTTCTGCACCCAATAATATTACTGCGGTAGGATTGAGATAAACTATTTTATCATTATAATTGATAAATATTGCTTCCCGCGAAACTTCAATTAAAGTTCTGTATTTTTCTTCACTTTCCTTAACAGCCAGTTCTATTTTTTTGCGTTCGGTAATGTCCTGTACAATCCCAGCAAGTTTCCTAGGGTTTTTTTTATCAATGAAAATTTGCCTTCCTGCAGCCCATATCCACCTTAACTCTCCGTCAACTCTAAAAATTCGACATTCGAAATTCCAGTCTTGTCTTTTTTTAACAGCAGTTTGAAATCTATTATCAACATAATCACGGTCCTCAGGATGAACATGACTTATAAACATTTCATAAGTCCATACTGGCAGTAATTCTTTATATCCAAATATTTGATCATGTATCAATGAACGATTAGCCGAATGATCAATTAAATCGAGTTCCCACGCGCCAATATTGCTTGTTTCAAGAGCAAATTTTATTCTTTCTTCACTCTCTCTAATAATAGCTTCATTTTTTTTCCTTTCAGAAATATCGCGCATAAACACAAGTGCGCCATTTTCATTATTATAATTAATTGGAGCTCCTGCTGTTTCTACCCAAACTTCCGAGCCATCAATACGAAATGCTTTTAATTCTAAATGGGTATCAACAGGCTGTCTCTCAATATTTAATACTTGAATTCTCTCCCCTATTTTTGAATGATAATCTGGATGAAATCTTTCGATTATTGGTGTACCTATTAATTCAGATTGATCTTGAATCTTAAATAAACGACATGCTGAAGGATTCAGGTAGGCAAATTTTTTATTCGTCTGTATGAAAATTGGCTCCGGAGCATTTTCAACTATTGCTCTAAATCTGTGTTCGCTTTCCTCAAGTATTTTTTGCTGTTCTCTTTCTTCTAATTGATCTCTAAATACAAGCACCACACCAACTATATTCCCTTGATCATCTTTTATAGGAGCTCCGCTATCAGCAATTGGAAATTCATTACCATTTTTATGAATAAGAAGAGTATGATTTGCGAGTCCAATGATAATCCCCTCAGCCAAAACCCTTGTGACCGGATTCGGAACTTCCTCCCTCGAATATTCATTAATAATTCGAAATACTTTATTTAGTGGTTTACCAATCGATTCTTTCTCCAGCCAACCTGTGAG
>JAHBUO010000142.1 GCA_019638025.1 Ignavibacteriaceae bacterium
ACCGCTGAGATAAAAATCTCGGGTTTTGTAAACTGCCATTTTAGTTTTTCTCCTTTATTTGATATTAATAACTTAAAGCTTATAATTAAGTATGAACTATTTTTTGGTAGGAGTCAAATAATTTTTTATCTTTTTTTTGTTCAAAGACAAATCGAATACATTTAAAAATTCTGCAATAATTTGAATTACAAGGAAGGGACTTATAATGATCGAGAAAATCAAAAAACTGATAACTGAAAACAAATGGCATGAAGCTTTAAATATAATTGAGAAAGAAATAGCTAAGACCAGTGATTTGAAAAACATCGAGGAAGAGAAAAAATATTCTCAGTTATTACATCTTAGAGTTGCAGCAAAACATTTTTGTGGAGGAAATGACGATCCAATTATTTTAGACAGTATTCGATTACATAAGTATCCCTCCGTATTCGAATTCGAGATAGGAAAAGAGAACTCAATAAAACTTATATATAAGAATGCATTTCAAATTGATTGCGACGCTTATGTAAGCAATATCCCTATTAATTATTGTTTTGATTCGGCATTAGACAGTAGCTCAGCAAATGAATTTATAAAGAGAGTCTCAAGAGAGAAAATAATGAGCCAGCTATCAGATAGCGCAACTATCGAAGCCGGATCATTTTTATTAATTAATCATCCAAAATTAAGTGCACCACGGAGTTATCATATCGCTTTGTATGATGACAAAATGAAAGTATGTCCCGGGGCACTAGGTATTGGGATTCCTGCTGTCTTGAAAGACGCCATGAAAAAAAAGTATAAAACGCTTGTTTTCTTTGCACTAGGTTTTGACGAACCACATAACATAAATGACCCTGATGAAAAAGAATCGAGATCAGATTCAATTGCAAATGAAATCGCTGAGATTGTTGTAAGGTTTATCTATAACCATTATGGATCTAACATCCCTCAAATCAGTTTTGCATTTGTAAAAGTTGAGACCATGATTACTTTTAAGCGAGCCTTTGACAACTGGACAATGAAAAAGCAACAAGAAATAGAATACTTAGCGACATTGTCTGAAACTGTAAAGGAAATTGCAGAGTATGTTAATACAGCTTCGACCAATTACATATCTCTTATAAAAAAACTTTCATATTGCATAAAGACTGATCAATCAATTTTAATTACTGGTGAAACGGGTGTGGGAAAGACTTTTCTGGCACGAAAAATTCACGAACTAAGCGGTAGACCAATAAATAATTTTATGGAGATAAATTTTTCGGCATTAAATGACGATCTCTTAGAGAGTGAAATTTTTGGGTGTGTGAGAGGGGCTTACACTAACGCCCCAGATAGATGGGGAAAAATAAAAGAAGTAGAAGGTGGGACTCTATTTTTAGATGAAATTGGATATGCTTCAATAAGAATTCAGCGCAAACTGCTGAAGTTCATTGAGGAGAAAAAGTACCAGCGTTTGGGAGAAAATAAAACTTATGAGGCAGATGTCAGGTTCATCTTTGGAACTAACATCAACATAAGCTCCGCAATCCAAGATGGTAGATTCCAATACGATCTATATGAACGAATCAGTACAAATGAGATCCAGATTCCCCCACTACGAACAAGGAAGGAAGATATTACTCTGCTTTCTAAAGAAATGCTTCGAAAATTGAATAGGAAAAATGGTGGTGAAGTAACTTTTTCAAAAGAGGCCTTCGAAATACTTAAAACCTATAATTGGGGAGGTAACCTAAGGCAACTCTCAAAGTACATTACAAACTTGCATACTTATTGCATACACCACAACATGACACTTATTTCTAAAAAAATTTTTAATGAAGTTCCTCTAAAAGAAATGGACTGTATTGATAATAGTGTTTATGCTTCATTGGAAGTCGCATTGAAGGAAATCATCAGTAATTGGGATGACAAACAAGATATTCTTAATGGACTTCTTGGACCATTAATGGCAAAAATTTATTTAGATGATCTGAAACTTCCTAAGAATAATGCAAAAAAATTACTTGGATTTGATGGAACAGGTAAGAGATCAAAATTGCAACAGCTAAAAGAATTTTATTCCGAGATAAAGAAGAAATTCTTCCAGGGGAAAAAGTAGACCTTGAAATATTACAACCCACCCTTGAAACATTTCCACATCATGTAAAAACATCCTTAGTTTTTCAATTAAAAAGTCAATTATTCATTGGTACAATGATTGTTTCTTATTAGGCACAAAAGCAACTTGTTCTTTGACATATTGAAAACAAACTTAAAAATAACATAGGCAATTACTTCAAATGTTTTTTGCATGAAGGAGATGATAGGTTTTAATTAATTTTTAAACAAACCTAATATCATGAAGGAAATTTTTATGAAAAATTCAATAAATATACTGTCCGATCTTACGATCGGTGAAACAAGAGCACTTCTAGCTATGGACGACAATGATTTCGCCTGTATGAATACTGGTTCAATTACAAAAACTGGACCATCTACCTATCAAGTAACATTTGAACGGGATCTTAATCCCATTATTAAATTAATAAAATATTCAAATCCGTTACAAAATGCGATGAAGTTAACTATAATAACTGACAATCTTATAAAAAATGTGTTAGTAAAAAATAGTACCCAAAAAAATGGGGTAATACAAATAAACTCAAAAAATCAAGTTGAGTTCTCAATCGACATTGATGCCAAAGATGATGATGAGGCTTTTGATTTCTTGATGAAACTTAATGATCAGATTCTATCTGACTGTGAATTACAGTATGATAGTTTTTGTAACATAACTGGGTTACGAAAAATATAACCCTAACAAGTCCGATCTTGCTTATTTTTGTTTAGTGAATTAATAATACAAATATTTTTGTATCAATTTTCAGTAAGCAACATGTAATCAAGATAAACCAATCTATTGTTTTACTTCATGTAGATGCACTTTGAAGCACCTTGCCAATTTTAACATAATACCCAAGAAAAATTCTTTAATTTTTCTTGGTATAAGAATTTTGAAATTAAATAAACGGTCTGCATTCAATATGCGCACATTAAATGCATCAATTGGCGATCGGTTATTTAATTATCTGATATTTAGGGATTTTAGAAGTATGCAGCTATTCATACTTCTGATTCCCCATCTCAAGATGAAGAGTATCAGAATGATATTACTTTTAATTTATCTATTAGTAACCTAGTAATACTTTTTGACATACTAAACGCTGGTTAAAATATCGACCAGGAATTAGAAAACTTATTCTATACCAGAATTTATAAGTGGTTGAATTATTAATTAAACAAATAACTTTAAAACGGATGTAAAATGTCAATAAATAAAAACCAAACAATTCAAACAACTCCTCATTTTGCAGTTTATTCGAACAGAGGAGTATACATAAAAGTTGAAGTAGATGGTAATAAATTAAAAAGAGGCACATGGCCAGATACTTTTTTATTGCCACATAATCCTAAATCCAAGATTTCAATCTGGGAATTATTCGAACAAAGAGCCGGCTTTGAAATTGATTTTGGACTTTACGCCCTTGTTGAAAAAGGTGAGGCACCTGGTTTTGTAGCCGCTTTTCAGGGAATCACCGACAGCAGTTACGTGGCAGTGAGCATCATGGTAAGTAACCCGAGGAATGATAATCCACATATTGACAATATTGGCACTGATGAATATTTGCTGGAAGCATATTCAGAGGTCATGAGAACTAAAACTCTGTATATGTCTGAGGAGTATCTTCCTAATCCCAAAAGAGATAAGGCCATCAAAAGGGACTGCAAAAAGAATAAGATTCCTTATTCTGCGGCCGGGCCTTTCGAATTTTTTGTTTATTTCAATGTTAAAACTTTGGGGAAGTTAGAATCCCAATTGAATTTGTTTACAAAACAGTTTGATGTGATTGTAACAAATAAAATACTCAAGGGGAAGAATAAACAAAAAAAACAGAAAGTAAAATAATATAACACAATTTAAATCTGTTCAACCACTTACAATTTTCACTTATCATTC
>JAHBUO010000143.1 GCA_019638025.1 Ignavibacteriaceae bacterium
ATTCAAAATTCCTATGAAGGAAATCTAAATGATCTCCATTCCGAACTTGATGAACTTGGTGATGATTTAGAGGAATGGGGACAATTTATTTACGATTGTTTAAATGAAGACGATAAAAAAGATTTTGGAGATTTTTTTATCGAAAAATATATAGCGGGGGATGGTATAGTTGAACTGGTTCATTACCTCAGAGAAAAACTTGATGTTACCTAAATTATTACATCACCTATTTTTTAGGACAGTGCATATTTTTATTAATAGGGAATTTTATAAAGATATTACGATATTACGATATTACGATATTACGATATTACGATATTACGATATTCTTAAATCTCAAAAATTTCGAATCAGTATGTTTTATAAAAAAGAATCCTTCAAAATTTGTAATATTTAAAGTTGTTTCTTAACTTATATAAGAAAAATCATTTATAACTACTTTAAAACGAACCTTATGGGAGCGACTAAATTCGAAATTTATACAGAAGAATTAATCAGATTGTCAGAACTCGCTAAAGCGATTTCACATCCGGCGCGATTAAAAGCAGTGTTGATTATTGCAAACGAAACCGATGAAGATGTTACGCTCAAAGACATCATGGAAGAGATTGACCTTGCTCAGTCGACTCTTTCTCAGCATTTGAAAGTACTAAGGGATGCGGGATTGGTAATGACGAAGTTAATTGTTGAGAACAACACAAGTAAGCAAATTTACAGAATCAATAAACTCGCTTTGGAACAGATTAATAAATTGTTAAATCACCTCTCTGACAGGATTGATTTAAAACAGGATGATCGATTTAATGCGGTAAAATTATTTTATTCAAGACTGTACGAGATTACAAATTGGAATCAGTGTTTTAATTCATGATTATTACAACTGAATACCTGCAGATGGTAAATTAGACTAATTCTGAAAGTGCCTGTTTTGTTCCGATTGTACGCGTAATATAGTCTTTTTCTAACTTTGGACTCCTTGCAGGGGAAAACTCACGGCCATAAAAAATGATCTGAAGATGTAATTTATTCCACTTCTCTCTTGGGAATAGCTTTTTTGCATCTTTTTCCGTTTGTTCTACATTTTTTCCGTTAGTAATTCCCCAGCGGGTTAATAACCGATGGATGTGCGTGTCAACCGGGAATGAAGGAACACTAAATGCTTGCGCCATTACAACAGATGCTGTTTTGTGACCGACTCCGGGTAATTTTTCTAATTCTTCAAACGATTGAGGAACTTCACCATTGTGTTCTTGAATGAGAATGTGAGATAAATCATAAATTGCCTGAGACTTTCGGGGGGATAAACCACATGGTCTGATGATTTCTTTTATTTCTTCAACGGTTAGCTTAATCATATCAAACGGATTGTCGGCACGTTTAAATAAGGTAGGGGTAATTGTGTTTACACGGGCATCAGTGCATTGCGCAGATAGAAGAACGGCAATTAATAGCGTATATGGATCTTTGTGATCCAACGGAATAGGTGTTTCTGGATATAGTTTCTCTAACTCGTCGATAATATAATCAGCTTTTTCTCTTTTTGTCATTTGATAAAAGGTTTAACTAGAATTTGATCCATTAACAAGTTGAATTGATGCAGATCGGTTGGGATTTTAGAATTCGCATAAGTTGTAAAAGCATGTACAAACTCATTTAGCGGATTGGGAAGATTTTTTCCGGATTTTAATGCAGATAGATACACCTTTAGTTCGCCTAATAATTGATGTTCAGGCATACGTTTTAATGCTTTGGAAACGGTAATTGCGGCGCTCCTCAGCCGACCACATTCAACCTTACAGTAAATGGAAAGCAGAATGAGTTGGATGGATTCGGAGGAGTTTTTCTTTAAATGTTCAACTTCATCTATAGCCGCTTCAAATTCCTTTTTATGAATCAAATCCATTATTTTTGTATACGTGGTCTCTTGGCTCATAAATTAATTTCTCATGAACAACAAATGTAAGGACTTTCCTCAGTATCGAGTACTATCAGGTAGAAAAGTATACTATAAAATAGTTTCTGACGGGCAATTTATAGAATTGTCATGGATTGGAGAAAAGCCTGTCAAATATATTGTTACGGCAGTGCAGTATCCTGAACGGTTAAGAATAATGGATATGCTTGCATGTGAACCTCCCTATGAGTTACTTCAGGATGGAGATGCAGAACAGTTGAATTTTGGAGATTAGTATTTCAATAATTTTTTTATTGCCTTTCTGCCATTAATTAACTCTGTGTAAACAAAATAAATACCTGGATCTAAACTTTTAATATTAATGCTGTTATTTTGAATATTATTCTCTTGCTGAATAACTCGACCTGTTGAACTACAAATAGTTACGTGATGAATTGCATCGGCGGAATGAATTGTAATGAATTCCGTTGCAGGATTAGGAGAAATACTTATTTCTTCATAAGACGTATCGGTTACATTTAAAGGGGCACAAGTCAGGTCGTTCAGGTAATCCCAGATTTCATTGTGTAGCAGATAAGGTACCAATCCTCCGTTTGGTGCTTCCCCCATCCGTATCCAAACCATGTTTTGACTTGGAATAATATCAATAAATTGCCCGTTCATTCCTAATGCAGCGATCATATCTGCCGGCGCGGCAGGTGTTAGATACCCAGGAAATGTGAGTTGCGTTCCCGGCATCATAAATGAAGATTGGCCATTCAACCACCACAGGTAACCATAAGAATGATTGATGGGTTGTGAAGGAGTAACCATTTGATTGAAATAGGTTTGATCAGTCATAAGCTGCGTTCCATTCCAATTCCCCTGATTAAGAATTAGCAGCCCAAAACGAGCCATACTCCTGGCGGTGCTGAAAAATACATGATTATAGTCGATGGAGTAAAACAGGCCTGTCATTCCCGTCGGGTTTTTTAATTTTTGAGTCGTATAATTGTTAAGAGACATCCCTGTGGCGTTTTCAATCACTCCATCTAATAATGTGTAAGGTCCGTTGTGGTACGCCCATCTGGATCCTGCGTCGGCTTTATAAATCAGGCATGTATCCAATGTACAAAAGTTATCAGGGACTCCGTCGTCTAATCCTGATGTCATTGTTAACTGATGCCGGATAGTGATTTTCTCTTCTTGTTCACTTGTACAGTCAGTCCACCCTTGTCCCAGGTAGTGAGATGTTGTATCACTAATTGATAGATATCCTTCCTGTTGGGCAACGCCAGTCATGAATGAAGTGATTGTTTTTCCCGCCGACGCCCAGTACCAGGTACTATTTTGATCAAATGAACCAAAATATTTTTCGAGGACAATTTTTCCGTCTTTTAACAGAATAAATGCTTTAGAATTATTGTTTTCAAGGTAGTTATACATCGCGTCAATTTTTTGTTGGCACCACCCCAATGATTGCGGCGATAATGTGTCCCATGTGTTTCCTGAAGTTGGAGGGAAATAGGAAGATTGAGAGAAAGATATTCCTGAATTAGATGCGAAAAATAGAATAATAAAAGTATGTAATGTTTTCATAATCAATGTGGAAATTAGAGTGCTAAAGTACTTTTTTTTGATTAATTCAGGTAAGACAATGTGTTAAATTCTGATTCTGTAATCTCGAATTTAACATTTTCAAAATATGACGATATCGCAATATTGCAATATGGGCTGAAAGGTACTTCGTCATTGTATGAAACCTCAATAAGCACTTTTTTTATATTTTTGCTGCTTGTTTATATGAAATCTATGAGAAGAGTAGTTGTTACCGGGTTAGGTGCATTGACACCAATAGGAAATGATGTAACCAGTTTCTGGAACAATATGGTTAATGGAGTAAGCGGAGCTGGTCCGATTACAAAGTTTAACACGGAAAAA
>JAHBUO010000144.1 GCA_019638025.1 Ignavibacteriaceae bacterium
ATACCGGCATTGTGATTTCCACCCGGTTCTTGATTACTTTCTCCCGCCCATGAACCATAAGCAGGTGTAGCATTTGTTCGGTTAAAATTATAAAATCTTGCTCTTGGTCCCGGAACACCGGCACCCGCAGTAACACCGCTAATAATCATAGTATCTTTGGTTACGGCTAATCCATTAATATAAGTTCCATAACCTGAACCTGTTATATAAAAACCAAATTTCTCGACATTATTTGTGTCACGATTAAAATAAACATATTGAGTAGAAACAGTATTCGGCTTAGAACGAGGATACGGAACGTTTGCATTGACAAAAACAATTTGTCCAAGTGTTGAAATTCCCCTAATTGCACCTACATTTCCGGTTAAAGTATCCGAGTCACCGTTTTCATCATAGTCAATCCATTTAGTAAAAACATTATCGTTCGAATCTGCGAAATAAACAGCATTGTGAGCGTTTAAGGTAGTTGCTTTTGATGACACTACATAAACTCTATCACTCTCATCAATAGTTATTAAAAATGGACGTGCATGCGATGTATCTGCATCAGGAAATGCTACTTTACCGGTGAAAACCCATTCCGGCGTTTGAGCAAAAACTGTAAGTGATGCTACAAGAAATGTGAATATTAATTGTATTCTTATGTTCATTGGAGACCCCGTTATTATTTTTCGATTTATTTATGAATTCAAATTTATTTAATTTTCTCTGCAAACAAAAGAGAGTTAGTTCCCTCCATTACTTGAAATAATATCTAAAACCCAACCCTGCTTCCATATCCAATTCTGTTGACGGGATTATATTGAAAACCGGAACCACTTCAAAAAAAATGTCTATAGGAATTTGAGTAGGGTAATAAGTTATACCAAGCACTCCCCTAACTCCGATTCTACTTGCTGCATTATGCCTGATTTTCATTCTTCCACCGATGCCATAATAAAGAGGGAGTTGATATTCTGTTTTAATTACATTTGAATTATGTATTAAATAATCAGCATGGAAGTTGGTTGTATTATTCTTTCCTGAAAATGCATATCCCATTCCAAAATCAATTGCCTCAGTAGTGTTCAGAAAGTATTTCCCGCTAAAACCTGAGGGCGAACCGATAATAATTCCAAGACCAAACTCTCTCTGCTGGGCTGCTCCGCTACTCAGAAGAAACAGTGAGATTAGGAACACTAAATTTATTTTTTTCATACAAATCCAATAATTATAAATTAGTAGTTAGCATATAGAAGATTGTTATCAGATAAAAAATCGGCAATCTCTTCAACTGCTCGTTTGATATTGTTATCAGAAATATTTATTTCACATTTGGGAAGAATTGACTCTTCTACTAATCTCTTCAGAATTATTTGGTCATCGATAAAAGCACCCAAATTTGAATATTGAGACGGATTTCCTGAGACTTTTAATCTTTCGGAAAGAGCACTCTCAAATGAATCTTCGTCTCTATACAAAAAGATTAAGCAAAAACCGATTTTTAGTAATCGCTCTTCAATCCATCGAAAATCGTATTCTCGATTATTGTTCTTCAATTGAAACATTCTGGTAGAGATGTGAAATCTATCAATAATCCATGAATAGTATTTTTGAAGTTCAAGCACCCTTAACCAAGCATCGTAGCTTTCCATTGCTAGTTTTTCTTCATCAGGATTAAAATTAATCAATCCCCTTCCCCACGGAAAGTTTGAAAATGCACACCACTCTGCCGATATAATCGGCGAATGATACCGATACTTTCTCGGACCAACTACTCGCGGGTGTTCATTTAGTTCAAAAGCAATTTCTGTTTTGAAAGTTAATCGTGTCCCTTCAAGAATAATTTTCGGACAAAGTTTTCCACTCATACTTATTTTTTGAAATACGAAATAACCTTATTCAGTAAACTTTTTAAATACGACGGTTGTATTATGTCCACCAAATCCAAAAGCATTGCTCATTGCAATCTGAATACTTCTTTCCTGAGGTTTGTTAAATGTATAATTAAGATCACACTCAGGATCAGGAGTGCTAAAATTGATAGTTGGAGGAATTTTTCCGTTATTGATTGCCAAAATGGATGCAATAGCCTCCACAGCACCGGCAGCTCCCAATAAATGCCCTGTCATACTTTTTGTTGAAGAAACATTCATCTTATATGCGTGTTCACCAAATACAGCTTTAATTGATTTCGACTCAGCAATATCTCCTAAACCTGTCGATGTCCCATGCATATTTATGTATTCAACATCCGATAAATTTAGATTTGCTGTTTTTAGAGCCATTTGCATCGCTAATTTTGCCCCTTTACCTTCCGGTTCCGGAGCAGTAATATGATGGGCATCTGCAGAAAGCCCGATACCAATAATTTCAGCGTAAATTTTTGCACCGCGTCTTTGTGCGTGTTCTAATTCTTCAAGAAATAGAGCTCCTGCCCCTTCTCCCATCACAAAACCATCGCGAGTTAAATCAAAAGGTCGGCTAGCTGTTTCCGGTGTATCATTTCTTGTTGATAAAGCTCTTGCGGAATTAAATCCTGCAATTCCAATTTCACAAATACTTGCTTCACTGCCACCGCTTAAAATTGCATCAGCTATGCCTTGTTTGATTATCAAATATGCGTCTATGATATTATTGTTTGCTGTTGCACAAGCTGAAACAATACAATAGTTTGGACCTCTAAATCCATACTGAATTGAAATTTGTCCTGCTGCGATGTCAGGAATCAACATCGGGATAAAAAATGGAGAAACTCTCGCCGGACCATTTGTTAAATTTGTTACTGCCTGGTCATAAAATGTCTGTATACCACCGATTCCGCTTCCGTAAATAACTCCGATCTTCTCACGGTCAGATTCGCTAAGAGTTGAAGGGTCAATGTTAGCATCTTTTAGTACCATTGCTGCTGAAGCTAAAGCATATTGACTATATAAATCTAGTCTTCTTGCTGTCTTTTTTTCCATATAGTTAGTTGCATCAAAACCTTTAAGCTCACATGCAAACTTTGTTTCTACTTTTGATGCATCAAATGATTTGATTGGGGCAGCACCACTCTTTCCTTCCATCATATTATTCCAAAAATCTTCTGCAGTCAATCCAATTGGTGTTAGTGCTGAAATCCCTGTTACTACAACTCTTCTATTTTGTTGTGACATTAATTCTCCATTAAATTATAATTTAATTTCTTTTTTATAGCTATCAATAAAGCAACGTAAATTTAAATAAAAAAATTGTTATTTCATGCATTATTTGATGAACGGAGAACGAGATTTCTCCGACAAAACTTATAAAAGTTTATTAACTTTGAAGCATATATAATAAATAAATGTATTCGTGAATGGATGAGAAAAAAGAGCTTAGTCGTAAGAAAAGAATTGCTGTAATAACTGCATTTTTGAGTGCTGCATTATCATTAGTTTTTCTTACTACACCTTTTAAACTGATGATCGCTTCGATTTTTGGAATTGAAATCGGAGATATCAATCGGAATTATATTTTCTTCTCAGTTGAGATGTTGATTAACGAAAAGAATAGCTTAGTCCCAACATTAATTGTAATCTTCTCACCGATGATTCTGTCAATGTTACTTATTGAATCTGCTGCATTGTCTGTTAAATTGTTCAATACTTTTTCATTGAGAATATCAAACCTTATTTTTAGACTAGCAAATATTACTTATATAATGCTTTTCACTTTATTTTTCGCATTGAATACTATTTTCATGTTTGATGAAAAAAGTGACATCCTAAAGTTGATTTCGGTATTAGAATTTAGTTTCGAAAAGAAAATGATATTGATTTTTATCTGTGTATTAATTCCGTTCACATATATAAGTTT
>JAHBUO010000145.1 GCA_019638025.1 Ignavibacteriaceae bacterium
ATTAAAATTAGCCTAATAGTTAAATGTTTTACACAAAATTAATTCATAATTATTTTCTAATTGATAGCTATTTTAACCAATATCCAAGTGCTGAACCAATAAAAGTCGCAATTGAATAACCCAAAGTTCCGCACAAAATTGCGGGTAGAACTAAATCATCCCATTTCCTTGCAGCTGCCATTGCAGCAGATGTTGTAGGACCACCGATGTTTGCATTTGATGCAATTATAATTTCACGCAAATCAAGCTTAAAGATTTTCCCGGCAATAAGGATTGTAATTAAATGAATTACCAAAATTATAGCTGCAAATACAAAAAGAAGAGGTCCGACCTCTATTACAGTTTTTATATTCGCACTTGCACCAATTGCGGCAAAAAATACTTGCATCAGTAGAAGTCCGGGAGTTTCGCTCCCTTTAATTGAAGAGAAAAAAGAATGAAAAATTGTAGCTAAAACAACTGTTAATCCGGTTAAAATTAATACTCCACCTCCTTCAAACCCAAAAAACTCAGCAGAAGCAAAACCGATTGCACAAATAACAAAACTAATCGAAATAGCTGTTGACAAATCCAATAGTGAATCAGATTTTCTCTCTTCAGAGGTGTTAATTTCTTCTGATAACTGAATTAGATTCTCTCTTTTAATAAATTTGTTAGCAATAAAGCCGAAAGAGGGGAGAGCAAAAAGAAGAAAAAAGTAGATAGTCATTATGAGATTATCGGCTGCAAGTCCAGCGGTAAGCAATGTTCCTGATTTTAATTGAAGAACTTCTGCAGCTGCCATATAATTCATAGTTCCTCCGATGTAAGTCGAAGCAAATATTCCTGCCAATCGCCATGAATCTTCACCTAAATTGATTAAGTAAAAAGCTGACAGTGTTCCAAGGACGGTACCGAGTGCCCCAAACAAAAAGGCAATCAATGTGGGACCGGCTTCCTTTATTATCCGTTTCAAATTTGCTTTCATTAAGAGGAGAGGAATTGCCAACGGGACAAAATAAGTCCAGATTACATCATAAACGGGGGCATCGTTGGGGATAATAGAAAGGTTTGAAAGTATAAAAGTTCCGAGTAGAGTTATCATCATTCCGGAAAGTTTTGATCCCCATTTTGTTCTTTCAGCCCAGAATCCGAATGCAGTTACAGAAAATAAAATTCCCCAAAGCATCCAGTGGTTATCTGAATTTATTAATGTAGTTGGCTCCATTTGACTCCTTAATTTTTTTCAAATATAAAATTGATGTAGTTATGTTCAAAGAATTAATCGAGATTTTTAGGAAAATCTTTTTTAACTTAGCACAAATAAGAAATAAATCCCTTCTGCAACATCGATAGGAAGTGAGGAAGAAATGTTAAAAGTGATGAAATTTTCACTGCTGATTTTCATGGTCCTCTCCATGAATCTTATTGGACAATATTCAAAAGTAGTTGATAAAGCTAACTATCCTTTTTGGCTCCATCTTCCGAATGATACTGTGATTGCTAAAGGTGCTCCTGTTCTAATATTTCTACACGGTAAAAGTCTTGCCGGAAAAAATCTTAATCTTGTCAGAAAATATGGTGTGTTAGATGCGATTGATAGGGGGATGCAGATTGATGCTATTGTAGTTGCTCCTCAAATCTCTAAAAAAAGTTCATGGAATCCACACAAAGTTTATGAAGTATTACGATATGTAATTGATAATTATAATGTTGACACAACTCGCATTTATGTAGCCGGAATGAGCATGGGAGGAAGTGGTACTTATACATTTGCTGCTTCCTATCCCGAAGTTGTTGCCGCCGCAATTTCAATGTGTGGAAGAATAAATCAATCCAATCCATGTACACTTGCTGAACTTAATTTATGGATTCATCACGGAAAAAGAGATAGAGCCGTTCCAATAAGTGAATCATACAAAGCAGTTAAGATGATACAGAAATGTAACCCTGACGCAAATCTAAAATTTACGGTTCATCCAAGATACGGGCATAGTGAAATAGCCCGAGTCTTCCACCAAAAAGAAATTTATGAGTGGCTATTTAGTTTTAGGAAGGGGAGTAGCACTCAAGAAACGGAAACCATAGAAACCTCCCAATAAAAATTTCTCGAATTTTGTTGAATGGCTATTGATTCCTCTTTATATTTGAACGATTATTCATAATTAATTTAACTATCACAAACTCTACGAATAGAAGGAGCAAATAATGGCTGAATCGAAGAAGTTCATTCCTTTTGTCTCTCCTGAATCTAACATGGCAGAATTTACTGTTAGAGCGCTAATAATTGGTTTAGTGCTTGCCGTGGTATTGGGGGCAGCTAACGCTTATCTCGGATTGAAAGCCGGTATGACAATCGCAGCAACATATCCCGCTGCTGTTATCGGTATGGCACTTATCAAATTATTAAAAGGAACTGTACTCGAAGAAAACTTTACCAGAACAGTCGGTTCGATTGGTGAGTCTATTGCAGCAGGTGCAATCTTTACATTACCTGCATTTTTTATTGCCGGAATATGGGATCCATTCTTTACCCCCGGAAATTATATGATATCTGCAGCAATTATGACTGTGGGTGGTATTCTCGGAATCATGTTCGTTGCATTACTAAGAAGAGTAATGGTTGAAGATGTCGAGCTTCCTTTCCCTGAATCAGTTGCGGCGGCAGAAATTCACAAAGCAGGTCGTCATGGTGGCGGAGGTTCTAAGTTTTTATTTACTGCTATGGGAATCGGTGCTATTATTCAGGCCCTTGGAACTTTTAAGTTATTTGCAACTTCATGGACAAAATTAGTTACCCTTGGTAAAGGTCATTTATTATTCAGATCACCTGATGTAAGTCCTGCTTATATGGGTGTCGGTTATATTATCGGACCAAAATTAGCAGCACTAAACTTTAGTGGTGGGGTTTTAGCTTGGGGATTATTAGCTCCAATTATTGCATACTTCAAGTTTTCCGGCACAGAGACCGGTGCAGATTTTGATTGGACAGGAACAATGGTTCAAGTTTGGAAAGAATTTGTAAGACCAATAGCTATCGGTGGTATGTTGGTTGGTGCAAGTTTTACTCTTTGGAAAATGAGAAAAAGTTTAGCCACCGGAATTGCTCGCTCTGTTAGCGATGTTAGAAAAGCAGCTTCAGGTTCAGCAGTTCAAACAGATAGAACAGATCAAGATATCAGTTTCAAATGGATTATGATTGGTATTCTTGGAACTGCAGTAGCTACATTCTTTATTTACAATTATTTTGCTCAAGACGTAGTTGCCGCTCTCGTTGCAACAGTTGTAATGATTGTTGCCGGATTCTTCTTTGCCGCTGTATCAGGTTACTTAGTTGGTATCATCGGTTCAAGTAACAATCCTATAAGCGGATTAACATTATCGACATTAGTCGTAGCAGCTATTTTAATGGTTGCTCTTGGAATGAAAGGAATTCCCGGAGTTGCAGCAGTACTTGGTGTTGCAGCAGTTGTTTGCGTTGCTGCCGCCGTTGCAGGTGAAATGTTGCAAGATTTAAAAGCCGGACATATTCTCGGTGGTACACCTTGGAAGATGCAATTGGGTGATATTATCGGTGTTGTTGTTTCTGCTGCAATTATGTTTATCCCTCTCTTAGTTTTGCACGAAGGTG
>JAHBUO010000146.1 GCA_019638025.1 Ignavibacteriaceae bacterium
AGCAGTGGCGTTTTTTGATAGTAAGAAAGGCCGGATGTAGTCATAGGCGTGCTTGTACCTGCTAGCAAACCAGCGGGCATTGAAGCTCCCACAGACTGCATAACGTAGGGCGGTTTAGTCAGGCCAACAGATGATGTTCTTGAATAGTGTCTTTTTGCTGTAAGCTGTTGGGGTTGATGGCATCGTACTCATAGTTATTCAATTTATGAAACGACTGACACCAAAGCAATTGAGGGTCACAATTGAAGAATCAATAGGGCGAGCCTCAATGCTTTGCAAGTGGTACCGTCACGAACCTCCAGACCGAAGTCTGGTTCCCCAAAGGCTTACATGAGACCCGCCCCATTGAATATTACATTATCGCGAAGATAATACAAATCCAATGGATAGGCGGACTCACGATCGACTCATAGGGAAAATATGACGGTTTTCTTGTATGAGTGACAATCGTTAATGATGCGATTTGAATCGCACTATTGTCGCTATCTGTGGTACAATATTACAAAGTTTGATTTTAAACGGCAAACTTTTTTGATTTTTTATGAAGAAAATAAATCGACTCGAAGAAGTTTTTACTGAAAGAGGCATCTACAATAGAACTATTGCACAATATCTAAGGGTATCTGAATCTACAGTATCTCGTTGGGTTCACAATAAACAACAGCCTGATCTTCACAAACTTTACCTTATAGCAGAATATCTTAGGGTAGATATTAGGGATTTGCTTTTTCCTTCTGACTGGACAGAAAGTAAGGCCATGACTTTTGAAAAAAGTAACAATTCTTAGAAATCTACACGATTTTCTTAAAAATAAGGATAGAGATGAGAAGTTTATGAATAACCTTTACTTCTACTCTACAATTGATCTAAGAATGTACCTTTAGATATAGCATTAAAAAATAAAACAATGTTCTCAATTGGCGATTATCATCAAACATAAGATTCTGGGTAGACTAAGTCTCACTGATGGTTTTGAAAAAATCAAAATCATAATTATTGGAACTTTTAATCCAAGAAGCCCAGATTTGAAAAAAATGAATTCGAAAGAAAGAAAAGAATTTGAAATTATAAAAAACTCGAAAAAGTTTTCCAATTTCTGTCAAACAAGAAATTTTTATGATAGGCCCAAAACAGGCTCTGGAAAGTAATGGATTATTTTAATAATACAGAGTTTTACACTCGTTATGGTACAAATACTAAGTCTAAGGAAGGGCTGAAATTTTACTCAGGCATGGACAGAGACTCTGTTTTTAAGAAGCAGGAAAACTTCTGCAAGCAGAAAGGAATTTTTATAACAGATATTGTAAAAGAGATTAAACCCAAGAGGTTTTATGGTATAAATGATAATTTTAGAGACACTGAAGTTGACAAAGCTGTGTTATATTGGAATACGCTAGAAATCATTGAATTAATAAACAATTGTAGTTTGGAAAAAATATTACTGACCTTCGGCAATGAAAACAACACTATCAAAAATATATCTCTAGAAATTGAGAAGATAGAGGACAAACTATCCAAAGGCTTGGTTATTAGCCATTTAAAATCTCCCTCAGGTGCTGCGGGTTTAAGCTATGATAAAATTGTTGAAGACTGGAGATTGCATTTAAGTGAAATACAGTAGACTGTTTTTCAACTTAGATTATTTGTTCAAGACTATAAATAAAATCGAACGGAATATTTCTTACCATTAGGCTCATTGTAATATCTTATAAAAATTGGGAAAAGATATAAAATTAGATAAGGTCTACCTATTTGTAACACTAGCTTTAGATGAAGCTATCCCATCCCATCGATATACTACATTTAGAAAAAATGCAACTTATAGGTTCCATCATACATTGCTGGACAATACTATAATAAGTTATCAAGATTTTCTTACACTTGAACCTATTATATACAATGAATTTTGGAAAAAGAATGTTGAATCAATCGTTTTATACAATCTCGAAAGTAGCTATAACGCCAGCTTCTTGACGCTATGTTATATATTAAAACCGTCTGTCATTGATAAGTTCACTTCTCTAGATGAAGCTGAAAAATTTTCTGAGATTAGAAAACTACTTAGATTTTTGATAAAAGATACAATGCCCGATATTTATGATTTAGAAACTATTTTGAACAAAAAGAATAATGAACATGGCGCTGTACTAAGAAACTACAAACTTGTTGTAGATGACCAAGGTGAATCTGAGCCAAAGTGGTTTGTCCTTAAAAAAAAATATTCTTTGCTAGATTTATATTGGATCTGTGTGCCAGAAAATAATGAATTGACTAAATATGGTAAAAATGAAAGCCGAAGCGATTTTTTGAGGCGGTTTGAAAGTAAAATCAAAAGGGATATTAGTAGGTACTTTATATCTCCTATAGCCTACATTGATTTTATAGAAACTATGCCATTTTACTCTGGACCATCTTTCGGATCTCAGGACCAAAGAGTTAGACTGTTTTTAATAACAAACGTTTCTAAAGATCCATCTAAGGTGTTTATTCCCATATCTATAACTGAACTGATGGCGTTCGACAGGAAAATGTATTCATTGCAAAAAATCAAGCTAGCCTCTTATCATCTTTACACCAATAAAGGTGTAAAATATATTGAGTCTATTACTGATGTAAATTTTATTAAAAATTATCTGCAAATATTTAAAAATGATCGTTTGGAATATCTTGAATATAAATTCGCAGTTTATAGTATCCTTACTGATTATCGTAATTCAGTTGAAAAAACAATACCGTACAACGCCAAAGAAAACTTGCATTTATTTGAATTAAAGGACATTAATGTAAATAACGATAGGCCTCAATACTCTTCATGGAGATATTTAATTTCCGAATTTGAAAGGCTTGTTGAAAGTATAGAACAAAAAATGAAATATATCGAATCTTATGATATGTATATAAGCTCTTCTATAGATAGTATTACTTCTGTTATGTCCGTAGATTCAAACGACAAATTACAAAAGTCTGTAAAAAGACTTACTATCACAGCAATTATCATAAGTTTATTTGCATGTTTTACTGCGGTTTATAGTGCTGAAACGAAAAATATCGTGGAAGATTTATTAAGAAAAGTACAAATGATAATCTCCACTTTATGGAGATAAAAGAACGTAAAAGAGTATAATATTCAGGACAGTTTCTGTAAATTCTGTCACATATTAATATTTCTATATTCTTTCAACCAACCAGCAAAATAAATTAAGTCGGCTCTTCCTATAATAGAATATGATAACCATTCATTGTCAAGTTGATTAAAAGATAAGCTCTTCCTAGACCTTTCTTTAATTAATCTGTCTAAATCTTTCAAAGCTTCAATACGATCCTCAAATCTTGACGACTTTGCCATTATGTTGCCAATTTCACTGGTTGTAATTTCTTCTTTCAAATGATCACGCGACTTATTAATTGTTTCCAGAATCAATGAGGTTCTCAAAAGGTGAGATAAAAAATGTAACCAATTCATATGAAATTGATTACTTCTCAGCTGATGAAGATTGTTAAGTAATCTAAACATTAACTTCATAGCATCGTCTATTAATATTGGCAAAAAAGT
>JAHBUO010000147.1 GCA_019638025.1 Ignavibacteriaceae bacterium
TGAAAATATTTTATCAATTTTAGTTATTCTTTGATTTTCTAAGGAAATAACAACAAAAGACTATCTTTTCTTCTAATAAAATATTCAAAGAATAATTAACTAGAGTAAACTATAAAGGAATTCTTCATTGAGTAAGAAATTGACTCTCTCTCCGGTGGAGAAAAAAACATTTGCCCTTGTTTTCTATTGCTTTTATTTCAGTAATGTCATCTTGTTATTTTGAACATAATCATTTACTCTTATTGAATAAATATAAACTCCGGAAGGTAAGTTGCTTGCATCGAACATAATAGAATGTTGACCTTCATCTTTTGTTTCATTCACCAATTCGGCAACTTCCTTTCCAAGCATATCAAATACTTTCAGGGATACCAATCCCTTTTCTTTTATTTGATAATTAATGCTGGTCATTGGGTTAAATGGATTTGGATAATTTTGTTGAAGTTTGTATTCTTTTACTATTTCTATTGCATTTGTTCCTATTTTCCATGCATCTCCCCAAGCGACAGATTTTCCCTCTGTATAAAGTGAAGTTAATCCTTGAGTATCTTTTGCTCGTATTTTATAAACCGCTGTATTTGGACCACTACCGGCATAACTTAAATCATAATCAATATATTCGGATATTGAACCGTTTACTGCGGCTATCTGTGTAAAAGCTCCTCCATTTAGACTTCTTTCAATGAGATAGGCTTGCGAAGCATTTATAACATCTGTTTCTAAATTTAATTCCCAAGTCAACTTCGGATATGTATCTCCACCTATGTTTACGATAGTAACATTATAATTTTGTGGTTTAGATGGCTTACCAGCGTAAGGATTTGTAAAATAAAATTGAATTGTATTTGTACCTGTTACTTCAATGGTAAAGTCAAGCGAACCATCATTGTTAGAACGAGGATTACTTACCGGAGACAGTACATTATTGAAAGTCAAGTCAAAGGCATCTTCATTATCGCCCCAAGCCGAATTTTCGTGATATACTGGCGTATAACAAGCGTAAGTTTCTAATTTACCATCGCCATTAGAATCATATAAATATTTTATATTCATCTCATCGGAAGTACTATTAGAATTTGGATTTACTCTTGTTATTTTAAGTGTATTATAATTGAAATTAAAATCCCAATTCCCATCAGCGCATAAAACATCTATCGTAGGGGGGAATGATGATGCTCCCGTGACTCTATAAAAATAAAAACCAGTATCCCCAGCTTTATCGTGAGGGCTTATCTTTTTTCTATTTTCTACTAAGAAATATTCTGTGCTGCTTATAGGCACTCTGTATACTTGATCAGCAGTCATATAATCCGACATTGTTACTGATCCGTCTGTTGTTTTATCAGTATAATTAATCCACCCCAATTTCTGTCTTTCCCATGAATGCATCCCACGGCTTGCGTCCCAAACAGGGAGTCTAGTCATTAAAGCAAGATTTGAAACATAGTCAATATGACCACCTCCAAATAAATAATGCCCCATTTCATGAGCGGCAACATACAACGTATAATCTCTTCCATTGAACCCTCCTCTCTGCTGAACACCGCCACCGATATATGTATTATTTACTATCTGTTTACCGTCAACATTCATTGTCTGACTTACTTCTAAGTGAGCTATGCCGGAATAATTCATTAAGCTACTACCTGTTACATTACGATAAATAATATATATGAAATCAACAATTCCATCACTGCCCGGGGTATTACCATTTAGATTGTCGTATACTGAAAAGTTAACATAGGGATCAACTTTCATAATGATTTCTCGATTAACTTGCCCAATGCTTGTATAATAACTTTGATTGAAATCTGTAACTACTAATTCGTCATAAACGTCCCCAATAACCTGGAATGTACCGTTCGACATTTCATTAAAATAATGAGATAAATTATTCCATGAGTATCCACCCCCTGTTGAAGGATTTACAAATGTGTTCGCCCAATCCGGATAACTGTCTTTTGCCCAGCCATTATTCTCTGTATTGGGATCATCCACGAATTGAGCAAAAATTACAAAAACTTTGATAGTACCGCTTGTCGGTAAGAAAGGAGCTGATTTGCCCGATTCTGTTCCACAGATATCTTCAACTCCAGCTTTGAGATAAATGTTAAATATTATAGTTATGGAAATTAAAATAATGAATATTCTCGTTTTCATTTGAGACCTCTGCTATTTTATTAAAATCATTGGTTTTGTGATTCTTTTTGAATCTGAAATTAAAGAGTAATAATAAACACCGCTTGATAACGCGCGTGCATTAAAGTTAACACTATAAGAACCGCTTTGTTTTTTTTCATCGACTAAAGTAGCCACTACTCTGCCAAGAGCATCATAAACAATTAATTTTATTTTTATAGGGTTTTGACCTAGTAAATCGGGAATTGAATAAGTGATAGTAGTATTTGGATTAAATGGGTTAGGATAATTATCTCCAAGCATAAAATCAGTTGGTACTCTTTCCAGTTTGTCATCAACACCTACTATTGTACCGTATTGCTTTCCATTTATAATTGCTCCAGTACAACCACTAATTGGAGATTCGAGACTAAATAAAAAAATTCCAAACTTCTCAATAACCATTTCCCACCAAAATAATTCCAGTATCTCAAAGTTACGGCTGATAACAGTATCACCATTTAATGTTACCCAATTTGTATCCTTCACTAATACAGTTTTGGGACCTTGGAAAAAAGAAAATGGGTTAGGCTGTGCAAAGGAATATTTATAGGTTGTATAACGGGACCAATACGGGTTTTCTAAACTATCAAGTGGTAATTCGTCTAAAAAATCACCATTCTGATTTACATCTTCAATATCAAGCATAAATGAGACTCCACTTACAGTATCATTCCTTTCCCAGGTCACAAAGTTTCGGGTCGGTGGCTCAGTTTCGTAATAGATTTTCTTAAAGTATTTTTTCCCGTTTATTATACTATCTTTTACTACTTTGGTTGTGTTATAACGATTGTCTTCTGCATTATAAAATTGCCATATATTACCCACATGCAACGGATTATATTCTCGTTTTTGGCTGTAGTACCTTTCTTTAAATTCTTCTGAAACATTATTTATATATTGAATTTGAATTTGGGCAAAACTAAGGCTGCTTAAAATACAAATTGAAATCATGGTTACTATTTTCATAACAACTCCGTAAAAAAAATAAGAAAAAAGTTTATCAACTTTTTTAGTGTCAAACAAAACCTGTAAAATAAATATTTAGAGTTAACTGATTTATGTTTTGGCATTTACTCAAAATAAATGAGTAACTGATTAAGATAGCTTCAGAAATTATAAAAAATAAAACCGTTACAAAATACATCTTTCTTCAAGAGTAAGTATAACTATTAAGTATTTTATCTGTAAATGAGCAAAAAAAGAGAAAGCTGATTGATGTAAAATCTAACAGCTCTTTTGCAGATAAAATAGTGTTGTGCGAAACCATGCATTGAATCCGTTTTACTGCAGAACTGTGAGATGTAATTTCTTGTGGAAGGGAGTTACTCAACTTAATGAGTTTCTCTTTTGAATAA
>JAHBUO010000148.1 GCA_019638025.1 Ignavibacteriaceae bacterium
CGTAACTCTGGTTCAACACTAATACTTTAGCATTTAATCGACCGTTAGTATGTTTCGAGACAGATTCGAAATTTTCCTCCTCTATTCCTTGAATCCTTTTTTTGAAAAATACATTCTTAGAATAATTCTGATACCCATTAGGATTATGCTGAAAATCAGAATAGTACCATAAAATTCCGTAGGAATTATACTTAACCACATCATTAACAGAAGCACAAAAACAATCGAAATTAAGGTATAAGAAAGAATAGTAAATTGCTTATTTGTCATTGTATATCTTTATAATTCAACTTGTAAATATACTTATTATGAAATCGATTTGCTAACCAATATGATTGAAGTTGTTGATGCTTTAGCTATGATAAAAAATAGATAGCAAAACAGGTAGCATAGTTTTCAGAATGGCTCATTGATATTTTTAACATTTGATTTTCTGAAAGAAATGAAGACATTTTTCCTGTTAGTTTCGCAATAGGCTCACCGCTTGGTAGATTAGATATTTCTATTTCTAGCCAATTGAATTGATGATTCCAACCAGTCCCAATTGCTTTTGAAATAGCTTCTTTAGCCGCAAACCTTGCCGCAAAGTGTTGAGAAGAATTTGCTTTTGAATTGCAATAGTTGATTTCGTTCTGCGTAAATATCTTTCGTAAAAATTTATCTCCGAATTTTTCGATGCTTTGATTAATACGCTCAATTTCTATTATGTCGGTTCCAATTCCTAAAATCAAATCAATATCCTTCGGCGTGACCGCTGCCCCGTTTATCAGATACTCCTATTATTTTCCCGTCTTCAATTAGGATTGCTTCGACTAAGCCTAACAATCTTTTTCTTCCGATTTTATGTCCACGCTCAACCAATTTACTGGATAATTCTTCAGAAATACTATCAGTTTCAATATCAATTTGATCAGGTAACCATTGGTGATGTACACGTGGTTTGAAAACAGATGTTTCGATATCTTCTTTTAATAACAATTTATTCAATATCACTTGAGCAACTACTGTTATAATAGTTGAACCCCCCGGAGTACCAACAATTAAATAAGGTTTATTTTCTTTTAACACAATAGTCGGAGTCATAGAACTCAACATACGTTTATGTGGTTCAATGGAATTTGCCTCACTCCCCACAAGTCCAAATTGATTTGGGACACCCGGTTTTGCACTAAAATCATCCATCTCATTATTTAATAAAACCCCTGTTCCTTCTGCAATTAATTTCGAGCCAAAACCACTGTTGAGTGTATATGTCACACTGACCGCATTTCCAAACTCATCTAAAACTGAATAGTGAGTGGTTTCTTCACTTTCAAAAAAATCTTTTAGTTTTGATTGAATTTCTTTTGAAGGCGTTGCTTGATTTGTGATTCGATTGGACTGATATTTCGCATACATTTTCGAAATTAATTTTTCTGTTGGAATGTCTATAAAATCCGGGTCTCCGAGATGTGCTGCTCTTTCAGCATAAACAAGTTTGAGTACTTCAATTAATGAATGATAATATTCTAACTCATCAAGATTTGGATTTTTTTCGTGAATTAATTCCATCATATTTAATATTTGAACTAGTGCAATTCCGCCCGAACTAGGTGGAGGCATAGAAATAATTTCATAATCTAGAAAATTACCTTTAATTATGTCACGCTCAATCGCTTTGTAAGCAGTTAAATCTTCCAGTTGGAAAATCCCACCATTTTGATTAATACACTTAACTAACTTTTGTGCAACTTCACCTTCGTAAAATCCTTTAATACCCAGTTCTTGAATATTATTAAGAGTTTTAGCTAAGTCTTTCTGATAAAAAATATCGCCTTCTTTAAATTCATTTTCTTTTACAAATAATTTCGATGAAGATTCAAACTTTTGAAAATATTTTCTGTTTTCATTAAACATTTTTGCATTACTTACTGAAAGTGGAAATCCATATTCGGCTAAATTAATTGCCGGCTGAATTACTTGTGTTAAGCTCATCGAACCATATTTTTCAAGTGCTAAGATTAAACCTGCAACAGTGCCGGGAACACCAACTGCTAAACCACCCAATAAACTTTTTTCCTGGACAAAATTTCCGGAGCTATCTAAATACATATTGCGAAAAGATTTTTTAGGGGCAGTTTCTCGAAAGTCGATTGAAATATTTCTTCCATCCCCTAAATGAGCAACTAAAAATCCACCTCCTCCAATATTTCCTGCTGTGGGATAAGTAACGGCTAATGCGAAACCGACTGCAACTGCAGCATCAATTGCATTCCCCCCTTTTTTTAAGATTTGAACGCCAACTTTTGTCGCCAATTCTTCAGCGCTTACCACCATAGCCTTAGATGCTACGCAAACCTTTTGTGGTTGAGAATGAATAGTACCGGCAATTAAAAAAAATAGAACTAATAAAAATATCTTATTAGAATAGCTTGATTTTTGTCTCAACTTTAAGTCCGTTTTTATGCATTTGTTCAAGGGCAATATCGGTGAGTTCTTTAAGATTTTTAAGTGTTTTATCTAAATCCTTAATCAGATTTTCATCGTAAAGCACCTGCCCTAAATTATTTTGTTTATTTCTAGTCTCTGCAAGCAGTGAGTTGAGTGTAGATAAAAGCGAATCTGTCTTTACAATAGCAATTGATGCTTTTTCAATTGACTGATTAATATTGTCTCTGTTATTACTTAAAATTGATTTGGTTTCATCAGTAATCTCTAAAGTGTTTTTAGTTATTAAGTCAATGCTTCGCTTATTTAACTCAATAAGAGATTTCATCTGCTTAGATATATCAGCAAGATTAGAAATAGAAGTTTTAATCTCCTCCGACATTTTATGGTCATTCAGATATGAGTTTAATGAAGTCACTGTAATTTTGATTTGATTCATTATTTCCGGAAGTTGATCATCGATGGTCCCCAACATTGAAACAAGTTCCGGAATGTCAGCATAAAATGTCCCTACTTTTACTTCAGAATAGTTTATAGGATTTCCACTCAATCCAGGTTTTATCTCGACTTTCTTACCTCCCATCAAATCCAGCATAGTAATTCCTACTATTGCATCAGAAAAGAGTTCTGCATCTTTATCTAAGCTTAACTTAATCATAACATTTGAACCGGTATTTTTCACCTCTTCAACAAATCCTTTTCGAACTCCATTTATTGTAACCTGGTCTCCAACTTCTAAACCGGAAGCATTAGCAAATTCAACTGATAATAGTTTTCTATCAGATGAAATTGTAAAGTTTTTTGCCCATCCAAAAATCCAAATAAATATAATCAAACTTAATGCGACGGTTATTCCAACTTTTATTTCAGTTTTACGTTCATTTTTCATTTTTTAAAAATTCTTCCATTGTTGATTTAATTTCATTAAGTTCATCTAAAGAAATA
>JAHBUO010000015.1 GCA_019638025.1 Ignavibacteriaceae bacterium
ATTGCTGTTTTGGTTATCTGATTTATTTACTTTGCCTAACTCAATATCTTGGGGAAGAGTGTATCTTGTCCCTTGCCAGGTTACCCGGGCATAGTTATCATTCATTACTGTTAATGATGGGTATCGATTATATTGGTATCCGCTGCCGGTGGAGAGAGTAGTACTTTCTAATAAGTCAACCGAAACATTCTGATCACTGCCTCTTTGCAGTTTAGCATATTTTATTGCGTTGGATTCTTCATAAACTAAATGATAAATATGGTTACTTCCTGTTTCAAGAACAGCAATAGATGGATTGATAGAATTAATGTTTGTTCCGGAAATTTCGGATGGAGTTCTCAATGTTATTGAAGGTAGATTTTCAGTTACAGTAATTTCACCATATAATGCGTAGAGTCCGTCTTCTGAATCGGAAATCCGGGAAACAACAATAAATTTATTGTTATCATAACCCGCAATTGTAGGGGCTGCTGAACTAGAATTAATTTCCAGCATATATACAACTTTTCCAACCCATGCAGGTGTATTTGTCCATTTTTTTGTAGGTAAAACCATCATAACCAAATATCTTCCCTCTACATAAGAAACCACTAGCCAGTCTTCACCTATATTAATTACATTATCTATAGAAGCAGAATGTGCGGGATTATCATTTAGTTTTTTTTTATCATTCCATAATGTCCAGGCATCTCCGTTATTACTGCTCCTCTCTATCCAAATGTCCCCCATACTCTCATATATCCTATACATTAAAGAACCAACTGTAGCCTGCTGTGTGGTTTTTACCACTTTTTGTTGACTATTGCTTTGGAAAGATGTTGCTTTAGTTGTAATGCCGACTCCTTTATATTCTGCGTATATCTCAGCACCGCTTTGTGTAAAAACAACACCACCGTAAGCTGCATTAGCATTCTGAAACGACGCTTTTCCGTTACTAACCCAATTTTGGAAGTGAAAATCATAGAGGTTACATACCCCACCATTTCCGTTTGGCAGACATATTTGATAATCAGGAGCATATATAGAGTATTTAGGAAAAAGAGGATTGTAAGTCGGATTTTGATTTAGGAATACCCCTTTATAATGAGAATTTAGGGTAAATTCTTCTCCATTATTAATAATTCGCCAAGTTGCATCCATCCCATAATTGCGTAGCCCTTTTGCCGGTATACTTTCATCAACCCTTAACCAGGGATCAATAAACCCTAATTGTAACCAACTCAAATCAATTGGATCTGGTTGAATAGGTTCTCCAGGTATATACTTTTGTTCTATTAAGTTTTTTATTTTTGCAGTACCGATTGGATTGAGGCGGGCTAAAAAACTTCCTGATGATGTGATATTCTCCACCTTAAAATTTCGATAGTCAAGCCCATAATTCCAATTATGAAACTTCTCAACACTACTCAAATTTACAACATTAGTATCTGCCCTAAAGTAGTGAGTTCCTTCAGATAAGATAGTTGTGAACGGGACATTTGTTTCAAGAAAAGTGCCATTGCTCCAAACACCTATTTTTCCGTATGAATTACCATTCGATAGTTTTTGGTCAAACGAAATTGAGTACTGACCAAAAATGCTGAAGGAAAAAAATATAACAAATACCAAAATTGACTTTAACATCTTAAACTCCATTATTTACATTTTATTTTATTACGGAGTTATTTATTTTTTGAATGAAGACAAAAAGGAGTTGAGCGGGCTAAGCTTAATGTCCCCTTTAATTGTTTTCATTCTGCCGCTTGCGGTGCCGTAATCATCGGAGCGGCTTTTTATCTGGTTTTCTTTAACCTAATTAATCCTCCTCCCAAGTAATATTTTTGCTTTGCGAGGACCCTCATAACCCACGGCACAAACCATCTCTCCTTTTACAGTGACTCTAATCCATTCTCCATGAAATTCTTGAATCTCTTCATTAGGAATCTTTTTCCAATTCATTCCATTAAAGTGAACGACCCAACCGAATGAACCGACTACAAATATGTCATTATAATCTGTTCCATTAATCCCGAGTAACCACCAATCTATGGTTTCCTTTGCTATTTGCTTTACGTTAATTTTTCCTCCGGTTATTGCTCCTTCATACAAACCTGCGCCACCTAGATAAACTTTTTTTTCTGACTTCCCCCACATTCTTATCAATGGCAAGTCTGTCCCTTCTATTTCTATCTTCTTTACTGTGGTTCCTGAAATTTTTACTAAGGTCGGATTCCATGGCGGTTCATTTCTATTTGAACCAATGGTATATACATCTCTCTCATTGAATGTGATAATATCAGTAAAATGAATAGGCGTCCCACTAAAAATTCTGCGAAAATTATTGTTCGTGTAATATATAATTGTACCATATCCCCCCACGAAATACAAATCTTTATTATCTAGTCCAACTATTTTTGATATAGTAAGTTCCGGACTAATTGTTGTCCTTATATCATATAATGTCCACCGTTGTCCATCCCAGTGCATCGGTAAACTGCACCCAATCCACATATCATTTTCTTTAAAAACATGGATGCCATCTAACGGTGGTGTAATTAGATTTCCAAGGAACACAACATTTATCTTCTTTAATTCCCAACTTGTTCCATCCCACTGTGCAGCATTGTATATATCTATTGTTCCATCTAATGGATTAACAAGATAAACTTCACCAACTACCCATATGTTATTCTCATCTATTATGAATGCATCTCGAAAACCACTTCCACTATGTCCAAATTCAAAAACTTGCCAGGTAAAGTTGTGGTTTGATGTGTCAAGGGTTGTTGCAAGTGTTTCATTACTTATATTATTGGGGTTCATTAACTTATAACGGTAGTTATGCTTTGGGAGTAAGTTTTCAATGGCAATTACTGTATCTCTTTGTTTTAGTGTTATATCAAGTTTTTTATTGTCATTTTCGTATAGGATGAAATCTTGTACTAATGCATTACTCCCTGCTGTTATTTTCAGCCAAACTTCGGTACAAGAGGCATCTTCAACAGTTATTGTTACGTTACCGGTAGTTGGCTCAGTTGGCTTATTACAACTAACCGCAGTAAACAGTAACGGGAGTAATAATAAAACTAACAGTTTAGTTATAAAGTTTAAGGACATAACTGCCTCTTTGTTGGTTTTGGGGAGCAATAATTAATTTTCATCACTTTGTTATTATTGAAGTAGGAGATAAAGATAAAGGCAAGATTAGCAAGGAGAGAGAAGAGATCATCATCAGATAACTTACGAGGAAATAACCATTTATAACTAGTACTAACCATCAAAAACTCCCCTACAAATAAAAGTAAATGAGTAAAGACTACAAAATCGACTCCCCAAAGATACAAAAAAAAAAAAACATAAAATGCAAGCGAAATTTCAATTATTTTCAAATTTATTTCTCTATAGTGATAGTGGTCTTTTTTCTTTGTTTCCGGCTTATAATAAAGGTTTTTGTTTCTATTAATCGCAGTTATAGGGATTGGAGTAGTTTTATTTTTTATATCATACCATCCGTTAAATGATAAATATTAAGTACAAATAGAGAAAATGAATGACAATTGTCAACTGTTTTTATTCATCCTCCTGAGAGATTTACTCTGCTACATCAACAATAATTTGTTAGTTGGTTAGTAATTATTTGCAGATAATTCGTAAATATTGTTACAATTTGTGCGTTTCTAAGCTATCAAGTACATTACCGGAAGAGGCGTTGCATGCCACGAAGCCACGAAGCAAAATGTTGTTTATTATACCAAATGTAGAGGCGTTGCACTGCAACACCTAAAAAGATTGCATAATCTATATTTTGTAAAAAATGATGTTGTTGATTTGGGGTTATTATGTTTTCTTCACTTTTGTGTGCAAAAAAGATGTTGGGCTTTAATCGGCTGTCGCGAGGTTGCTCACGACAGCCGCTGATTCATAAAAAAACTTGAATTATTCGTTTAAATATGATTTATGAAGTTTTTCAATATCTGCAAGAATTTTTTCAATCTTTTCTAATTTCGATTTAACAGATTCATCATTCGGATTAAGTTTTGATGCTTTAGCAAATGATACTTTTGCTTCATCATATTTTTTCGAGGATAAATCTTTGTTTCCCTTTTCAACCAATAGAGCAAATTCTCTTTCATTTTCACCCGGCAGCTTTTTCATTTTGATTTTATCACCGGCTTCATCTACAATCAGTTTTTTGAAATCATCAGGATAACCAATATTCACGGGCTTAAAGAATTCATTCTTTTTAACCCCATCCATGTATTTCAAGATTAAATTTTCACCAAGTTTTTTCCAGCTCGACATTGTTATATCAGCCATCTCAATTGAATAATTTGTCAAGTAATCAACCGCTTTCCCTTTTGAATCTTTCAATAAAGCAAGAGCTGTTCCTTCAACTCTTTCTTGTTGGGAAAGATATTTTCCTTCCAATCGATTTTGCTCTTGCTGAATATCACCAATAACTACTGAAAATTTTGGATATGCATAATTAGATACAAAGTTGAAAACCCAAAATGCTGCATCCCACGTAAAGTGAGAGAGAGACCCAACTCCTTTTGAAAAATTATATGGAACTTTAGTCATCGAGGCATACATTGGAGTGTAGACTGTCATATAAGTATCATCAACACCAAACCACAAAACTCCACCAACTTCATTTGGCAATGAGCTACGCGATTGTGAAATAAATGAGAAACCGGTTTGTGGAGTTGATATCGGACGTTCGTTAAAATATTCTTCTCCATTATATTGAAAAGTTAATGGTCTCCATCTGTAAGGCATTGAGTATGGACCAGCCGCTACACCTTTAGTCATATCCAATTCAGTACCTTGATAATGATCTCTCATTAATTGCATAACATCATGAACCGATAATTTATTGTCCGGTTTAATATACAAAGGCATTCTATTCAAATTTTCACCTTTGATATAGGAGATATATTTTTGGGAATCTTTATTAACTCTTCTGAATAAGGACCAAACTCTACCATCACAAAAACGGATTGCTCCGTAATCTAAACGTGCATATGCATCTGAAAAATTAAAATCACTATCTTTTCCGGAAAAATATCCTCGTTCTTTTGCGAATGAAATCACATCCGGAGAGTAAATACAATTATTTGGGTCATTAAGCGGGAAAGTTGTTATACGTGCTTGATTAGCATGTCCGGAAACATATCCATCCGGAATTCTTACTGCAACCCAAACAGCTCCTTTGTTTCCTTCTCCTTTTCCTATCATTTCGAGAATCCAGGCTTCGTTAGGATCTCCGATTGAGAATGATTCTCCGGAACTGTAATAACCATATTCAGCAACTAAGTCTGTCATAATTATTATCGCTTCTCGTGCTGTTTTAGATCTTTGAAGAGCTATATAGATTAAACTTCCATAATCAAGAATTCCTTTGGGGTTAACTAATTCGCTTCTTCCACCAAATGTTGTTTCACCTATTACGACTTGATGTTCATTTATATTTCCAATCACATTGTAAGTACGAAGTGCTTGTTTGATTTTTCCTAAAAATTTTCCGGTATCCCATTCATAAATATCAAGCATTGTTCCCTCGGGATAAACAGCCGCCGGGAAGTGATAAAGTTCTCCATAAAATTGGTACGAATCTGCAGTGTAAGAAATCATTGTTGAGCCATCAATTGAAGCGCCTTTTGTAACAAGGAAATTTGTACATGCATTCCCGTTATTAATCAGCAAGAAAGGAAGTAAAAAAAGAGTGACGAATAATTTTGTTCTCATAAGGTTATCCTAATTATTTTCTTTGTTTATCTCAATATAGTTATATCGAAGTATATTTTTCAATCAAAATAGGAACGATTCACCTTGACCAAAATTTAATTTTCGTTTAGCTTTATTTTTGTTTTATAACTTTTTAACTAATATGGAAAATCAAAGAAATAGCTTTATAGTTGTTCTCAATTACTTTTTAGGAATATTATTTATTGTATCGGCAATATCTAAGCTCTTTCCAATCCATGCTTTTGAGCTGACTATTGTTTCGCAGAGAATAACAGATTGGAGTTTAGCCCCTTATTTATCAAGGCTTATAATAGGTTTAGAATTCTTCATTGGGATTTCGTTTTTCTTTACAAACTATAAAAAAAAGTTTGTTTATCCGGCATCTTTCATTTTATTGATGGTTTTCAATATTCATTTACTTTATTCGATTCTAACAGGACACAATGCCGATAACTGCGGTTGTTTTGGAGAATTCATTCCGATGACTTCAGTTCAAGCTCTTCTTAAAAATTTAGTTTTGAATTTATTTCTAATCTACCTTTTCTTAAAAGATTCAAATCCTCAGAAGGACAACAAAATTTTCACAATATCCTCCGGTGTTCTCACTTATGTCTTTTTATTCATCTTTTTTCCGATAAGAACTTATATTACTCCAAAAGTTGAATCAACCGAAACAAAAAAATTTCTGACTGATTCAGTAAGGCATGAGATTAAAACCGACTCTATAATTCAGCCTAATAGCACTGAAACACTAATTGATACATCAAAGAACATAAAAACCGTTATCGAAGAAAATAAGGAAAATCTTTTACCTCGAACAAAATCTGTGTTTTCGAGTTATACGAATTTCAACGGGAAAAATGTAAATCTTGATGAAGGAATTAAAACGGTCGCATTGTTCAGTCTGGATTGTGACCACTGTATGGAATCTGCGAAAAAGTATTTTGAACTTGAAAGTAAATACACTCTTCCTCCCCTCTACATTTTATTTTTAGGCGAAGAAAATCAGGTTAATAATTTTTTCAATTATGCCGGAAAGACCTATCCATATATAATATTGGATGTAATGGAATTTTTCCCTTTCCTTAATTCATCACCACCAAGAATAGTTCTCTTAAACAACGGGAATATCGTTTTAGACACTGATTCAGAAAAAGATATACTTAATTCAATCAAAGAGAAATACAGTAAAGCAAAATGATTCGGTTTGTTGAATTATTTCAATTTTATTTAAGCTGAGTGATTCTTATTTTTGGGTTAGCAAATATCAACTTAATCAAAAGAATAGAGAAATTATGGGTCGAATATTCGAAAAGAGAAAACACAAAATGTTCGCACGATTTGCGAAAATGTCTAAAGCATTTAATCGTGTAAGAAAAGATATTGAAATAGCAGTTAAAGCCGGTGGAGCTGACTCCAAAAGCAATGCTAGATTAAGAATTGCTATTCAAAATGCTAAAAGTGTTAACATGCCTAAAGATAGAGTTGATGCGGCTATAAAGAGAGCATCATCGAAAGACACTTCAGGTTATCAGGAAGTACTTTATGAAGGGATAGGCCCTCACGGCGTTGGAATTATTGTAGAATGTGCAACCGATAATACTACAAGAACAGTTGCAAGTGTTCGTCATCATTTTAGAAAACACGAAGGGTCACTTGGTAATTCGGGAAGTATGACATTCATGTTTGAGCATAAAGCTTTAATAAAACTTGATAAATCAGCGGTTGGAGATGTTGAAGAATTTGAGCTTGAAATGATTGACCATGGCTTGGAAGAACTCGAATCAATGGAAGACGCTGTTTACATCTACACCGCATTTGAAGATTTTGGATTAATGCAAAAAGCTCTTGAAGAAAAAGGAATTGAACCACTTAGTACAGAATTTCAATACATACCAACAAATTACAAAGAGCTAAACGATGAACAACAACAAGAAGTCAATACTCTTCTGGAAGCCCTTGAGGACGATGACGATGTTCAATCTGTTTATCACAATATGCAATAGTTTTTTCAATCACAAAGGCTGAATCTCTAAATAGATTCAGTCTTTTTTATTTTAAATATTCTTCAATGATATTCCAAAAAGAAATAACACTTAAAGCAAGACAACGCGGTTTTCATATTATCACAGATGAGATTGAAAGAGCAATTCCTGAACTATCAAAAATATCGAAAGGAATAGCTCACGTTTTCATTCAACATACTTCTGCATCTTTATCAATAAATGAAAATGCCGACCCTACTGTCCGTAGCGATATGGAGAAATATTTCAACACTGTCGTCCCGGAAAGCGCAACCTACTTCCGGCATACATACGAGGGAACAGATGATATGACGTCACATATAAAATCATCTTTACTTGGTAACTCGGTCTCTGTTCCAATAACAAACGGAGAATTGAATCTGGGTACATGGCAAGGGATTTATTTATGTGAGCATCGAAATAGAGGCGGTGCGAGAAGATTGGTGATTACTTTAATCGGAGAATAAAAAAATGCGAGTTCTCTTTTAGAAAACTCGCACTTGAAATAACTGAATCAAATTAGAAAGAATCTACTGTCTCAGTTTTAAGTTTATTAATATACTCTATCGAATTAAGGGCTGCTATTGTTCCATCAGCAACTGCTGTGGTTACTTGACGATATCTTTTCTGAATAGAATCACCCGCACCGAATACCCCTTTTATGCTTGTTTCATAGTTGGTATCGACAACTATTTCTCCGTAATTATTTAATTCAACAACACCTTTAAACTTTTCGGTGTTAGGAACATATCCAATGAAGATAAAGACTCCGTCAATTTTTCGTTTTTCTATCGCACCGGTTTTTAGGTTTTTTATATCGACCATATTCAACTTTTCATCACCGTAAAAATGAGTTATAGTTGATTCGAGAACGAAATCAATTTTGGGATTCGATTTTGCCTCATTGATTGCATGTTCAAAAGCCTGGAAATTATCAAACTGATGAACTAATGTAACTTTAGAGGCATATTTTGTTAAAGATACAGCCTCCTCAAGTGCTGAATTACCACCGCCAACCACAATAATTTCCTTATCTTGGAAAAAATCACCATCGCAAGTTGCACAGTAAGAAATTCCTTTCCCTTTAAGTAAATCTTCCCCGGGTGCACCTATTGTTCGTGACTTTCCACCGGTTGCGATTATCACTGATTGAGCTGTATAAACATCTTTTGAATTAACCTCAATCGTTTTTACTTCATCATCAAGCTGTAAAGATGTTATTCGGATGTTTGAACGAATATCACAACCGAAACTCTTCGCTTGCTTTTTCATTATATTGGCAAGTTCATATCCACTGATTGATTCGACACCCGGGTAATTTGCTATCTCGTGGGTCAAAATCATTTGTCCACCGATAGTGCCTTCATTCAATATTAGTGTTTTTACTTTTGCTCGTGAAAGATAAATTCCGGCCGTTAAACCTGCCGCACCACCACCTATTACTATAACATCATAATTCATAGAATCCATATTCATTACTGCTTAAAGTTTGCATCTAAAATTGAAGTTACTTGTTCCATGCTTTGTATACTACTAGTTGCTTTTACAACATTTCCATTTTTGAAATAAACTGTGAAAGGGAGTCCGGCAAAACCACGGCATTCAGGTAAGTTACGTATTACATGTGAGTGAGGAGCATCAAACTCAAGATCAGCAAATTTTACATTTTTGTAATCTCCCTCAATATCTTCCATAACACCGTAAACAGGAATACACATCGGACCCATTCTACCGCAGCAGATCATTACATTTTCATTTTCATTAATTGTTTTTTGAAAATCTTCTTCCGTTAAAATGTGAGTTAGATTTGTTCTTAACATTTTTTCTCCTTTAATTTTATAATTTATGAGATATGATGTAAGAAATGAAAAAGAGATTCAGAGGGTTATTAATTATTAGAGAGTTAATCGTCTGATAAAACTTTTTTATTGTTCAAATAAATTCTGTAAGCAGCATAATTAAGCCCGAATGTGAACCAAACCATTGTAATTATTTCATGGTCTCCAAAATTCCATTCGGTTAATCCCGCAAATAGAAATGCAATAAATCCACCTAAAGTTCCAAGAGCTAAAGACGAGAGGAACGGAATACTTTTTACACCGTTAAATATTTGAATGTTTATAATCAACATTTTAGTCAGCAAAAACATTATTGCAATAAATCCAAACAATCCAAGAATCACCAATATGTGAACATAGTTATTGTGCATGTGTCCTTGAATTTCTTTATCGAAAGGTCTTTTATATTTTGAATAAAGAAGTGCTAAATCTATGTCACCAACTCCGAAGATTGGATAATCTTTAAATATTTCCATCCCCCCTCGCCATAGTGCAAATCGTGAGGCATTTGACGGATTATGAATGTCCCATATACTTTTAATACGGCTTTGTTTAAAACTTGTAATGACTATTTCATCATTTTGAGTTAGTAGTGAGTTTATGTGCTTTTCACTTTCGAACAAGAATTTGGCTTCATCAATAATTGCTGATGTTTTACTCAAAGTAAAAACATCCTTTGAAGAGTTAACTAGATAGACAACTGAATCATTATCAACAAAGTGTGTTAGTCTTTTTATTTTGTCTGATTTATTCAGTACTATAAGTGAGTCTTCAATTACATCGAGTAAATAAGCGTAATTCCCATCTGAAGTAACTAAATGATTTTTATAAAAATAAAACGGTAGAAAGTGCTTCGTGTTTGGATAATATTTTCCACTATCAATAGGAATTCCGTCAACTAAATTAAATATCAATAAACCTTTTTCAGCTGAAAAGATAAGAAGCCGATTAGAATCAACATCCATTGTACTGTATTTATTTACGTATGGTATTCTGATTGTTTCCTTTGAATTAAGAATATCCGGAAAGATTGTAAGTCCGCTATCCAAGTCGAGAACATAAAGTTTATTATTAAAATACTTGTAATCGTGAGTGTAGCCGGTAGTTTGGAATTCTTTGATAAATTCATTTGTATTAGTTTTAAGTAACACAAATCGAGTATCCACTAAATAGATAACAGCAAGTGAATCACTAATGGTAAAGCCTGAAATAGCCGGCGAAGGAGTTTCAATTGTATTAACTATTTCATTTTGAGAAATCAGTTTTACGCCACCGTCATAATCAGAAGCAATAATTTTTTCCCCAATAGCAAACACAGAATGTGCTTTTCCTTCAGTATTTAAGCTATTAGTCTTAATGTAATCATTTTCTTTAGTTGAATAAAAATCAATATTACTCCATTCTTTATCTTTAATCGCAACGGCTACGGCTACTATTAAAATGAGAAGAATAAAAACCCATTTTCTTTTAAAGAGTAAAATGAAAAAAATCCCTGCAAATGCGGCAATCCATCCGGTTCGCTTGTAAGTTGCAAAAAGAGCCGCGAACGAAAGAATAGTTAAGATAAAAGATATTATTCGAGTTTTTAGTTCTTCCTTTTCATTGATTAAAAAAGCGAAGCAAAACAATCCTGTGAATGTCATTATCTCACTTGCGGTAATCGGATACTGAAATACTGATGGCCCGGACTGAACAACATGATATAAATTTTCGATATAAAAATGGAGTGAGAAATAGAGATATATTAAAACACTGATTATTGCAACTGACAGATATACCTGAAAAAAAACTTTTATCTGTTGAAGTGTCTTGGGGACTGAAGCAACCACATAAATAATCGGGATGAGTAAAACTCTCTTCAATAAGTTATTGAATGATGAAGCCGATTCAATGGAAAAAATTGTAGATATAATTTCAGCAAGAATAAATAAAACTAAGGCTATTTCTAATCCACTTTTAGAAAATGGATTATTCTTTTCCTTCACAAGTTTTATAAGAATAGTAACTAATGCACCATAATAACCTAATTGATTTATAAAAATCGAGTTGGTCAAACTTCCAAGAAAAAGTACGAGAAAGAAGAATGCGACTTTATCAATCGTCCCGGAATTTTTGAATGCTTCAAAAATTCTCATTGAATATCCCTAAACTGCATCTCGTACAATTTTTTATAAACTCCATCATCGATGTTGATTAAATCATTATGTGTACCGGATTGAATTATTTTACCTTTATCAATCACTAAAATCTTCGTAGCATTTCTAATAGTACTTAAACGATGCGCAATTACGAAAGTAGTTCTGTTTTGCATAAGCCTTTCAATTGCTTCTTGAACCAACATTTCACTTTGATTATCAAGAGCTGATGTTGCTTCGTCAAAAATCATTATGGCGGGGTTTTTAAGCAGCGCTCTGGCAATAGACAATCTTTGTCTTTGCCCACCGGATAACTTCAAACCTCGTTCACCGATAATTGTATCATATCCGTCCGGCAATTCTTCAATAAAACTGTGCGCATTTGCCATTTTAGATGCTTCAACTATTTTATCAAACGAGTAGTTTTCTAAGCCGTAAGCAATATTATTTTTTATTGATTCGTTAAATAGAATTGTTTCTTGTGTGACAATTCCCAACAGTTTTCGTAAATCTTCAATTTTAATATTTTTGATATCAATTCCATCATAATAAATTGCTCCGGAAGTTGGGTCATAAAATCGAGGGAGTAAATCTACTAATGTGGATTTTCCACCGCCACTTGGTCCAACCAAAGCTATGATTTCTCCTTTTTTAACTTCAAAAGAGACATCCTTTAAAACAAGTTCATCTGAATCCGAGTAATGAAAGGCTATATTGTCGAATATAATATTTGTAGTAAAGTCATTTTTTCTTATTGGTGTTTCAATATTTTTTATAGCGGGTTCAATATCAATTATCTCAAATATTCTTTCACCGGCGGCACTTGATTCTTGAATTCTATTATTAACCCCGCTTAATTCCTTAATTGGAGTCATTAATTGAAATATTGCAAAGAGAAAACCAAGAAACTCACTCGCTTTTAATCCCCCCCCTTCAATTACAATCTTTCCTCCATAATAAATTATCAAAGCACCCACAACTACACTTAAAAATTCAGTTACCGGACTTGATAAATTACGAACTCTAACCATCCCCAAAGTTTTCTTAAAGTAAGATAATGTTCCGTTGAAAAATTTTTTATTTTCATACTCTTCCATGCCAAAGGCTTTAACAATTTTTACACCGGAGATTGTCTCATAGAGTAAGTTGGTTATTTCGGCAATACTCTGTTGAAGAATCGAACTTTGTTTTCTTAGTTTTAACCCGAGTAATGCTATAAAAATCAATGATATAGGAAGGACAACAAAAGAAAATAGAGTCAGCTGCCAGCTTATCGATAGTGCTATTCCTAAAAATACTAAAATAGTAATCGGCTCTCTAACCATATTTAGAAATACCGTAGAAACACTTGATTGCACAACACTTACATCATTAATAATTCTCGAAATAAGATTCCCGGTTTTTTCATTTTTGAAGAATCCCATAGGGAGTTTATGTAAATGTTTGTAAGCTTGATTTCTAATATCTTTCACAACACCTTGCTCAGCATAAGCTAAGAAATAAGCTTGAAGGTAACCGAATAGATTTTTCAGAAAGAATGCAAGCATCACCAGAAAGACTATTTTTGTTAGGGCATCAATTTTGCTTCCACCGAAAATAAAAGTGTTAAATGATTCGCTTAACGAATGCTGAATATCGGCAATCCAATCCGGTAAAATTGAAGTTTTTGCTGATTGATTTACTGTTGCACTTGATTTATCACTTCCACCTAAAAAAAGTGTATCTAATAACGGAATCAATAAATAAATGGATGCACCATTTGCAAGCGCATAAAGTATGCTGAAAAGAATAGACCCGGCAATATAATTTTTATACGGTTTTACAAAAGCAAGAATTCGAAAATATGTTTTCACTTTTTCCTAATTATTTAATTCGCATCTGAAAAATTATACTTTTTATTAAGTATTTCAATTACTTCTTTTTCTACAATATCAACGCTGAGCATTTCCATACACAATGTAGGCTTTTTCACTTTACAAATCTCCCATTGCTGAGGTTTTGGATTTTTGAATTTACATGGCAAACAATCAAGCTCAACATGAATATTCTTTGAGTAGCCGTCTGGGTCATAAACTCCGGTATCAAGAGGATCAGCATAACCAATTAGCATAAGTGTTGGAACTCCAAATGCATTTGCAACATGTAATGTTCCGGTATCCGGACCAATCACCAAATGAGTATGCTTTATAATTGAGAATAAAGTTCTTAAGTCGGTACGACCTGCAAAAGATGTGGACGAAGTTTTCATCATTGACTGTACTTTGGAAATTTTTTCCATTTCCGATTTAACCCCTGTAAAAATAATTTTAGCTCCGAATTTTCTAGCTAACCTATCTGCAAGTTCTGCATAATAATTTAAGAGCCACTCACGGGGTGAGTTTTCTTCACTACAGCCGACTTGCAAAACAATTAGAAAATCTTTTTCAGAGATTCCACTATCTGATAATAACTTCAAACTAATAACATCTTCGTCTTCTGTGGTGAATAGCGTAGTTCTATCTTCGTTGACAACTTCAGTCCAGTTTGAAACCGAACCCAGTTCCGCTAAAACTGCGTGCCCTTTTCTATCATTAATAATATCAAGGTATTTGTCCGCTTTGTTCTTAAATCCAACTCTATATTTTGCGCTGATTAACAGCGACATTAAAGTATAGTGTGAATTAACTTCTTGAATTAAGCAGACATCATACTTTTCCTTTCTTAAGCTGAAAAAAAATTTTATGTGATATAATAATCCTGCTTTACTTTTTAGCGGAAAGATTCTTCTAACTCCCGGATAGTTCTTTAAAACATCTTCCGAATTACTACTTACTACAACATCAATAACAGAATCCGAAAACATATTCTTTAATCGATTAATAATTGGAGTTAAAAATGTTATGTCACCAATTAACCCATCCCGAATAATCAAAAACTTAAATTTTCTTTTCTGATTTATGAAGGAGTTAAAATCCAATTATTTATATCCTCCGATAAACAAGAATCCATTCATAAAAGCGTTAATCAGTGCAAAGAAGTACTTCCAGAGAGGACTGTAAATAAATAATATTAGAATTAGCGAACCATAAAATCCCAAGTTTAACAAAGAAGCTGTAAACCGATTCGGGAATAAGTCATACAATATATGTGAGCCATCCAGTGGTGGAATAGGCAGAAGATTAAATAAGAAAAGAAAAATATTAAAATAAACACCGAACCATAACATATTGACAAGAGTATCTTTGTAACCCATTTCGAAAGGTATTTTAGTAATCAAAACAAAGAGTAAAAAAAATAGAATGGAAAGAGCAAAATTAGAGAAAGGTCCCGCTGCAGCAACATAAGCATCATCAATCAATGGATTTCTAAAATTTCTTCTATCGACCGGAACAGGCTTTGCCCATCCAATCAAAGCAAACCCCGAAGCAAAAGCCATAAAGGGCATCAATAAAGAACCAAACAAATCTATATGTTTAATTGGATTTAATGTTAATCTTCCTAGATTTTTTGCCGTATTATCTCCTTTTCGAGACGCAACCAAAGCGTGTGCATATTCATGTACGGCAAGCGAAATGAAGAAAAATGGAAGAAATGTTAAAAATGAAATTAACTTATCACTTATTTGAATATCGGACATCATTATCCTCTTGGATGAAATCTTTTATGTTCTTGCTTAATAAAATCACGATCAATATGAGTATAGATTTGTGTTGTTGAAATATCAGAGTGACCAAGCATTTCTTGAACTGCTCGCAAATCAGCACCACCTTCAAGTAAATGAGTTGCAAATGAATGTCTAAATGTATGCGGATGAACATTCTTCTCAATATTTGCTTCTTTTGAATAGTAACTAATTAACTTCCACAAACCCATTCTTGATATTTTTGTCCCTCTGATATTTAGAAACAATGTTGTAAAACTTTTATTTTTCTTCTCGAGTATCGGACGGCTTTCTGTTAAGTATTTTTTAATCCAGTTTATAGCACTTGTTCCAATCGGTACGATTCTTTCTTTTGAACCTTTTCCAAAAACCCGAATGGCTTCGTCATCAAGGTACAAATCAGAAACAGTTAGATTAATCAGTTCTGAAACTCTTAATCCACAAGCATAAAAAACTTCGAGCATTGTTCTATCTCTAATCCCAAGAGGTTTTGATAAATCAGGTTGCGCAAATACTTTGTTAATATCTTCTACAGTTAAAACATCAGGAAGTTTTTGTGCAATTTTTGGCGCTTGAAGTTTTTCAATCGGATTAGATTCAATATAACCCGATAGCAGCAGATAATTTAAAAACCCCTTTAATGAAGAAAAATATCTTGCAATAGAAGTATTAGTTAGACCTAATGAACTTAACACTTTTAGAAATTCAACTAAGTCTTTTAATGAGACCGAATTTAAATCAATCTTTTTTTGATCGATAAGAAATTTGTAAAACTGTCTAATATCATTTTTATAGGCTTGAATGGATAGTTGTGATAGATTTCGTTCAAAATCCAAAAGAGCTAAATAATCATTTAAAAGTTGAGATAACTCAGTTGGAAGCTCGCTGTTCAATCTTTCTTTTCCATCTCTTCTTGCTTGGGATAGCGGATTCTTCGGTGATGCTGCCCAATCAATATTCCCGCAAATGCTTCTTTAATTTTCGAGATATCTGCAAAAGTTAAAGGTGATTCATCCAATTGTCCATCATTTAATCTGGCATTAATAAGATTATGAATAAGATTCTCAACTTTTTCACTATCAGGATTTTCGATTGAGCGGACAGCTGATTCGCAAACATCGGCAAGCATAACTAATGCAGTCTCCTTTGATTGCGGCTTGGGACCGGGATATCGATAGTTATTGATATCAATGCTCTCTTCTCCAAACTGATTTTTCGCTTTTTCATAAAAATATGTGATAACTGTTGTCCCATGATGCATAGGAATAAACTCAATTACTTCTTTTGGAAGTCCTTTTTCGATTGCCAATTCAATACCTTGAGTTACATGATTAACTATAACGCGTGCACTCTCCAACGGAGAAAGTTCCTCATGAAGATTTTTACTGTCGAGCTGATTCTCAACAAAGTAGTGAGGGGAAATAGTTTTCCCGATATCATGGTAATATGCTCCAACCCTAGCTAATAGTGGATTTGCGCCGATTTTTTCTGCAGCCGCCTCCACAAGAGTTCCCATAGTTAATGAATGATTAAAAGAACCGGGTGCCTTTCTTGCGAGTTCTCTAAGAAGCGGTCTATCAAAATTTGACAATTCTAATAATGTAAGCTCAGTTGTAATATTGAACAATCTTTCAAAAAATATTAATAAGCCATATGTAAGCACAGGACTGATTAAAGCACTGGTTCCGGCAAATGCAAATTCGATTAAAATCTTTTGCCATGATTCAAATCTTTCAAATCCAAAAATTACAATTGAGATTGTATAACCAATCAGAATAAATAGAAACGAACGAAATATTTGCGTTCTATTTTTGATGTCTCTTACAGTATATACCGCTAAAGCACCCGCAAGGATATTCATTACAACGAAAGTATAGTCGTTACCCCTCAATGCACCGGCAATCAGAGAAACAATTACTGTACTGTAAAACCCGACTCTTGAATCAAACATTATTGTAAACAACATCGAAGCTGCGGGAATAAAGATTAATAGCTTAATGGCATCATTCACTGCAATTAAATTTGTTAAGAAGGTTACAAATGAAACCCAAACAATCAGAATTCCTACGAGCAGTAACTTTGAGTTATCTTCATAAATTTTCTTTCTGAAAAGGAATAGATAAATGCTAAACAAAAAGAGAAGTGAGAAAACATGAAGAAACTGTCCGATCCATTGCAAAAACAGATCAACATCCCCCATCTTTTCACCCTTAGCCAAACGGAAAGAATCAATCTTTAATTTTGTTTCATTTGTAATTCGATCGTGCTTTGCAACAATCCGTTCATTCTCATTTACGATGCCTGTATATCGTGAGACCTTATTTTGAGCAAGAGTAATTTCTTCTTGAGTAAATTCGGGACTATAAATTATATTTGGTTGAACAAAATGTTGTGCATAAAAGAATAATGCTTGTTCGTAATCCTCAGAAAAATATTCTGATGCTATTAGTGCTCTTAGTGTACTTCGAAAGGTTTCAGGTGAAAGGAATTTTGCTTTTCTATCGATTTGATCAATGTTACCTTGTCTTATTGCAATACTATCCCTTGAAATTTGCTCATAATTTAAACTGATTAAACCGATTGAATAAATTTCATCCAAGGCAGTGTTTACTATATTGAGCGCATCATTTAATCCCCCCGGGATTACTTTAATTGATTGATTATCTTTTAGTCTAAGTGTACGCAAAAGTTTAAATTGTTCTGAATTTAGAAACGTTGGATTTTCGAATTTTGCTTGACCTTGCGCTAAACTTGAATCCATCATCGAAATTAGAAATTTATTATAAGATAGAAGGGAATCATTCGATGCTTTCGCTATATCATCTCTTTTGATGAATATTTGCAAAACACTTCTTTTTGCTGCATCAAGTTCTTTTCGATAGACTTCGGCATTTTTGTAAATAGGGAAGCTGAATCCGGCAATCAGGTCATCTTGAATCCAAATCGTTCCAACAGAAACTTCTGATTCCATTGATTCTCCCCTCGGGAACATCAACACAATTAGAATTGAAGCTGTAAAAAGGATTAGAAATTTGATTCTTAAACTTGTTTTAAGTTTTTCTTTTTTCATTTTTCATGAAGTTTTTGCTTTTAAAACCATCTCAAGGAATTCACCCACACCATCTTCGTTATTGGTTCTGGATGTAATGTGGTCTGACTTGAATTTTATCTCTGCAACTGCATTTGCAACAGCAATTTTCAGTGCCTTAGTTTCGAAGAGTGATTTATCATTATGCCAATCACCTAATACCGCTGTTTCTTTCCAACTTAATTTTAAGTGTTTGAGTAGTTTTTGTAATCCGGTTCCTTTGGTTGTTCCTTTTTTTCTAATTTCAAGGAAGTACATACTTGCATGAGATTGAGACCTATAATAGCTTGTTGACAATCCCCAAGTATAAGGAAAACTTAAACGATTGTTTACTTCTACAATATTATCTTTGTAATCACTAACCAACACTACTTCAAGAGTTGAATTAATGTAAGGACCGTAATATGGTACTTCTTCAAACTTAGCACCGAACTTATTGAGAATACTTGGAATAATCGAATTATGGTCATCATAGTAAATTGCATCAGCATGACACAGTGCAATTTTTAGCAGATATTTGTCAGCATAAGCAAGTATCTTTTGCATATACTTTTTATCGATAAAAGACTGATAAAGAACTTTCCCGTCAGGATGATTTTTAATGAGGGTACCATCTAATGAAATTAACGGTGTCTGTAATTCTAATTCTTCTGCATAATTTACAAAAGCAGAATGAAGCCTTCCGCTTGCAAATGTGAAAGTAACATTATGCTTTTTAAGTTCCGCAATTAGTTTTTTAGAATCACTTCCGATTTCACCTTCATCATTCAAAAGTGTGCCGTCCAAATCGAAAACGATTAGTTTTATTTTTTTTAGATTTTTATCTGTTATCATTTAATTTCCCTCCCAGATTTCCATTTTATAATGGATTTATTTAATCCCCGAGCTTGTCTCCCAATTTGTTTTTGATAAATTATAAAATACAACCCCAAACGATACGGTCCCGACACTTAAAAATAGAAATGCTTCATAGTACTTTGCTAATATCAAATTACCAATTCCAAATAACAAAGAATAAACAAGAACTATCCCTAATATCCAATTTACAAACATAATTGCAAATCCGCTATCACTTTTAACATTAGGGAGTTGGTCTGAAATTTTCTTCCACAATATTCCCCCGGGATGATTTTTTTTATAAAAAGAAAATAATACTTCTGAATCGGTTGGTTTAGTTAAGAATGTAACAATTAACCAGACAACTGTTGTTGTAGAAACAAGCACGAACATTGAATCGGGAAAATTTATACCAAAGTATCTAACAATAGGAAGCATTACGAAAGGGGTAATCATTGCAGAAATTTCTGACCAAGCATTGATTCTCCACCAAAACCATCGTAAGATTAAAACTAATCCCAATCCTGCACCACATTCTAAAATAAACTCCCACGCACCGGAAATTCTATTGATAAATAATGTAACGACTACTGAAACAATCATCAGCAATATTGTTGTAACTCTAGATGAAAAGACATAATGCTTTTCATCTTTTGACTTTTGAACAAAACGTCGATAGAAATCATTGATTAAGTAAGAAGTCCCCCAGTTTAATTGTGTAGCAATTGTGCTCATGTAAGCCGCAAAAAATGCTGCGACTAACAATCCCTTTAATCCCATTGGAAGAAAATCTCTCATAGCATAAATGTAACCCATCCCTTTTTCATTTTGTCCCAATTCAGGATAAAGGACTAAAGATGCTAAACCAACTATTATCCAGGGCCAGGGGCGTAATCCATAATGTGCTATCTGAAAAAATAATACTGCAAGAAGAGAATGTTTTTCATTTTTTGCCGACATCATTCTCTGTGCAACGTAGCCACCTCCTCCGGGCTCAGAGCCTGGATACCAAGATGCCCACCACTGAATTCCAATATAAGCTAAGAATGATGATACTGTAAGTGCGAAAACTCCCGTTACACTCTCAACATCACCGGAGACATGCGGGAAAAAATCAAATACAAATGAGGGTAGTTTTTGCTGAAGTCCTGAAATTCCACCAACCTCAGGGGATTGGAGAACCAAAACAGCTAAAATAATGCACGCCCCTATTGCCAATACAAATTGAATTGCATCCGTAACAACAACTCCCCATAATCCTGAAATAGCTGAATAGACTGCAACCAATAGCATACATCCAAAAACGTAAAAAATTACCGTTGATTCGGGAATATTAAACATTCCCTGTAAAATTGACATCATCGCTTTATTAACCCAACCGAGAATGATGATGTTCATAAATAAACCTAAGTAAACTGCTCTAAACCCTCTAAGAAATTTTGCCGGTTTTCCTGAATATCGGATTTCTGCAAATTCTGCTTCAGTCATTATTCCGGCTCTTCGCCAAAGTCTCGCAAAAAAGAAAACTGTTAATAATCCTCCGAAGACAAAATTCCACCAAACCCAGTTTCCTGAAATGCCATTTTTAGCAACTAATTCTGTAACGGCTAGAGGTGTATCAGCAGCAAAGGTTGTTGCAACCATCGACAGTCCTGCGAGATACCAGGGGAGATTTCTTCCGGAGAGAAAAAATTCATCTGTACTTTTGCCTGCTCTCTTAGAGTAATAAAATGCAACAGCTACAATAAAGATGAAGTAAACTAAAATTATTAAATAATCGATTAAGTGCATTCAATAAATCCTTCCAATGAGGTAAGAATTAATCAATTCTGAAAAGTTCTAATTTTTACTCTCTCTTTCAGTAAGAGAAGCAAGTAATGAACCGACAATCAGAGAAGCTAAAACTCCAATCAATGTGAACCAGGTCCAAGCAACTAATTTTAATGAGATTACTGTTACCATAATTAATATTCCCGCTACAAAAGCCGCAAGTGCATCTTCTTGTTTAGCTTTTTTATTAATTAAGCCGAGCATAAAAGTCCCTAGCAATCCGCCATAAGTAAATGAGGCAATACTTAAAGCAAGTTCCACAACGGCTTTTGGTGAATTCATAAAAAACAGCGCAGAACCAATTAGTAATATCGTCCACATAACTGTAAAAATTCTTGAAACTCTGAGATGTTTTTCTTCAGGAACATATTTTCCAAAATATGGAATAAATAAATCCATCATTGTTGAAGAAGAAAGAGAGCTTACTGAACCGGCAATTGTACTCATTGCGGCAGCAAATAACCCAGCGATAATTATTCCGGTTACGCCTGTTGGTAAATAATTAATTATGAAATATGGGAAAATTTCATCCGACTTCATTTCTATTTTACCAAAGAATGCATAAAGCATTATTCCAAGTACTAAAAAGACCGCAAACTGAATTATCACCAGAACACCACTACCGATAATTGCTTTCTGCCCATGTTTCAAATCTTTAGTTGCCAATAATCTTTGAACAATCAATTGGTCGGTACCGTGAGATGCCATCGAAAGGAATGCGCCCCCTAATAATCCGCCAAGCAATGTATACGGTTGAAAGAAAAAGCCTGAAACTCCATTGTCAAATCCTAAATTAACTAAACTAAACTTATTTTCGAGGGAAGCTGCATTTAGTACGCTAGTCCAACCTTCGGGAAGCATGTTTAATAAAAAAATACCGGATAAGATTGCGCCGCCTAAATAAATAAACATCTGAATCACATCTACCCAGATTATTCCTTTTACACCACCTGTGTATGTATAGATTAATGTGACAGCTGCAATTATTACTATCGCAAACGGATAGCTTATATCAAGCATTAACTTCAATGGAATAGCTGTTGCGAATAATCTTACTCCATCAGCCGCAGTTCTCGTAAAAAGAAATACTATTGATGCAAAAGAGCGAGTTTTCACACCGAATCTGTTTTCGAGATAAACATATGCTGTAGATAGCTCACCTCGGAAATAAGCAGGTAAAAAGAAATTAGCAATAACAATCCTTCCAATTAGGTAACCGACTGTTAATTGCAAGAAATTTAAATTTGTAAGATATGCCAAACCAGGAATGGAAATAAATGTTAAAGTACTTGTTTCAGCAGCGACAATCGAAAAACAGACCGCCCACCAAGGAACTCTTGTTGAGCCAAGAAAATAATCTTTAACACTTTTTTGTTTTCCCCCGGAAAGAATTCCAAATACTGCAATAGCAGACATATACGCTATTACAATAATGTAATCAACTATTGTTATTCCCACTGATATTACTTGCTTTTAAGTTCTTGTAAAGCGTCTGTTAAAGTATCAAATACACTCAATACTTTATTTAATTGTGTTATTCTTATAAGTGAAAGTACTTTTTCTGATGAAGTAACAAGACAAACGTCTCCATCATTTGCATGTACTAATCGATTTGCAACCAGAAGCGCACTCAATCCTGTACTATCACAAGACTCAACATCAGTTAAATCTATAATCAATTTTTTAACTGATTCTAACTTCATCAGAAGGGTAAATTCTGCTTTTACCAATCCCGAATTATTAGCATCAAGCTTGGTTTCATTTAATGTGAAGACTACAATATCTTCAATACGTTGTGTGGTAAAATTCATCGATATTCCTAAAACATTTGTAAGCAATTTAAGAAATTTTTATAAGATATTTCATGATTAATCTCACTCGATCTTATTTGAATTGTATAAAATTTGTCCGAATCATTTTTTTCAAAACCAACCCTAATTTTTGCGGGCACGCAATAAGCTGAAAAAATACTAAAATAGTTTTCATCACGGGAGAGGTCGATTACAACATCAGCTTTTACTTCACTTAGCTTTTTTCTAAATGTTGATGTTGGTAGCCCAATTTTGTTGCTATCGGTTTGATAATATTCTATTGAACGAATTGAATATTTCTGATGAATATAATGCGCCTTAGCGTTATTATGAATAATTGTAACCTCTTTTTTTAGAGATAATAAAAAGTTCAAAACTTGGAGCGAAGCCAAAAACTCCTTTTCTCCGTCCGGCAGAAGGAGTACAAAAAAGTGTGAGTTTGATACAAAGTTGGTTGAAGCTGTTTGGTTTCCTGTTTTCTTTCGAATAGAATTAACAAACCAAAGAGTAAAAATTCTGGTTAGAAATTTCATTTTTTCTGCTCACCTAACAATGATAAGAATTCGTTTTCTGAAATTACTTTAACTCCTAATTCGTTTGCTTTTTTTAACTTTGAACCAGCTTCTTCTCCGGCAAGCACAAAATCAGTTTTCCTGCTTACACTTGAAGTAACTTTGCCACCTAATTTAGTTATCTTTTCTGATGCTTCATCCCGAGTCAATGTTGGCAAAGTGCCGGTTAATACAAACGTTTTTCCTGATATTGGCGAATCTCCGATTTCCTTCTTCTCAGAAATAAAAATCAGTCCTTGGTTTTTTAATTTATTTATCAAATTAATGTTATGCTCATCCGAGAGAAAAGTCTTTAAGCTCTTACTTATACTATCCCCAATTTCATACACCGAAGATACTTCCTCTTCCGAAGAATTAATAATATTATCGATAGTTAAAAAATGTTCGACCAATTTCTTTGCTACACCTGCTCCGACATATCGTATTCCAAGCGCAAATAATACTTTTTCAAATGGTTGAGTTTTACTTTTTTCGATTGACTCTAAAAGATTCGTTATACTTTTTTCACCCAATCTTTCGATTTGTATCAACTCATCTTTCTTTTGATAAAGAGTATATATATCGATAAAATTCTTAATAAAACCTTTATCCACGAAAAGATTTATTATCGCCTCCCCCAAACCTTCAATATCCATAGCTCCTCTCGAAGCAAAATGGATTAGCTTACCCTTAATTTGTTCAGGGCATTCACTATTAATGCAGTAAAAGGCAACTTCATTCTCCGGTTTTACGAGTGGTGAGTTACATGCGGGACACTGAATCGGCGGCAAAGTTATCTTTGAATTTTTATCTCGTAAATCTGTAACAACTCCAACAACTTTTGGAATTACATCGCCCCCCTTTTCGATAACAACTGTATCACCAATGCGAATATCTTTTCTAACTATTTCATCAAAGTTGTGGAGAGTCGCTCTGCTTATAGTTGAACCGGCTAAAAAAATTGGTTCCAATTCAGCTACCGGAGTTATTGCTCCGGTTCTACCAACCTGCCAAGTAATGTTGTTTAGTTTAGTTTGAACTTGTTTAGGTTTAAACTTAAATGCAGTTGCCCATCTTGGAGCTTTTGCAATGTTGCCAAGAATTGTTTGTTGTTTAATCGAATTAACTTTAATTACAGCCCCATCGATTTCATATGGCAGCTTGTCCCGTAGTTCTTCAAATTTCTTACAGACCTCAATTACCTCACTGATTGATTTACAAACTTGATATTGTTTATTAATTCTAAAACCAAGTTTATCAAGAATCTCAAGATTTTCTGATTGAGACTGAAATTCTTCGCTGTCACTTAATAAATAATATGCAAATATTTTGAGCGGGCGCAATGCTACTTCTTTCGGGTCTTGCAATTTCAAAGTGCCGGCTGATGAATTTCTCGGATTTGCAAACAGCTTCTCTCCCCTTATTTCACGCTGTTCATTCAACCTTCTGAAGTCATTAAGTTCCATATAAATTTCACCGCGGACTTCAATTTTGCTAAGGTTGTACTCGGGTATTTTTTTTATGTCAATCTTTAAGGGGATAGACCTAATTGTTTTAATATTACTCGTGATTTCTTCACCAATAACACCGTCACCTCTGGTTGCGGCTGAAACCAAAAGTCCATTTTCATAGCGAAGACTAACTGATGCCCCATCAATCTTAAATTCTACTATGTATTCAACTACAGAATCTGAAGGCAAATTATCGCAAACTCTTCTATCAAAATCATACAACTCGTCATCGTTATAAGTATTAGTTAAACTTAACATAGGGACAAGATGCCGTATTGGTTTGAATTCTTTTGTTAAATCTTTTCCTACACGTTGTGTGGGAGAATCGGGTGTTATGAATTCCGGATAATCATTTTCTAATGCTAAAAGCTGATTGTATAACAAATCATATTCATAATCACTTATAAGGGGGTCGTTAAGAATATAGTAGTGGTAATCAAATTTATTAATTGATTCTTTTAACAACTCAATTTTATGAGAAACTTCTTCATTCATATTATCGATTTTGAAGATTTGTGTTCTCTAAATATTTAACTCCATTCCGGTCAATGATACACTTCAAGGGCAACCCTTTTTTTGTAGTCAGTTCGACCGGAACATCTTGAAGAGTAACTGAGACTCCACCTGAGTTTCCGATAAATAAATTAAAATTTTCGAATGCCTTTACTTCAAGAGTTTGATTATTGCGTAAATAGTACTCCTTCTCCGTTGCATTATCAAAAATGATTCTTATCCATGTGGAATCTTTCGCAAAAAACTTGAGAACGAGACTATCCGAATCCAATGCTTGTTGCTGAGAATCATCTTCTTCCATAAATCGTCTTTTATCTGCTGTTGATCGTTCTTCGAGAATCTCATCATAAGGGGTCTCGGTAATTATTTCTTTTGAGCCCCCTTTGATAGCGAAAAAATAAACAGCTATAGCTACTACAACCAATAATAAAGCACCGATGATAAAGTATTGATTATTAGTTTTTTTTGAAGTGGCAGATGAATCCGAAACATTATAATAAATTTGTTTTACAGGTTCAACATACTTTACCGGCTGTGGATTAGAAGTTTCCGATTTAGGTTGATCTACTTCAGGCTCAGTCTCTTCTACTGCAACCTTTCCATCTCTTATTTGAGTAAATTTTTTAAGGATTTTATTTTCATCCAGACCAACTGTTCGAGCATATTCTTTTAAAAATGCTCTAACATAAATTTCGGGTAAAAAAGTGAAATCACCTTTTTCCATCGCTTCGAGAAATTTTAGGTCGATTTTTATTTTATTAGCAAGTTGCTCGGGTGAAATATTTAATGCTTCGCGAGCCTGTTTTAATTCTGCTGAAAATGATTCAAACATATTATCTTCTGATTAAATTAATTAACTTATTCTTCTTAATAATGCAGCAAATGCACCGTCCATTTTGTGTTTATGCGGCAAAGTCTGAATACAACCGTTATCGTCAACTAACTCTTTTTCGAGAAAATCTGCGGCGTTCAACAACTCAAACTCAGGATGTTTCTTTAAGAAATATGAGACTATCTCAAAATTTTCTTCGGGTTCAGTTGTGCATGTACTATAGACAACATATCCTCCGACTTTAACATGACTAGCAGCTTTTTCGATTAATGCTTTTTGTAAATCATTTAAATTTCGAATATCGAGTAAATCTTTTTTCCATTTAATGTCTGGTTTCTTAGAGAGTGTTCCCATTCCTGAACAAGGGACATCAGCCAATACTCTATCAAAAAGTTCTTCGGAAGTATATTCTAAAGAATCAGCCCAGACTGTATTGACGCAGTTTATTGATAATCGATTTAAATTTTTCTCAAGCATTTTTAATCGTGATTCAAATTTATCAAGCGATACAATTTCCCCTTTATTATTTATTAGATCTGCTAAATAAACAGATTTCCCACCGGGAGCAGCACACAAATCCAAGATTCTCATACCCTCTTCAACTTGTAAAAGTTTGCACGCCAATCCGGCACTTTCATCTTGAATATTAAAAAATCCTTCAATAAAATATTGCCAGTTTGTAATGTTAGAAAGATTTTGAAGTTTTATAAATTCAGGAAGATACCTACCTGTTGTAAACTTGAGATTAACTGATTCGAGAAGATTATGAAATTCCGGTGCACTTATTTTTAATAAGTTAACTCTGAGTGTTAGATATGGTCTTTCGTTGTTTGCAAGTAAAAGTGCTTCGGTATCTTCTTTGCCAAATCGATTGACCCATCTTTTAACTAACCATGACGGGTGTGAATAATATGCAGCAAGATAACCAATTATATCCTCGGCAGGATCGGGATATCTTAAAGAATTTTTATTTTTAATAATATTTCGTAAAACTGCGTTTGTAATATCTGCAGGTTTTTGCCCTTGTAATTTTTTCACAAATTCCACAGCTTCGTTCACAGCAGCATATTCGGGGACTTTATCCAAAAACATAACTTGATAAAGAGCAACCCGTAGAGCATTTTTAAGAATCGGAATAGCTTTAGAAAACTGACCTTTGTAAAAACCGCTTAATATCCAATCAAGTCGCCCCATCCATCTTACAACCCCATGAACAATTTCATAGAGAAGGGCTTTATCTTGACCACTAAGTTCATTATTTCTCATTTCATTATCGAGGAGCTTATCAAGATAAGCATCAGTTCTTTCAACTCGATTAAGTATTTTAACAGCAAGACCTCTTACGCCGGTATAGAGATCACGTACAAGATGTTCTTCTAATTTTGTCATAATTTTTTATATTAATACGGATAACCGCGTTTTCTCCTTTCCTTTTGAGTTAAATCGAAAATTTTTCGGAATAGTTTTTCTTCCGCTTCACCCATATTTTTGCTTCTTCTGTGCAAAACTCTTTTGGCAGTTTCTATTGTCCGTTCTAAGTCGTAAGTCGTCATGGAATCACTCCCACCCCAAGAAAACGAGGGGATATACTTTGGTGGAAATCCAGCACCATAAATATTGCAAGAAAATCCTACCATTGTACCTGTATTAAACATAGTATTGATTGCCGTTTTGCTATGGTCGCCCATTATTAGTCCCAAAAATTGACACCCACTATTAACAATCTCCCCATTGACGTACATCTTGACACTACCATAGTTATTTTTCAAGTCACTACAATTAGTATCAGCACCTATATTTACCCAACTTCCCAAATAAGCGTGTCCTAAAAATCCGGAGTGTTGTTTATTTGTATAAGGTAAAATTATTGAATGTTCAACTTCTCCGCCAACCTTACATACCTTACCAATACTCACATTTTCATAGATTCTAGCACAACTCTTTACCTGACTTTTCTCGCCGACAAACACAGGTCCCTCAATGACGGCATTTGGATAAACAATTGCATTATTAGAAATGTAAATAAATCCGTTCGTGGCATCAAGTACCGCACCCGATTTAATTTCTGCTCCTTCATCGATGAAAATCTTTTCTTCATTAATTAAGTATGCGCCCGGATAAATTTTTCCTTTGAGATTTTCTTTTTTACTAAAATTAATTTTGGTGGTTAAATAGTTATAGTCTTTTTCCATTTCAGTATGATTATAACTAATTAGATCCCATACATAATTAATAATCGGGACATCAACCTTTTCAACTAGTAGACCATCGAAATTAGCCGGAGTGAGTAAATCATTTAAAGAATTTTTTACTTCTTTCAATTTTTTTCCTGAAACACGTGCCGCCACAAAGTTATCATCAGACATATAAATTTTATTTTCAGAATCATTGATGGGAATAATCTCCGCAAGGTTTTCAGGTGCAATTATTCGCCCATTAACAAAAAGACAAACATCTTCATCAATCTGATTTACTTTAAAACCCAAATTTTTCTCAATTAAAAAAGCCTCAAGGTATGGGCGGGTATGAAGAGCAACTTTAGCCCCCGGATAAGCTCGAATTATTTTATCTCGCAGTGATGAAATTCCACAAACAAGATTGTAAGCAGGCCGAGAGTAAATCAAAGGTTCGAGGCGGTCAAAGTAAATGTCCTCAAAAATACAGAGTTGCATAATTTAGCTCAAAGATGGTGAAAATTTTTTAGCAAATTACGGATTCTTTGTGTCGAACAAAAGAAAAATTTCCCGCAAGAATAGAAGTTAAGAAACAAAAAAAGCTATTCTTATAAGAATAGCTTTTTTATCAAAAAATGTCTTTATACTTAGCTTGATTGCTTGTTGTATTTTTTCATAAATTTTTCAACTCTACCGGCTGTATCTAATAATTTTTGCTTTCCGGTAAAGAATGGATGTGAACCACTTGAAATTTCTAAACGAACTAGTGGATAGGTTTTTCCGTCTTCCCATTCAATCGTTTCAGTAGTTTTAATAGTAGACCTGGTCAAAGTAGCAAAATCACATGAAAAATCTTTAAACACTACCGGTCTGTACTGCGGATGAATACCTTTTTTCATTTTTATAAACCTTAATTTATTTTCTAACTAGTCTGCAAATATAGAAAGTCAGCTTGATTTTTCCAAAAGCTTTCAGAAAATAAAATATAACTATCTTTTCCTAAATATTGCCGCAAAAATGGAACTTCCCAATAGACCAGTTAAAATTGTTCCAATAAACCCGAAAAAAGCCTGGAAAAAAGGTGTTTGAGTTTTTGAGTTTTCTATCAGTAAAATCTCAATTTCCGATTCTGATTTTCCTGTTTCTGCAAGTATTTGCCGATATGCTTCATTTATTTCATCAAAATAGTTTGGATAGAGAACCGTGGTAAAAAATATTGAAGATAAAAATATTATTACACCGGCAGTGAGAGTTAAAATCAGACCTACTTTAATCAAATCCGAATACGTTTTGATTAACTCGCCATTAACGGAATTCTCCTTTGAGTAGATTCGTATTCCCAAATACAGTAAGACTAACTGAAAAACTATTACTACCCAAAAAAGGTTTAATAAAACAGGATCCTTGAACCAACCTGTAAGCCCCATTATTATTGTCCATAATGCGACACTAACCCCTGTATAAATTCCGAATTTAATTGCGGTTTTCATACATCATCTCTTTTCGTATAATTATTAATGATGGTGAAGTTAGTAAGATAATTAATCAAAACAAACTATCTTAAAAATAGAATTGCAATTCCTGCCACCGCAACTACTGCCCCAAGAATGCTTCTGTAGGATAGATTCTCTTTATAGAAGTACTTAATCATAGGAAGCATTATTATCGGCATTGTTGACATTAGTGTTGCGGCAATTCCAACTTTGGTATGGACTATGGCTATTAAACTAAATGTAATTCCTAAATATGGACCAACAACACTTCCGGCAATTGTTAATCCAAGAGCTTTTAAATCATTTCGATAAAGACTAACCGGATTTTTATACTTTTTTGCAATTAGCAAGAGTGGAAATAGAACGATTATGGATGATGCAATTCTAATGAAAGTAGCTACAAAACCGTGAATATCTCCCTCATTAAATGCAAACTTTGCGAATATCAATCCCCCCGACTGCCCCAACGCTCCAAGTAAACCATGCAGTATTCCGATTTTACTAATTTTATATTTTGAATTAGGAATTTCATTTCGCTCCAGTATTACGAGTGCAATTCCACCGAGGGTAATAATCATTCCAATAATTCCTAACCAAGAAATGTTTTCGGCTAGAAAAAAATAGCCGATTATTGCAGTCATCGCCGGTGAGATAGCCATCAGCAACATACTATATCGAGCCCCAATGTGTTGATAAGCTTTGAACAAAAACGAATCGCCGATAACTAATCCGATTATTCCACTAATTGAAAGAAAAACAATTTGAGTCATCGATAGAGTATAACTAATCCCACCTAAAAAAATTGTTAAAAACAACCAAATAGCTGCAAAGAATAATCGATTAATATTAAGTTGAACAGAACCTATTCGATGGGTCGCTTCTGCAAAGATAATTGAAGTTGCTGACCATAAAACGGCTGTTAATAGGGCGGAGAATTCACCAAGAAATGGCAAATCAAAATCTCCGAGTTGATATAAAAAAGCCGTCTAATAAAGACGGCTTAAAATGGAATAACAATTAAATATTATCCTTTATAATTGATAGCAGAAATTCCGGGGAAAATTGCAGAGAGTCCTAACTCTTCCTCAATTCGAATAAGTTGATTGTACTTTGCTATTCTATCTGTACGACTTGTAGAGCCTGTTTTAATTTGACCGGCATTTGTAGCAACAGCGATATCTGCAATAGTCGTATCTTCTGTTTCACCTGATCTATGACTTATAACTGAAGTATATCCGTTTTTCTTTGCAAGCTCAATAGCATCAAGCGTTTCAGTAAGAGTTCCGATTTGGTTAACTTTTATAAGAATTGAATTGGCAACCCCTTTTTCAATTCCCATTGCAAGTCTCTCGGTATTAGTTACAAAAAGATCATCTCCTACAAGCTGAACTTTTTTACCTACCTTATCAGTTAACATTTTCCAGCCATCCCAATCATCTTCAGCTAACCCGTCTTCTAAAGATACGATAGGATACTGATTAACCCAGTTAACCCAGAAATCGACCATCTTTTCTATTGAAATTTCTGATTTATCTGATTTGAAGAATTGATATACATTCTTTTCTTTTATAAACATTTCACTTGCTGCGGGATCTAAAGCTATGCATATATCAGTACCGGGTTTGAAGCCTGCTTTTGTTATTGCTTCAAGAATAACTTCAAGAGCTTCTTCGTTTGATTTTAGACTTGGAGCGAATCCACCTTCATCACCAACAGCTGTATTATAACCTTTTTTCTTCAAAACTGATTTAAGAGTATGGAAAGTTTCAGCACCCATTCTAACTGCATCGGCAAAACTTTCTGCCCCCACAGGCATAATCATAAATTCTTGAAAATCAACATTATTATCAGCATGTTTTCCTCCATTTATGATATTCATCATTGGCACCGGAAGAACTTTAGTATTTGCGCCACCAATATATCGGTAAAGTGGCAAACCTAGAGTTTCAGCAGCTGCTTTTGCTACTGCTAAAGAGACACCCAATATAGCATTTGCTCCTAAGTTTGATTTATTTGGAGTGCCATCTAAATCAATCAAGAATTGATCAATCCCTGTTTGATCGAGTGCATCAAATTCAACTAATTCATCACATATTTTTTCATTTACATTATCTACAGCTTTAAGAACACCTTTACCAAGGTATCTGGAATTATCGTCATCACGTAATTCAGTTGCTTCATGCTCTCCTGTAGAAGCACCACTTGGAACAGCTGCACGCCCAATAACACCACTTTCGAGTAAGACTTCTGCTTCTAAAGTCGGGTTACCTCTTGAGTCAAGAATTTCTCTTGCACGAACATCTATAATTGTAGTCATTTTTTATCTCCTAAAATAATTTTAACACTCAAATCTTTTTAATTACAATATCAAAATTACATAAAATAGCTGATAGAATAATCAAAAATTGAAATTAATTTTTTATTAACTATTGCGCTTTCATACTAAGTGAAATTCTTTTTCTCTCAACATCAATTTGCAGAATTGTAACTTCTACTATATCACCAACCTGAATATGTTCTAATGGATTTTTTACAAAACGATTCGCCATTTGTGAAATGTGTAATAGGCCATCTTGTTTAACTCCAATATCAATGAATGCCCCAAAATCAACAACATTTCTTACTGTTCCTTTTAGAATCATTCCGGGTTGCAAGTCTTCCATTTTCAGCACATCACTTCTCAAGATTGGTTTTGGCATATCTTCACGTGGGTCTCTACCGGGTTTTTTAAGATTCTCTATAATATCCATTAATGTTGGTTCGCCAATATTTATTTCAGATGCTACTTTTTTGATTCCTTTTTTATTAATGAAAAAATCTAACATTGGTCCAGATTCTTTAACTTTTTCTTTTTTGATATTGAACATATTTAACAATGCTTCTGCAGCTTGATAGGACTCCGGATGAATAAATGTATTATCAAATGGATTAGAGCTCTCGGGAATTTTCAAAAATCCTGCCGATTGTTCAAAGGCTTTTTCTCCCATTCCGCTAACTTCCATTAACTCTTGCCTTTCGTTAAATTTTCCATTTTTTTCTCTGTACTTAACGATGTTATCCGCAAGTCGTTTATTCAATCCCGATACATAAGTTAACAATGAACTTGAAGCAGTATTAACATCAACACCAACATAGTTAACGCAACTTTCAACAACATTGTCAAGTTTTTTCATCAGTAATTTTTGATCGACATCATGCTGATATAACCCAACACCAATAGACTTTGGATCTATTTTTACAAGCTCTGCAAGCGGGTCTAAAATTCTTCTTGCAATTGAAATATTTCCACGTTGACTTGCTTCCAAATCGGGGAACTCTTTTTTTGCAATAGGTGAAGCCGAATAAACCGATGCACCTGCTTCGTTCACAATTAAATAGTGGCAACTTAATTTTTGTGTCTGGATTAATTCCGCAATAAATAGTTCTGTCTCTCTGCTCGCTGTCCCATTACCGATGGCAACCAATTCAACTTTATGCTTGTTAATCAGATTTAACACTACTTTTGCGGCTTCAGTTTTTTTATTTTGAGGCGGATGAGGATAAATTGTTCCACCTTCAACATATTTACCGGTTAAATCAATTACCGCAACCTTGCTACCTGAATAGAATCCCGGGTCAATCCCCATAATGATTTTTCCCGAAAAAGGAGGTTGCAATAATAATTGTTTCAGGTTACTCGCAAATATTTCAATCGCATGTAAGTCGGCTAATTCAGTAAGGAAATTTCTCACTTCTCTTTCGATTGATGGGAAAATCAATCGCTTAAAAGAATCTTCAATAATTGAATTAAAAATCTCACCAAAGACTGATTCATTTGAATTGAAAAAAGTTTTGTTGATTAATTTATAAAATTCAATTTCATCAAACTGGAAATTAACTTTTAAAAACTTTTCCTTTTCTCCCCGATTAATCGCAAGAATCTGGTATGGTTTTATTTTTTTAATATCGATGGCGAAATCATAATAAATTAGATAAACTTCTTTTTTATCCTTCTCCTTTAACTTTTCATTCTCTGTTTCAGCCGAGACATTATCTTTTGTTTTTTCTGTTTTGATTACAGAATTTTCCTGAAGGTTTTCTCTCACAACTTTGCGTACTTCCGCACTATCAGAAATCATTTCAGCAATAATGTCTTTAGCACCTTGCAAAGCTTGTTCAATTGTTTCGACACCTAATTCAACATTAATAAACTCTGCAAGTTTTTCATCAAGATTTCCGTCAAACATAGGGTTTTCTAAAAGAAACATTGCCAGAGGTTCTAATCCTTTAGCTTTTGCGATGGTTCCACGGGTTTTTCTTTTCGGTTTGTACGGAAGATATAGATCTTCCAACTCCTGGAGTTTGGTTGCTGCATTAATTTTATCACTTAATTCCTGAGTAAGTTTACCTTGTTCCTCAATACTTTTTAGTATAGTGTCTCTTCTCTCCTGAAGCAGAGTGAGATAATTTTGTCGTTCTTCAATATCTCTTAATACTTCTTCATCTAATCCACCGGTTGTCTCTTTTCTATATCGGGCAATAAACGGAATAGTTGCTCCTTCTTTAAGTAAATTAATTACGGAATCGACTTGTTGGTTTGTTAGTGAGAGTTCTTTAGAAATTACTTGTGAGATGACCATTATATTCCTTTTTAAAATTGAGGAGACAAACTAATAAGAAAGATTTTAGTTTTTCAAGTTGTAAAAATTCTTTTTTCTGTTATGGAATCTTGACAAAAATGTAAACTTATTTTTGAAAATTTCGTTTTCGAAAATTTTCATTAACGAGAAACATTTAATAGATGGCAATTATTTATTGAGAAAACTATCATTATCTTACTCAATTTTGATTGCTATTGTGCAAATAAATTGAAATTATTTTTAGGCATCATATTTGAGAAAGTTTTGCAACAAAATATTCTAACAAAGGAAACGACAAAAATGATGACTATTACAGAAGATTGTATCGCATGTAACGCTTGTGTTGATGAATGTCCACAAACTGCAATTTATAATGCCGGAATTGATTATGAACTAAATGGAGTTGTTACTCCTCCTCTTTCCGAAGACCATCCTTACGTAGTTGGCTCTTTGTGTGACGATTGCAAATCTTGCACTGAAGTTTGCCCGGTTGATGCAATAGTAGAAGCTTAATTAAATACCTCTTTAAAGAGACTGATTCTTTTCTAATTCAGGGAAGCCGATGAAGTTGCATCGGAATAGATTTGGAATCAGTCTCTTTTATTTTTAAACTGATTCTCTTTAAAATAAAAAAAGCGGACATACCGCTTCTTTTAATTTTTATTTTTGGAATTACTTTAAGTCAGCAACTTTGCTAACATCATCAAGTTTAACAAACTTTTCGTTAAACTTAAAATTCCCTTTACCGGTTTTAACAGTTTTGATAACTTTTACATTTACTCCGGTATCTCTTTTTTTAGATTTAGCTTTATCAGAAAAGCTCTGCTGTTTTGCCATAACGGTATTCTCCTTAAATTTGAATCCAAAAATATTAAAAAATGAATCTAAATAAAAATAATTTTTCTTCCCCTAAGTGAGCTATTATGCATTATTCGATTTTAGGCAAAACCGGACTAAAAGTATCAAAAATTGGATTTGGGAGTTACAGAGTGGACTACAGAATCCCGGAGCACTCTGATTCCCTTTCAGATTCAATATTATCAGGATTTAATTTGATTGATACTTCTTCTAATTATTCTGATGGCGGAAGCGAAATATTAATTGGTAAAGTTGTTCATCAACTAATCGGAAACAATTTGATAAAAAGAGAAGATTTGGTAATTGTCTCAAAAGGGGGATACTTACAAGGAAAAAATTTAGAAATAGCAAAGCAAAAAGAAATTCATGGAACTCCATTTCCGGAGGTAACTAAATGTTCTCCCGAACTTTGGCATTGCATTCATCCCGATTTTTTAGAGAATCAAATTTCATATTCTTTAGAAAGAATGAAGTTGGATAAAATCGATATATATCTGCTTCATAATCCGGAGTATTTTCTGAATTATAACTCTTATGATTCAATTATGTACCACCGAAAAGAATATTATCGAAGAATAAAGCAGGCTTTCATTTATTTAGAAGAAGAAGTTAAAAAAGGAAGAATTGGATTCTATGGCATTTCTTCAAACACTTTTCCATTAACCATTGACTATCATGACTTCACATCATTGAGTGAGATTTTAAAATTGACCGATGAGATTTCATCTGAAAATCATTTTGCAGTGATTCAATTACCGATGAATCTTATAGAAAAAGGGGGATTGAGCAACTATGAAAACTCTGTTCTCAAAATTGCTCAAAACAACAATATTGGAGTATTAGTTAATCGTCCTTTAAATGCGATTGTTAAGAATAAACTTTATAGACTCGCTTCATTTCCACAAAATGAAAATTATTCAAAATCCGAAATTCTCAAGCTTATAAAAGATGTAACCGAACTTGAAAACCGAATTAAAATTTCAATTGAAGGTTTTCAAATTAACAGTTCTGACTTAAAAAGCTATTTTGATTGTCTTTCGCTTGGAGAAGTTCTTTCTGTTTATTTTAAAAAGTTTGACAACCCTACTCAGTTCATTGAAATGAAGCAACAATACTTTATCCCAAGAGCAAACTATGTTCTTTCATCCCTCAACAAGTTAGATGTATTGAGCGATGAACTGACTAACTTATTAAATACCTATGCTGTTTCATCAAATATTTTGCTGGATGCAATTCAAAGTCACTTGGCGAAATTGCATGACATTTTCCTAGCCCCGACAATCAGCGAGCTGAATAACCATTTTAACAATGATTTAGATTCGATTGATATTTCACAAAAAGCGATTCACCTATTGCAATCGTTAGAAGAAGTTAGTTCTGTGTTGGTTGGTATGAGAAAAAGAAGTTATGTAAAAAAGATGCAAGTTATTTCAGAATTTAAATTGATTGATAAAGCAAATTCATTCTTTTTGAAAAACTAAATTAAATCGGCAAACTCCGCTGAAATTAAGTTAGCAAGAAGAGTTGGTTCTAAACAAATTTGTGTCCCCCTAACTCCGGCACTAATAAAAATTTCTTCAAAAATTTGTGCTGTTTCATCGATATAAGTCGGAAAAGACTTTCTCATTCCGATTGGAGAACATCCACCACGAATATAACCGGTGATTTCCAAAATGTCCTTTACCTTAATCATTTCAATACTTTTATTACCTGAACATTTAGCTGCTTTCTTCAAATTTAATTCTTCATTCCCGGGTATGCAGAATACACAAATTCCGGTTTTATCGCCATTTGCAATTAAAGTTTTAAAGACAGACTCAACATCTACACCGATTTTTTGAGCTACATTTGTAGCAGATAAATCAGATTCATCTACTTCATAGTGTGATAAGGTAAACGGTATTTTTGCTGATTCAAGAATTCTAACTGCATTGGTTTTAGCCATTAACAATTCTCTCTTTAAGTTGATACAATTTCCACCAAGGTGTTTTGGGGGATTCATGATGTTCATGGTGATAACCAAAAAAGTAGCAACTAATCATCGCCCACAAATGATTTAACTTTTGAGACCTTGCATTGTGAGGTTGCATATCATCAGTGTGAGGTTTTTTGTGTGGTTGGTAGGTACCAAAATAAAATAGTTGTAATGTTCCAAGAAATGCCGGAATTACCCAGTAAAACCAAATGTTAATCTCATCAGCAAAAATTTTTAGAACGTTGAAAAGGAGACCCATAATAATGATTTGAGCTAAAGTTGTATATCTAACCATAAAACTCAACCACCAAACAAAAAAGTTTTGTGATTTAACGTTAAAATCAGGGTCATTTTCCTCTCCCGGATATTTATGATGAAGAAAATGATTTTTTATTAATCTATTAAATGACATTCCGGCAAATAAAAAAGTTGCGAGCATACCAATTGCTTTATTAATTCTTTTCGATTGAGCAACAGTTCCATGCATCGCATCGTGTGCAGTAATAAATAATCCGGTGTATAAATAAGCTTGTACTAAAATATGAAGGTATAATATAGGATTTGCAAAATCTATATTTGTATAAAATAGGAGATAAGTTAAATGAGATCCCCACAAAGAGATAATTATTATTGCAACTACAATTCCCATCAAAGGACTCCAACTCTTAGCACTATAAAAAATATTGTTTGTATAATAAAATAATTTCTCGAAATAGTAGTTCGTAGTTCTATCTTAAAGTAAGCGAATAGCAAATAAAAAACATAAGCCAAAACGAACCAAGCGATGTAATTTTGTAACGGAATTTTAATATCGTCCCAACTCCAATAAGTAAGGGAAATCGCAACCGGTTCAAGGATAAAATCAAAAGCAACTGCTCCTATTCCCACATAAAGCCCTTTAAAGAAATTATTGGTTTTAAACTTCTGAAATAGATTTATCAATCCCAGAATAACAAAAACCCAATTTAACCCAATTATTATTGGAACATCAAAAAGTTTTATCCCAAGAACATTTCCGTAAGAATACTCCCCAAAAATCAATCCTGTTTTAACTCCAATCACTTCTGTAAGATATGTAATTAAAAAAGTTACCAAACCCCAATAGAAAACCTTGAGGCTATCTAATCGAAATAGTTTCATTGATACAATGACTACAGAAATTAACAATGTGTATGGAGTTAAAACTTTCATTAGTGGAAGAAGGGAATTTACTGAATGACCAACAATTCCGACAAGATAAATTACCGAGAGGAAAGCTTCTTCTTTATACTTCAGAATAATAATCTTCATCAGACGATATTTCTACCTTTCCACTCAATAGTACCTGAGTGAGTTTTAATTACCGAAGTTAATCCGACAAATAACATAACAACAAATTGCAATGGATGTAAAAGAATATTCATAAATATTGACTGATTCGAAAGACTTGATACGATTATTCGATTGATGATAATCAATACTATGTGAAATAAATAATCAGATTTAAACCAAACAGCAATAAATGGATAAATCATCGAAACAACTATTACTAATACGAAGAAGATAAAAGCAAATTTGGGTGTTTTAAATCCCAAATAAAAATTTTTCGTATAACCATTTATAGCTTTAATAAAACCATCATACATTGTGCAAAAAACATTATTTCCACCAAGAAGTGTAACCAACTTAAATCCACTCCCCTTTGCTCTTCGCGCAATTTCCATATCTTCAACAACTTCGTATTTTACCTCAGCATGTCCACCAATTTGGTTATAAACATTCTTTTTAATCAGAAGAAGCTGTCCGTTCGCAGCTACAAATGATTTATTCTTAGATTTATAAACAAGTTGGAGTGGTAGTAATGAAAGGAGAATCCAATTCATTAATGGAACTACAAGAGCATCGCCTAATCCTTTAAGTTTTTGTGTGGGGAAGACTGAAAGTAAATCTGCATTTTGTTTCAAGAACTTGTTTAACAGACTTTTAAATGCATTTTTATTTAGAGTAACATCGGAATCGACGAACATCAAATAATCAGTAGTGGCTTTATTAGCAAGCTGGTGACAAGCCCAATTTTTACCCAGCCAATTACTTGGTAGAGGTTCTCCTCTTACTAACTGTATATTTGAATATCGATTAGAGTACTCCCTTACTAATTCATTAGTCAAGTCTGTTGAGTTATCATCCAACACAATTACTTCAAATGGAGGAAAGGTCTGGTTTAAAATAGAATCTAAAATTTTCCGAATATTATTTTCTTCATTTCGAGCAGGAATTAAGACAGAGTAATTTTGATTTATATCAGTATTATCTGCAGTTACCATAATTGATCTAGCTGCTATTAGATTTGTCAATGAGACAATAAGAAAAACTGCAACTATTGTAATACTTATTATGTATAACACATCCACTTTTTACTCAAAAAGATTTACACTTTTATTTTTATAGGTTGCTTCTTTAGAGCATTGTTTGATATTATTAACAAAACACTCAAAATAAGAATCATAATTTTTATGAACAGTTTGAACATTAACTAATTCTCCAAATCTAACATAGACATCAGGTGTTTGCTGATTATCATACTGAACTTTAAATGCAATGGGAAGAACGAACGTCTGCTTTTTCAACCCCTTTGTTATATTTCGTAAACCTTTTTTGATTTCGATTGGTTCAATATCAAATGGTTGAATCTCTCCCTGCGGATAAACAACTACGAATGAATTCTCATCCTCAATCAATTTTCTGCTGTAATCAATGGTCTCGATAATACTCTTAGGATTCGAAAGCTTAATTGAATAAGCACCGAGATACTTGAAAAAACCATATTTAGTAAGCTGTTCTTCCAACATCATTATATAGAACTTTCTACCAAGATAATACCTTCGAGAAATGAAGTCTATAAAAAAACCATCCCACCATGAAAAATGATTTGGTGTAACAATGAGTCCATCTTTAATTGACAAGCTGGGGGGAGAGTTAATCAAATAAAAATTACCGAAAGATTTTTTCAATTTCCTATCAATATAGAAATTAAACAAAGTTCTAGCCCAATATTTGTGATTAGCGGGTATCACTTAAAATCTTTCTCAACTAATTCTGCAGTTATTTTTCCCGATAATAGAACTAATGGAATACCGCCACCCGGATGAGCACTTCCACCGCAGAAATACAAGCCTTTGTACTCTTTAGAACGGTTTCGTTGTCGTAAAAATGCCGCATATTTATTATTTGATGAAATTCCATATAAACTTCCGTACATGGATGAAGTTTTACTTTCTATTTTTAACGGATTCAGAATACTTTCACATACAATATTTTCACGAAGTGAAATTCCTAACTGTCGTTCAATCTTTCTTATAATTATTTCTCTAAGTTTTTCAATTTCAATCTTCCACTCTTGACCACTATTAAAAGGGGCATTTATCATAACAAACCAGTTTTCTGAGTTTGGAGGAGCATCCTCGGAGTTAAATTTTGATGATACATAAATATAAATAGTAGGGTCACTTGGGATACTTTTTTTTGTAAATATTTCATCAAATTCATTTTGATAATCGTCAGAAAAGAGGATATTATGAATTTCTAAATTATCGTAATTCCCTTTTACACCCCAGTAAAACACAATCGCTGACGATGATGGTTGAAGTTTAGAATATTTGATTGCACTCTTTGAAGAGTTATCACCAAGTAAATTTTTATATGTATTATTTACATCACTATTTGAAATTATTGCATGATACTTTTTAACATTCTCATTTATTACTAATCCATCAACTCTTTTTTTCTCATGAAGGATTTGTTCGACCTTTGAGCTTTTATAAATATTTACCCCAACGTTTTTTGCGATTGATTCAAGGGCCAGTGAAATTGAATAGATTCCTTTTTTTGCAATGAATGCTCCAAGGTTATATTCAACGTGCTGTATGATATTCAAGGTTGCGGGTGCCAAGTAAGGATTTGAACCGTTATAAGTTGCATATCTATCAAATAATTGAATTGCTTTTTTGTTGTTGAAAAATGATTCATTAGCTACATGCATTGTTCTGAATGTATCTAACTTATTTATTTGGAGCAAAGTCTTTAATGCAGATAAATTGAGGAAAGTTGAGATTTCACTAAAGCTCTTAAATAAGAATAATTCAGCTGTTAAATCATAGATTTGCTTCGAATAGTTTAAGTACTTTTCAATCAACTTTTCTGATTCACCAAATTTAGTAGAAAATTCGTTAATCAATTTTCCCCTATCTGAATATGCATTAACCGTGAGTCCATCCGAATAGAAATACTTGCAAAGAATATCGAGAGATTGTAACTGAATGTAGTCATTAATTTCCTCATCGACAAAATCAAATAATTCATTTAGAACGAAAGGCATTGTTAGTAATGAAGGTCCGGTATCAAATCGAAAACCATCTAATGAGATTGAATTAGCTTTCCCACCAACAGTTTCATTTTGCTCAAATAAATCGACATTAAAACCCAGCTTAGCTAATCGTATAGCGGCTGATAATCCGCCAAACCCTCCCCCTATGACCCCAATTTTTCTGCTCATTTATTTGTGAATTTCTTTTCTGCTAAATTATAAAAAAATATCCACCATGAAATCATCGAAAAGGAATAAAAAAAGTCCTCTAAAGGAATGGTTGTAAAACGTAATCCCCAAATTGCATTATCGCTATAACTTACAATCGGTGTGGAAGTCAAAATATAATTTACAATAATAAACGGAATATAAGTTATCACTAAAGTTAGCCAGTAATTGCTTGAATGAAGTAGCTCCGCCTGAAATACTCTTGTGCAAACTAAAAAAAGGGCTGAAAATAGGAGTACTGTGAACGTGTAATCTTGATTTATAAAAATTATTGCAATTAGAATAATCAACATTGATGCAACATCATAAAATATATTGGGCAGTTTTAAATTCTTTTCGGGTAGATAGAATTTAACTGTCTCGTATATAAACAAGCATGCATAAGGAACGGTTATGAAAAATAAAACTTCTTCAATAGGCAGATTAAAAATATTTATGCCTAGTAGATAGTTAGAATTAAAACTCCAATCTCCTCGAGCTGTCGCAATTATATCCCAAACAATATAAACTATGCTCACAATCGAAATTGAGAAAAGATAACTTCTGAACTTTTTAAAGAAAGATATTTTTTTTTCAAAACTAAAAAGAAGAGGTACGCTAATTATTAAGACATTCAGAATTAAATACAATTTCATCGTGATTATTCATCGAGTAGTTTTCTTAAACGCGCATTCTGTGATTTAGAAAGTCGTTCAGATTCAATCATAAACTCAATTATTCCTTTCTGTATTTTGAATTCTAATGCAGAATAATTTTTCTGAAGAAGAAGGTTATAAATTACACCTTTGTCTTCATTTCGTTCATCAGAAAAACCTAGGAAACTTGGCAGGTGATGAAGAATAGAGAATCTTAAAAATCTGATTTCGAGATCCTTTGGACTTTGTTCAATGGCGGCAGCTATTTTTTCTAATCCGGATTTTAGTTTATTCCATTTTTTGTATGGGTTGAGTGCGTGTTTACCTAATAGTGTTTCTGTTGCCCCATAATAAGCTATAATAATAGGAGCAGCATTATTTTTCTGTTTGTCGAGAATTACTTTTAACTGACTAAATAATACTTCAGTTTCTTTTTCATCTTCGACAGCTGAATAAAATGATTTTCGTATTAGTTCTAATTCATTAGTCTCCGTAGCTAAAGAATCGGAGACGGTGATAGAGAACAAAAAAAACAAAAAATTATAAAAATACCATCTGCTTAACACGTCCTAAGCACCTTAACTTCAATAATAGATTTAAGGAGAAGCATCAACTTATGCGAGTTTGAAACCCTCACTCTTTTATCCATCAGTTTATTAATATGTGTATTTCTA
>JAHBUO010000149.1 GCA_019638025.1 Ignavibacteriaceae bacterium
ATCATACATTGTGGTATAACGGCGTTGCCGCTAACCGGCAGCCAAGAACAGCAATACCGAATAGTTGCAACAACTTTTTATTTATTAAATGTTTCTTAGAACAACCTACTTTAAAGAGCAACAATACTTTGCAAACTCAACATAATAATTAGAACTAAGCCGCTTTGAAAAACGCTGTCCGTGTTGAGCGGCGGGTTATAACGCGATTTAATACCAATTTAATTTTTTCAATATTTCTTCAAAATGTGTAAATGTTTTTTCAAAGCGTTCAAAGGAAGAATTGAAGAAACCAGATTTCAAAACAATCCAATTATCTTTTTGATCAAATGCTTCTTTTTTAAATCTTAAGACAGGATTTCGCAATCCAGATCTACTTCTATATTTATATCCGAATGGACCTAAAGGCCCCCTATAATGTCCATATTGTTGATTCCCTAAGATATCAGCGTGTACTAAACTTATGAGAATTTCAAATCTATCAAATAAGAATTCATAGTTTTTTCCAATAAATAAAACATCTTCAAAAAGAGGTTGAAGCGTTTTAAATAAATATTCATTGAATGGAACAAAATGTCGCTCATGTTCTTTTAAAATTTTCATTACGTCTGTTGAATTTATTTCTGAGATTGCTGAGCCGAAAGCTAAGATAAATGGCTTTGAATCTGATTGAGAATCAAACGAAGTAACTTCATAGTTTAGTAATGAATATAAAGAGTTATAATCTTGGCTGATTATTAATGGTATTCCTATGCTATACATTTCTAAAATAAGTGGATACCATCTTAGAGCAATCCAACCTTTTATTCCCCCGTTGTAAGTTAAATGATCACTAAGTCTAGAAATAATTTTGAATTGTAATGATTTTTGAGTTTGATCACCCCAATATGAAAGGGCTATTGAAAGAGTTCTAATATTCAGCGTTACATTCTCGTATGACCATAATCGCTGTCTAATATTTTCCTCCGACATATTACTTTCATCAAGTGGGAATTTCTGAGGAGTAATCTGAGCTAATAACTGTTTTGTTTGTGCTGTAATTAAATCATCTATTTTTATTTTGTATTTTGGTTCTGAAATATACATCTTGATTTTATCAAGAAATCCAAGTTCAGAATTCACAATTTCATCATTAGTCGTTATCGGAACTTCAAACAACCTATCTTCAACGATTCCTTCTTTTTTATCAGACATAGTAGTTTCAATTAGCTTTAGAATGCAATCTCCATCTCCATCAAAATAACCAAAATGAGGTGTTTGATTTGATCGATAATCTTTGGAAACCTTCTCATATAGATAGGACATTAATCCATTCGCAGTAATAATTTTATCAGTTCCTTCTGCTTCACCTTTCAAGCCATTAATTAGATACCCGGTAAATATTGAATGCTCTGGTAAAGGACCGCCTGAATCCGATACAGTTTGATTAGCTTTTCCAGCAGCTATAACTTGTCTAGAAAAGCGCTTCAACATATCATTAACAAAACGCATGCTTCCTCTCGGCAACGCTCTTGTAATTGCTAAACCACTAAAACATGCATCTAATAAAAAGAACATATGTTTTGCTTGAATCAATTCAGAATTTCTTGTTAAATCATCCCATCTTAGTAAAGATGATAAATCTTCCGTGTTTCCATCATGCGGGACTAAGAAGCCTATCTCACCTCGAGTTCCAAGAATAGTATGACCATGGCCAGCATAGAATATTATTATTCTATCATCAAGTTCAACCTTATTTGAATAACTTAGATATTGCTTAAATATGTTTTCTCTAGTGGCATCCTCATCAAGCAATAGAGAAACGTGTTGTTCATCAAATCCATAAATATCAATTAATAGCCTACTAAATTCTCTAGCATCATTTGCAGCATAATCTAACAGAGGGGCATATTTATATTTATTTATACCAATGCACAGTGCCCAACTTTTATTATAATTTTCATGATATATATTCATAATTACCTACTACGCGTTATAACGGCGTGGCAAATAAAGCGCTGCCCAAAACTGCAATGCAACACTGAAAAGCCAATGCCAATAATTTATTAATAACTTCGTTTACTCAACTACAGTCAAAGAGCAATTTACTTTTACAACTAACGCCAATAACTTGCACAGTGCCGCAACGTTTAAAGCAGTCGCTTTGATTTGCGGGTTATATGCTGTTCGAAAAAATATTTATCAATATTACATAATCTCTAAATCTAGTTATTGATATATATGTGTAAGCATTTGCTAGATCCTTACGATTATCGACCTTGATTCTGTCCCCACCAAGAATAATACCAGCTTTATATTCCAAGCCACTTGTTTTTGAATATGCCACCGTTTTAATTTTCCATTTTTCTAAATTAAATTTTATCCCACGTGGTCGAAGGACTGATTCATAAGGATAATTATTAATTAATACAATCTCATCATCTTCATATTTGCTTAAAAGAAAGTCTACTTCTTTGTTAATCGTCTCATCAAGTTTGTCAAATGATGTAGATAATAATTTTATTGGTAAGCCATTAATTGTAGTAATTGGTTCTGGTGGATAAAATGAGGATGGTATCTCTGTCTTAATTTGCAAATATTTATCTTTATACTTATTAGAGTAATCCAGAATCTGCTTAGTATTGCGATAAGCATAATATAAATATATTGGAATAAAATTATCATTTAGAAATTTATCGAATTGTATTGGGTAATATTTTTGGGCGGGATCGAACAGAATGGTCCAATAAATATTTTTATTTTGTAAAAGAATATCAAAATGGCGGAAGTAATGTAAGCCAAATAATTGAAATTCGTCAATAAGAATATGACACTTAAATGATAGCTGAATGTTTTTAATAAAATATTTAAAATCTTTTTTAGCAGATGGAACCATTATTATTACATTTGATGGAATATCATCAATAATTTTATTTAACATTTCAGAAACTAATAACTTTAATTCTTCAGTTGGAAGAAGTACTATTATTTGATCAAATGAATTAAGACTTATTATGTATTTTAACCTATGAATTAATACAACTGTTTTCCCAGTACCAGCAAACCCACTCACTAAAACATTTATGTTCGGATTATGAAGGGCGATTGTCTTTTGTACAGGATGTAGAAATATTCTCCATTTATCAAGTGGATACTTAAGTGCCATTTCCAATTCATTATCAGTAGTATACGTAAATATTTGTGAATTACTCAATGATTTAATATGGCCAGTATTAATTGAGTTTAATAGAATTTCTTGAATATTTGGAGAAAAGCTAGAGATGTATTCTAATTTTTTATCATCATCTAAACATTTATTTAATTCAGCAATTATGTTGCCATAGCCCTCGTCTGTTTTTGAAAGTTCTGTTTTTATTTTATTGTCAACTTTTT
>JAHBUO010000150.1 GCA_019638025.1 Ignavibacteriaceae bacterium
ATTTGTCAGAAAAAAATAAAAAAAATTTTATGGGCATTTATCGTAGTATATATGCAGTTAGAATTGAAAATTGCTTGGTGATTTGATTGTTTGCAACTGGGCGAATTGAAGATACTCATAGCACAAGAGATAAAGCTAATTAATAAAGGAGTTTCTAAGTGAGGTTGAGCAAAAACATTTATCTAATAATATTTTGTTCTACTGCGGTCTGCTATTATGAATAGCTAGTTTTTCTTTTAATCTATTAACCCTTTCCGCAATTTCTGGAATATTAGCATATTTTTTTTCAAGAAGCATAACAATCGAATTAATCTTCTCTGCACTCCCATTTTTCAAGTAGAAAGAGATAAGATAGAACAGAATAGCCGGGTCATACTCTTCTTTCTCAACAACATTTTCTAATATTTGAATTGCTTCGTCCAATTTTCCCGCGTCATCTAAAAGTTTTGATAATATTTTTTTGATTTCGATTGAATCGGGAAATTTATTAAGCAGATTTTTAGTGATCTCAAGAATTTGTTGCTTATTAGGATTAATTACAAGTAATGTTAATAATAAATTAAGCGTGTATCTGTTTGCTAGCTTTATTATCATTTTTTCTTCAACCGCACTCAATTGACTACAGCAGAATAATTTCTGAATTACTGCCAACTTTAAAGGTCCATTTTCATTTCCTTTACTATTATAGTAAGCTGATAATTCCTTCTGATAAAATCCAATATTATTTGAATTTTGATTTTGCAGCGCAATTGTTAATCCAAAATAAATGACTTCTTCCAGGTCAAGTATCACAACTAAATTGGATCTCTCTTTATCCGTAGAAATATTTTTATTGAGCTTATATGCAGTTAAGCATCTCTCTTCGGCCCTTACTTGGTCACCTCCTCTTAATGAGATTTTTGCGGCAAGCAGATGTGAAAAGGGCTGGCGGTTATCTAATTTTATTGCCGATTGTATGTACTTTTCAGCATCCTTTATATTGTTGTTTGCGTGAGCTATTAAAGCTAGAGAAGCATAACTCTGCGCGCGTAATGATTTATCCAGATCATTACTGTTAGCAGCAATTTCAAAGTACTTTTTCGCACTATCCATATCATCAACAACATTATATGATTGCGCTAATTGAAAGGCAATGTATGCTGATTTATTAAACTCATATTCTGCTTTTAAAAGTGTAAGATTTCTTAACGCCTTATTCTTTTGTTCATCTTTCGAAATATTATATCCCAGGTGATGAATTAAAATGTTTGAATTTAACAACTGATAATTATTTCTTACGAGTGATGCGCCGATCTGCTCGTGTACTCTTCCTTCAAATTTTATTTCGGGGGAATTAAAAAACAATCTTGGATACCTCAAAGAATTATCCCGGCTTTCGCCTGAATCATAACTTAGCACGGTACAATAGCACCCCGATAATGTTTTATTCGAAATAATCTTTTTTAATTCTGGTATCGAACTACTGTCCAGTCTTTCATCTGCGTCGATATATAAAATCCACTCGCCGGTAGATTGTTGCAATGAATAATTTCTTGCCGCAGAAAAATCATTTATCCATACATAGTCATATATTTTTGCGCCAAATTCAGCTGCAATCTGCTTTGTTTTATCGGTTGAACCGGTATCAACTATTACTATTTCGTCAGCCACATCCTTAATTGAAAGTAGACAATCTTTTAAATATTTTTCCTCATTCTTAACAATCATAGCAACGGTTAAACGACTCATGAATACCTCATAATTAAAGGGGAACTGTAGTAAAAGTAAGCAGTTTTCTGCGAAGAGTTCTTACTCGCGACATCACATCCGGGAGATGTGAAAAATTTTTTTCTATCTTCTCAATTACAGGCTTTATTTTACTTTCCTGTCCTTGCTTCAAATAGTATGAAATTAAATAGAAGAAAATTGTTACATCACTTTGATCAACTTCAATTATCCTCTCCATAACTCTAACCGCGTCATCTACTCTGCCATGTTCATCAAGTATTTTTGCCAATAATTTTTGAGCTTCAAGACTATTTGGGAATTGCGTTAGAATACTTTGCAGTATCACGATTAATTGTTTTTTATTAGGATAACTTCCCAGCATATAAATAAAAAAACTCAAACTGTTTTTATTTATCATTTTAATCAATACCTGCACTTCATCATCATTAATTGGAATGTTCAAGAATATTTTTTTGATAACATCAGATCTATTCTGGCTATCTCTTTCATCTATACTTTTATAATACATTATCAATTCCTTTTGATAGAACTGATAATTTGGAGTGTTTCTATTTTTTAGGGAAAGTGTTATTCCAAAGTAAAGCAGTTCTTCCTGGTAGACTGTAACAGCGAACTGAAATTCTTGACTACGTGTTAAAAAATCTTGATTTAATATGTAAGCCCTCTTGCACTTTTCTTCTGCCAAATTAAATTCATTTTTTCTTAATGATATTCTCGATGAAAGAAGGTGCCCAAAAGGTTGTCTCTCACACAGCTTTAATGAAAAATTTATATTTTTTTCAGATTCTTGTACAATCCTTTCCTGATGAGAATAGAAAGCAAGCGCAGTGTACGCATATCCCCGTAAAGATCTATCCAATTTAGTTGAATCAGCAACAATTTTGAAATAATGAGTGGCAAGTGTTTCATCTTTTATAGTTTCGCACGCAACGGCAATACTAAACGCCAGACTCGGAGATTTATGCAATTCATATTCTTCTAACAGAATAGGGAAATATCGATTGATACGCTTCTTTATTTTCTCATCCGCAGCTTCATAACCAAAATGTTTAATTTGAATTCGTGATGGGATAATCGAATACCCATGTTCATGAAGTGATGTCTCAATTTGTTCATTCACTCTGCCAATAAATTTTATTGTTTCATTATTTGCCACCAGTCTAGGCGTTCTCTTAATGAATTTTCTGCCGATCTTATAATCATTCTTGTAAACATCACAGTAAAAAGCTGTTTTTTGTTTTATCTGAATATGAGATGTAATTTCATTACATGAGGCTGAAGTAACTTTTTCATCAGCATCAAGAAAGAGTATAAAATCACCAGAGCATTTTGAAATGGCAAAATTTCTGGCGACGGAAAAATCGTTGGTCCATTGAAAGGGGTAAACATGAGCACCATACATTTTAGCTATTCCTACTGAATTATCAGTTGAACCGGTATCAACCACAACAATTTCTTCTGCGATTGTCTTAACCGACTCAAGACTTTCAGGAAGATACTTTTCCTCATCCTTAACTATCATGCAAACCGATAATTTTGTCATGCTGACTCTTCTTCCAATGAATTGTGAGTTGGTTCAAATCCCAGCTCTTTATTTGCTAATGCA
>JAHBUO010000151.1 GCA_019638025.1 Ignavibacteriaceae bacterium
GGAAATTGCTATTTGAATCCCGATGGAATCGGTATGAGTTCAATTTCATTAGTGTAGCAAGCGCAATTCTCCATCATTTTTTTACAGCCTTGATCTTTTGTTACTTTTCTATCAAGAGAAAAGTAAAGCAAATTACATACAATCTTTGATTCTAACGGGATCAAGAAAAGTATGAGCACATATATGAACTACTCTCATAGGAGATAATAAAATGAGTGATCAACTCTCAAACCTTCGCGTCGTAGACGAAGTATTAACAAATGTAGCTCGTGGATACACCAACGCCAACTTAATTGGTACCAACCTATTTCCTGTTGTTGATGTTACAAAAGAAGGGGGTAAGATTCCCCAATTTAATGCAGAAGCATTCCGGGTATATAACACCGAAAGAGCTATTCGCGCAAAATCAAATCGTATCTCTCCGGAAGGAAGAACCACAATTGATTATGTACTCACAGAGCATGATCTTGAATATCCTATGGACTACCGTGAAATAGATGAAGATCTGGCAAATTTAGAACTTCATGCAGCATTAGTGGTAAGTGAAGGAATTCAACTCCGACTTGAAAAGATTACAGCTGATCTTTCGCAGAATGCAGATAACTATCCATCCTCTAATGTGGCAATACTATCTGCAGCCGATAAATTTACACTTGAAACGAGCAATCCGTTTCTGGTAATTGATTCAGCTCGAGATGTAGTAAGATCAAAAATCGCCCGGCATCCAAATACCCTTTTGATTGGTTCATCAACATTTTCGGCATTAAAAAACCATCCTTTGGTATTGGACCGGATTAAATATACCGAACATTCAATTCTCACAGAAGAACTACTCCGACAATTGTTAGGATTCGAAAATCTTTATGTAGGCAAATCAGTATTTGTAAATGACGCCGGCGAGTTTGTAGATATATGGCAAGATAACGCAATACTAGCATATGTACCGGCAAAACAACAGAATGTAGCTAGGAATATTTACGAACCCTCATTTGCATATACATTGCGTAAGAAAAGCAATCCGGTAGTAGATAAATATGTTGAGAATGGTAAAATCTCGATAGTGCGTAATACAGACATCTTCACAGCAAAGATTGTCGGTGCTGATGCTGGCTTCCTAATAAAAGATACAAATTAATAATTGATTGTTCTTTTAAAGAATGCTTTAAGAATTCCCGCGCCTCAATAAAATGGCGTTAAGCAGATTTTTTGCGACCTCAAATTCTTGGCGGGGATGCAGTATGAGTGAGTAAATCGAAAAGAAAAAATTTTTACGTAGCTAACTACGTCATGTATTAAATTTTTTCCGATTTGTGAACGAATACTCCGACAAGAATTTGCAGTCTTGAACTTTCGGTTCCTTTCTTTCAAGAGAAAGGAACAATCATCCATTACTTGGCAGTTTTACCCGCCTTTTTTTGGCGGGTTTATCCACCATGGCAGTCAGTAATCTTTTAATGATTGAATTGACAATTAAATGAGGCATTTAATGCTCTACAAAATCACAACCCACTCACTCTTCTACAAAGGAAAATACAACCCCGTAGGGTCACTCGTTGAATTACCCGTTGATGTCGCAGCAACATTACCAAATACTGTTCCGGTAAAAGAAGAAGAAAATAAAGAAGAAGAAAACCCCCCTCAGCAAGAGGGAGTGAGTCCCCGCAAGAAAAAATCAAAATTGAATAAAAACAATTAAGGAGAACCTTTATGCTAACCGAACAGCCTTTATTAATCACAACACTGCCGGTAACATTTAACGCATTAAAAAATACATTTGTAAGAATTGAAGGGGATGTATTCCAAGGGATTGGTGGAAGAGTGCTCGGCGTTATTACGGCTGACACCAATGCCAATACCAACGCGCCTGTAATAGTCTCTGGTATAGCTCTTGTTAAAACGGGATCAGCGATAATAAAAGGTCGTTCGGTAGCTCATAACGTCAATGGTCTTGCTGTACCTTGTACCGTCGGTGATACAATTGCCGGCTTAGCATTGGATACTGCCACGGGTGCCGGACAATTAATCCGCATTCTCCTCCATGCCGGCGCCATCTATGTTGAGTAATAGTATTATGATTTAGTGATCCAATTAATGGAGCGATGGTTGGCTGGTTTATTCTTGATGGCTTCATAGAACTTTATACTTACGATGTATCTGAAGGTGATGATGCTGATGACTATATGCCAAATCAATTTCCTATTGAGATAAATCTTTATCTATAAGGTATGTTTAATCATTATGTCAAAAATTACACTTGATATCGAACCGAAGCCTCTTGAAAAAATCCCAGTGACTAATAATAAACAAATTTATTTAAGTCAGCTTGGCGAGAAAATAGAAAAACCCATTCCAATTACAGAACTATCATTTATCGAATTCATAAAAGCAAAATATTATCACGCAAAAACTGAAGGAGAAATTAAAATGTGGAATACAATCAAAGATTTTTTAGTAGGGAAGATAGTTCAATGGATCTTAAAAGTTGGCGCCGGTGTATTAATCTCACTTGGAATATCCAATCAATCAGTAGAAGAGATTATCGCTGCTATAGTATCATTAGTACTAGGTATTGTATACTCGCTACTTACACACAAAAAAATTGCATTGACCGATCCCAAAGTATTCATGAAGTAGCTACTTTGCAATGAACCAAATCATTCCCATATTATTCAACGTATTGTTAACACTTGTCATATCCATAATATCCTGGTTTTTAATTGAATTATACAAGCGTTCTATTCAGAATGAAAAATCAATCAATGATGTAAAGTTTAATTATCTAGAACGATTTACACAAATAAACTCCAAGCTCGAATCAATCCATATAGATATAGCATTAATCAAGAACAACATAGAAAAAGAATAATATTAATCATGCTAAAACAAAATTGTTTGGAAGAACTCCCGCGCATCAATAAAATGGCGTTAAGTAGATTTTTTACGACCTTAAATTCTTGACGGGGATGTAGTATGAGTGAGCAAATCGAAAAGAAAAAATTTTTACATAGCCAATTACATCGTGTATTAAATTTTTTCCGATTTGTGAACGAATACTCCGGCAAGAATTTGCAGTCTTGAACTTTCGGTTCCTTTCTTTCAAGAGAAAGGAACAAGAAGTCTAATCCATAAATTGAAAAGAATAATCATTTATAAAAAACTATAAAACATTACTTTTAAGGAAACCCCAAATGCAACTTAAGCCTTCAGTACAACTCACTGGCATAACTAGCGAGTTACTACTCGGCTTAGTCATCTGCAATGACACCTTCAAAAAGTATAATGTCGAAATGGTAATAACTTCAC
>JAHBUO010000152.1 GCA_019638025.1 Ignavibacteriaceae bacterium
TATTATAGAAGATGTGTTGGTTTCAAATCTTGAAGCCATTAAGAAGGCGGATGGAGAAGGAAAAAATTTTGAGGATTTCATCAGAATCTATACTCGTGAAATGTTCGGGTATTGCTTGGAAAATCAGGAAGCATTTATACTTCTAGCCGAGCATTATATCAATCAGATGAAGGTAAATAATTTTAATAAAGACCGGGGTGAGTTTATTGAGTATATCCACCAGACTAATAAAATAATGCAAACAAGAATTATAAAGGGGATTTCAGAAAATGAAATTATTAAAGTAAATCCACTTCACTTTTCGATACTGTATCAGAATATGGTTTTCCCTTTCATACTCGATTTAATTTATCACAAACAGATAGAAAGTTTAAGCATTGATGAGCACGTAGCAATGCTGACGGAAATAATTTTTAAAGGAATTTCGAAAGATAATTAGAGGAAAATGTGAAACGACTATTAATCCTATTTTTAGCGGTATTACAAATTACAACCGCACAAACTGTCGATCAAAAAATGAAATCATCTGAAATATTAGAACTTACTTTAGATGCGGCGATCGATAAAGCATTAAAAAATAATTGGGATATAAAATATTCTGAAAAGGAAATGCAAAAAGCTGAGGAACAGATTAATGAAGCCTATGCAAGTGCTTTCCCCAGAATTGATTTTGCGGGAAGATATACCAGAAACATAAAACTCCCTGTTTTATTTATTGGACCAAATACGGCTTTTAATAATACCGACCAAACCCAGACATTTGAGATTGGTGCGAAAAATAATTTTGATGCTTCAGTTTCTATTAGCCAGGTCATTTATAGTCAAAAGGTAAATACTGCAATTCAAATTGCTGATGAATATGCCGAAATGTCGAAAGAAGGAAATGCTTACGCAAAACAAGATATTATTCTCGCGGTTAAAAAAGCATTCTATACTGTATTGTTAATGGAACAACTTGTTGAAGTAACTGGAAAGAATTATGAGGTTGCAAAAGCTAATTATGAAAATGTTTCGGCTATGTTTAAGCAAGGTGTGGCTTCTGAATATGATAATTTGAGAGCAGAAGTTCAGTTGGCGAATACAACGCCTGCACTCACCCAAACAAAAAACAATCTCGCAATGGCCAAAAATCTAATAAAAAATATAACTGCAATCGACGTTAATCAGGAAATATCCTTAAAAGGAAAATTTAGTTACGAAGAATTGCCACAATCAACAATTGATGAAATGAGTATTACGGCTGTGTACAATCATCCGGCTGTAAAGCAACTGGCAATTCAGGCATCATTGCTTGATAAGAATGTAACTATAGAAAAGTCGGAGTATTATCCAGTCCTATCGGCATTCGGGCAATATGCATTTCAGAGCCAGGATAACACTTTTCAGTTCAAAAACTATAATTGGGCAAAAACTTTTATGGTTGGAGTAAATCTTCAATATACATTGTTCGATGGATTTAGAAGAGGCGCTAGAATTGAACAAGCAATAATTGATAAAGAGAAAGTAGAAATAACAAAAAACAAATTGATTGATGGACTAAAAATTCAAGTATTGCAGGCAAAATTAAATATGGAAGAGGCTAAAAAAAGAATTAAAGCCCAGGAAAAGAACTTAGAACAAGCGGAAAAAACTTTGAAAATTGCGCAAAGCAGATTTAAAAATGGAGTGGGAACACAATTAGAATTAATTGATAGCCAAGCCGCCCTTGCATTTGCGAATACTAATTATGCGCAGGCTGTATATGATTACTTGATCGCGAAAGCGGAATGGGAAAATGTAGTAAGTCTAAATATCGTTAATGAATCAAAACAGAATTAGGAAAAATAAAATGAGACATCTTAGAAAAGTAAAATTATTATTGAGTTTTACGGCAATACTTTTTGTAATTGGCTGCGGTGCCAACGCTGATGAAAAGAACACCGGCGACAAGCAAAATGTAACAGATACTATAGCTGTAGCTCTTGCCGATGTAGAAATTAAAGATATTTCTGTGGTAAAATCATTTAGTGGAAATCTGGAAGGAGAGGAGCAGGCCAATATTGTTGGAAAAATTCCCGAGAGAATTACATCGGTTAATGTTAAAGTGGGAGACTACGTTAAAACCGGGCAATTGCTAATTGAGTTAGATAAATCGGGTGCCTCTTCACAATATTTTCAAGCAGAAGCCGGATTTCTAAATTCACAAAAGGATTTAGAAAGAATGAAATCACTCTATTCTGAAGGCGCAATCTCTCAACAAATGCTGGATGGAGTACAAACTCAGTTTAATATTGCAAAGGCAAATTTTGATGCGGCAAAAAACAGTGTGGATTTAACCAGTCCAATCTCCGGCGTAGTTACGGAAGTTAATGTAAATATTGGTGATCTGGCTACTCCTGGTGTTCCGCTAATAGTAGTTGCAAACATCGTAAAAATGAAAGCGATAATTAATGTTGGTGAGGTAGATATTCCAAATTTTTCAGTAGGACAAGCTGCAGAAATTTATTCTGAGCTTAAACCTGAATTAAAAGTAAAAGGAAGGATCATCCAAATTTCGAAATCGGCAGATATTAATTCGAGAAGTTTTGAGGGAAAAGTACTTTTTAGCAATACCGGCGATAAATGGTTTAAGCCGGGAATGTTTTGCCGTGTAAATGTTGAGCTGTTCACTAAAGATAAATCGCTTGTGGTTCCAAACTCAGCAATCATCAACAAAGATAATAATAAGGGAATATTTGTAGCTGAAAATGGGAAAGCTGTATTTAAAGTGGTTAGC
>JAHBUO010000153.1 GCA_019638025.1 Ignavibacteriaceae bacterium
TATTCATTAATCCTATATGTCATTAAAACCATTATTTATTGCGTTTGTATTTGCGATAAATACATTTCATTTTATCCCTCTCGAAAAGAAACTAATCTCTACTGAACCTATTGATACGATATCTACTGTAACATTGAGTTTTGTAGGTGATTTGATGTGTCATTCTGTACAATATAATTATGCACAAAAAGGGAAAGACAGTTTCGATTTTAAACCCGTATATCGTTTCGTAAGCAATTATTTTAATCAATCTGATTTTGTTGCAGGTAATTTTGAAACTGTAACTGCCGGTGTAAGGCAGACTTATTCAGGTTACCCTAATTTTAATTCTCCGGATGCATTTTTAAAAGATCTTCAAGATGTTGGATTTAAATTTTTCTTTACTTCGAATAATCATTCGTTTGATAGAGGTGAGATTGGAGTGTTGAGAACACTTGATATCGTCAATTCAACAAAACTCGGACAAACAGGTACTTATCGAAGTTTCACTGACAGGGACTCGATAAGAATCATTAATATTAACAATATAAGTTTTGCATTTTTAGCATATACCTACGGAGTGAATGGTAAACTCATCCCAAAAGGAAAAGAGTATCTGGTTAATCATATTGATACGATGAAAATTAGGAGTGACATTGAGTTTGTACGAGAAAAGGTTGATTGCATTATTGTCTACTTTCATTTTGGAGAAGAATATAAGCGAGAGCCAAATCATTATCAAAGGATGATTGTTCAAAAAACAGTTGAGAGTGGAGCTGATGTGATTATCGGTAGCCACCCTCATGTAATTCAACCAATCGATATTTTAAAATCTAACGGAAGAATTGATTCGGTTTTGGTTGCATATTCGCTTGGTAATTTCATCTCTAATCAGCGTTGGAGATATTCAGATGCCGGAGTAATTCTTAATATTCAGATTAATAAACATAGTAACAATGAAAATATTAAACTTGGAAAAGTCGATTTTGTTCCTACCTATGTCTTCAAAGGGACGACAAATTTAGGTAGAGAATATATCATAATTCCGGATAATACAACTTATCAAGATAGCATATCCAAATTCATGTTAAAAAACGAAATCGCTGATATGAAAACATCTTTCTTGGATACATATGAGATTTTGACGAAGTATTCATCACGACCTTCGAAGCGAGAATATTTCTCTAAAAATACATATTAATAATTCAATCTACTATTACTAAAAATTAACAGCCTAAAAAGTTTGCATAGGAGTATCGAATGAAAAAAGTTTTCGGATTTGGAGAAAATGTAGCCGGATATAATATCCCAGTTTTGAACGAAAGAGAAATTAGAGCCGCCGCCGGAATATTATTCTTATTTGTATTTATAGGTATCATTTTGGCGGGAGTAAAAGGTGATTTCCTAATGATTAAGTATGCTATTACGATTTTTCTAACTGATATTTCAATTCGTGTATTTATAAATCCAAGATTTTCACCATCATTAATTTTGGGGAGATTGATAGTAAGAAATCAAGTTCCTGAGTATGTCGGTGCTCAACAGAAAAAATTTGCTTGGATAATAGGTGTCATACTCTCATTTATAATATTTATTCACTTAGTTGCATTGAATTCATTCAGCCCGATAACGGGACTTGGTTGTCTTTTCTGTCTAATATTTTTATTCTTCGAGTCGGCATTTGGAATATGCATCGGTTGCAAAATTTACTCACTTGTTTATAAAGAAAATGCGCAGTATTGTCCGGGTGAGGTTTGTGATGTTAAAGCACGACAAGAAATTCAGAAAACGTCCAAAGCTCAACTTGTTATCTTGTTCTGTTTTGTAGCTTATATTTTCCTAGTTGTTTTTGCATTTAATGAATCGTTTAACATTAAACCATATGATTTATTCGGGATTGAAAGTACATCTCACTCTGAGTAAAGGTGAAATATTATAATGAGGAATGTTGGGGAATCGTAAAGCCAAGATTAAAGTTATCAATTTTCTGAGGTTAGTAATAGTATGAAGTATGTAGATCGAAATAAAAAAGAATTATCTCAAAGAGAAATGAATGAACTTCTATTGATATTAAAAAACAGATTTGAAATTAACATGAATCGTCATCAATCTGTTGTTTGGATTGATGTAGAAGCAAAGCTAAAGAAAAATCCTTCAAAATTATGGTCATTGAACGAGATGGAGAAATCTGGTGGTGAACCAGATGTTATTGGTCAACTTAGTAAAACAGGCGAGTATATTTTTGTTGATTGCTCAATTGAAAGTCCAAAAGGGAGGAGAAGTCTTTGTTATGATCGAGAAGCTCTTGAAGCAAGAAAAGAACATAAGCCTACCGGGAGTGTCATGGAAATGGTTAAAGAGATTGGTATTGAAATTTTAACTGAAGAAGAGTACCGTGATTTACAAAAATTAGGTAAGTTTGATTTGAAAACTTCAAGTTGGGTTAAAACACCTACTGAGATTAGAAAACTTGGTGGAGCCATTTTTTGCGACCGAAGATATGATGCTGTATTCACATATCACAATGGTGCGGAATCATATTATGCCGCACGCGGTTTTAGAGGGATGCTTAAAGTCTGAATTAAACGAAAATTGTGTTCTATTCTTTTTAATAAATCATTTTCTAAAGGAGTAAATATGGCTGAGATAAAAACTAAGCAAACAAATGCCGATGTAACCGAATTTATTAGCTCATTTGCCGATACCGAACA
>JAHBUO010000154.1 GCA_019638025.1 Ignavibacteriaceae bacterium
TAAATAGGGGAGGAAGCGGAAGGAAATTATATCTAAATTAAAAAGAGGAGTGCGGCAACACTCCTCTCAAAATGCAAATAACAGAGGCTATCCACCTACCAACGGTATTACCGTTTTTATTTGCAGAATAAATATAACTTTTTTGCCTATTAACTAAAAAACGGAGTTAATTGTGAAACTTAATAATCGGATGCTTTTTTTAATTACAATTTTTGCAACGTTGATCTTAAATTCTAACATACTCGCTCATATTTGGGAAGTTGGGTTTAAGGTTAAAAATGTACGTGATAGCGCTACCACTAAAACCATTACTATTTATACATTTAATTCAGCTTCCAGAGAACTAATTTATTATGATTCCGGGCAAACCACGAATAGCTTTCTGTCTTATCCACAGGGTTGTAATGGTGCTTTTGATATAGGAACAGATACGAATATCGACAATCCAACCATACCGCCATTATCTGCGGGGCTAAATTTTTATTTAAAAATCGGAGAATATTTTTACATTTTTGTTTACTCGGGTTCCGGAGCGTATGGTGATGTTACAATTTTATATAAAGATGGGGGTGGGAGCAGTGCCATAAACGATAATAGTGGTTATTACGTAGAAGGACCATACACATGGAGTGATCATTTTATTACACTAAAAAACGAATTTGGACAAGATGCAGCAACTGTAAGTGGTGATATTATTTTTAATTCAATTACTATATCAAATATTGGATTAAGTGGTACACAGCTTAAACGAGAATCACTAACTTTTCCTCATTCTGCTTCTGGTATAGATAATCAATATCAAGGCAATTATTACAGAAAATGGAGGCAGTGGAATATTGGGCCTGCGGGCTTAACAGTATCTTTTAATTCTCCCGATAACTATGAAAGAACAGCAATATATGCAAAGCAAGTGAATGTCAACATTGAAAATGTTTTTGCACAAAATTATGGTGGTTCAATAGTGGTAGGTACACAATACCATTCAAGCCCCATTTCGAATATGTATTTCTATGACGATAGAGAATACACTATCTACGCACCTCCTCAAACGGTTAATGGAATTGATTACCTTTTTGATCACTGGAAGGAAGATAATTTATTTTATAGCAGCCAATCGTTAATAACAATTAATAATCCAGGAGCACACAAAAGCTTTTCTGCATATTATAATTTAGGAAAACCTACAAATGATGGGGAAAATATTAGTTTTGGCACAACGGTTGGATATCCGGTAAAGGTAAAGTGGGAAGAAAATCCAAACACAAATGTTACTTCATACCAAATTTGGAGAATGGTAAACAATGGAAGTCCCACACTTTTAGGAACAGTTGCAAGGGGAAGCATTTTAGAATTTGAAGATCCTGAATACTTATTAAACGTTTGGAAAGTAGGCACCAAATTAAGCTATGATGTTCGTGCGTATTACTCCGTAGCCGGCACCTATTCGGATCCAATCTGGGCAGACGTTTACGGTCAGTGGTACAGCATGGTTGAGAATAATGAGGCGGAGTTAGACAAAGCAAAAGAAATTCCCACAGAATTTTCAGTAAGCAACTATCCAAATCCATTTAACCCAACAACAACAATTACTTATCAACTTCCGGAAGATGGATTTGTAACACTAAAGGTATATGATATTTTAGGTAAAGAAATATCAGATCTAGTAAATGAAGAAAAAAGCGCGGGATATTACAACATAAGCTTTAATGCGGGGAATTTAACAAGCGGTATTTATCTGTACAGTATAAAGTGCAATAATTATCAAGAAGTTAAGAAGATGCTGCTGATGAAATGATCTATAGTTTTATGAAGGCAGAATTATTTATTGTTCTGCCTTCAGTTTTAAGTGTGTAATTATAACCGCATTTATTAGCACACCGCAATCTCCCCCAGATTGCTCTGTGCACAGATAATGAGCCACTCAACGAGTGGCTCATCTGTACTCAGTTTTTACAAAACGATTTGTACACCAGATAAGCAGTTAACCCCAGCCATCCAAACATTCCAAGAACATTCACCTTTTTATAACTGATTCCGGTTTTCTTTGAAATGTACTCCAGTGTATCAACCGTGTGGTCAAAGATTTCTTCCAACATTAAGCCTCCGATACTTTTAAATAAGATTTCTCTCCACAAATGACATGTACTTATCATCTGCGAAGATTAAATGGTCAAAGATGTTGATCTCGATAACTTTACCAACTTCAACCAACTTTTTTGTTATTGCGATATCTTCATTGGATGGATCCAGATTACCCGATGGATGATTGTGTGCAATAATTATATTTGCACAGTTGGCAACTATTGCGCTTCTAAATACCGCTCTTGGATCAACAACAGCAGAGTTTAATGTTCCGCTTGAGATGATTTCAAATCCTTGAACTCTGTTAGCACTGCTCAACCAAGCTACAAGAAAAACTTCCCTCGATTCATCTTTCATTATAGGACTGAATAAATCATAGACATCTAGTGGGGAGGTGATTTTCTTTTTGGGTAATTCAGAATATTCCGGATACTTAATTGATGTGTCTTTGAAAGTCCAGAATAAGGTTTTGAACTTTACTTTTTTATCAGCCATTTATCCTCCGGAAAGATTATGCATACCCTTT
>JAHBUO010000155.1 GCA_019638025.1 Ignavibacteriaceae bacterium
TTGTTAGTAAGAGGTTTGGTTCACAAATAAGAGATCGCTTTTCGTGATAATTGTTTTTTCTTCTGTATATAATAAAAATGGGTGCAACTCAATTTAACGGTCAACGGTTCAGCATCAATTATTTCCCGTTTAAAACTAATAATTATCAAAAGTAAATTAGATTGACGATAATTGTATAAAAATTCTGGAGCGGTTCCTTAGATGAAAAAGAAAATACTTTTAATTGAAGATGATCAGAAATTAAGAGAAAACATCTCTGAGATATTAGAGATTGAAGGGTACGATGTAGATTGCGCAGAGAATGGATTAATCGGAATAGAGAAGGTGTCGAAGTTTGTCCCTGATTTAATAATCAGCGATATCTTAATGCCCGAAATTGATGGTTTTGGAGTACTGCAGAAATTATTGAATTCTCCTGAGACCTCAACAATCCCACTTATTTTTTTAACAGCGAAAGTTGAAGTGGAGAATTATAAGAGAGGAATGAACTTAGGTGCAGTTGACTATATTCATAAACCCTTTCATATTGATGATTTGTTAAACGCAGTCAAAGAAATTTTTAAAAGAATGGGACCTCCGATTTAAAATAATAATAGCTTAATCAAGCAGAAATAATTCATGCACTTCTTTTTATATTTTATTGAGTAATAACTAATTGTTCACTAAAAGTGACGCACGCCCATACCAATTCTCTTGAAATAATTTGTTTAATTAATAATAGTTATTCTCTAAAACATAATCCTGTTTTTAATCCAATCACTCCCTTGCCATATCTGATTTTATTTACTAAACTTTTTTGACCACTCAAACACAAAATTATCCCGCATAATACATAAAATATAAAAGAATAATCCGAAAGCAAGATTATTACGAGCGAGAAATGGATTGATGTTTTTGAAGCTTATAAATATTGTAGAAGCATTACTGTGAGAGTAGGGAAAAGAGTCAATTGTTAAACTTAATAAAATAAACAAAAAAGGGAGTACTAAAATGAGCAAATTTTTAAGCAATTTAAAAATCAGTGCAAAGTTAATAGTAGGGTTTGGCATAGCAGTTCTACTCCTGGGCATTGTACTATTCACTGGAATTCGAAGTCTCACAAATGTAAATGATGAAGTTACAGTGATAGTCGAGGACCTTTTTCCGAAAACAGTAATGGCAAATGAAATGATCGATGCAGTTAACGATAATGCACGGGCCTTAAGAAATATGATAATATCTAATGATCCTGCAATAGAGCGAGAAGCTTTAGACCGTTTTGCAAAAGCTAGAGAATTAGTAACAAAACACAGCGATAAGCTATCCGAAATGATTCGTACTGAAAAAGGAAAAGAATTGTTAGCAAAAATGCAGCAAATAAGAACCGAAGTGTATTTTCCAGCTAGGGAACGATTGTTAAATGAATACAATGCGGGAAACATGGCTAGAGTAAATGAATTGTTATTTGGTGAAATGCGTGATGCTCAAAATAAGTACTTAAGTTCAATGAAAGATATCATTAATTACCAAACAGAACTCGTTAACCAGGGTGGCGAAGATGTACATTTAGCTTATTCAACAGCTAATTATACGATGCTTGCAGTTGGAATAATATCTCTTCTTTTTGTAGTTGGTTTTGGATGGTTAATAACAAAAAATATTGTTGTACCGGTGATGATGGTGAAGGATAGAATGACTCAGCTAGAATCGGTATGCCTAACAAATTTAGGAAACGGACTGAGCCTTTTATCGAAAGGTGATCTCTCCTCAAAAATTGAAAAGTCAACTAAGCAATTAAATATCGTTCAAAACGATGAAATAGGCCAAATGGCTAAGGTTTTTGATTCCATGTTGCTCAAAGCTCAAGAAGGGATTGATGCCTACGAAATAACGAGAGGAAAAATAATACAACTTTCCGAAGAACTTGGGAAAGTGATCGATGATGCAAAGAATGGATTACTAGATAACCGCGGCGATGAAAGGAAGTTTGAAGGTGTTTATAAAGAATTAATTAGTGGACTCAATCAAACTCTTGACGCAGTAATTCTTCCGGTTCAAGATGGCGCTAAAGCACTAGAGATTATGGCTACCGGTGATTTTACTCCGAGAGTAACAGCTGATTATAAAGGGCAACATAGAATGATTAAAGATAGCATCAATAAGTTAGGCGATTCGATTAGCCGTATATTGAAAGAGGTTACTGATGCGGTCCAAGCAACGGCAAGCTCAAGTACTCAGATTTCATCCAGTTCCGAGGAAATGGCCGCTGGAGCTCAAGAGCAGAGTGCTCAAACTACTGAAATTGCTGGTGCAATTGAGCAGATGACATCAACTATTCTACAGACCACAAGGAATGCTTCGACAGCTGCCGAACAGGCTAAAAGTGCTGGACTTGCCGCTGAAGAAGGAGGAAAAGTAATTAGAGAAACAATTGAGGGAATGAATCGAATTGCTGGTGTTGTAAAAAATGCCGCACAAACAGTCCACGAGCTTGGTGCCAGTAGCGAACAGATTGGTACAATAGTCCAAGTGATTGATGATATTGCTGATCAGACAAACTTGCTCGCACTTAATGCA
>JAHBUO010000156.1 GCA_019638025.1 Ignavibacteriaceae bacterium
AATGGCGTAGATAATAACAGTTTAGTTTTTATATCCTGATGGTATTGATGAACAAAAAAATCATGGAGGGACTAAATATTGTCACGCCAGAATACCCGGGATGATATCAACTTTTCTTATGTTTACTAATTAACTGCATGACCTTGTAGAGTATGAGAAACACAATGATTAATCCAAAGCCATTTATCAGTTTATCAAATATTACTGCTGTCATAACAACTAGTAAAACCACCAACCAAAAATGCAACTCGTCTAAAAATACCAATTTCATTACGTCGTTAAAAGCTAATAAGACTGATCGAGTAGCTGTTTTTTTTGATACTGCTATTTTCTCTTTTTTTAATTTTTTTTCAATTTGTTCTTTAAAAGGATAAAGTAAAGGAATTCCTAAGGATAGTTTGATTAGAATTACCAGGATATATGAAAGAGATATAGTTAGGAACAAAATGTAGAGTAGATTGAATCGGTATTGCCCTTCAATAATGGCATAGCTTAGGTTTATCAATATTATTGGGCCGCTGAGTTTTCCATAATATGTGTCATGTCGATCTTCGCCGCTATTAAATGCCCCAATAAAAATGTAATTCTTTTTTCCTTGTATTTTTCTATTTTCAAGTTGAAATTTCAAGTCTTCGGATCCAATATCTGAAACAGCATTTCCTAAAGTATTATACCGAATGTCGAAGAAAGAAGATGAGTCGGATTCTAATGTGATTTCTTCTCCGAGTAATTTTCCAGGGTCAGTATAGTTAAACTTAGGCAAAAAAGTGTTTAGGCCCAATGCTACATCTCCTTGAGGAGTTTTTTGATATACAAAATTATCGAATAATATGGGCTGGTATCGATTTCCAGTTATCTTCTTGGCAATCAAGAGCGCCAACGATGGTGATTTATTGGAGTAAATTGAATATTCTGAGAAAAAATTACTTTGACCGTTTTCCGCGATATTGCCCTGGACGCTATCGGGTAATGATTTGAAAATTGCTGTATTCGGCTGAGTGAAATTATGCGACAGTAAAAGTTTGGGAAGGATTTTTGGATGACTTAATGCTTTTTTTAACATAGAGTCATTTGTACCTGGATAGTCAAAATAGATATCACAGATTACGAGATCAATCAAAGTGTCCAAAGAGGCAAGATTTTCCAGTAGTTTTGATAATTCCGCTCTATCTGTGATGGTAATGGCCGAGGAGGTGTCAAATAAACTTCTTTCAGATCCGGGTCTAAGAATTTTTTGATGAGAAAATGAATTGTCAATGAAAAAAAAATTTTCGATGAATTTGTTTTGTTGTTGTTTCTTTTTATTTCCTTCCGGAAGGAAGGAAAGTAATTCAAAGGCTTGATTTTGAGCGGGAATCAGAGATGAAAATTTGGGTAGGAGGGTTACTGTGATTATCATTAAGAGGAAGCCCATCGATAAGGAAAAGAGCCAAATATTTCGATTGCCATTTTTAGAACTTTTAAAAAATAGAACAAGTTTATGCGCCATCAAGTAGAATGAAAAGAGAAAAAATATTAAAATAAGTGTTTCTTTCATTTGTGTACTTTTTTGAGAATCCACAATTGAAGTTGACTTCCTAAAGTTTCACCATAATATAGGTTAATGTAGCTTTCAAGATAGTTTGATATATCACCGATACTCATGTCCGGATATATTTCTCGAATTGATTTAACAACCGATAGGAATTCATTTTCCAAATTCGTATTTAGTAACGTAATGCTTCCATTTACAAGTGATAAGTTTTCAATTTGTTTGTTGAAAATTTTGAAAGAATTGTCCTTTTTTTGGCAATTCATGAATAACGTAGGGAATATGTATAGTTGATTGCTAGATTTAAAAGGGATCGCTATGTCATTTTCACTTGAGTCTTTACAGCTAATACGACAGACATAATTTTCAATCTGAAGATTTGGTTGAGATATGTATATGTTAATAACTAAGGTGTCAAAAAGTATGAGTTTCTTGTTGAATTTTTCTCTGAAATCACTTAGCTGTCTGATTATTAATTTATCTGTTCCTCTTCTCGCCAGAATAATCCATTTTTCAGCATTCAACTCAACATTTTGTTTTTCAAAATTTCTTCTCCACCAATAGTGCTTTTCGTTTTCCTTAAATCTGATAACAATATGACCTGTGCTGCTGTTAATTTGAGAACTAATAATTGCTTTTGCTGCCTCAAAAGACTTTGCAGTGTCGAGTTTCTGCTGCAATTTATTCTGATCTGTTTTAATGTCGCTTGATATAAAAGTAACCTTAAATCCGGATTGTTTTTTATTCTGAGCAACAGAATACATTGAAAAGCAGATAATCGCTGAAATTATTGTCAAGCGGTTAATGATACACAAGTATATTTTTGCCATTTTCTATGCTATTGCAGGATTTCGGGAATGCCTCCCAGAGGCATGTCATCTGAGAAGATTCCTTTTAATTCCGGATGTTGTAATCCGTTGGTGGACGTTACAACTTTTTGGCTCACATAGTTGT
>JAHBUO010000157.1 GCA_019638025.1 Ignavibacteriaceae bacterium
TAGGATGAAATCCATTAATCAGGGTGAAGCTCTTTTTTTCTTCAAATGAAGGAAATGTTCCATTAACCTCAATCGAATAACTTGCTTTGGCGAAAAGAGAATCGATATAACCAATAACTTCGAGAGAAGTTTGAATATAATCACTCGCCTCTCCAATTACTTTCGTTAGTTCTCTAAGAATTTTCTCAATTTCTCTTTTTTCAGCAAAGGATAAAGAAACCAACTCATTATTAAGTGCTAAAGTTTCTTCGGGTTCAATATAAATTGTTTGTCCGGAAGAGGATTCTGAATGAATAAATCCGCGTATCTGACGCTTGTGTTCAGCCTTAATCGGTAAAACAACTCGCCCTTCTCTTAAAGTACTATACTCTTCCCGCAAAATCTCTTTTGAAATTAAATCTCGCGTAAGTCGATTTACAACTTTCCTTAATTCATCATTCTTATCCTTAATCTCTTTCCTAATAGAAGATAATTTTGAACTTGCAGAATCTTTGACTATACCATCTTCACTAATAATGTTGAGGATTTGGTTCTCGAGTTGTTTATCTGAATAAATGCTTTCTTTATAGCCATAGAGTTCTGGATAAATAGCGCATCTGTTTTTTAAATAATTTTGAAGAGTGCGTCCCAAGAATAAGAGATGCAAAATCGATTGAATTTTTTTTGTAGAAAGTGCCGCACCATCTATCTTGGATAGAGTTAATTCTTCTGATAGATTTGGGATAGCTTCAATGGGAGGAACTTCATTTTCATTCAGAAGTGATTTGCATTGATTAACTAGTATTCCTTCTCTCACAATCCAATTCAAACTGCTTGAAGGAAGTGCTGTCAGAATATTATTTTTACCAATCTCGGTGAGCGCGAACTTAGATATTCTTTCAACTACCTTATTGAATTCCAATTTCCGGAGAACATCAGGTTGCATTAAATTGAATCTTTATCAATAATATATTCTTTAATCGATTCTTTAGCATCAGGTGTTATTGCTTGAAGTGAGTTTATTGCAAATGGGAGTATTTTATATACCGGACTGTAGAGGAATGAATCTTCTTTGACTTTTTCATCCGGAAAGTCAAAGATATTCAATAAATATAAAGCTGCGGATAAAAATATTAACATTTGAATTGTTCCGGTTAAACCGCCAACAATTCTGTTAATTAAATTGTTTACTTTATCGAATGGATGAATCACTCTTTTAAGAAATGCGGCTAGAACAAGTATTGTTATGAATATCGTGAAACCTGCTAAGATTTCAGATAGATATTGTTCTATACCTGTCACTGAAAATATAATTTTTCCTAGCCATGTGGAAAAACTTATACTAAGAAAAAGCGCTAAGAAAAATCCAACAGTACCAATTAGCTTTCTTACAAAACCATCCTTAAATCCCAATACAAAAGCGACAGTTAAAACAATAAAGAGAATAATATCGATATAATTCAATTTGCACCTAGAACATTTTCAACAATTGATTTAATTATTTTACCGTCAGCTTTTCCTTTTAATTCTTTGATTACAACGGGCATCAACTTTCCAAAATCTTGTTTCCCTGAAACTCCTAAATCTCCGGCAATCTTTTTAACAATTTCAATAACCTCAGCTTCAGACATCTGTTTAGGCATGAACTCCATCAAAATAGCTAATTCAGCTTCTTCTTTTTGTGCTAAATCAGTTCTACCGGCATTAGTGAATTGTTCAATAGCATCTTTTCTTTTTTTTACCGAAGATGATATCATTTTCAATTCTTCTTCATGAGTCAATTCTTTATTTAAGCCACTTTTTTCAAATTCTAAAATTAAAGCTCTTATTGACCTAATGGTTTCTAATCTCAGCTTATCACCGGATTTCATTGCACTTTTAATTTCTTCATTAATTTTATCTTTTAGACTCAATTATACCTCCTAAAATTAAAAAGGCAGGTAAACACCTGCCTTTTAATTTCAACTTGAATAAAAATTAGATTTTAACAGTTGTTGAATAGTTGATTCTTAAACAGTATGCTTTTCTCAGTTCTTGTTGAATGTCAGTAACAAAACCCATGTCAATACCGCGGTCGATTCTTAAAGAAACAATCACGTTAGGTAATTCTTGTCTTTTATTGTACATAATACTTTGAACCTCATCTACTCGAACAAGGTTATCGTTAATTTGTACACGAGAATCTTTTCCAACCCACAGATATGACACTAGTCTTTTATTCTCAATTTTTTCAACTGCTTTTGCTTCCGGAAGTTTGAAAGAAACTAAAACATCAACCTCCCGAAGTGTTGTTGTAACCATAAAAAACAGAAGAAGCATAAATACGATATCGGGCATTGACGAAGTAGGGATTTCCTGCTTTGTGCTAGCTCTTTTCTTACTAAATTTCATGTAATCCTCTTGGTTATTTTTTTACGGCTTCAGGTTCAGCCAGTGAAATAATGATTGGAACTTTATCTTTAACATCATCTTGTTCTTCTTTTGTGATATTGATAAAT
>JAHBUO010000158.1 GCA_019638025.1 Ignavibacteriaceae bacterium
AGTCGCTTCGTAACGTGGTTGATTTATTCGTTGACCAGCCAAGTTTCCAGTTAATTTCAATTCTTGCACCTTCCCACAACGGCCGTGAGGTACGCATATCAAAGGTGTATTTCTGGCTCGGGTTATCGGTCAGGTTGCCGTTTGCAGCCCGCTTACCTACATCATTACTTAAACCAAGCATAAAAGCTCGAGATGGTCCGTTATCTGATGAGAATCTATAACCCCAGAAATTTGCTAATCCTGTTCCTGCTCCAAAAATTCCGGAAGAACTGAATTGATTATCATTCGAAAAATTGATTTTAATGTTTTCATAATCGAATAAAATATATCGAGAAGTAGCTTTCAGAAATTGGAGAGCATTTGCTAAAGAAGATGGTTTCTTTGGGAGAGTATCAACTTCCATAACGCTATCAACAACAGCAATTTCAGTTCTGGCTCGTTGTATCGAATCAATTGCTGATTGAATATTTTTCGGATCACGTAAATCTGCATCAAAATCTCGAGTTCGACCCCGTTGTTGAGCAGGTTTTGGAGTAGTTTGCTGTGAAGCTTTTGATGGCTCATCTTCTTTAAATAGAGGTGCTGATAGCGCTTTCAGTCTTAATGTTAAACCAAAATTAATTTTATTTTGATAACCGGCTTGTCGACCCAATTCAACTTGACTAAAATCATTTCGCCAATTATACGAAACATTATATCCGGTGGTTATTTGGAAATATTTATTCAAATCCCAAAAACTTGGTAGCTTTGGAGAAGTTCTTAAATCAAAAGATTGTCTGAATTGATAGTCTCTTCCAAAAATATTTCCGCTAACAATATCTCTCCAAATCTGAGCTTCAGGTCTTTGCAAGTTATTTGTATCCGCTTCTAAATGAGTCAGTGAGGATGCTATGTCAAAGTTATAAGTTGTTGATACATTCAGGAATCCTCCTTCAGTCATCTTCCATGCAATATTAAGTCCACGACTTGCCGTAAAATCTCTCGAAATTGTTTCGCGTGATGCGGCGTTACCAATTTGACGGCTAACATTTGTAGCTCGGCTTCTTTTAGCCGCAACCGTCCAACTGAATGTTTGAGGTGTATAATAGACTTTAGTATTGCGATAATCGCTGAACAAAGCTAAAACTGTTCCCGCAACCGGAATACTCGCCGGATAGAAGAAATAATCCGGACTCAAGTTCACGGCATAGTTCATGTTTGCATTCCAAACCCAGTTAACATTTGATTGTGTCGTTGGATTTCTAGAAAATGTCTTGTTATAGTTAAATCCATAAGTCAAACTATTAAATGAATCTCTAATCAACCAATGTTCAATAGGTATTTTCAATTTTATGTTCGATGCTGTCCATGTATCTGAAGTAGAAATTGTTTTCGCTTCAACTTTCATCTGTTCAGCTAATTTTCGAGCTTCTTCCGGAGAGATGGATTTTACCGTAGAATCAGTTGGATTTATAAGTCTTTCCTCTAAACGTCTGGAGGCTTCATCAATTTTAATATCAGTACCTGGCAAGAATATAGGTGACCCTATACTCTCTGTTCTCGAATAATTGATTTTAAGATTACTTCCTTGTGTATTAAACGGGAGTATTTTTAGAACATCAACATCGGCTGAAATTCCCCAATTTTTAGCTTCAACTCTGCTTCCAAATCTATCTTGCAGTCTATGGAAGTAAGGATTAGTTTGAGACATATTAAAACTAACTTGTAGCAAATCAGCCAGCTTTAGGGAGGTTGCTACACTATACGCCCAACCGGGAGTATCATCTGCCCCAATTACTCTTAATTCATTAACCCAAACTTCCCCAAATAATTCATTAAACTCACGCGGGTGACTGTTATTAACAATAATAACCGATAGAAACTTAATTGAAGTTAAGTTCGGATTTCCTTTTAGGTAGTAAAATCTTCCGGGTAAATCTTTAACCGGTATTGGTGCAATCTCTTGACTTACAGAATCGCGTAATTGTTTAATAGCTGTGAGTTCACTGAATAGGAGCGAAATCTCGTTCCATCCCCTTAAAATCGGTTGTCGGTACTCATAATAGTTATTTGAATCGGTTCCGAATCTAAAATAAACTTTTGCCGGATTCTGATTTTCATCAGCGTAAGCAACTTTCCCCTCAACATTTCCATGAATGAACAATTTCATTTCACTATAATTAAAAACATCGAGTGGTCGATAGAGATATTTAATTACCTCACGATTTTCACCACCTCTTAATCCATTAATAATCAGATTGAGAGATTGTTCATTTCTCAATATTTCTTGATCCGGACGAGTTCTGTCGCGCTCTCTTTGAACTCCGGGAGGACTTGAAT
>JAHBUO010000016.1 GCA_019638025.1 Ignavibacteriaceae bacterium
CCAACGATTCCTGAGATAAGCGATGCACTCAAAATACCAACTTTTGCATAATTTAACATCTCTTCTGTACCAAGAGCTAAATTTGCAATAAACAATGACATTGTAAAGCCGATACCGGCGAGAATAGAGGCAGCATAAATCTTCTTCCAACTAACACCTTCCGGTTTAGCCGCTAGCTGAAGTTTAATCGCTATCCAAGAAAATGCAAAGATTCCTAATTGCTTTCCAACAAATAAGCCTAAAATAATTCCAAGACTAATTGGATGCGTTAAAGCTTCACCTAAACCTGAACCAATAGAAACGCCTGCGTTTGCGAGAGCAAAAATCGGCATTATCAAAAAAGAAACCCACGGATGTAAACCATGTTCAAATCTTTGCAGTGGAGTGAGGATTTTTTCACAATTCATCTCAATTTTGTGAATGGCTGATAATCTTGTTGAATTTGTCAGAACATTTTCTCCATGTTCACCAGATTCCTCAAATTGCGAAAGTAGTGATTCAGTTTCTTTTGAAAATTTCTTTGTATTTATTCTTGAACTTGATGGAATTGTGAAGGCTAATAACACTCCTGCAACTGTAGCATGAACACCGGATTTAAGAAATGCTAACCAGAGAAATAATCCAACAATAGTGTAAATCAAAATGTTTCTTACACCCATTCTATTCATTATAATCAGTAAAACTAAAATAGCTCCTGCTAATCCTAAGCTAACAAATGATATTTCGGCAGTATAGAAAATTGCAATAACAAGTACAGCACCAATATCATCGACAATAGCTAATGCTAAAACAAATATCTTTAATGCAAGTGGAACCCTTTTTCCGAGCAGTGCCAATATACCGACAACAAAGGCAATGTCTGTTGCCATTGGGATTCCCCAACCGGGAGCTCCTTCTGTCCCATTGTTTAATATTGCATAAAAAATCGCTGGTAATATCATTCCACCAAGTGCAGCAGCAATCGGTAACGAGGCTTTTTTTACTGATGATAATTCACCGACTAGTAATTCCCTTTTGATTTCAAGACCTACAACAAAAAAGAAAATCACCATCAAACCATCATTAATCCAATGATGCAGAGAATACTTTAGTGCAAATTCACCTATCTGAAAAGTTAGGTAAGTATGCCATAAATGGTGATAAGATTCTGCAAAAGGTGAATTAGCCCATACAAGCGCAAATAATGTAGCTAGAATAAGAAGAATTCCGCCGGAAGCTTCTTTGTGAAGAAAATCTTGAATAGGCGAAGTTAATTTTTCTATCGGGGTTTTGTTTATTCCTTTTTCCATTTTTCCTTAACTTGATTTATGGTAAGTATTAAATTTAATACTTACCGATACGAAAAGAAATGAAAATCGGCTGTTAGATTACGATTTAATAACTACTCAGTGTAGAAATCAATTACCAACTGGATTGCATTTTTGCAGACTATACAAAAGTTATCGACAGATATACTTTTCATTGTGCAATCATGAGAAGGTCTATAAATTCCTTTTGCCACATAACCTCCCCCTTCAAATGCACCAATTTTTCCGTGATATTGTTTTTCATTTGGAGTAGGAATTGGAGTAGACGAATCCACTAAATGTTTCCACTTTGAATCAAAATTTATTAATGAAGTTAAATTTGGGTCAAGTGGTTCTCTATCTTGAGGATAAAAATCTTGATATGCGGTCTCACTCTCATAATACTCATCGGCAAGTGAGGCAAAGGAATGTCCAAACTCATGTACAAAAACATATTCTTCATGCTGATTGCGATTAACACAAACAGCATAGTGATTATAGATAGCTCCACCTCCATATTTTTCAGAATTTACTAATATATATATATGGTCATAAGGTGCATTAGCCGCCACATCTCGTACTTTCTGAAAATCAGAAATCATCAAATATCTTTCTACATCGAAGGTATAGAATTTTGAATCGAGAATAGTTTCCTTGTAGATTGACTTCCCAGGTATATCAGTGCCTGATTCTTGACCGGGAGCGAGCACAGCTACAACATTAAATTTAGTTTTATTTTCTTTGAACGGCGATGCATTGAATAGATAATTAGTAAACTTTTTGCAATCATCCACAAATTTCTCAAGTTCCTTTGAAGTATAACCTTCAGGAATAATAACAATGTCGACTTTCTCTTTGTGATTACCATTTTTTAAGATTTCACGAGTTGGAAAGATTGAACTTCTATCTTTTTTGATGAAATAGTCTTTTGGATTAACTTCCAATGAAAATTTCTGCAAAAACGAATCATCTTTTTCTCTAGAGAAAAAATTTACGATTACATTCTTCTTTGGAAATGGGATAATAACAGATTCTCGAAAAGCTCGTGTTAAAGTTTTCGCTTCTTCGATAGTTTGCCATTCACTAAATAAAGTTGAAAAATTGTGGCTGTATAGTAAAAGTCCGGAACTTTTATCTTTTACTTCAATCCGGTACTTCCCCACATTAAATGGAGTCAATAAGTTCTTTTGTGAACCCGCCCAGAAAGGCTCTTCTACAAAATTCTCAAAAGAATAATAATCATTATTTTTATCACCCGAATGAATATAATTTATTCGAAGAGTTTTTTCTTCAAAGTAATCCGAAAAATTGATTTGAGCATTTATAGCTATGTTAAATATAAGTGCAAAGTAGAAGACCAGTTTAGTTTTTAACATATACAACCCTCTGTGGAAAAGGAATTTCGACATTGTTTTCATTGAATTTTTTATAAATTATTTCTCTCAAATCTGAACCTAGCATAAATGCATCTCTATAGATATCTGTTTTTACATCAAGCCGAAAATCAATTGATGATTCTCCGAACCTAATAAATGCTACTTCAGGTGGAAATTCTTTACTTGTCTTTTCGTGCGAAAAAGCGGCATCCATTAAAATAGATTTAACTTTATCGACATCCGAACCATAAGCAACCCCAACTTCAATTAATACTCGAGTAACATTTGATGGATACGAGAGATTAATAATTCTCGATTTAACAACATCATTATTGGGAACAATAATTATGTTTCTATCAAAATCTAAAATTTTTGTACTTCTGATACCAATCTCCAAAACATCCCCTACTAAATCTGTCCCTATTTTAATTCTATCGCCTATTCTGAAGGGGCGATCAACCATAACAATAAACCCGGATATCATATTAGAAATTGTCTCTTGTGCAGCTAAAGCAATTGCTAAAGAACCAACTCCCAAAGAGACAATAAATCCGCTAATATCAATTTTGAACTTTGATAAAATTACAACAACAGCAAGTGCGGCAATAAGAATTTTTGAAATTTTTTTGAGCAGAGGAAAAAGACTTCCACTCAAATCTTTATTTTCAGAAGCATTTATTTTTTCTGCATACCAATCAAAAACTATAGTAATTACTTTAAAGAGACTCGAAAGAAGTATGAGAATAAAAATTACAAAGATGATATACTCGGCAACTAGAACAATCTCATCCAGATGTGGATAAGAGGCTAATAGTGTTGCACCTACTTTTGAATGGTAAAGTTGAAAATTGCCATGAAATAATTTAGTCGAGAAATAGAATCCGCTTAGAAATACGAGTCTATATACAGCTGATGAAATAACTTCTACTATTTCGTCATCAAATTTTGATTCAGTTTTTTTTGTAAATGGAAGAACTACTTTTTTGGTTATTAGTTTTAATAAAGCAGCTAAAAAGTACATACCAACAACGATGCAACATGCAATAATGAGAACATAGAATAAATCATTTTGCAAAAAATCTCTAAACTCTTTCAAAACCGTGGTTAACATGATTAAACCTTTCTTGACCCGGGTTTGACTAGAGGTTTATCTGTTCTACAAATTTCACAAGATTCGGCCTCATAAGAAACAGCATCAAGTGCAAGCACAGACTTTTGATCATAACCAAATTTTACTTTTCCATTCGACCTATCCACAATAAACCCAATTCCGACAATCTCGGCATTAGCCTTTTTCGCAATTTCAATAACTTCAAATACAGAGCCACCCGTTGTAACAACATCCTCACAGATAAGTACTCTTTCATTTTCTGAGATTGAAAACCCTCTTCTCAATTGCATAATCTTAACTTCTCTTTCAGTAAAGATAAATCTCGCATTCAATTGTCGAGCAACTTCATAACCTACTATCAATCCCCCCATTGCAGGTGCAATTACTGTCTCAATTTTATGATTGCAGAAATACTCTGCTAAGTTTGAGCAAATAAGCTTAGTGTATTTGGGATGTTGTAATACTTTAGCACATTGAAAATAGATATTACTATGACGACCTGAAGTTAAAAGAAAATGTCCATTTAATAGTGCTTCAGTATCACTAAATATTTTTAGAACTTCATCATTATTCAAGCTCATTAAGAAATTCCTCCAGTTCACGTTTGGTATGAAAATCATTCTGAATTTCAGAAAGTTTTATTCCTGCTAAAAATAATCTTTTCGAATTAATCGGATCTGATTCTTGCACGAATAATCCATATTGCAGATAAGTTGGTAGATAATCGGGAAAATTTGCAATTAAGAAATCGAAATACTCAATTGCCTTCTTTTGCTCTCCGATTGATTTAAACTCTAATGCAAGCGCATAAAATGTAAATGGGTCAGATTTATCTTTTTCTGCAAGCTGAACGAGTTTAGAAATTCTATCGTTCATTCATTAAGTCTTCTATGTTTTCTAATAGATGAAAATCTTTTTTAGTAACACCACCCGCAGAGTGAGTTGAAATCGTAATTTTCAAATTATTCCATCCATGGATTAAAATATCGGGATGGTGATCAAACTTTTCTGAGATTAATCCTATTTTTGTCACCATTCCCATTAATGAAATAAAACTTTTAAACTGAAATGATTTCTGAAGGGAGTTATTTTGATAATCCCAATCTTTCAAGTTTTTGAGCCGATTTTTCACTTCAATTTCTGAGAGAAGCATCCTACTAACCTTCGGTTTTTTCTTCAGGAATATCTGAAATTGTTTGATTCAATTCTTCCTCTATAAAAACAAGATGATCTGTCTTATCAAAATGTTTGGCAACGATATGTGCTCCATCTTTAAACGTGCCACGAAGAATTTCCTCAGCGAGAGGGTCTTCAATAAATTGCTGAATAGCTCTTCTTAACGGTCGTGCTCCGAATTTATGGTCAAAACCTTTATCAGCAACAAAATTCTTTGCTGAGTCATCCAGGAGCATAGTCATCTTATTTTCTTTGAGATTTTTCATCAAATCTTTAATTTCAATATCTATAATTTTAATTATATCTTCCTTCTCAAGACTTCTAAAAACAATGGCTTCGTCAATTCGATTTAAAAATTCTGGACTAAAAAGTTTTTTCATCGCATCTTCAACAGTATTCTTCATGGATGAATATTGGTCTTTTTTCTCATCGCTCGAGAAACCAAAAGATGAAATTTCCTTTATATCACGTGCTCCCACATTAGAAGTCATTATTATTATCGTGTTTTTGAAATCAACTTTCCTCCCCAAACTATCAGTCAAGACACCCTCGTCAAGTACTTGTAATAAAAGACTATAGATATCAGGATGTGCTTTTTCAATCTCATCAAAAAGTACAACAGAATAAGGTTTTCTTCTAACTTTTTCGGTAAGTTGACCACCTTCTTCATAACCCACATATCCGGGAGGTGCTCCCACTAAACGCGAAACCGCAAATTTCTCCATATACTCGCTCATATCAATTTTGATTAGAGCATTTTCAGAATCGAATAGATATCTCGCTAAAACTTTACAAAGTTCAGTTTTACCAACTCCGGTAGGACCCAGAAAGATAAAACTACCGATTGGTCTATTCGGATTTTTCAATCCGGCACGTGTTCTTCTGATTGCTTTCGTCAATTTGAGGACAGCCTCATCTTGACCAACAATTTGGCCTTTCAATGATTCATCCATGTGAATAAGTTTTTCGGATTCTGTTTGAGCCACACGATTGACCGGAATCCCGGTCATCATCGCTACAACAGTTGCTATATCTTCCTCATTAACATCGTAAACCAAATCGCGGGTATTATTTTCCCAATCTAATTTTGCTGCTTCAAGTTCTTGCTGAATCCTTCTTTCAGAATCTCTCAACCTTGCTGCTTCTTCAAAGTCTTGTTTTTTTACGACAGATGCTTTTTCAAGTCTGATTTTATCAATTTCATCTTCAAGCTCTAAAATTTCTTTTGGGACTTCAAAATTCCCCATATGTACTCGTGATCCCGCTTCATCGAGTACATCTATAGCTTTATCCGGTAGATGTCTATCCGTAATGTATCTATTACTGAATTTTACAGCTGCCTCAATCGCTTGATCTGAATACTTGACATGATGATGCTCCTCATACTTAATTTTTATAAAATCAAGAATTTGGAGTGTCTCTTCATAACTTGGTGGTTCAACCATAACTTTTTGAAATCTTCTATCTAAAGCCCCGTCAGTTTCGATATGCTTTCGGTACTCGTCTAGAGTAGTTGCTCCAATGCATTGAATATCACCTCGAGCAAGTGCCGGTTTAAACATATTTGATGCATCGAGTGAACCTGAGGCTCCACCTGCTCCCACTATTGTATGTAATTCATCAATGAAAAGAACAACGTCTTTAGCTTTTTCAAGTTCGTTCATCAGAGCTTTCATTCGTTCTTCAAACTGACCACGGTATTTGGTCCCAGCTACAAGCCCGGCTAAATCGAGAGTGACAACTCTTTTATCTTGCAAAATTCTTGGAACTTTTTTCTGTACAATTCGAAGTGCCAATCCTTCAGCAATTGCAGTTTTACCAACACCCGGCTCTCCAATTAATACAGGATTGTTTTTCTTTCTTCGACTCAGAATTTGAGCTACTCTTTCAATTTCTTTTTCTCTTCCAACAACCGGGTCAAGCTTGTCATCTACTGCGAGCTTAGTTAAGTCACGCCCAAAATTATCGAGTACCGGAGTTTTGCTCCTTTCTGATTTTTTATCTGCAGGAGGAGCAGATTGTGGTTTGCTTGGTTCTTTCGAATCTTTGTGAGAAAGCATCGCATTTAACTCAGCTCTGGCAACATCATAATTGATATGAAATTGATGCATTATTTGAGTAGCAACATTTTCTTCATCTCTTAAGAGTGACAATAATAAATGCTCTGTTCCAATGACATCAGCTTTATAAATTTTTGCTTCTATTTGAGAAATCTTCAAGACTTTTTCAGCTTGTTTTGTTAACGGAAGATTCCCAATTGTTAAAGTTCCTCCTGAACTTCGAACGGTTTCCTCAACAGCTTTTTTGAGACGAGCTAAATCTGCATCAAGATTCTTTAATAATCTGACTGCTACACCTTGTCCCTCACGAATTATTCCTAATAAAAGATGCTCGGTACCGATGTAATCATTACCTAACCGTAATGCTTCCTCTCTACTCAATCTAATAACATCCTGCAATCTATCAGAAAAATTACTTTCCATACTAAAACTCAAACCTTTCTTATTGTATAACTATTAAACAATGAATCAGAGAATTTTGTTTCAAATTAAAATTATTCATTACTCTTCACTGCTTGCCAATGACCTGCTATCGAAAATATTTTCGAATTCCCCCAAGTTTTAATTCTGAGAAGAAAACCTTCGGAAGTTACCATTGTTGCCTCAATTCTATATCTCAAATTATCTTGAGAAGAAGCATCTATGGAATTCACATTAAAAATAATTTCAGGAATATAATCAAGCTTGTTCTTAAATTTTATGCTCTGTGTAAAAACACGTTCTCCTGAATATTTATCCAGATTATACCCTGATAATGTATAATCGTATGAAAATTTATCATAAACATGATGTTGTGCATCAGCTGATGTTTGTATCAGCAGAAAAAAAGAAACGATAGCTATTATGTTTTTCATTTAGTCCTAAAAATTGGTTGCTAAATATACTCACTTTTAAGATAAATTGTGGAATCGATAACCCCAAGTTATTGGGTTACCTTTTCTACTGTTATTATCAAAAAAATGTTCTATCTTTGATACAATAAAACAGAAATATTTAATCAAATTAAAGGATAAAAAATGGAAGCTATTACCGGATTTTCACTTGTGCTGATTGTCCTCGTTTTCTTTTTAGTGATGATGTTATTTTATTTTGTCCCAATTGGGCTCTTCATCACTGCTTATGCATCTGGTGTTCAAATTAGAATCTTTAAAGATTTAATAGGAATGCGTTTACGAAAAGTTCCCCCTCATGTGATTGTTAGAAGCATGATTACTGCAGCAAAAGCCGGAATTAAAATCGACATCGGCAAATTGGAAGCTCACTACTTAGCCGGCGGAAATGTTATGAAAGTGATTAATGCACTTGTCTCTGCTGATAAGGCAAACATCGGATTAACATTTGAAAGAGCAACTGCAATCGACTTAGCCGGAAGAGATGTACTTGAAGCAGTAAAAATGTCAGTTCTCCCTAAGGTTATTGAAACCCCTCTAGTTGCTGCGATGGCAAAAGATGGAATTCAACTTAAAGCTGTTGCAAGAATTACGGTTCGCGCGAATATTGAAAGACTCGTCGGTGGTGCAGGTGAAACTACAATTCTTGCGAGAGTCGGAGAGGGTATCGTTTCTACTATCGGTTCAAGCGATAGTCACAAACAAGTTTTAGAAAATCCGGATAGTATTTCAAAAGTAGTTTTATCAAAAGGTTTAGATGCCGGAACAGCGTTTGAAATTCTTTCAATCGATATTGCGGATGTTGATGTAGGTGAAAATATTGGGGCGAAACTTCAAACCGATCAAGCTCAAGCTGATTTACAAATTGCAAGAGCAAGAGCTGAAGAGCGTAGAGCGGCTGCGGTTGCACTCGAACAAGAAATGATTGCTGAAGTTGCTCGTCAAAGATCAAGAGTTATTGAAGCTGAAGCCGAAGTTCCAAAAGCGATGGCTGAAGCATTTCGTTCCGGTAACTTAGGGATTATGGATTATTACAATATGAAAAATGTTCAAGCAGATACTCAAATGCGTGAATCTATTTCTAAACCTGACGAAAAGAAAGACAATCTGCAAAATGGATAATCTTTTTGATATTATAATAGGGCTGGTCATACTCTATAGTTTGCTCAGTCCTATTCTTTCAAAGAAGAAAAAGAAACCACTCCCCCCTTATCAAGCACCTAAGGAGGAAGATTCTGTTGAAGTGGAAAATGATGTTCCACTGCCGGATTATTCTGCGAAATCGGAAACCAAACAAGAACCTTACGATATTCTAAAAGAGATTGAAGAATTATTTAATCAGTCGAAGCAGCAAGAAAAAGTTGAAAGTGATGATGATTGGCTTCCAAAAAATGAAGAGCCATCCGTCCCCGTCAAAGTAGATAAGCCTCTTGATTTATATTCTGAGCATGTAAAATCAGAACAGTTTGAATATATTCCGGAAAAAGCAAAATTTTCTAGATATAAGGATTATAAACCGAATATTGATTCTACAAAAAAACCGACAACAATTAATTTTGTTCCAAGCAAGGCTAATGTTGAGAATAAACACTTAACTGAAATTAAACAGAAGCTAAAAAATCCGAATTCGTTTCGTGATGCATTTCTTCTTTCAGAAATAATTAATAAACCAAAAGCATTACGAAAAAGGTGATGCAGAATAAATTTAAACTTGTTCGTGTTAATAAAGAGTTTTCTCCCCTACCTGTTGTAGACGAATCAAAATTCACAATCAATTATAAAAATCAACTGAATGCGGCTCAATACGAAGCCGCTTCAGCTTTGTATGGTCCACATCTAATTATAGCAGGTGCCGGTACCGGAAAAACGAGGACATTAGTTTTCAGAGTTGCGCGCTTAGTCGAAATAGGATTCCCACCTGACTCAATTTTGCTATTAACCTTTACTCGCAAAGCTGCAAATGAAATGATGAATAGAGCCTCTTTATTACTTGATAAAAGATGTTCAAAAATTACAGGGGGAACATTCCATTCTTTTGCAAATTCAATTCTGCGGAAATATTCAAAATCAATAGGGCTTGAATCGGGATTTACAATACTTGATCAAGGTGATAGTGAAGATGTTATAAATCTGATTCGTGCACAATTGGGTTTAGTCTCAAAAGAAAAACGTTTCCCTAAAAAGGAAACACTTAATAAAATCTTCAGTCTCTCTGTTAATACATTCAAATCCATTGAAGAAATTATTCTTGACGAATACCCACATTTCCACAAAGAACTTGAAGCGATATTAAATATCAAGAGAGTTTTTGTTGAATATAAGAGAAAAAATAATTTGTTAGATTATGACGATTTGCTGGTTTACTTAAAAGATTTTTTAATCGCTCAATCTCCATCAGCTAAGAACTTACTTAACTCGATTAATTTTATAATGGTTGATGAATATCAAGATACCAACAAACTTCAATCTGAATTAGTAAAGGCATTGACAATTCAGAAAAATAATATAATGGTTGTCGGTGATGATGCTCAATCAATCTACTCATTCAGAGGTGCCAACTTTAAGAACATCATGGACTTCCCAAGTCTGTTTGAAGGAACAAAAATTATTAAGTTAGAGGAAAATTATAGAAGTACTCCGGAAATTCTATCGTTTGCAAACCGTATAACCGAACAAGCCATCGAAAAGTTTGATAAAGAATTATTTACAAAATTAAACCCCGGTTCACTTCCCACAATAATTGCCGCAAATACAGAAAATCTTCAAAGCCGATTCATAGTAGAAAAAATTCTTGAACTCCATGAAGAGGGTGTTCCACTTAAAGATATTGCGGTATTATTTCGCTCATCGTTTTTCTCATTCGATTTAGAAATTGAATTAAACAAAGCAAATATCCCATTTGTTAAATTTGGAGGAATGAAATTCGTTGAAGCAGCTCACATCAAGGATGTTTTAGCTTTTTTAAGAATCTTGAGTAATCCTAAAGATTTTATAAGCTGGTTCAGAGTTTTGTTATTACATGATGGTGTCGGTCCAAAAACAGCACAAAAGATTTTGGATGATATTGCTTCATCGCAAATTGGAATTCAATTAAATCCCGAACATTTCTCAAAGAATAAAGTTTTTGAAAAAGTTATCCCTCTATTTGAGATGCTGTATAAACTACTTCAGTCAAAAACTTCACCGACGGAGAAGGTGCAAATAATCATAAACTACTACTCTCCTCTATTCAAATCAAAGTACGATGATTTTAATAAGCGGAAAAAAGACTTAGATATTTTCTTAAACATTTCTGAAAATTATAGAAGTTTGGAAAGTTTATTATCTGACATGGCTATTGAGCCACCTGTTGATAGTGTAGTTGATTTGAGTGAGGAATCAAAAGAGACAGATTTTGTTACATTATCAACTATTCATTCCGCAAAGGGATTAGAGTGGAACTCAGTTTTTATAATTCATGCTGTCGATGGTTTCTTTCCGATGAGTAGATTTGGAGAAGACTTAGATAGCATTGAAGAAGAAAGAAGATTAATGTATGTTGCGGCTACTAGAGCCAAGCAAAATTTAATAATTACCTACCCAATGAATATCTTCGATAGAGAAGCAGGTACCACACTATCAAAACCTTCAAGATTCATATCAACAATCGAAGATGAGTATTATGAAAATTGGTTATTAGAAGAATAATTTTCAAATCGATTAAAATAAAAAAGGGTGATCAATTGATCACCCTTTTTATGTTTAAGGAATAAATTCCTTACTTCAACATCATCATCTTCTTTGTATTTACAAAATTCTTACCGCTAGCTTTTTCAACTGCAGTCATTCTGTAAATATAGACACCTGATGCTAATCCATAACTACCAACAGATAAATCGAAAGTATAATAACCGGCTGTTAATTCAGTATTAACTAATGTAGCAACTTTTTGACCGGTAATGTCATAAAGTTCCATAGTTACTCTTGAATCAGCAGGTATTTGATAAGCGATTCTTGTTGTCGGGTTGAATGGATTTGGATAATTTTGGCTCATATCAAATGAAACCGGTAAACCAACTTCAACTTCAATTACATTGCTATAGCTGTATGTACCGTCTAAGTCGATTTGTTTTAGTCTGTATTGATATTTAGCTGATACTAAATCTCTATCAACAAACGAATAAGATTTAGTTTCGGTAGTTGTACCTGAAGCACGAACTGAACCGACTGTTGACCAGCTACCAGCACTACTCAAAGTTCTTTCAACTTCGAATGAAGCACTGTTTGTTTCAGTACTTGTCTTCCACATGAGAATTACATTCCTATCTTGAGCTTCTGCTGAGAAAGTTGCAAACTCAACAGGAACTGCCTGAGAAGTGGAATAAGCACCAATACCGTTATTTGTTGATAAAACAAATATATCAGCCGTTAAGTCTAAATTAAGTTTTATAGCAACATCTCCAGTACCGTTAGCGTTACTATTAGTACCGAGAGAAGGTGTTACACCATAAACTATCGCATCAGCAGGTACCCCATTTGGGATTTCAATAATTCTTGCATTTTCATTGCCTCCGCCAAAAGCGAAAGTAACAAAGAATTCAGAAGTTGCTACTGTACCAATAAATTTAATACCATTAGAACCAGTAGCTACAACACTACCAGGAACAGTTCCCACAAGAGTACCGTTTGCACTATACTTTTTCGGATTCATTCCTGTAGCATTAAAGTAGAAATCACCATTTGGCATAGGTGCAACTTGAGCACTTCCACCTGTAACGTTATCACTAAGAGTTATAACTTCCGGAACAGGATTAAACATACCTGCATTCATCGTCCATTTATAAACCTTTGAAATACCAGTTGTAGCACTAGCAGCCCAAATTGCAGCGGTTCCGGCAAAGAAATTACCACTGACGGTAAATTTATCTCCTAAACGAACTGCTTCGGTTCCAGTATAGTTTAATGCTAATTCAGGTTCTGCAGTTTCTGTATTCCACATATAAACTTTAAATGGACTTGTAGATGCATTTGTCGTTAAGTTAGCGACAAATACTTTTCCATCATCACTGACTTCAGCATCATTAATAACAAAAGTGCCTCCACTAATGATTGTTCCGTTTACTCTGAGAGTATCAACATCTGCACCGGTGTTTGCGTTTAATACTCTGACAGATAAACCACCATTTCTTGAAACGACATATAATCTATCATTTCCACCAACTTTACCATAAGCAAATCCTCTTTCGGTACTTCCTGAAGCAGAATACCATGAAGGGAGATTTGAGAATGATGCGGAAGCATGCCATAAAGTATCAAATGGTGGAACTGGGGCGACATATGGAGTACCAACTGTTCTAATTAACCATGCTCGTTCAGTTGTTACAACAAGTGGAACCCATGTAGCACCACTATCTTGTGAGAGGAAGCTTCTTCCAGGAGTAAATCCTGAGTTGTGAACTCCTAATGGGAATTGAACTGCAGATGGATAAACAATATTTATCCAGAAATCAGTTCCGGCAAGCATAATTGGGGCATCATCACCTAATGGTAATGTAACGTATGCTCCACCTGTTCCAGGAACAAGATAATTGTTACCTGCAAATTTCTTAGAATATAAAAGTGCTCCAGGTGCTAATGTAGTGTCCCCTTTTGCAAGGATTCTAACTTCAATAGAATCTGTGTTGCTCTCATTTCTGTAGAAGGCATCAACATTTGTAAGTTTCATGTCTTCTGTTGCAGTAAATCTAACAGCTGCATACAATTTAATATTGTTTGTTCCAAAACCAACAAATGTCTGAGGAACATGCGAACCATTATCATATCTTAATCTAACATTGTTTGATGGATACACTAAGGTTCTGAAAAATTCGAATGTATCATTTCCATTTAATGTATCACCTGCAACTGTAACTGTTGCTGATGAAGTAAAGGTACCTCTTGCTGAAGGAGTTCCCACCAAATCAACAGTATCAACAGCACCAGTCAATATTGCGGAACCATTTATTGGGGCACCTGCTTGTCCGGCTATATTATAATTAAGTGTATATGGTAAAGCCTGAACACCCTGATTGTAAACCAAAGCTTTCAAATTAACCGGAGTATAATTTTCAAAGAAGTTAGCAAATTCATCAGGTTTTGCATTTAATATAACTTTACTGTTATTTACTTCTGATGAAGGAATACCGACTGAATTGATTTTAATTTCTTCAGTCTCATTCGCTTTATCAAATCCTGTATTCGAAACAACTCCAAATGGAGTAGGAATACCATTTACTTGATATACATTGCCAACTGCATAATCTATTTCCGGCACTTCATTGATTGTTACATCGTCTAGATATAAGTTCCATTGATCAGCAAGGCTGTATGCATGGAAACCAAAGTAATAAGTTCCAGTTGATGATGGGGTGTAATATAGATTTTTACCATCATAGACTGCATTTGTTATATTTCCATGGTCAAATAGCACTGTTGTTAAACTGTCAGCTAACTGTGCACTTCCAACTGCTACTTTCATTTTTTCAGGATATGCAGCACCAGCAACTCTATACCAATAATTAAGTATATAGGTTTTACCCGCTTGCATTTGAATACCAGGGGTAATTAACCAATCATTACCGGGTAGTGTTCCGGAATATGTGTATGCTGCACTTGCTAGACCAGTTCGAGGTGCAGTTGTGGATCGGCTCCAAGTAGTACCGGCGTTTAAATCTTGACGTACCCAACCGGTTGGAGGGAAAGTAGTAGACTCGAAACTTTCTGTATATGGGAACTGATTCACAGTATAAGGTGTAACTGTTAGCACACCCGAAACGTTATTTGTTCCATCCCAGAATCCGCCACCACCTGAATTATAACCACCATATGTATATGGACCATTTTGTAATTGCCATCTGCTGGCATAATAATATGTACCGGGGACTAAACCGGTTCCAATATCAGCTTTATACTCATCATCATTTCCTTGCTGTTCATTGTAAACCGCAGGAATCCATGTTGTCCATGTATTTGGATTTGTATTTGAAGTTGAAACGCCAATCCAAACACTTATAGTAGTATCAGGACCAGGAACTGATGTAACTCCATTTTCCCAACCTTTAGTATAAACTGTTACAGTTCCGCCGGCCATAATTTGTGCATTTGGAGGCCACTGTAAATTGTGCCAATCCATTGTCACTTGAGGAACTTCTTCAATGACTATATCATCAAGTCCTGCTCCATAAGCTGAAAAACTTGCATTGGTCACATCTCTCCATCTAAATAAGCGTCCATTACCGGCGTAAGCTGAAAGATCAAAAGATGCTTCAACATATGCGGCTTGAGCTGCTGCGGCACTTAGAAAACCTAATGTTGTCCAGTTTGCACCATTATCAACACTTACTTCAAAGAATGTGGTATCATGACCTGCTATTTCTGGTTCAGGCGGATAATACATGAATGTATTGCCGTTTTCATCTTCTTTTTGTACAGGAGCAGGTCTACCAGCTGTTATATCATCATCTTTCCACCAGAAAGTAATTTTTGAATTCGCCGGTAAATTTACCAGAGGAGTTTGAAGGATAGCCCCGCCAACTCCGGCAGTGTGATTATAAATTACGCGTGCTGCGTAAGGAAGTGATTTTGCTTCTGTTCCCCTTGTCCAATAACTTCCTGGGTTAACCCATCCTGGAGGAGGGACAACACCATTACTGCTATCAAAATTTTGTACATAAGGAAATGTATTAATTGTGTAATCATTAGCTACACCACTTAATTCGACTGTATCTACACCACCAGTGGCATTATGTGAAATTATTAAGCTAGCTGATTTTGAACCTACAGTAGTTGGTGCAAAATGAACGCTTAGGTTAATACTTTGTCCATTAGGAATAGTGTTGGGATAGTTGTTGATATCTGTTTTAACAAATGATGAAGCATCATCACCAGAAAGTGTAACTGAACTTACAACTAAATCTCCACCACCTGAATTAGATATTGTGAAAACTTGAGGCGCTGAAGTTGTCCCTACTTGTAATTCACCGAAATTTTTCGAGCCTGGATTAACAGCGTAAACAGGATTTAGTGGAACATTTGTAATTTTAAAATTATCGATGAACAAGTCATTATCTGCGTTAGACACTGTAGATGCAGCATAAAAACCAATCTTAACAAGACCGGAATATCCACTCAAGGAGACTTTTTCAGTTTGACCTGTATTTAGAATAGGTGTCGTCGAATTATAAACCTTAACGATGTTAGCAGGATTCCAACTAACTCCATTATCGGTAGAAACAACAACTGCTAATGTATCATCAACCCCTAAAGTAGCACTTGTAGTCGCATTATATAATGTTAATGCAAGATCAAATTCAACTTGTTTAGTAGGTGTTCCTGTACCTAAGTCGATTGTTGGACTTACTATTAAGTGACGAATAGATGTACCATAAATATTGATTCTTGCTGCACGATTAATTGGAGAAGTAACATTACCAAAATCATCAGGTATCCAAGTCCCACTGGTAACTGCCATAGGATTTCCATTCAAAAAGCCTGTATATCTTGTCCAACCGTAAGGTATCCATGCGTCGGCAAAATCTTGTGTGCTATTCATGTCAAAATTGACTGATGCTGTTGCCGGATCAAATGTGTATGCACCTACACCATTATTGGTTGAAAACCCATAAATTGTAAAAGTACCATTGCCATTATCTTTTACAGCAACGTCACCTGTTGCATTACTATTGGCGTTTGTACCAAGTCTTGGGGTTTGTGCTAGAGGAATTGCAACGGAATCATTAACAACTTCTAAAATTCTAATTCTCTCATAGAAAGAAGTCGCAGTACCGACAGCTGTTGTGTTTCCGCTTTGGTAGATTGCTAAAAATTTTCGAGACCCACTTGTGAAATAACGGACAGCGTTTCCATTTGTAGGGGCATAATCAGCGTGAACAACAGTTTTTAAAGTATAGTCAGCATTAATTTTTCTTAAATTAGCGCCGCCGCCTTTAATCCAATATCCATCAACACCATTATTCACAGGTGTAATTGAAGCACTTGTACCAGAAGATAAACCTGTAGCAACAACTTCTGTTCCGGTGAAAGTAGCACCATTATCAGTAGTAGTAAATTTTACAAATTTGTTATTAGAAGCTGCTGCAGCATAAATGGTAATAGAATTATCAGTAGTTGAACCAACAACTGTGAATTTATCACCAAGTCTGTAAGCTCCGGTTTCCCATGTTGCGACAAGAACCGGGTCTGCGCTTTCTGATGTCCACTTATAAATCTTAAATGGAGTTGCAACTGCTGTAGATGTCACAAGATTACAGCCAAAAATTACTCCATCTGACGAAACATCAACATCTGTTAATGTAAAAGTTCCACCAGAAATTCCGGTTCCTGATAAGGTACCGACGGAGTCACCAGTAGTTGCGTTTAATATTACTGCCTTGGCTCCACCTGTAACTGTAGCTACATAGAGCCGCGGATTACTATTAACCATTCCATAACCGATACCTCGCTCATTGTTTCCTGTACCGATATATGATGGCTGTGTAGATGTTAAATGCGATTTTTCCCAAACAGTTGAGACTTGTCCAAATACTTGAAGCGACAATAATATCACTAGCGTAAGTATTGAGAAGATCCATCTGCTTTGAGATTGATACGTATGTTTCAACATCATCTTCCTCCTATTTTTGTTGTTTATGAATAATATCCAGAACTTCAATCGGGATAATTTTATAATTCTTTACGAACTTTATTGTACATTAACTTAATAAAGGATATGGTCTATTTATAGTATTCTCAGATTTCTATAGCTTTTTTTTGTGTGACGAAAATTTAAGAATGTTTTGAATGCTATGCAAGTAAATTAAGTCTATTCAAATGACCATTGGAAGCACTCAAAAACCTATTACAATTATTAAGCTGCTAAAAGTGATTTGAAAAGTATTTTAATAACTTAGTTGTTTTAGCTATTTTGCTAATTGAAATTTATTAAATATCAGGGGAACATATATGATTTTGTACTTAAGAGTATCAATCATTTGTTTAGTAATATCAGTTTCGTCTTTCGCTCAAATTAATAATCCATGGAAATGGCTTAGTCCCGCACCTCAAGGCAATCGTCTCAATTACGTTAAAATGTTTGATTCACAAAACTGGTATGCATGCGGTCATGCCGGAACATTTATGAAAACAACTAATGGTGGCAGTTCATGGATAATCCGAAATGATGTCGGAAGGCTTTTTGCCACATCGGGTCAGACTTCAAATTTGATGGATGCTAATTTCTTCAATCAAAATAAAGGTATTGTAATTGGTGGAAGTGGAACCATTTCAATCACTACTGATGCGGGTAATTCGTGGAATGAGGTTACAACAAATCCGATGCAGCCGTCAACTACTGTTACTCTTAATAAAATGTATTTTGTTAATAATCAATTAGGATTTATTTGCGGAACATCAGGTTTTCTTTTGAAAACTACTGATGGAGGAAACAATTGGGTTACACTTGCATCAGGTGTTAACACCACGCTTTATGACATTTGGGCATCAGATGAAAACAATATTTTTGTTACAACGACAAGCGGCAACATACGCAAATCAACAGATGGTGGTTTGAATTGGCAACAATTTAACGCCGGAGTCACTTCAGTTCAATATCGAATTGTTAATTATAACTCAAATCTAATTACATGCGGAGCTTCGAGTAGTGTTAGATTCTCTACAGACTTTGGAACATCATGGCAATCTATAAATAATGGACTTCCTGCATCTACTGCTTTTTATGATATAGATATCATTAATGATGAAATATATTTATCCGGACATGGCACAAATATTTATAAAACCACAAACATTGGACAATCATGGAGCGAAGTTCAATTCACTGCTTCCAATCAAGTATGGACAAGTTCATATTTCTCGACATCTTTTTCCGAGACAGGAGATTCTCTTGTTACTGTTGGAACTTTTGGTTTGATAAATTCAAAAATGGGAACTAACTCATCACCCTTTGTTCATACTAAACTATTTAAAGCCGGAACATGGTATGATGTCTGGTCAAGTTCACCTAATGGGACTGTAATTGTAGTAGGGGCTCCAACATCAGGGTTATCACTTGATCAAATCGGAAGGTCAACTGATGGTGGAATCACATGGTCCATTATACAGTTTTCAAGCAACTCTACTGCAAGTTTTTGGTCAATTTCTATGATTAATGAAAATTTAGGATTTATTAGTGGAACCAATAGTGCAATTTACAAAACAACTAATTCCGGGTTGACATGGGATTCACTTGTAACAGAGGGTATCCCCGCCGGCATAACTTTAAGGAAAATATTTTTTGTTAATGAGAATGTTGGATGGGTCTTGGCATCTGCACCAAACAATCTTGCTAACTATATTTTTAAAACGACTAATGGTGGAGTAAATTGGATTCCACAAAATCACGGGATTTCCGGTTCAATCAATGGAACTATACTCACCGGATATTTTGTGAACGAAAGCATTGGATATATTTGCACATTTGAACCTAAACCATACAAAACTACTGACGGAGGTGAAACTTGGGTTCAACAATCTGTGATTGATAATTACAATGGTTTCTTCAATGATATAAAAATGCTGAATGCAGATGAAGGTTATATAGTCGGTGGTGCCGGAAGAATTTATAAAACAACAAACGGTGGGACTCTATGGGACACATTAACTGTTCCGACAAGATCATTTGTATTAAATACATTGGAGATTGTTGACAACAATACTATCGCAGCAATGGGTAACACGGGAGTCTTTTTCATATCAACTGATGCAGGAAGCACCTGGATAAATCAGAATACATCAGCTGCAACGCTTTATGGTTCGCACTTCTCAAAAGAGAATTCAAGCAATTATGCCTTCTTTACTGTCGGGACCAATGGTGCTATTTTGAAAAATACAACTTCAACAATTCCTGTTGAATTAGTTAACTTCTCCGCTATGGTTAATAATAATGATGTTCTCCTCAACTGGGAAACCGCTACAGAATTAAACAATAGAGGATTTGAAGTTAATCGAAAATTCAAGAATAGTGAATGGGAAACAATCTCCTTTGTTGATGGAAAAGGAAATTCATCTGTTTCAAGTAAGTATTCTTTTATTGATAAATCTCTTAGTATAGGCAACTATTCATACCGAATAAAGCAAATCGATTTAGATGGAACAATTAATTTAAGTCCGGAAGTTATCATTGAAGTTGAAAATCCAATCAACTTTGAATTGAGTCAGAACTTCCCCAATCCATTTAATTCATCAACAAGAATAAATTTTGCAATTCCAACCAAGTCTATGGTTGAATTAGATTTATATAATTCCTTAGGCGAAAAAATCGAATCACTGATGAGTAAGTATCTTGATGCAGGTTACCATACTTTTGATTTGAATACAAATAATCTTTCAAGTGGTGTTTATTTCTATCGGTTTAAATCCGGAAGTTTTATTCAGTCAAGAAAGTTTGTATTAATTAAGTAATATCTAATCAATTTATTGCAACTCTATTTCTTTATCATATTTAAGTTTTTAAAATTCAAATTTAGGGTAGGAGGAATTTCTACCCTTTCTCTCCCCTTCAACAAGTATTTTAGCTCGAGTGCATTAGCAACCGCATTTCCTTTAGGATGGTTGTTTGTAATAAAATAAACTTCTTCAGCTTTGAATATAGAATCTTCTAACTGCTGTTCTATTTCGATTAGCTCACTCAATGAATAGAGATAATTATAACGCTCATTCTGTTCTTCATAATTTTGTTGTTTACCAAAATTTCGAACTGAACTTTCCCATGCTTCCTCATTTCTTCCATGCAATCTTACATATAGAGTTTTGTATGTCAAAATACTTTTGAGTGAAAATGATTTTCCAATTTCAGGTTGGTCAATTAAACATAAGTTCAATCTGTTTTCTGAAAAGCAATTCAGAATTTCTTCTTTAATCCAAGACTGGTGTCTGAGTTCAACAATGAGATTATATTGTTCAAAAATGGAGCATACTTTAAGTAGATATTGTAAATTAGTTTGACTTAACTGAAATGAATAAGGAAACTGTAACAAAATGCCCCCTAGTCTTCCATGAAAAGCAAGGTTCTGAAAGACTTCTTCACTTTTATTAATTTCTTCGGATTTAAATTTTCTAAGATGGGTAAAATCTTTGTTTAACTTTACGGTAAACTGAAAATCCTCTACGTTCTCAATTTTATTTATCCAATTCTCTGCAACTTGTTTTGATATGTAAGTATAGTAAGTTGAGTTAACTTCAACGCAATTAAAGTATTGGCAATAAAAAGTGAGCCAATCAAAACTTTGCGATTGTGTTTTTGGATAAAACACATTTAACCAATCCTTATAACTCCAACCGGCAGTACCGATAAAAATATTTTGTTTCATTTACACGAAAATAAAAAAGCCATCTTCAACTCAAAGTTAAAGATGGCGGAAAAGTAAATCAATGAGTTTTATTTTAGAACTTTATTCAAAGTTTCTATCATTTTCTCTCGGAAAATTGGTTTTGAAATAAAATCATTAAATCCTGCAGCGATAAATTTTTCTCTATCACCCGGTAAAACATAAGCTGTAACAGCAATGATCGGCATCTTTTCAAAACCGGGCATTTGATGAATCATTTTAAGAGCATCAAGACCGTTATATTCACCTTGCAGATTTATATCCATAACAATGAAGTCAAACTTATTATTCATTAGTATTGGAAGCGCTTCTTCAAAACTCACAGCAAACTTGATGGTTTTCAGCTCTTTCATTTGAACTTTGAAGAGTATTTGTGAATCGACTTGGTCTTCAATATATAAGCAGTTTAGCTGTGAAATATCTACCTGATCATCAGCTAAAACTGATATACCTGTTGTTCGAGAAAAGTTAGGTTTTTCAACCACATAATTTTCTTCTATATTTGAGCTGAGCATTGATTCAACTGTTTGCTCCCTTGATCTTCTTGTAAATAGAACTGCTTCTTCTTCTTTGAGTTGCGGCTCTACCTTGACTTCTTTCGGTTCAACTACCGACTTTGGAATTATTACTTCCGGTTCTATCTTAACTTCAGGTTTAGAAACTTCCTCAAATTGCTCCACAACATTTGTTACAACCGGTTTTACTTCTGTTTTTACCTCAGAAAAATATCCTTGTGAATGTTTGTCTACAACTTGTTCATCTACTTCTTGGTAAATTATGGGAAATAAAAATCCAAGTTCAAATGGTTTTCCCATTTTATTGATTACTTCAATTCTTCCCGAAAGCGATTTAATCAACTGTTTCACCGCAAGAATTGTAAATCTTGAAATTCCAAAATCTCTTCCGATAGTTAAATCATTACTTGTCTGAATTTTTTCGAAAATTTTTAAGATTGAATCCGAAATCTGTTGATCATCTCTAAGCGATATTGCAAAATTTCCTTCATCATACTGATAGAGAGAAATTGAATATTGTGAATTGTTCGAAACATTTGAAAAGATTTTTAGTGTAAGTCCAAGTAGTGATTTTAGCTTTGCCTGGTCTGATTCAAAAAACAATGAATTTGTAATTTTCGACTTGATTATTTCTTTATTTTTTAAATCGTCGTTTGACTTAATACTATTTATAATGAAATCGCTAAAGTCTCCGGCATTGATTTGTTCAACAATCGAATTGCTTAAACTGCTCTCAATTAAGGCATACTCAGCAATGCTATTCATAGTATCAAGCAACTTTACACGATTCTGAGAAATTATTCCCATAATTTCAACTTGCTCGGGATCAGCTTGTTGAGAAGTATCACCAATCTCCTGAACAAATCCAAGAATTACATTTATTGGTGTAAGAATTTCGTGAAAAATTGTAGAGAGTGTATTGGGATTAATTGTTCCACCACTTCCTTCAGTTTGAGTTGCCACCGCGTGTGAACTTTCAACTTCAACTTCTTTTATTACTTCTACTTCTTTTACAACTTCGACTTCCTTAATAACTTCAACTTCTTTGATAACTTCTATCTTCTCCGGCTCACGTTTTGCAATAATTGTGAAAGACTCAATTTCGCCCATGAAATTCCTGACAGGCGATGCAGTTATCGTAACTTCAATCATTTTTCCTGTTTTAGCTTTTAATTGAACTTTGAGTTCAATTGGTTTCGACGGATTAGCTTGAAAAATATTTGAGTTAAGTTTTCCTCTGTCTTCACCTTGTGTCAAAGAAACTAAAGAACTTCCTTCTAGTTCCTTGGAATTCATATTTAAAGTTTGAAGTGCAAATTGATTAGAGTATGTGATAAAACCGGAATTATCAGTAATAAAAATAATCGAGTCAGAAGTTTCAAAAGCATTTTTGAATAACTGAAATTCTTGTTCATGATGCAAACGGGTTGTGATATCTCTAACTATATTAAAATGAGCTTCTTTCCCTTCAAATAAGAATTTTGTTTTACTTATTTCTACAAAAATTACATTTCCATCTCTTTTTTTCTGTTTGAATGGACCTTCAAACTCTCCTTCGTCAGCACCGTTATTACTTTCTAACAAAGTCTGAATATCCTCCGGAGTATAAAGATCGGTTAAATCCATTTGAAGAAATTCTTCACGTTTGTAGCCGTACATTTTCAAAGCTGCATCGTTTACCTCAAGAAATCTGAGATTCTCAGCGTCATACACAAAAATTGGTTGAGGGTTACTTTTAATTAAGATGTCAAACATTTTGCCTCTTTTCTTTAACAGTTCTTCTAAGCTGTCACTCCCACGATTTTGCTCAATCAAAATAAAAAAATGTTCAGAGTTATCAATTTTATCAAAAACTTTATTAATACTCAACAAAAACGATTCCGAAAAACCATCTTTATTTTTAAGTTCAAAAGGAATAATAGCTTCATCTTCGCTTTCAAACGATTTTTTAATTTGACTTGAAATTTTTGAATTGAAGATGCTGGTATAATTTATTTCTTCAGTTTGCTCCGAACTACTCAAATTCAGCAATCTTCTAAATTGGAGTGTGGAGCTTAGTAGTTTACCGTCTTCGTTAAATTTCGCCAAAGGTAATGGGAGCGAATTAAAGTTAAAATTATCATATACTTCTGTCCCATTATTAAGGTCAGCATTTTTATCAATTGCAGCAAAACCAACGATTGCAACTACATTATTGTCTGAATCGCTTAACGGAAATTCAATTGTTTTGTATTTTTCTAATCTCCCCAATCCTTTTACAGGAAGCCCATCAATTACTAAAGTGGTCAGAGTTTCTTTTATGTAACTTTCCATACTTTTGTAAAAATCAATCAGGTATAAGGGGAGAAAATGAGACTCAGATTTCCCTTCAAGTTGATTTGGTTTAAACCCGAGAATCGATGCAAATTTTTTATTTACTAAAACATAAACATCATTTGCATCTTTTATCCAGAATAAATTATCAATCTTATTAATCTGATTTTGAATCTTTCCTTTACCCAAAAAAGTAAACGGGTAAGATGCCTTAATATCTTCAATAATATTTAAGACTTCTCTATCCTGAATAAGTTTTGAAAGGTCACTCTCAGAAATCGATATATTTAATTTTTTATCATCAATCTCTGGTAGATAAAGTAAATTAAACGAGATAAAATATAACTGATCCGAAAACTCATTTATGTATGGATTGATTGATACTTCAAAGCGGTTAACTCGCCCTGAACGGAGGTTAAGATTTGCAATCTCTCTACTAATCTGATTTGTTCTAAGTGAGTGTTCAAATATTTCCTTAACCCTAAAACTACCCGGATTTGGAAAAATTTCGAAGAGAGATTCGTTAAAAGCTGTTAAAGAAAATAACTCGCCTGCTCTTTGGTTATAAGACAAAATATTACCTTCACCATCGGTGACTAATGTTGGAATTTGAATTCCATTTGTCAGAGCATTAAAAATGTCAATATATTGGTTATTTTCAGTTTGCATTGTTGGACTAAAATTAGTACTCATTTTTCATTTATGGAGTAATAGCTGTTTCGTTGCTATAATCTGAATAAACAATTCCATTCACACCACGAACACGATAAACATTTAGAAAACCTTTAATAAAACTCTTATCATCATACGATTTACTATCGAGTGGAATTATTGCGATAGTTTCATAATTCCCATCAATCCCAATTTTTCTTTCTATATGATATGAAGCCTCTTGGGTACTATTGTCAATCCATGTGAGTTTTACAGTAAGAGAATCTGATTTTATCGCTAATAAATTTGTTGGTTTTTGAATATCAAAAGACCATGTCTTAACTGCAATCTCCCCTGACCATGAAGAATCATCATCGGAGATAGCTTTTACTCTGTAAAAATATTCAGAATTCATCTGCAAACCGGTGCCGCTATCTCTGAAATAATTTTGATCTACAGAGACAAAACCGACTGTTTGAAATGAACTTACCGAAGTACGTCTCTCAACTTTAAAATAATTTTCATTATTGCTATTATCTTGCCAAGTAAGTAGAATTTTTGTTGTTCCGAATGCGGTTCCGATTAAATTTGATGGAGGAATCACAGAACCTGAGCCACCTGTTCCTGTTGAATTAACTTCGTTGCTGAAGTTAGAAAATCCTAAATCATTGTATGAACGAATTTTATAAAAATAAGTTATTGAAGGATCTAAATTTTGATCATTAGTGTTAAAACTTGTTGGAGAAAGATTTTTTAAAGGAAGAAACTCACCATTAAACCCGGTTTTTCTCCATACTTCATAGCCGAGTTTATTCTTTGTTGTATCCTTCCAACTCAAATTTATTGTTGTTGTATTGATTTTTGTAACCCTAAGCTCATAAGGAGCTGAAGGAGGAGAAACAACAAGTTTTACAAAAATATTAGTCATTTTATTGCTTGCTGTTCCGTTCCCTTTAAGATCGTAAGCAACGATATGATAACTATAGGTTTTGTTAATCATGGATGAATCAACATCCCAAAAAATAGCCGGTTTAATACCATTACTATTCATTGCAATACTTTTTACAAAATTATCATTTACAAACAATTCGAAATTTCTTAAACCTTGATCGTCAGATGCATCGTAAATTATTTCGTGAGTGCCGACAGCAATTGTATCATTAGAAATGGGTCGATAAACATTTACGGTAGGAGAAATATTGTCGTTCCCTGTAAGCGTATCCATACAAGAGGTCAACCCTATAGAGAAGAAAATGATTATTAATACTACGATATATTTAAAACTATTTTTCATTGTAAACTCAAACGTTTGGATAGTCGTAATCGATGTAATAAATGCGCGACTGTTTTGATTGCAATTTTTCAATCTTTAAGGTTAAAATATTAGTCGATTCATTAAAAGTATACTTTGGTAAAACTGTCCCAATCATTTCAGAAGTAATCGAAATATTTTTTACTTTTGATTGCATATCAATTGTGATAAGAAAATCATCCATTACATCGACACCCGGATTACTTATTGTAGCAACAATTCTTGATTCGCCTCTAGGCTCAATTCTCAATTCAATTTTATTCTTCTTAATCCACCAATTATATATTTCAGAAGTTGATGCAATCCAAATATTCTTTTCTTTCATATACTTTATGAGATTCCTTAGTACCGGTGCGTTTTCAGGTTTACCTTGGAATTCTGTATGCATTTTAAAAACATACAAACCTCCTTCGAATAATACTCTATCAACATCTTCTAAATAAGTATATAATTGAAAATCCGGTTGTGTTAATCCATAATCTCTAATCACTTCATAATCATCGCGAGCGGTTTTTGTAATAGAAATGATATTGTTTTCCCCCTTGATAATCGTACGTGGAACCGACCTGTCTGTAAGTGAATCAGTTATGATATACATCATTCGATTATTTGCGAGGGCTAACAAACTATTGTCATCAAATAAACCATATAGTGGGAGTACACCTGTTACTGACTTTCCTGAAAATGATTTTAATTTGAAACTTGCAGATTTGAATGATTCAGCTTGAGTATTTAAATCATTTAACTTATTTACGGTATCATTCACAGATGCTAAATATCCTACATCCAGCAATGCACCAATTTCACCATTTTGAGCAGCAATTTTTACTAATTCGTGATGATTTTCAGAAGTTGCGGGATCGAAAAAAACTGTTGCAGATACTCCTTCAGCTTTTAATATCGGCAAAAGATTATTAAGATTTGAAATTTGTTCATTAGCTGAAATTGTTAGGATAGCTGCTGATTCATATTTATCGGGCCAATCTTTTACAAACGCAATCGGTCGATAGACTAACCAATTTAAAGAGTTTGAAAAAAGTCTATCGAAATAAATAAAGTCTTCTTGTAAGCCGAGAACTGAATTAAATTCAAATCCCATCCAAACAAATCTACCTTTACCATAATTACCGTATGCAATACCGGCACTCTTTCTTACTTGTTCACGTACAAGTCCCATTTCTAACCGATAATTGTACCAAAAGCTTACTTGAGTTGTTCTTGGCTCAAGAACTTCAACAGCGATAGGTCTATCCCAGGTTGCAATCTTTAACGGAAAACCGGTGGGAATATTAGCAGTAATGGGTAAATTTCCTCTTAAAGTGTGAATCTTTGTAGTCTCATCTCTTTCAATTTCTCGAACGAATTTGAGCCCATATACTTCAGAAAAGAATTCCCAACCTCTCCACTTACCATCATTAGAAAATGAAGCAGTTCCACTTGTTGCGAAAATCGATCCGCCTGCATCAATAAATTTTTTAAGAGCAATAACTTCCTGATCACTCATAGATTTTGAACCGGGAAGTATTATTAAGCTATATTTTTTATGTCTCCCTTGCTCAATATCTACATCTTTTATAATATCATAATTGACTTTGTATTGATTAAGGAAATTTGTCCAAGTATTAATATTATCAACTAACCATGTACTTCCTTCAGGTAAAAGATTTTCGGTATAAGTAGAATAAAGAACAGCCACTCTCGTGCTGGTTGGATCAAAAATATCAAATATTTTTGTTGGTTTTGAAATTTGTGATGTGACATCGAAGCGACCCATCACTCCTTTCAAAACAAAGAGATAAACTAAAATAGAGGTTAGAACCATCACTCCACCAACACCAAAAATGACGAGGGAGTTAACGGTCATACCTTTATTTTTTATCATCTCCACTTTAAGCCTCCACCATTTTTAGCACCTTCTTTTGCCGGAATATAACCTTCGGAAGTGTACTTCATAAATTTTTGCTCAGATGTTTGGGCAGCCGGTGCAGGGCCTGCTTGAACTTGTCTTGGTTGCTCTTGTCTCTGAGGAACAAATTGTTGAGGTGCAGGAGTATATTTAACTCCGGGTTGAGTAACCGGTTGAGGACGAGAAGCTTGTACAAAAATCGGTTCGGCAGAAGGACGATATGAAGGTGCTCTTGCCGGTTCATAAGAAGGTTTCATCGGAGCGCGTCCGGCTTCTTTTGTTTGAGCTTGTTCATATATAACTTCCGGAGTTAATACTTCAGCCTGTATGGTTGAAGGTGCTTGAACTTCGACTTGCTCACCTCTTCTCTCTCTAATTTTATACAACGCATAAGCACCAATAGCAAGGAAAAAAGTGCTTATTGTTGCTACGAGAATGATTGTGGCCAAAATTGGTATTAGTTCCATTATTTCACCTACTTATTATTAATTTTTTATGCGGTTGCCTCTTTGGCACCGATTCTTTCTAATTTTCCCCAGGTCATTTCAAAACCTAAAAACTCTTCAACTGTAGACATCGCCTTACAGATATCAATTGTTAAAACGAAGAACATTCTGTATATCAATGCATATGGAATAAGCCGGAATTCTTCTTTTTCAACAGCGATACAATAGAGAGCAGTAACCATATCTAGTAAAGCAAGCGCTGCCCACCAGAAGAAGAGTAAACTTGATAATCCATAAAACAAAGCCGCGAAGATGAAGAACAAATTTGAAAATATATTCATAGCAGGCCATAGCAGAGCTTCGTAAAACATTGTCCACATTATGAATGTATCACCAAAATTGATTGTTGGATTAACTAAGATTTTTTTATGCTTTCTGATAGCTTGCAAAATACCTCTTGTCCAACGATATCTTTGTTTTAACAATTGTTGAAGCTTTTCAGGTGCTTCAGTGTATGATATAGCTCTTGGTTCATAATAAATTTTCCAGTTGTGAGCTAATATTTTAAGCGTTAAGTCAGCATCTTCAGCAAATGTATCGCTTGAGTAGTAACCTGCATCTTCAATAGCTCTTTTTCTAAATAAACCGATTGGTCCCGGAATAATATTTACTAACTTCATAAAACTTTGAGCTGCACGCGCCATATTCAAACCTTCGATATATTCAAGTGCCTGAAGGTCTGTGAATAATTTCTTTCGATTCATAACTTTGACGTTACCGGCAACTGCACCAATTTCAGGATCACTAAAATGACGAACTGCCATTCTTATTGAGTCTTCTGATAGCTGAGAATCACCATCCATACAAAGAACGATTTCAGCTTTTGAAAAATGAATTCCTGCATTAAGAGCTTTTGCTTTACCACCATTAGGTTTATTAATCAAAGAAACTTTTACATCACCATAACGACCCTGCTGCAAACCAACAAGTGTTTTAGCAACTTCTAAAGTATCATCTTTTGAGCCATCATTCACAATAATAATTTCATAATTTGAATAGTCTAATTTGAGAAGAGAGTTAATAGATTCTCTTATTACTTTCCCTTCGTTATAAACTGGAACTATGATTGAAACGAATGGGAAATACCCTGTCTTAGGGTTAAATGTGTATTTCGTAATATAAAGATACGCCATAATCAAAATGGCGAAATATCTGAAAAGCAACACAATCAAAAAGATGAACAATGAGACTAAAGTTGAGTATTCCACCAATGAGCTATATGATAAAATTGTGTATGGAAGTGATGTAACAATTATTATTATCATAAGTAGCGATAATAAACCTGAGTTGATTAATCTCTTAATTATTTTTCTTTTTTTGTCTGCAGAAGTCGACTTGGTAGTCTGTGTGTTCTGCAAAGTTAATGAAGTCTGTTTAATTTTTTGTTTAGCGTTCATCATCTTTATAATATTTTGACCTATTATTTTCAATAATGATGCCAGAATTAATTTGTTCGATTAGAGTCTTATTTGAAGGAATTACTCCCAATTATGTTTCATTTTGAGATGTAAATTTTTATGGGTGTCCAAAATGATACACTCGCCTTTAATGCTTATGTATTAATAACTTAAGAGTCGAGAGCTAAAGATGTATTACAGAGATAATAATCTTTATGATTATTCTATTTCTGTTTAGGAATTGGGATTGGTATTAAAATAGGTTCAGGGAATCTTCTGGGAATAGATTCAATTATCTTTTTTATTATTTTAGATAACCCACTCATAATTATAAAAACCACGTAATTGTTGCTGATAAAGACCTTGAACTGTATCCAATAATTTCTCTCACAGTATCTCCGTATGAAGCGGATCCAGAGAATGTCAGGTTCGGTAAAAGTTTGTAAACTAACTGGCCGTAAATAGTTTTGAACAAAAAGTTATTTGCCGGAATAATTCCAAATCTGCCACCCGCAGTAAAAGTCATATCGGAATCTTTATAAGCTGTCCAATCAGCCCAAGCCGCATGTGTCTCACTTGCACCGGGAGAAAAATATAAAGTTGAAGGTCTGGCATAAACCGTCGAACTATATTCGTAACCGCCAATTATGTCAGGATAGAATTTCTTACCGACTCGGATATCAAAAGTTTGTCCAGAATTACCGTCAGATATTTGAATCAGTGCATAATTTCCTGAAACCCGCAAACCAGACTTCAAATGATAAAAACCGCTAAATCGATAAATGTTTGATTTTATCCCTCTACCTATCAAATTCAATGATGTTAAAGCTTGTGCTGCATCGTTAATTGTATTTGAAGCATAAAGTGAATATGTCGAATCTTTTGTTATTCTAATAAAATATTCAGAAACAGGAGCCGTAATTCCTGTTTGATAATAATTCCTACCTAAACTTGCACCAATCACTACCATATCACTTAGTCTTATGTATGTACCAACCGTTAAAGTGTTGTGATCTGAGCGCATACTATTTGATTGAAGCGTCCCTCTGAAAGATGAGAATGTCAATGAAAGAAAACTGAGTGCCCCTACTTCCCCTCTAAGTCCATACGTTGTATACTTAAATCCTAAATTATCGTTATAATGATAAAAGGTTGGATAAAGAATCATATAACTAGGAAATGAAAATGCAAAACCGCTCCAGCCGGTTACAGGTAACCACGACAGTCTTTGTTTAACATAGCTGATTTCTAAACTATCACTTGTATTATCAAGCAAGCTATCATAAATAGCTCGCGCATCCGAATACATCCTCATTCGAGTATAAGAATCACCCAACAAAAGTCTGGATTCAAATGAAGCATCTCCGCTATAAACGAGTCGTTGAAATTCGCTGAGAGCTGCAACAGAATCACCGCTCCAATAATAAATTCGAGCCCTAGCTAAATCAACTTCCGGAGTATATTCTTGTTCTAAAATCTGATTTAATATTCCGATTGCTTGATCATAATCTTTTGTGCATGCTAAAACATTTGCATATTCTAGAAGAACTGAGTTTGTTGGTTCCGATTTTGAGATATACTCTTGAAACTTCGGTAACGCAGACTCACAACCATTGTTCGCAAAATCAACTCGAGCTTCATCAAGAAGTCTAAACAAACGATCTTGTTCTGCTCTTAATCTTCTTACTTCAATATCAGAATCTAATTGGACAATACTTTCATCATCAGGTTTATATTGCTTTGCTAAATCGGAATAAACTTGAGCGTTCTCAAACTCGCCTTTCTGAAGGTGAATATAGCCTAATGAAATTAGAGCAGGAAGACTTGACGGAGTAGCACTAATTACATTTTCTAAAAGAGTTTGTCCAGACTCTAATTCTAAACCAGTCCAAGCTGATAACTGTCCACGTAACAATTGGTAATTTAAATTGTTTGGTTCTTCTTTTAGAAGCATATCCATCTGTTCTATTGCGCGTGGATAATCTCTATTCCAAGCTGTTGCTTGCGAGTATGCGAATCTAACTTTTGGGTCGATAGCTCCGGTATTGCTTTCAAAATATTTTTCAAATGCTTCAATAGCCTCATCATACCGCTGCAGCGCGCCACACATTTCAGCGAACTTTAATAGTGCGTTTTTGTTCAGAGGGTCTTTATCCAATTCCCCTCGTGCAACTTCTATTGACTCATTATAAAGACTGTCACGCACTTCATAAAATTTTGTTGAAAGCTCATCATAACGTGGTTTACCGGCTTCAAAATTATACAAGAAGTCAATCTGTTCAGATACTTCTTGCATTCTGTTAACCTTCCATAATTCGTTAATTAATGAGTAACGGGCTTCAATATCATTAGGATTATTTTTTATTACTCGATAAAGTCTATCAATTGCATATTCTTGTTGTTGCGGTAATTTATTTTCTTTGCTTCTTCGATAATATGCTGTGTCATAATAGGTATATGTATAACCTTTACCTCTTGCTAAATCTAATCCATCAATAGCTTCCTTAAAGAAAGGTCTTTTAGCTAATGCATTTTCAAAAGCTTCAATTGCGATTTTATTTTTACCGAGCCACAAAGTGAAATATCCGTAACGACTCCATAATCGATGGTCATTTGGGAATCTTTCAACATATTTTTTAAGAATTCTTTCCCCTTTTTCGATATGATTATTTTTTGCTAAAATTTCTGTATAGCGAATTACTTCATCAGGAGAAGGATCTTCTCGTTTTATGTATTCGTCATACCAAATTTCAGCAGTCATCCATTCTCCAAGATGCTTATAACATTTTCCTATCTCGAGATAATTTATGGGAATTGATGGGTCAATAGCTATTTCTCGTCTATGTCCTTCAATTTTTTGATAAAGCTGAGCATACCAAGTTTTGGTCATGCGGGCTAAATCTTCAGAAACCTGTTTGTTATTTGGGGCAAGTTTTCTTGCGGTTCTTAAATCAAAGACAGCCATTTCGAGTTGATTTCGTTGTTCGTAACAGAGACCACGCAGGTGAAATCCCTCATATTTCTTTGGTTCGGCTGAAATAAATTTATTTAGTAAATCGATTGCTTCACCGTATCTTCCATTCTTCATTTGAAAGATTGCATTTGTTTTAAATGATTCAGTAGGAGTTTGTGAAAAACTCGGTGTTTGAAGCATCAAAACAATTAATATTAGCAGTTGGACCAAACGATTTTTCATTTTAGTAAGACTTATTCCAAAATTTCGTTTAGTAACATCTCAGCATTTTGTACGCGATCATTTACAACGTAAGGAAATCCGTACAAATATTGCATAACCAAATCGACATAGTTCTTATCTGTATTAGGTAAGTTTCCTTTCATTTTACTCACAATTTGGTTAAAGATTTTTTCATCGCCGGAACTAATTAAAACTAAAATTGTAGAACTAACTACACAGATTTTATCTTTTTTGTCGGTTGAGAGTCTTAATGCATTTTGGAGTTGACTCATCGAAAGAATTCCGTGATCTTGTGCAGCTTGATCTAACTTGAACGAAATAAGTGTGAATTGTTGACCGGTACTTTTATAGAGAGCAATTTGATTATTAAGTATTAAACCAAATTCAGATATATCATAAAAATTAGAAAACGAAAATTTTTCTTGAACTATATCCACATTTGTAAGGGGTTTATATTTTGAGTTTGTATTGTGTTTAGGGGTTACCGGAACTTGATTTGCAATCGGTACCATCGAAGGTTGATTTTTACTATTAACTTCTGATGGGGGAGTTTTTGGCTGACTAGCTTTTCCACTTTCAAAACCGAATGAGACGCCTCGGTATGGTTCGATGAAATAATCAGATGTAAATTGCCCTTCTGTATGACCAATATTAGGTGTTATTGTAGCTCTACCACCATGCCCACTTTTGCCTTCCTCAGAATTTTTTTGAAGATATATAATGGCAGTAGAATATTGAGCCACCGTATCAACAATCATTTGAGCAAATGGTGTAGCAGGTTCAGCTAAAATGTATAAACTTGTAATATTTTTTTCTTCAATTGCTTCAATCATATTTAGATAAGTATTTTGAAGCAGTCCAATATTTTCAAATCCAACAAAAGGTGTGAGTTCATCAAAAACCAAACGGCTTGGATTGTATTGCTTCACAACAGAAGCTATATCATTCAGATATTCGACTAAATAATTATCCGGACTTGCATTTTCGTACATGTCTGCAGGAGGGGCAACTCTCACGACTATTATTAAATTTTGATTCATATAAGTATTTAAATCAAAATCGATTGAAGCGGCATGAATCATTAAATCTTTTGGACGCATACTCGTGAAGAATAAGCAGACTTCTTTATTTTTTGCAGCTTCGAGCGCAAATTGAAGTGCGATTAAAGTTCTTCCGGATTTTCGAGGACCTAAAAGAAGATAAGACCCCCCTCTATAGAATCCGCCCCAAGCCTCATCTACGAGTGAAATTCCAGTATTTGCTAATTTTATGTTCTTTTTCATATTATCTTCTCTAAAGTTTACGGCAATGATAATCAATTATTATGCCGAACTCTAAGTGCTTATAAACTAAGGATTAACAACAGTTTACTTAATTTTTTGCACCATTTTGAGACACGGCATAAAATCATCGTCTCATAATAGCACACTCTTATTTAGATTGGAAGTAACTTAGCACAAAGATTGCCGTTGCATTACTTCCGATTGTCGGTTCATTTGTTACATAATCAGCAATATCATCATAGTATTTTGTATCGTTTGAATTGAATTGGTCAAATCTACTGCTTGTTCGAGTAATATTGTAATTCTTCAAAATTACTTCGGGTGTAGGACCTGCCGACACTGCTCCAGGCAAATATCCTCCATTAAAATATGGTATTTGCGAATGAAAATTCTTTGGGTAAACTTTCCCGATATTAGAAATAAATGTTGTCCCCCAAGGATTTTTACCTAAAATATAATCACGTTGAAATATGATTAGTGAATCGAAATCGTTTGTCTTGAAAACTTTGCTATATAGTATTGCTTGTAATGCTACGCCTAATAATGTATTTGTTGTTCCCCATGTAAAAGCGGCTCCTTCACCAAATACAGAATTGTTCATCACATTTTTGAATGAGACCAGATTATTTAATATGTAATTTCGAAAGCGAGGATAAACTTTTGCGAGCTTATAATGAGCTAACGCATTAATATCTCCCCAACTCCACCAATAATCTGACTTAGCGCTATCGGCAAATAAAACAGCATCACTTAAATAAGTTTTATTTTTTGTCACATTATAGAGTTCAATCGCACCCAGCGCAAGTTTCCCCCAATATCTACTATCTTGATACATTCCAGATGGAACTATGTCAACATCAGGGACACTATGCCGATATTGATAGATTTTCTCTGCTGCTGAAAGACATTTATCAGCATAATCTTTATCGTAAAATTTCTCTTGCCAAATTTTCGCTGCAAGCGACATAACAGCAGCAAACATTCCGATTTGATTTTTCCCTATTCCGGAAAATGCGGGTCGGTCAAATTTTAGTTGGTCGTTTTCAGGCATTCTAAAACCTTGTTCATGATCTCTCATATCTTGAACTTGATTGATAAATTTTCCATCGGCATAGTTAGCCCTTAATAGCCAATCAATTCCTACTCTAGCTTCCTCTAAAATATCAGGAGCACCATTCTTATCATTATCAGTCTGGAATTTTTTAGGATCAAATTCATAACTGAATAATAAAAGATAAGTTGTATATGCAGTTGTTGAAAAGAATTTTATATAATCACCGGCATCATGCCATCCACCTGTAACATCAACAACTCCGGCTTCTTTGTCGTTTTCAACTCGAGGGGAATCATATAAATGACACACATCGTGTAGCAGTGGATTTGTTGGTCCACATCTTTGAACACGAAGATACAAAAGCAATGAATCAACAATCCCATTATAAACATTATTCGAAATACTGAATTGAAAAGATTTTGCGCCATCAATTTCGAGGTAATATTCACCGTTTGATTCCACTTTAGAAAAATCAATGGAATAATGATTCTTGAAGTTTCCCCAAATTCCTTTGTTGATGTTTAGTCGATCAGAAAAAACTTCCTTTTTACTATTCTGATTAATCACTTTAAAATTTTTATTGGATAAGTCCCGGTTTGAAAAGACGATTGCAGTTTTAATATCATTTGGAAGAAATCCAACTTGATTAACTCTAATAAATAATTCACTTTGCTGTGCCAATGAGCATCCATTGAATGTATAAAGTAAGTTAAAACTTACAACCAAGATTAAAACTTTAAAGCGCAAAAACCCTCCTTATCTTATTATAAGAAAAGGAATAACAATTAAGTCATTCCTTTTCAAATATAATTTTTATTTTGATTTTGGACTATATCTTTTTAATACCTATTCCGGGAAGATTAGTCAATTCAACTTTTCCATTTATTACTTTTGTTCCATCGAAAACATCATTGCTTATTAAGAGTGCTCCATCAAGGTCAGCCCAATCAACCATCGGGGAAAGTTGTGCTGCTGCCGAGATAGCACATGAAGTTTCGGTCATACAGCCAATCATTACTTTCATGTTTAATGCTCTTGCTAAAGTCATCATTTTATGTGCTTCTCTTAAACCAGTACTCTTCATTAGCTTGATATTAATTCCGGAATAAACTCCGTGAGCTTTTATTACATCGGGTAGACGTTGTACTGCTTCATCACCTATTGTGGGAATTGGACTATTTTGAGTAAGCCAAGCATTTCCATCAAAATCTTCTTTGGGCATGGGCTGTTCTACAAACTCGATATTTCTTTCTTTTAACCAGTGAATCATTTCGAGAGCGAAATGCTTATCTTTCCAACCTTGATTTACATCCGCAACAAGGGGTTTGTCTGTTACAGATCGAATTGTCTCAATCATTTCTTTATCAGTTTCGCGCCCAAGTTTAACTTTTAAGATTTTATACTCATCTGCTTCTTTTACTTTTTGCCTCACAACATCAGGTTTATCAATACCGATTGTGAATGAAGTTACCGGAGTTTTTGTTTTATCAAATCCCCATATATTATAAAGAGGTTGATTCGTGATTTTGCCCAGAAGATCATGTAATGCAATATCCACAGATGCTTTAGCAGCTTTATTTCCTTCTTCAATCGAATCAACGTAATTTAAAATATTTTCCAATTCAAATGGATTATTGAAATTTGATAAATCAACTTTTGATAAAAATTTCTGAACTGTCTCGTGAGATTCACCCAAATAAGGAGGCATTGAAGCTTCTCCATATCCAACAATTCCGTCCAATTCAATTTCTGTCAAAACAACCGGAGTTGTTGTTCTGGAGCTTGTTGCGATTGTAAAAACATGTCTTAATTCTAAAGTATATGGTTTATATGAAAGTTTCATTTTGGAATTTCTATTTTTGATTAAATTAATTTGTGAAAACGTTTTGCTCTCTATACCGGAAAGAATTAGACCTCCGGCGAGAATCCCTGTAGTCTTAAAAAAAACTCTTCTGTTATTAGACATCTGCTTCCCTATTTATTAAAGTATCGAGTATCCATGATTGGAATAACACCTTTTTCTCCGACTGTATTCAATATTCGCTTAGCGCGAAGAAAAGTATTTGTTCTATATTTGCTATAATTTTCTTTATTTGGGTTAAAACTATTTATTTTCACTCTTCCGCCTTCATGGATAAATTGAAGGTCTGAAATATAAATACCCACGTGGGTTACTTTTTCTCTATTTGATTCAGATGCTTTTGTACCGAAGAAAAGTAAATCTCCTGGTTGCAAATTTTCAAATCCATTTTTGGTATCGACTTCCTCGCCAATGTGGACCTGTTGTGAGGCATCTCGAGGAAGCACCAACCCATGCATAAAAAATACAGTTTTAGTAAAACCACTGCAATCAAATCCTTTATTAGAAGTTCCACCCCATAGATACGGGATTCCCATATATTTATGGGCAAGTGTCAATATTGATTCGGAACTCAAAACAATTGAACTTAACCAAGCTTCCAACTTGGTTGCACGACTTTTAAAAATATATCCGGACCTTCCATCAGGCAATTCAACTTTTAATGATTTTTCATTTTCTGAAATAATTTGTAAAATATTACCTTGCACTAAATCGCAGACAATATCTCCGGTCTCATCAATATCAGTGAAACAATGACCAAACATTGAAGTATAAATTACTCTTTCAGATTTTTGCCATTTTTCGAAAGCTCTTTTATCCATAATCTGAATAGCATCATCGTCAACCCATCCTAAGTAGTTATCAGGAGTCTGAATAAAAAACCAACCATCTTTAGCTTTTTTTAATACATTAATTGGTGTACCTAAAAGTGCTTGTGTAACCATCTCAGCCGGATGCTTTGGTTCTTTCCTTAAATTGACCACTGATAATGTGACTACACCAAAAACTTTTTCTCCCAATTCTGAGGCGGGGAGTAATTTTATCTCATCCACAAACTTCATCCCCTTTTGATTTAAACTACTTATTAATTGATTCTTTGCTGCTTCAATGTTTGTCTCCCCATGAAGTTTGATCTTTTGGTTGTCTGACTCTACTTGAATGTCAAAAACTGCGACTCTTCCATCAGGAGCATGCTCTAATTTTACTTGATTAATTATTGAAGTAACCTCGTCAATTTTCACTTGTCCGTTCATTAAAAAATTTCCGATAAATAAGAAAAGAATTGTTCTAAATATATGGTTCGAAAACATACAAATAACTCAGGTTATTGATTTTATAATGAAAAATGTTCTCACTTAATCTGAAATAAATTTCTTATTTCGATAATTTTAAAATACGAAGTGCTCCACTAATAACAATGAGAAAAACAACAGTCCCTATTATTAAATCTGGTTTATTGGAATGAAAATAATTTACCAAAATTCCGGCAGCAATTACACCAAGATTTATGATTACATCATTTGACGTAAAAATTTTGCTCGCTCGAATGTGAGCCTCATCGTTTTTTGACTTTTGCAATAAGAATAAGGAAAGTGCATTGCCTAAAAGAGCAAATACTGAGACAATAATCATTGTGTGAAATTCAGGAGGGAGATCTATACCGAGGAAGCGTCTAAGAACTTCAGTAAAACCAATTATTGCTAAAGTCAACTGAAGATAACCGCTAATTTTTGCAACTCTCTTTTTCATAAGAAGTGAGGAACTTACGACCATTAAACTCATTCCATAAACAAAGCTATCAGCTAACATATCAAGACTATCTGCAATTAAACCCATAGACTCTGAGATAAGACCAAAAACAATCTCTATCAAAAAAAATGTAAAATTTATTATCAAGACCATCCACAAAATTTTACGGTCAGTCGATTTTGAGGAGTGAACTTCTTCAACAACTTCAGTTGAAACTAAAATGGAATTTAGATTCAATTCTGCAATTGATTTTTCTATAGGTGTTACATCATCCGTGTGGTATACTGATAAGAATCGATCTTGAAGATTAAAACTGAGGGATGAGATTTGCTTTAATGGATCCAACTTCATCCGAATTATATTTTCTTCGGAAGGGCAATCCATTTTAGAAATATTGAAAATTGATTTGTACAATTTTTATGGAGACTCTATAAATCAAAATATTTATTTAAGAAACCACTGATTTTTTCACTCTCTGAGTTCTTAACTGCTAAGGTTGCATTACTTGAGTTCAAATCAGAATACTGTAACATCGCTTTTTGGATTATTTTTTTTACCTCTCCCTTATCTAGCCAAATTCCACCACACTCGGGACAATAGTCAATTTCAATACTTTCTTTATAAGAAATTAGTAAACCAACTCCTTCACACCTTGGACAGTTCATAGCTACCTCTCGGGTTTATTAAATTTGCCACTCAATTTCTTCCCACCAATTAGTGTAATCGCTTGAATTACGCTGTTTCAATCCTTCTTTGCTAACTGTTGGCGGCGGTGGGAAAAATCCAACTAATCTATGATAAATTTCTTCAAAAAATATTCTTTCAAGTCTTAAAACTTCAAGCAGAGTTAGAGCATCTTCATCTGATGCTAATGAAGTGATAGTTTGGACAATTGCTAATTCACTATTTCCTTGTTCATAAAGTTCAACCGCTCTTTTAAAGTCTTTATTTGCTTTTTCACGAACAGGGATTCCAAATTTATTATTTGGGGCAATCACACATGTATGTTTCTTAGGTACTCGCAGATTTTCTCTAATTGATTCAAGCGTAACATCACCCGTATTCACAGTTAGAATAATGTTATTAGACTCTGAATCAATATTCAAACTGAATGAACTCTGATATTGTGTTAAATTAATATTTCGAAATTCAACATTTACATAAGCGTTAGGACTCCATGCAGAAACATTTAATGAACCGTTGTGGAGAATAACTTTATTCTCATCATTATATGCTTTCTTAACAGTTAAGCTTGAATTTTTGCCAAGCTCATAAACAGCGATTTCAGGAATAATTAAGCGAACTTCCGATACTTCATCTGTACTTATTGATTCACCAGCATCTATCTTGAATGAATTATCAAACTGCCCATTTAATTTATAAGTACCTGATTTAATTTCTACTGTCCAGGGGGCAGAACTATCTTTAAGTAAAATGTAAATCATATAAGCCAGTAGAGAAAATAGAATTACATAGCTTGTGTTATACAGAATATTTTTAGTTCTAGCATCATAAGCTTGTGCTGCACTCTTAATTTTAGATTTAAGTTGAACTTTTTTCTTTTTCGGTTTTGGTGTTTTGATCTGAATTTTATCATCAGATTCTTTATTTGCGCCACTAACCCTAGTCTGAGTTTTAAGTCTTTTAATTACTGTTCCTTTTAATTCAGGTTTGGGCTTATTTGAAGACTCCTCTTCCCCGGAAATAATTAATCGACGTGAAAGATTGGTTTCAGGATTAATTGTGAGTGGGAGTTCTTCCACTGCTTTAAAATAATTTTCGAATTTTTTCTGATATAAACGACATGAACTACATTCCTTTAAATGTAATTCAATTTGCTTTTGCATAATTTCGGGCAAAAGATCATCGAAGTAATCATTCAACAAATTTCTAAATTCGTTACATGTCAAAAGTTTAATTCCTCAATAAAATGATTTCTGATTGACCTGATTATGTTTAAGATTTCATCAGGTCGATACTTTGCCAGGAGGTCAGAAATTTCAGTTGCTGAATAACCAATAATTTCATGTAAAACATACATTATCCTTTCCTCATCAGGAAGTTCTAAAACTAACTTCTCTAGATGTGATGTAGGTTTTATATTACTTAAATCGGGAGCATTATTCGTTATAATTTTTTTTTCTATTAATTCGGCAGAATATTTACCTGTTCTATGTTCTTCCAAAACGTAGAAGACAGTTATTCCATTCAACCATAATTGAAAACTGCTATTTCCTCTTAGATGTTTAAGATTTTGCCATGCATGATTTAATACTTCGACAGTAACTCTCTCGGCAATTTTGGTATTCACAAATACCCTTAAACAGATGGCGTAGACATTCCCGACGTATACATCAGTTAGTTGGAGAAACGAATTTACGTGCCCTTTTTGTGCAGCTTCGATTAAATTTGTAATATATTTATTATTCATTTAAAATTAGTTTCTTACTCTAAGAATTCGTTCACCGGGTCTAATCTGTAAAGTTATTTCGATAGGATTTTGGCTATCTCGCCCCAATTCAGTTCCGACTACGTTAATACTAACTCTATTAGCTGCAACTGAAATCAGAGTACTACCGGAATTAGAAGGTTTCTTTATAGTCGGAGGATTAAAATTAAGATAACTTCCGCCGCCGCCACCCAATTGAGGAGGTTTGAGATAATAAGCATCTGCTAAATCTGCGACTGCATGTGCTTCATTTATAATTTGAGACCTCTCAGAGTCTACAACCCATGTTGAGAAATATCTCACACCCAATACAATAGCTATTGCTGCTACTAAGAAAGAGAGGATAACAAGAATTAATTGCTGATTACCCATTTAACCTTAAAATTTTACTAAATATTTTGAAATTATATTAGACCTATTAAAAATAAATAAATTTTCTCGAAATCAAATAAATATTAATTTCAAAATCTGCTGACAATATTTCTATTCTGATTATTGAAAATATTCTTTCCTTCGGCAGAGTACATAAATTCAATTCTTCCCGAATAAAACTCAGTAATTTTACCTCTGACCATTTTCAAAGTTGAATTTAATAATTTATTTTGTTCACTAAATCCCTCACCTAATATTGCAAAGCTCGATGGTAGCCATCTTTCAGGAAACAATTGTGAAAACTTCCCATTTCCAATATAATTATCGAGTTCTGATTTAAATAGTTTAATCACTTCATCCTGTCCGACTACACTACTTATATCAACATTTTTCTCCCTTATGTATTTCAGAACAAATTCCTTATTGGGCACAAGAAGAGCAGTAGTATACGGTGATTGATTATTGTATAACATTAGTTGGTCGATAAACTTTGAGTTTTCGGTAATAGTTTCCTCAATTCCTTCGGGGCTGTATTTTTCTCCATCGCTACTAATAAGTAAACTTTTATTTCTTCCAAGAACATATAAAAAACCATCTTCATCAAAATAACCTAAATCACCGGTGAACAACCATCCATCACGGATTGTCTCTTTAGTTGCTTTTTCATTTTTCCAATAACCCGCCATCACATTTTCACCGCGACAAACTATCTCCCCCTTTTCACCCTGTCCAAGTTCATTTCCTTTATCATCACAAATTTTTACATCAAGATTGATTACAACCGATCCCGAAGAACCAAGCTT
>JAHBUO010000159.1 GCA_019638025.1 Ignavibacteriaceae bacterium
TCTCAGAAGAATAATATTGATTTATCTACATCGAGACCACTTTGGGAAGGAGCTAAAATTGACCTTACCTGGAAAGTAGGCTGGTCAATGAATAAGTCTACATCATTACAATCTGATGCAGACGGCAATACAATAATAACGAACATCAACTCAACCGGAACTTTGGATCGAACATTCTTGACATTGCCTCCGACTATGATATTTAGTGTCTTCAAAAGTGGAATAAAGACTGTGCACGAATTGTACAATCCAAATTCACCAAATCCTTCACAAAATCTCTCTGAAGCATTTATCAAAGGATTCGAAACTTTACCATTAGGTTCCAAAATAGGATTCTTGAATGATTTGGCTAAATACATCCCACGACCAAATTGGAGAATTACATGGGATGGATTAGAAAAACTTTCATTCTTTGCAAAATATACAAAGAGGGTAAGCCTTGAACATGCATATCAATCTTCCTATAACGAAGGATGGAAAATTAATCCGGATGGCTCACAAGGTGTGCAGACTCAAAAAATTAATTATGGTTTTGCACCATTACTTGGATTGAACACAACTTTTAACGAATTATGGTCAGGAAATCTATCCGGTAGTGTTAAATATTCAACGCGTTCAAATTTTGATTTAGGTATTACGACAAAAAATATTACCGAGACATTCTCTAGAGATATTGGCATTACATTAAATTATTCAAAGTCAGGATTTGAAATACCACTGTTTGGAGTATCATTGAAGAACGATATTGAGTTTAGTTTTTCATACACAAATACTAAAAATTCGACAGTTGTATTCAAAATGGATGATTTTACAGAAGAAGGGACTCCTCAAGACGGTACAACTCGAACAATGCTTGAACCACGAATTAAATATGTAATCAGTTCTCGCGTTACGTTAACAGTGTTTTATAAAAGATCTTCCGTTGAACCCGAGGGAGCCGCTAGAATTCCTCCATCAACTATTAATGAAGCCGGGCTCGATATAAGAATTTTAATTCAGTAATATGAAAATAAGACTATTAGCAATACTACTTTTTTTAATTGGGGTCTATTTGTTCCCACAACTAACCATAGTATTTGCTGCAACAGTATTAATACTTTTATTAAGCATCAATGCGTATGAAGCCCATCAGCTGAAAAAGTTTGATAAGAACAAACATGAGAATAAAGAATTTGAAGTTGATTATGCAATCGGAGCTTACCGTATTGCTAAACCGCACTTTAATTTTCCTTCAACCAAGTTTAAGAGAGGGGTTTTATTAATTCATGGTTTTTCTGCTTCAACTTCGGAATTTAAAGGACTCGTTAAAGAACTCGAAAAGTCAGAAGTTCCATTTTTAGCTCCGACTCTAACCGGATTTGGTTTATATGAAAATAATTTATTGAAAGCTGCAAGGGCTGAAGACTGGAAAAGAGATGTGGTTTATGCTTATAACCAACTTTCCGAAATGTGTGAAGTGGTAGATGTTATCGGACATTCGATGGGTGGATTGTTAGCTCTTCATTTAGCTTCATTAAAACCGATTAATAAACTAATTTTGACTTCACCTTACCTAAGGGAAAAAGAACATCACACTTGGACAAAAAAGTTTTTATTAAGAAGTAATTTTTCTTTTTTGATAAAAAAAATAAAACCGGTAATTGTAAAGTCTACATTGAGTGATAAAAGTAAGTATGAATCTGAGCGATTAGTATTTTCAACTGTGCCGATACAATCGATTGAATCTTTGTGGAAATTAACTGAAAATATAGATGACTTAAAATTTAATATTAAAGAAGTTCATTGTCTATTCGGGAAAAAGGATTCAACAATTGAATTAGACTGGACTTCAGATTTTCTTAATAAAAAATTTAGGGAATTTAACGAGTATCTCTTTGAAGAATCAGGACATAATGTGCTAGAGGATAGAGAGCGAATAAAAGTGATTGAAAAAGTTTGTACAATCCTTAACTCTTAAAAAAAAGAAAAAAGTTTGTTCTTCAGTTGCAAAGAAAAAAAGTTGATGTTATATTTGTAAGCCAAAAAATAATTGGTAATTTAATTATTGAAATGCGGGAATAGCTCAGTTGGTAGAGCGCAACCTTGCCAAGGTTGATGTCGCGGGTTCGAGTCCCGTTTCCCGCTCTGAAATCCCGATTAGTTCGGGATTTTTTTTCTTATTGA
>JAHBUO010000160.1 GCA_019638025.1 Ignavibacteriaceae bacterium
CGAGCCGGAAGAGATATTGGATTATATTTATGCAATTCTCCACTCACCATCTTACAGAGAAAAGTATAAAGAGTTTTTAAAGATAGATTTTCCACGAGTTCCATATCCAAAAGATAAAACCACCTTCAAAAAACTTGTTAAACTCGGCACAGAACTAAGAGAGCTACATTTATTGGAATCACCAATAGTAAACAAGTTTATTACAACATTTCCCACTGACGGTACATGTGAAGTTGAAAAAATAACTTATACAAAAGAGAGCGGTGTTCAGATAGGTAAAGTTTGGATAAACAGTGAGCAATATTTTGGTAAAGTCCCGGAAGCAGCATGGAATTTTTATATAGGTGGTTATCAGCCTGCACAAAAATGGCTTAAAGATCGTAAAGGGCGAGTCTTAACAAATGAAGATATAGAGCATTATCAAAAAATAATTATCGCCTTATCAGAAACCGACCGGATAATGAAAGAGATAGATAAAATTGATTAGAAAATAATCGGTTAGCAGAAAACATTAAAAAATTGTTTCAACTACCTTTTAATATCTTCCGGCTCCCATCTGAATAGAAGGTTAATTATTCGAAATACTAAAATTGATGAAGAAATAATTGTTAATCCTAAAATGAACCCGTTATTGGTTAAGTAAAATAAGTAAGCCAAGAGAGAAGTAGTTAAGAAGGTAAACTTTCCTAAGTGCGGAATTATTTTAGGTTTTGCTTCCTCTTTTTGGGTCTCCCCAATATTTTCTTTTAATGCAGTGAATAAAGTTTTTAATTCAATAGCCTCCGCAAGAAGCCTTTTTAATTCAGCAATGTTCTCAATATCGAAAAGTAAATTCGCCAGAATTCTAATGTTAAAATTACACACATCAAGGTTTTGAAGAATAACATCTATTTTCCAAATAAAATCTGAATTAGATTGAACTTTGTTTGCGTCTTCACATACTCCACTCATATATATTGAAGAATTACTCAACTTAGCAGATATTTCTTTATATACATTATTTTGGGGTATAGTAGTTAAGAATTTTTGCGTATCGACTGCAAAAACAAAAACTCTATTTGTTAATTGAACATTAATGCGACTCATATTCTTCTCAAACTTTAAAACTGTTAATATATTATTTCAACACCGGATTATAGAGTCTCTAACTGCTACCCCAAAATCTAAACTACCAGTATTTCTTTTCGTTTTCCCTTCGCCTTTTCTCTTCTTCAAGTTCCTCATAGGCTTTTGTTATGCCGGCTTCACGTTCCCCAAATCGAGCCCGAGTTGCAAGGATCTCTTTTTGTCTTTCTAATGGCAATTTATGGAAATCCTCTTCTTCTTTTTTAAGTTTAGCGTACAAATTATTTGTTGCTTCCTCAAGCTCTTTCTCTTCCCTATCGCTGATTTCTGCAGAAACAACTGAATAACCATCCTCAAAAACTGTAACCTTAAGATTTTTATTCTTCTTTAAGGTCTCAATATGGTCAAGTATTTCTTTTGATAACGACATTAAATTTTCTCCTTCATTCGGATTATTGTTTTATTATTTTTTCTATATACTTTTTGGGGTGCAGTACATTTGATTCCTCTTTTGAAGCACTTATAAACATTGGTTCGCTAATTTGTTTTCCAATTTTGGATTCATAACGAGAAACTGATTCAGCGCTAAGGTTCACCCCTCTGTAAACAATCCCTTCATATTTCGGCATCCGTTTAAGTGCAATACTTAACTGCCTTTCGTAACTCTCTAAAAATTCATTTTGGGAATTCTTTACCATATAATAATTCAGCTTAAATGACAACGACTCACTTTTTACATCTCTCTGAGTATATGCATTTATCAAACCTTCACTATATCCTTTTTCTTTTACCACTTTTGCAATGGAGGGATTATTCTCTAACCGCTCTCTATCCTTCGCATTCACTTCAGCACTGTCCACCGCTCTCCATCTATGCCGGCAATTATAACCACCACCATAATAAAGCACCGGCAACCCTTGACCGTTATCTAAAGTTTCGATTTTCTCTAGCGAATATATTTTATCCCAATGTAATAAAAAAGCCCGAACAGAAAGTTCGGGCTTAAATGAAAGGGGGAATTCTAGGGTTCACGGCTGTCGAGGACCATTCCTCGACATTCATCGGAGGAATAATAAATTTTCATAATG
>JAHBUO010000161.1 GCA_019638025.1 Ignavibacteriaceae bacterium
GACCAACAACAACGATATGAATATATCAAACAGACTTTAGTAATTACCACTCGCAAATCAACTCCATTTATCACAACCTTTGCTTCTCCGGGTAAAATTGTGGAAGATCTAGGTACAATATTGACTCTAGGTTGGCATTGTTCATTTAGATGTCAATTCTGTTATTTGATAGGAAGTCTGTACCAAAGGCAGTGGCAAGAAGTATATGTGAACTTGGACGATCTTGAAAAGCAGATACAATACGAAAAGTTCGTTCATCGGTCAATCCTTACTATATGGAGTATGTTAACATTCATCACTAAAGAACCACAACTTAAAATTCCAGATGGATTAAAAACAACAGCTGATTGGTTAAGAAAAATGTTCATTCAAAATGAGATTGGTACTGATAGAAAAGCCAAAGCTTTCTTGAGAAATAATTTGGATTCAATTTTCGCTAAACTAGGAATTAAAGATTATTCTCTCACAACTCTTAAAAGAAATATTCCCCATCTCTATTTGTCTAATTCTTCATTTTTGCCTTGGCTGAATGTCTCAGAATACACCGATTTTCTAGCTATTGACCATTTAACGGGTTTCACTTCCGATTTAATTCACATTATGGAATCAGATCCCGATATTAGAATAAACTTAAGAACTAAATCGGATAATGTTTTTAACCTTCTGAGCTTCAACCCTTCAGGTAGGATTAAAGTAGCAATCAATTTTAACACTCAGTATGCGATTGATAATTATGAGCTTGGGACTGCATCATTAGATTCAAGAATTGAAGCTGCGAAGAAAATCCAGAGAGCTAAAGGATTTTTATTAAAAATAGTCGTTGAACCTATCATGGTCTATGATGGATATGAAAATGACTATATAGATTTAATTGATAGACTAAAACGAGAAATAGATTTAAACAAAATTGTCGACATTTCATTTGGCACAGTTCGATACAAAACTAAGTTAATAAACACTATCAACAGAATGATCCCAAACAATACTCTAAATCTTGAAGCTGAAAGTCTCATTAACTTCCCTAAGGACCGAATTCGTTACGAAGAATCAATCAGAAAAAACATTTATGAAAAGATGATTCGAAAACTTAAGCGTTTCAAGAATTTAACAATAAGGCTAGCAGCAGAGACACCGGAAATGTGGGACCAAATAGATCTAAATAAAGAAGCGCACATTGCAAAATCAATAACTCAATAAAATTAAGGTAATAGAGAGCCACTATCCCTACCAGTGGCTTCTTGTTTTAGGAGGAATAAATGAACTTAATAGAACTATCAAAGTATTTGCAAGATGAACAAGCAGCAGAAAATTATCTTTATAAAAAAGGCATCCTAAAAAAATATACTGAATGCCATCATTGTGGCTTTGATAAACTTGGTCATCTTAGCCGGAACAGAATCAAATGTTACAAATGCAAAAAAGAATGGCATAAGAGGAAAGGGAGTTTTCTAGAAGGGAAGCAAATTAGTTGTTCGAAGTTTATTGCATTTCTCAAACTGTATGCTGAAGAGATTGGAGTAAATAGAATTACAGATGAACTAGAACTAGATAAGAAAACTGTTATTTTTATTCACAGTTCCATTAGGCAATTAATTGTAAAAGAGTTACACCATAGTAACAACCCGAAAAAATTAAAAGCATTTATTTGGATGAATAAAGATAAAATTGAAATTGATTTCGATCGCCCGCCTTCTGCAGGTATGCATGAATCTGCTAACTATTTTGAATTGGATTTTTCTCGTTATAAGGAATATGGAAATCTCTACTCTTTTCTAGTCAATTCAAAATGGATTGGGAAAAAGCAGCATCATTACAAAATGTTGGATCGATTTTTAGGATTCCTGAAAATGAAGCTAATCAGCTACCGAGGCTTAAAAGTCGAATATTTCATTGACTTCCTTTTGGAGCTCATTATCAAATTCAATAACAGAGATAAAATCTTCTATGAAGAAGTATTAGAAATTCTACAAAATTCGAAGGGTGGTTAATTCTCCACTGTCCTAGAGAAATTGGGGTAAATAGAAAAATAGTTGTGCCAATTTATTGCCAAGTCCACATAAAATACACCCCATTTGACCAACTAAGGCGACCCCGTATAAAATAAAAAACCTCGAAAACAGCTTTTATTCGCTATAATCGAGGTTTTATTTTTT
>JAHBUO010000162.1 GCA_019638025.1 Ignavibacteriaceae bacterium
TATTAGTCCAATTGTTTTACAATACCTTTAAAGGCAACACTTCAAAAGGTGCATTATTCAAAGAAGAATTTGATGTATTACTTTTTGGATTACCATGGAAAAGTACTTTGGCTAAAGTTGATCACAAAGAAGTCTCAAAACTTTCTACTCAATACAAGGGTACAGAAATTGAGAATTGGTATTCAACTAAATTGTCAACAAATATTCCGAAAAATATTGCTATTGCAGTATGTCAATGTATGAATACCGGCTGGGATATTGATTTACGCAAATATTATCTTAATTGGCTTAAGGGATTTCTCATCATTTATTCCGTTGGGTTAGCTTTTTTTTTTGTTGTTATGAATGTTGATGGACTAACAATGTTTTCGATAGGATTCTCAATTTTATCATTTTATATTCACTTCTTTACAATAATAAACGGTCACCTGGCTGTTATTACAAAAAGAGAAGCTATTAGTAATAAATTAGAAAATGATATCATTAATAAAAAGGAAATATCAATTTCAGAATTAAGAGATATCCAAGATGAAATTTTCATTACACGCAATGAATCTGCTAAAGTCCCTAATTCCTTTTTTAAGATATATAAGCATAAAATGAACCAAGAATATGAAGACTATATTGAAACAATAAACAGAATTTATGAATAGAACAACACTTCGTATTTAGTCTATATCAGTTGGTTACCGTTTGCGGATTGCATGCTATTTTAAAGATAAATTCAATGCCAGCAGGTGTTTTCCTTTTCCTGAAAATTTCTTCCCCTTTTGTATCCACTTTCAGCACAGACTCACTTCACAGATACATAAACCCCTTCTTTAACTATAGTCTCAGTCACAAAATTTGCAGTCACAGTTTTTGATACCAAAAACTCCGCCTCAACCAAATTTTGCGCCCTCGCTCAATTAAAATTTGCGTCACAAAAATTGTCCCTATATTGTCCCTGAACTCGCCCAAAACGAGAATTCTAAGTGCGAAAAAGTTTCGAAAATGCTCTAAAAACGAAGAAAATTAATCATTTAATACGCCTTACAAGCAGAGGGTCATTGGTTCGAATCCATTAACTCCCACTCTAAAAAGCCCGAATCTTTAACAAATTCGGGCTTTTTTGTTGTAAATCAACCACCAACTCTTTTATTGTCCCTGAAATTGTCCCTGAATATCCCTCGCGTGTCTAATTCCTCTTTCATCTTCTTCACATTTATCGATGCGTAGTAATTGATCGTAGTTGAGATATTTGAATGATCAGCTAATGCTTTTACCGTATGTATAGGTATTCCATGCTCTAATAACTTGGTTATAAATGTTTTTCTTAACTGATGAAGAGTATATGACTTCGTTATTTTAGGACCATTTTCATCTCCTAATAATGTTCGCTGCAGACGGAGAAAAAACCTGAGTCCATTCTTGGAATAATTAAAAACTTTTCCCTCCTTTTGGGGCCCAATTTCATTTAGCAATTTTTTTAAGTCATCTAAAAGTGGGAAGAAAAAATTTCTATCCTTTTTTACATTTGAAGCTATAATAAATTCATTGTTCCAGTCTATATCTTCCCATTTTAATTCAAGAGCGCTCGATATTCTAAATCCAGTAATTAATAAGAACATGATAAGGTGATATTGATCTTTTTTCTCCTTTGCTCTCAAGTGCTGCAAGATTACTCCTAAATCTGAATCATCAATTGATTCCGGAGTTTTTATTTTTCTTGGCAAAACTTTTATGGGATTTTCCTTTATATAGTTCAACTCCTTAAAAAACTCAAACATTGCATGAAGGTGAGAAGTGTATATTGCCTGTGTATTATTATTATATTTCTTTTTTGTAAAGTAGTTTAGTAATCTTTTGTAATCAGTGTTATTATAAGTGCTTATGTTTTTATCTTCGCCGATCTCAAGTACAATATCTTTTATCCGGCCGTAAATTTCTTTCGTCCTCTCCTTAAACTTTCTTGATTCAATATATTCCTCATATCCTTGTGAAAATCTGAAAGAGGGGATAAGTTCAGTAAAGTTTTCATTTAGTTCTATTTTGGCTTCAAACTGTTTTAACAGTTTCCTCGCTTCGGTGAAACCCTCTTTATTCGCTTTTATTTTTGTAGAGAACTCTTTATACGTCCCGGCGAGTTTATCATAGTGTTTGATCCAAA
>JAHBUO010000163.1 GCA_019638025.1 Ignavibacteriaceae bacterium
GGCTTTCAAAGAGAAAGGAGTGATTAATGAAAATATTCAAAACACTGGCAATTCTGGCTATCATCATTCTAACTGGTTGCAGTCATACTGAATTAGTAAGATTTACTCCAGATTATGATGAGCTTTATAACACGAGAGAATACAAAAATTTTCCTAATCCTTTAAATTCCTCGACGAAAATTTATAAAGACAATGATAATAGGTTGAAAGAAATAAAAACCAAGTTGTTTTTTACTAGGGGTAAATATTCTTCATTAAAAGATGACTCTGAACCCTTAACTTCAACTAGATTAACATTGGTTCATAGTTATGATTTTTATCCTAGTCGACCACTAAACGATATTTTATTTGAAGGGATAAAAAGTTTAATTGAAAAATCTGGACATCAATGGGATACTACAGAAACGAAAAAAGATATAAGAGTGGATGTAAAATATCTATCCTTTGGAACCCCTGATCATTATAGTAAAATGATTGGATATGATGCTCAAACAATGATAAATGTTAGGATAGAGTTTTATGATAATAAAAAAGACATTTTAATTTATGGGAATAATTATTATGGGACAAATACAAATATATATGGCGATCCTGATGAGACTCGGTATGCTATTCTTACGGAAGGTGGTGATGGAGTGAAAAGAATTGAAAGCGCAACTCCTGATATTACTTTGAGATACGGAAATGTTGAAAATAAAACATTCCATAAGGCGCCGATAGGCGGTAGTTTTTCGGCAAACTGGGATCTTTTCTATGAGTCAGCAGAATTCTCCTTGATTAATTTATTGAATAAAGTTGGTAGTGATTCTCAACTTAAGAGTGCCTTAGAAATGTATTTATCCAATGATAATTAATAGGTAAAGCCTAACCCGCACTTCAGCCAGACCGCGTCTTCGACACGGTCGTAGTGAAAAGTAATTGGGTTTGGCTTTTCAAAGTTGGTTGCTCTTAAAAGTGTGATTGAAATAAAAAACAGATTCCCGCCCTAAAAGGCGGGCAAGTATAAATAAAGTTGTGCTTTTCAAACCGTCATTGCAATTATTGGCGGCGCTTTACCCGCAAAGCCTTTAGACATAAAAAATATGGAGCTTTGATGAATCTCCTTTGTAAATTGAATTTACATAAGTGGAAAGGCTGTAAATGTATAAAATGTAGTACAACAAGAGATGAACTTCATAACTGGGAGGGTTGCAGATGTGTAAACTGTGGAAAAACTAAAGAACATAAATATCATTGGAAATCCAGTACTCTTGCCTGTAAAATTTGCAGTGAGCAATTTTCTTCAGATGAATCATTCTATAAATATCTAATTCAAATTTCTGATTGGGATGCAAACTCTTTTGGTTTTGACAAAAATATTGAATATGCAATCAATAAAATAAAAGCAACACCTTATATCGATAGAGTTGCGTTGGAAGCTGAATCTATTAATGTAAGGAAAATCGCAACCTGTGAAGTAAATGACCAGAAAGTTCTTTCAGAAATAGTGCTAGATGATCGAAATAATGATCGATATTCACCATTATGGGATGCTATTGATAGAATCAATCAAATTGATTTACTTAAAATGATTGCAGATAGACACAAAGATAATGGAATCAAAGAGATGGTTGGTAAGCGTATAGAAGATATCGAAGATCGATTACGTAGCCAAGAAATAACTAGTATTGAAGACCAACAAACACTAAAGGAAATGTATATTGATAATGATAATTACCCTAAATTATTAAAAGCAATTATTGAGAAAATTACAAATCAAAATATTCTAAGAGAATTGTATGGAATTGACGATAAACACAAAAAAACTATTATTCAAAAAATTAAAGATGATAAATATTTAGAAAAGATTGTCGCAGATTATTCTGAGGACATAGATATTGTGCTTTTTGCATTAAATCAAATAACCGATCAAGATATTCTCATGAATATTTGTCTTCGGGAAGACCTTGACAGACAAATTAGGCGTGCAGCTTT
>JAHBUO010000164.1 GCA_019638025.1 Ignavibacteriaceae bacterium
CTGGCGTTTGGGGTCCAGTTCATGGCCCGGGATCATGTTATCTCCTATTTTCCATTCCACATATCCGAAGTCACATCCATAGGTGGTCAGGAGTACGCTTTCATTGTATTTGGCTTTGGATTTATTGGCAACCAGGCGCATGTTATCTCCGGGGGCGAAGAATACTTCTTTGGTTTGTTTGGCCCAGGAGGCGTTATCGCATCGGGCTTCGAGGACGGCGGGGCCAGTGAGGGTGATGGGGTCCCATCCCCATAGGGTAGTGGTTACGCCTTCCTGGGTGACGAGGGTGCCTCCATTTAAGACGCTAAAAATAAAGAAAGCAACCCGAAGGTTGCCTTATTATTTTAAATTATCAATATGAAATTAGTCTTGGAGGCTTTTCTGAAGCGTTAACAATATATTTGATACATTACCCCTCTTTGACACACTACCAATATATTTATATCTTGTAATAATTATAATCTTTGATTTTTCTTCAAGTTTATTTATATCAGATTTTATTTCGTTCGATATAACAGAATACTTCAGATACATCCGTATAATTTTTTCTATCTCATTATCAGGTAAATTCCTTTCAGGTAAAAATATCGGGTTGTTAAAAGCAAATTTCGTTTTAAGAAAGTCCGGCCTTTGAGTATAACTAATAATTGCGCTCGCTACGTTATCATCATTGTTATATTTAATTGTATCAATAATGCCTTCAATAGGTTCACCAGCCCAGAAAAAACTAACTTCTAATTTAGAATTTGGTATACCCAACCCGCTCTCAACACAAAGTGAATCTATTCTATATAGTCCTTGCCAGTCGTCCCATGTTATCCAAATGGTTCTTAAATTAAAATCACTTGATTCTTTCTCAGAAGTACATCTATTCAGCAATAAAAAGAGAACTATTATATAGTATCTGGTCATCTAAATTTAAACATTTTTATGAAAATAAACATATTACATCATTTTACCTCCGGTATATCTAATGCCAAAAATTTAGCTTTCCAAATTTTACATTCATTTGGATAAATATTCTGAAGATAGTTAAGATAATAATCCTTGAATGTAAACCACTGAGTACGTCGAAATTCACTTGGTGTCTTCATAAAACTGCTGTGCGCAAATTGATTATAATAAGGCACAAAATGAAGTAAACGTTTAGCAGGGTCTTTATCCTCACCGTCAGTATGGATGCCAAAGAAATGTTGTGACTCATGAAACAAAGCAGATATAAAAATCCATTTATTTTGAAGAAAATATCGGTAAAGAAAACCAGCAGAATTGATATAACCAACAATGGTTACAGGGTTAGGTAACGTACTCATCATAGTATTGTCAGAGGGTAATACATAACAAGTGGGACATGGATTAAATGTAAGATTAGGGGAACCGACTACAATAATTGTAAAATTTGAATTAAGTAGTTCACTAGGACTAAATCCCAATTCATTTATCCAATAATGTTTTAAAATCGAGTTAAACAAATGGACTTTATTAGCAGCTACAAAATTATATTCTCCAAGTTTCATATACTTTGGCAAAGAGGTGCCTAATAGATTAGTTTTTACTATTATATAATCATCCCCACTATTAACAGAAGCAGAACTTTCATTAGCGAGATAATTCCAATTTTCATCAAATACATCACCAAAATACGGATTTATTGAATTGTTTTGAGCATTTTCCGCATTATTCAATCCTGTCACCACATCCTCCTCCGAACAGCTATTGGTACTTCTTGAATTAGTCGAATTGATAAAGCAACTGGTAGTATTAATAGCACCATCCAAAGCAGTGGTTTGTTGGGTAATCCACTCCGGACGGAAACCGGAGCTAGCCAGATCTGTTTTTATTGCATTGAGCTCATCCACCTTCTTCTTCAATGCCTGCTTATCCTCCGGCTTGGTGGCCAGTATATCTTTGATCTCTGCATAAACTGCACTTAACCGGTCTGTAATCAAATCTACATCTACCAT
>JAHBUO010000165.1 GCA_019638025.1 Ignavibacteriaceae bacterium
ATTGATTTTAATGAAATTAGTGACATTCTCTTATCGTTTCTTGAGGAACTTGATAACTATTCACAAGTTTCTCCTATCGTACAAATCTGATGAATTACAAATGAGAGATAAGAGTCTAAAACTAGTAGCACGTTTTATTTCAACCTTATTCATTCCACCTCTTTCACTACTTTTTGCGACTATATTTTTCTTATACAAATCTGACGATTCTAATAATGCATTTCCGATTATTCTCATTTCTTTAGTGTTTGGTGTAATAATACCAATCGTATATTTTTTAATAATGCTGAAGAAGAAGAAAATCGCTAATCAAGATGCATCTATTAAAGAAGAGAGAACAATTCCATATTTATTTGGAATTCTTTTTATGATATTAGGGCTATCAACACTCGTTTACTTTAATGCGAGTAAAATGATTCAACTCTTATGGATAGTTCAAATTGTTAACACACTATTCCTAATTCTAATTAATAAATATTGGAAAATCAGTGCACACATGATTGGATTTTCTTCCCCTGTTGCTTGGTTAGTTTTTAATTTTTCTAACTTACTTTTAATTCCCTTCGTAATATTAGGAATAATTATCGGGTGGTCGAGATTTCAATTAAAATGTCATACAATTTCTCAAATATTCGCTGGTTTTCTATTCGGATTTGGATTAACTTATTTACAACTATTAATGTTAGTTAGAGTAATATGACGAGAAAAGAAATAATTCGCGTATTAGAGGAGATTGCGGATTTATTAGAGTTCAACGGTGAAAACGTATTCAAAGTAAATGCTTTCAGAAACGGTGCAAATAGCATTCGAAGATTCGAAGGTGATTTTGAACTTCTAGTGGAAGAAAAAAAACTTAACTCTGTCAAAGGAGTTGGCACTGCATTACAGAGCGTAATTCATGATCTTTATCGTAATGGGATTTCATCCCTCTTAAGTGAACTGAAAAAGGAGTTGCCCGAAGGTATTCATGAATTATTCAAAATAAAAGGAATCGGACCGAAGAAAGTTAAACAATTATTCAGTGAACTGAATATTAATTCAATTGCTGACTTAGAAAACGGATGTATAAACAATAAGTTGATAACAATTAAAGGTTTTACACAAAAGACTACCGAGAATATATTAGCAGAAATTGAAAAGTATAAAGAAAATCAGAAATATTTATTGCTATCAGATGCTCTAAAAATTGTAGATAACATTAAGCTCAAATTGAACGATGTAAAATTTGACGCTTTTGAAGTTACCGGAGAATTAAGAAGAAGGCGTGAGATTGTCAGTAAAATTGAATTTCTCGTAGCAGGCGATTTTGAAAAAATCTCGTTCACAATTAAAAATGTCTTTAACAATGTTAACAAATCCGAAAAAAACATTTCAGTAGCCGACTTCCAAATCCCGATAATATTTCACTATTCCATCGAGAATGATTTTACTCGTGATTTACTGATAACTACAGGTTCAAGAGAATTTTTAGAATTTTATAAAATAGATGAATTTTCTTCTTCCGAGAAAAGTGAACATCAGATTTTCCAAAAAATGAAGATAAGTTACCATGCTCCCGTTCTACGTGAGAAGGAATTTGTTGAATCAAATTCAAGAGTTCCCAATGAGAATGAATTAATTCAAATTTCTGATTTAAAGGGATTTCTACATTTCCATACCAATTATTCTGATGGAATGAATTCAATTGCTGAGATGGTATTATCTGCAAAAGAATTCGGTTACAATTATTTTGCGGTGTGCGATCATAGTAAATCTGCATTTTACGCTAATGGTTTAAGTGAAGACCGAATATTTATACAAAATAAAGAATTAACTAAAGTCTCCTCTGAAAATAGTTTGAATATATTGCAAGGAATTGAGGTGGACATTCTTCAATCCGGTGAACTTGATTATGACTCAGATTTTATGGAAAATTTTGATTTTGTGGTGGCATCAGTTCATTCAAGT
>JAHBUO010000166.1 GCA_019638025.1 Ignavibacteriaceae bacterium
CTTACGCATTCGGCATTTGTAGTATCTTTTGTTTGTTGCTCCGTGTTTAGTTTCTTGTTCAAGTTTCTACTACTATGAAAAAATATTTAAATTTATTTAATTAGTCGTTCTAACTTAGCCGGCTGTTCTGGGCGGCGGCTTAGTTGCAACGGCGTTATATGCTTAGAGTAATATGAATAAATTTATTAGCAATTTATCTCAATTCAATCGTAAAGAAAGATTTTACTTAATTGGGAAAGCACTTGGGAATGAGAAATTCTCATTGTCTGAAGAATTCAGAAAATCGCTTGAAATGTGTTTAACAAAACTTCCTATGGAAATTCCTAATGATTCTTTTGTTGCTATGGATTTTCATATTGACTGGATTTATGGGAGTGCATTTTTAGCAGAAAATGAAAGTAGCAATAATTTATATACACTTAATAATGATTATATAAAAGCAACTCAAGAAGATGTTGATTTGTTGATTGCTTTTCCCGACAAGTTTAATAAAGATATTTCACATTTAATAATGTGTGAATGTAAAGCGGAAACGGGATGGACAAATAAGCAATTACATTCTAAAACTGAAAGAATACGAAAAATATTTGGTGAAGACGGTAATAATTTTAGGAATACTGTTATTCCATATTTCATTATTATTTCTCCCAGAAAATCAAAAGACCTAGATACTTCTGTAGCTCCAGCATTTGCAAAAGTTAATGGAGATATTCCTTGGATGAGATTGTCTTTACCAAATAATTTGAAAAAGATTACGCGCTGTAATAGTGTTAAGAAAAATGATAAAGATGGCAATTATTGGAAAGTAGATAAAACATAAACGCATATAACCCGTTCTTCAAGCCGACCGCATCTTCGATACGGTCGTTTGAAGTAAAATAAAAGTTTGGTTGACAAAACTAAGTTGCTCTTTGAAGTAGGTTATAAAAGAAAAATAATTTAAAAATCATTGGCGTTCGTTTTTCAAAGCTGCATTGCTGTGTTGGGCGGCGGCTTAAAAACAACGCCGTTAGGCAATAACAATATACAATATTTTAAAAGGAGTATATATGGATATAGATAAAAAAATACTTATATGGGACTTACCTGTTCGCTTTTTCCATTGGCTCTTAGTCCTTGGATTCTTTAGTGCCGCTATAATTGCTCTTGGATTTGGAGACGACAACCAAAACTTTGCATTTCACGCGATCATAGGTTTAATACTTTTTTTTATGGTAATATTAAGAATCTTTTATGGTTTCTTTGGAACAAATTATGCGCGATTCAAGTCCTTTCTTTTTCACCCCAAAGAATTCTTAATCTATTTCAAAAGTGCATTGTTACTTAATGATAAATCTTATCTTGGTCATAATCCTGGTTCAGCATATGCCATATTATTTATGTTAGCCCTGATTATCGGTATTAGTATAACTGGGATTCAACTTGGGCTTGGAAATGAAAATCTAAAAGATCTGCACGAAATATTTGTTTATTTGATGTTAGCAACTGTAAGCTTACATATTATTGGCGTTATATTTCACATTTTTAGACACCGTGATAATATTATAGCAAGTATGATTCACGGGAAGAAAAGATCCAATTCCGAAGTAGGGATTACTTCATCGAGAGTTGTAGTTTTAATTATCTTTCTTTCTTTATTAAGTCTATTTACTTTTGATTTGATATCAAGCCATCAAAAAAATAAAAAAACAATCAATATTCCTGTTATTGGTGTTCAGTTGCAAATAGGTGAATTTGAAATAGAACAAGGAAAGTTTTATAAAAACAATAATGAACACGAAAAGGATGATGACTAGTTAAATTTTCAAGTGGTTCATCTATTGCCTAACAAGCCCATCAAGCCGACCGCTTTTTACGATTCGGCATTTTCTAAGTTTCGGGCTTTTTGTTTTTCGTTAGTGTTTGTT
>JAHBUO010000167.1 GCA_019638025.1 Ignavibacteriaceae bacterium
CAATACTTCATTTTCGATTGTTGTAGTTACGTTTTTATACGCAGTATATTTCAAGAAAGTAGTAGCCGGTGGTGAAGCCATCGGTGATTTTTATTGGAGTTTAGGAACATCGGTAGCTATGATTATTACTGCAATCATAAGCCCGATTCTTGGTGCAATTGCAGATTATTCAGCTGGGAAAAAAAGATTTTTGCTTTTCTTTACATTGATGTCGGTAATAGCGACGGCAAGTTTATTCTATGTCCAAAGCGGAATGGTGCTCTGGGGATTATTAATTTTTATAATTGCTAATGTAGGCTTTGAAGCCGGATTAGTATTTTATGATTCATTCCTTCCTGAAATAACTTCTCCAAAAAATTTCGGTAGAGTAAGCGGATACGGATTTGGAATGGGTTATGTCGGCTCATTGGTTACACTTGCAATAGTTTATCCTTTCATTCAAATGGAGATGATAAAGGAAACTTTCCCTGTTGCAGCTCTTTTCTTTCTTGTATTCAGTTTGCCATTGTTTATATTTTTGAAGGACAATAGAAAGAGTGATGTTAAAGAGATAAATTATTTTAAGATTGGGGTATCAAGAGTTTTTAATACAATCACTCATCTTCCAAAATATAAAAATTTAGCTATCTTCTTAATCTCCTACTTCTTCTATATTGAAGGGGTGAATACGGTGATATTTTTTTCCGGTAATTACGCAAGTACAACTCTTGGATTTACTGATACCGAACTGCTCATCTTTTTTCTTACCGTTCAGACCACAGCAATAATTGGTTCGATTCTATTGGGTATTTTAGCTGATTCAATAGGGCAGAAACGAACTATCATGATTACTTTGGTAATGTGGCTGGGGACAATTTTTTTAGCCTATTCGGTTTCTGATAAAGAAACTTTTTACATTGTCGGGCTAATTGCAGGTGCAGCGATGGGTGCAAGTCAATCTACAAGCCGTTCATTTATGTCACACTTAACACCGATTGAAAAGAAAACAGAATTTTTTGGTTTTTATTCTTTCTTCGGTAAAAGCTCTGCGATAATTGGTCCATTAGTTTTTGGACTTATCAGTTATTATTCCGGTAACCAGAGATTAGCAATTATTTCGATTGCATTTTTCTTTTTGGTAGGATTAATAATTTTGTCCTTTGTTAAAGAAGAACGAACACCAATTCGGACTTAGAATTTTAGAAGTTCAATAAATTCTGCTTCTAGAGCTATTCCGTTGTTTCTAGAATACCATTTATGAAGTTCTACAATAAATTCTTCCTTAGTTTTTCCCTCAGCTTTTAACTGATTAACGAGTTGAATAGCCTGCATTGGACGTGGGCCCCAGTTGGCTACCTCATTCATTTCATCATTAAAAATCACAACTTTGGGAATACTCAAAGTTCCATTCGTTTTGTAAAACTCCATTAAGTCAAGATTTTTATCTCTCTCAATAATTGTAAGCTGAATATTTGGATTCATTCGTGTAAAAGAATATATATAGGGGAGATTTTGAGCCGAATCTCCGCACCAATCTTCAGTTAAGACTAACCAGATTTGTTTCGAATTAATTTTATTAATTAAATCAATTATTTCTTTCGATGGATTATAATTCTTTTCAATTCTTTTTGAGCGCTGAAGATTAAGCTTCACGTGATTAAATTTTTCTTCATCTGGAAAAGCAGACAAACCTTGTTCCACTTTTAGTTCAGCTTGGTTTATAAATGATTGATAAGTCAGACCGTTTAAAGTTCTAGAATGAAATTCTTGATTAATCATAAAATCCTTTTTTTAGAAAGTGTGATGAGAGCCGGGGGAAAAAGATTCAGAATTATTTTGTTTTCATTATGAAAACTCCATCCCAATCAGCAGGGGGAGGATTGTC
>JAHBUO010000168.1 GCA_019638025.1 Ignavibacteriaceae bacterium
TGGGAGTAAGGTGATTACCGAGTTTGATCCGACTTGGAGTAATGTGGTAGATGTAGATTTGATTACAGACCGGTTAAGTGCAGTTTATGCAGAGATCAAAGATCTTCTGGCCACCAAGCCGGAGGATAAGCAGGCATTGCAGAAGAAGGTGGATGAGCTCAATGCAATAAAAACAGATCTGGCTAGTTCCGGTTTCCGTCCGGAATGGATCACTCAACAAACCACTGCTTTGGATGGTGCTATTAATACTACCAGTTGCTTTATCAATTCGGCTAATTCAAGAAGTACCAATAGCTGTTCACCCGATGATGTAGCGGCGGGGTTAGATAATGCGGAAAGCGTAATGAGAAATAAACAAACAAATCCCTATAAAGGTGATGTTTTTGATGAAAATGGAGTTCCTATTCGGGATGAAAGCGACTCTAATGGTTCTTGGATAATTATAAGAAAAAATTATCACAATTTAGGTTATGTTTATGAGAAATTTGATCAGTATTTATTTAGTACGCCAAGTACTTATGTATTATTTGATAATATTTTACAATACTACTGGAAAGATGTACTCAAATTTAATGTTAGTTTATTATATAATTCTAAATTCACTATTGTTAAACGAAATGGAACAGAAAATTACAATATGCCATTGGGAGAAGATAGTAAATCTGAGGGAGATATGTCAACTTCTTGCAAAACAAATGCGATATTTGGATATATTGAAAATAACAATAGGGTCAGTCCTAAAATGAGCCACCGGGGAATGGTAATAACATCACTTTACCATGAGAGATATCACCTAGTAGAAGGGAAAGCTTGTCCTAAAGACGGTTCAGCAAAAGAATATGATGAGCATATTTGGATATACTACCAACAATTTAATATGCCAGATTATTTACAACTTGTTCCTCCCCAAGAACGGCTTGGATATTGGATACTTGTTTCAAATACACTTATTCCAAAACTTTCGCAAAAGGATCCAATTAAAGCGGCAAAATGGAGGCAAGATTTTAAGCAATTAGATAAACGTAAGTTGGGTTCAGAATAAAAGTCATGAGCAATCAGCTTTCACTTCACAAACCGTTGATGAATAAAAGCTGATTGCTGAAGACTGAAAACTTTTACACAGATGAAAACTATTTCAGTACTCTTTTTATTCTTCTTAACTATTGCATGTATTAATGTAAATGACCGTACTTCGAGAGATTACAAATTGATCGCTTTTTTTTCTTGGGAGCCTTTAAGTTTCAGCTTTGTTTTAGATTCTGTTTATTTGAATTTCCACGATGCTAATGTAGATAGTATTTATTTTTTACCTAAATCAAAATATTCTAGAGATTATCTAGTGATCCCTAAGGATTCATTAACAATATACAAAAATATTGTTATGGGCCGAGCCAAGCTGCCAAACAAAAGCAGGTCATCGTATTTAATTGCGGATATTCCCCCGTATGATTCTATCAACTTAATGCAAAAAACGCGAGATTCATTAGCTATGTATATGAAAGAATATATAAGAGATAATTATAAATTCTTATTGTATACACAAAAACAACACGAGGAGATTTTTTTGGAAGATACAAGTAGTTTAAAATTAACTCCTGTTTTTTGGGGATTAGATTAGTGCGTCTGAGTCTGGCTCAGAAGCATACAATCATCATCAACAAAGTTGGAAATTATAAAGTCAATGTGATCTTTGTCGGTGGAATGGAAAATAGGAGATAACATGATCCCGGGCCATGAACTGGACCCCAAACGTCAA
>JAHBUO010000017.1 GCA_019638025.1 Ignavibacteriaceae bacterium
TTGAAAGTTTTGTCGGGCGTGGAACAACATTTACAATTTGGCTACCTGCAATTAAAATTGGGCAAGAAGAAGAAAACAAATTGCAACCTCTTGACAAAACATCGGATGAAGTTATTGAATCTGAACACGTTGAATTCTCACGCACGGTTAATATTCTATACGTTGAAGACAACATGATAAACCAAGAAGTAACCAAACTTTTCTTACAAAAAGTTGCCCGTGTGGATTGTGCAAGAGAAGGACGTGCTGCAATTGAAATGGCAAGGCGAACACATTATTCTTTGATTCTAATGGATATTAATCTAAGCACACATCTTGATGGGACAGAAGTTGCGAAACAAATCAGAACTATTCCGGGTTACAAATCAACACCGATAATTGCTACTACAGGTTACGCAAGTCGTATTGATAAAGATAAGTTCTTAGCTTATGGAATGAACGACATTATCATTAAACCGTTTTCAAGAGATGACCTACTTCAGATTATTCATAAAAATCTGACATAGTACAATTTGAAATTCCAACTTTCTCTACATAAGCAGTATAAGAATTTCTATCATAATTCTGATTAAAAGATTATGTTTGAAACCTATTTCATGCATATTTGTTATATCTATATCAATTGCGAGTAAACTTAACTTTGAAAAAGAAACCAAAAGAAAAATTAATTGTTGTTAAAGGGGCTCGAGAGCACAATTTAAAAAATATTGATTTAACGATCCCCGCAAATAAATTAGTCGTTTTCTCAGGTGTTAGCGGAAGCGGGAAATCCTCTCTCATATTCGATACAATTTACGCTGAAGGACAGCGCCGCTATGTAGAAAGCCTTTCTTCTTACGCCAGACAATTTCTGGAGCGAATTAACAAACCCGATGTTGACTTAATCACCGGAATAAGCCCCGCAGTTGCAATCGAACAAAAAACTGGTTCAAAAAATTCACGCTCAACAGTGGGTACATCAACTGAAGTTTATGACTATCTACGCCTTCTTTTTGCTCGCATAGGTAAAACTTATTGTATTAACTGCGAAAAAGAAGTTAAGAAAGCCTCTACCGGAGTAGTTGTAACTGAAATCGAAAACTTTGAAGATGGGACTAAATGTTACATCGGTTTTCCTTTACATGACCATGAAGGGAGAAGTGTAAAAGATGAAGTTGATCTTTTAGTAAAAAAGGGATTTTTCAGACTATTCATCAAAAACAAACTCGTTGACTTGAACGAAGAATACTCACTTCCAAAATCAAAAAAAGATGTTTATGTAATCATCGAAAGATTCAAAGTCACAAAAGGAAAGGTCAGAGAAAAACTTGCCGATACAATCGAAATAGCTTTTAGAGAAGGTGAAAATCGATTGGCGGTCATAAATGCAGAGAGCAATGAAATATTGTCTTACAATAAATTCTACGAGTGCTGCAATATAAGATACGAAGAACCGGAACCCCGCTTTTTTTCTTTCAATAATCCGTTTGGTGCATGTCCTGTATGTCAGGGGTTTAGCAAAGTAATCGGTATCGACATGAGTTTAGTTGTTCCGAATCCAAATTTGACTCTTGCTGAAGGCGCATTAGCAACTTTTAGAACTCCGAAGTTTAGCCAATATATGAAGGAGCTAGTGAAAAATGCCGGCAAGTTTAATGTCCCGCTTAATGTCCCTTATAAAGATTTATCAGAAGAACAGGTTGGCTTAATTAAAAAAGGTTTTGCTTCATACAAGGGGTTGGATCACTTTTTTGGTGAGCTTGAAGGTAAAACTTATAAAATGCATTACAGAATTTTATTGAGTAAGTATAGAGGTTACACAACTTGTAATGCTTGCAAAGGAACTCGTTTAAGACGTGAAGCTCATCAAGTGAAAATTGGCGATAAGTCAATTGTGGATGTTGTGAAAATGCCGATTGATAAAACTCTTGATTGGTTCAAAACACTCTCCTTTACTGATTATGAAATTCAAGTTGCAGACAGAATTATTAAAGAGTTAATAAAAAGACTCAATTTCTTAAACGATGTAGGATTAAGTTATCTGACCCTTGATAGATTAAGCTCAACTCTTTCGGGCGGTGAAACACAAAGAATAAATTTAGCTACGGCGTTGGGGTCATCATTAGTCGGAACTCTTTATGTCCTTGATGAACCAAGCATTGGACTTCACCCACGCGACAATGTAAAACTAATCAACATTCTTAAAAATCTAAGAGATATCGGAAATTCAGTTCTGGTTGTTGAACATGACCCTGAGATGATTCAAGAAGCTGATTATATTGTTGATATGGGTCCACATGCTGGAATTAACGGTGGTCAAATTACAGCACAAGGAACTCTATCAGAAATAAAAAAAGATGAAAATTCTTTAACGGGTAAATATCTTTCGGGAAAAAAGAAGATTCAATTGCCTGAAATCAGAAATACCGAATCAACACAAACCATCATGATCAAGGGAGCATCTGAGAACAATCTTAAAAATATAGATGTCGAAATCCCTCTTCATAAATTTGTTGTGATAACAGGAGTTAGCGGTTCAGGAAAAAGCACTCTTGTTCATGATGTTTTGTATGGCGGACTAGCGAAGTATCTCGGATTTTCACCAGATAAAATCGGACAATTCGATGAGCTAATCGGGGCACAACTGATAGACGAAATTGAAATAGTAGATCAATCGCCCATAGGAAAAAGTCCAAGGTCAAATCCAATCAGTTATATAAAAGCATACGAGCTAATTCGAGAATTATTTGCTTTAACGCATCAAGCAAAAGCTCGCGGTTACAAGCCCGGATACTTTTCCTTCAACGTTCCTGGCGGAAGATGTGAAACTTGTCAAGGCGAAGGCTTCATAAAAGTCGAAATGCAGTTTCTTGCTGATATTTATCTTGAGTGTGAAGATTGTAAGGGAACACGATTTAAAAAAGAAGTACGCGAAATAACGTTTCACGGAAAAAATATAATTGATGTTTTGAATATGACTGTTGATGAATCATTAGAATATTTTGTCGGTAATCGAAAAATCGAAAGGTTACTGAAATCTTTATCTGATGTAGGACTCGGTTATATAAAGCTTGGACAGCCCTCAAATACATTGTCGGGAGGAGAAGCTCAGCGTGTAAAACTTGCATCATTCCTTAATGAAGCTCGTCCAAATAAACATACTCTTTTTATTTTTGATGAACCGACAACAGGGCTTCATTTTGATGATATTTCTAAACTCCTAAATTGTTTCAATATGCTGATTGAGAAAAATAATTCCGTTGTTGTAATTGAACACAATATGGAAGTTATTAAATGTGCCGATTACATCATTGACCTTGGTCCAGAAGCCGGCGATAAAGGAGGAGAAATCGTTGTAACCGGAACTCCAGAAGAAATTATTAATTGTGAAAATTCCTGGACAGCAAAATTCTTAAAACAATATCTGAAGTAGAAGAATATGAATTGGTTAATATTAATAATTGCAGGGTTATTTGAAATTGCTTGGGCAATCGGTCTAAAATATTCGGAAGGTTTTTCTAAATTGATACCATCTGTCTTAACTGTTATAAGTATGATAATAAGCATGGGACTTTTAGCTTATTCAATAAAAAGTCTTCCGGTTGGAACTGCTTATGCGGTTTGGACCGGTATAGGGGCAGTTGGTACAGCAATACTAGGGATTTTTCTATTTGATGAATCGAAAGATTTACTAAGATTAGGATTTATATTTCTAATTATTGTTGGAATTGCCGGACTAAAATTTGTTAGCACTGAAGTTTAATCCGAAAAGAATTTCTTTTTCGATTGACCTTTAAAAGAACTAAATTCACAAACATTTTGGGCTAATAATTTCACTTCCAAAGAAAGTTTTATTAAATAATTATAGATGAGGAAACGATGAGACATATATTCGGTCTACTTATTTTCATTCTCTGTACACAAGTTATATTTTCACAGAGTTATCACTCAATTAATATCGATGGGAATAATGATTTTACATCGGCAGAAACTTTTACAACCAGTAGCGGGGGCTTTAACGCTTATGTTACCTGGGATGAAAACTATATATACCTTGGTTATACCGGAAACGATATTGGCAGTTCACAAAGTAGTAGTAAATGGATTGCATTCTACATCGACACCGACCCACAACCTTCCCCAAATGATGGTAGTGGAACAAGAACTGCAATCGGTTTCAACACTCAGAAATGGACTCTCCCGTTCAGAGCAGATTATATGATTCAAATTCGAACTGATGAAGGCTTCAATGCATTACAACACTATAATGGTTCAGGGTGGAGTTTTATAACTCCTCACAATATGTCAATATGGGATAATAATTCATCAAATTATATCGAGATAAAAATTGAAAAAAGTAAACTAGGTTCGCCCAAACATTTAAAAGTTGTAAGTTTTTTTATAGAGGAAACAGCATTTAATGAAAAAACATTTGCTTTCAATCCTTCAGATGCCTCCACAAATGGTTACAAGCCGAATGACACCTTATTCACCTATTACTATTATTACCTCTACGATTCAATTCAACCAAACAGCAATTTCCATAAAAACAACTATTCTTGGTTGGTAAGATTGAATGCTAGCGTTAGTTCAGTATCTTCAACTGCTTATGCGGGCATGGCATCAAATGCAACCGATGGTTTTGATTCCGGAATTGATTTACCTAAACCACCAACTCCTGTGTCGAATTATATTGAGATTTATTTTCCGCATTCATCATGGACAAGTATTCTCGGTAATAACTATACACGGGATTTCAAAACACTGACTGATTTAAGTTCAACCACCAAGACATGGAACTTTACTATCAATACTGATAGAACAAACAGTAATGTGACTCTGTCAGCTTCGCAATTTGATTTTGTCCCGGCCTCGTATGCCATCAAGATTAAAGATTTAACAACTAATACTCTCCACGATCTTAAACAATCAAATTATGTATATAATTCAGGTGTGGGGGGAACACGGGAGTTCGAACTGATAATCGGTGTTACGTTTACAGACCCAAATATATCTTCCGATGCCTCTTCTTTAATTTTTGGAACACTGAAAACTAATCAGGATTCAACAATTACTTTTACACTCACAAACACCGGACAAACTGATTTATTAATTTCAAATGTTACTCCGTCTGGTGATTTTTATTCGTATTCGGGACCAACTTCTAAAACGCTTTCAGAAAATGATACTATGAAAATCCCTGTTAAATTTGCCCCAAAAGCTGCCGGTACTTTTAACGGTTCCATTTCAATTTCAAGTAATGATCCGGATACCCCAACGTTGTCGGTGGCTTTATCCGGAGTTGGACAATTACTTTCACCAAATATTTCATCTTACACTACTGCATTAAGTTTTGGAAATATTAAAGTCGGGAATGACTCTACTATTTCTTTTTACATCAGAAACATCGGCGATACAACTCTTACTGTATCAAGTTTTAATTTTTCGAATAATGTTTTCACATCGAACAAAAGTTTACCATTTAGTATTGGGATAAATGACTCATCCGAAATTAACGTTAAATTTACGCCGAGTTCAGCTCAAACTTTTTCAGGGTTGTTAAAAGTTTTGAGTAATGATGTTGACACTTTATCGATAAGTCTGAGTGGAACGGGTTTTGTGCTTGCTCCAAATATTAGCGCAAATTTGTCAACATTAGATTTCGGTTCAGTTAAAGTTGACTATGATTCAACTCTGAGTTTTAAAATTTTCAACACCGGCGATACTACTTTAGCAGTTTCCAACGTAATTTCATCAAACTCAGTATTTAATGTTACAACCGGGATTACTTACAATGTTAGTGTAAATGATTCCGCCACAGTTTCAGTTAAGTTCAAACCGAATTCAGCTGCAACATTTAATGGAACTTTAAAGTTTTTAAGCAATGATGTAGATACACTTTCCATTGATTTAACAGGACTCGGAATCACAGGCACATTCATCAAGAACTTTAACGCCGGATGGAATCTGATGTCAATCCCTGTTCAGCCTGAGAATAATCTTGCAACAAATGTGATTGGTGATGATATAGCATTGTTCTATTTATACGGTTATTCTTCAACATCAGGTTATCAAAGTTCAAACACAATAAATGCCGGAAGCGGTTATTGGCTTGGAATTGAAGAAAGTGCAAATATAGATGTGACTGGTACGCCAATTACTTCCAATCAAACAAAGCAGCTTGTAGGAGGGTGGAATTTACTTGCTTCTCCTTTTGTTAGAGGTTACTTAAAATCACAAGTTTATTATACTGATGGAACCTCAACGTTAAATGCGACAGCTGCAGTAGATTCAGCATGGATACAAAATCTGTTTTATGGTTATAACGGTACTTCCTATGAATCGAAGGACACATTAAAACAATGGAGTGGTTATTGGTTACTCTCATTGAAAGATAATATTAGTGCAGTTTTTTATCATGATTCAACAAGTGGGACCCCTGCGAAAACACTTCGTGTTGATGAAGACGAGATTCAATCGGACAATTGGTTTGTACCAATTTTAGCAGCGAATGAAACCGTCTCAGATAACTTATTAGCATTTGGTATTAATGCAGATGCAACTGACGGATTTGATTCTAAATTCGACATAGCTAAACCTCCAATTTCACCGGCTGCAAATGCAATTGAAGCATATTTTGATAATCAAGGTTGGAACAATTATGTCTCCAAATTTGCTTCAGATATTAAAGCTCCCATGACCCAACCAAATAGTGCAAAGAGTTGGACTTTCAAGGTAATGTCTAAATCCGGAGGGGCAATCAATTTAAGTTGGAATGAGATTAATGCCAGGATTCCCGAATCTGTTAAACAGAATTATAGATTCATTTTATCGGGGACAACAATTCCGGCAAGCATTAATATGCTTAATATTTTAACACATCAATTTACAGCTGTAGCGGGACAAACTTACTCGTTTGTTATCAATGCTAATCCAACATCAGTAAATGATATTGCCAATAACTTTTCTTTTGAATTATATCAGAACTATCCGAACCCTTTTAATCCATCGACTCAAATTCAGTTTCAGTTAGCCGAAAAAGGAGTTGTATCAATCAGAGTGTACGATATTCTTGGCAACTTAGTATCCGAGGTTTTTAATGAGGAAAGAGAATCAGGTTCGCACTCAATTTCTTTTGATGCTTCTAATCTTTCAAGCGGTATTTACTTCTATAAACTACAGAGCGGGAAATTTGTTCAAACCAGAAAAATGACTTTAATCAGATAATTATGGAAGGGGATGTTTTATTGCATAGATAAAACATCCTCTCTTCACTTTACAATACTTTTCAATAGAGTTAATATATCAACCTTGGAAAAAGGTTTAGCTATGTAGTGAGTGCATCCCTTAGATAGAAATTCCAACTTATCCCCTGTCATTGCAAATGCTGTAACGGCAATAATGGGGGTTGCTTCATAACCGCTTATCTTTCTAATTGTTTGAGCAGCCTCTAAACCATTCATTCCACGACCCAAATTGATATCCATCATTATTGCATCATACTTTTTCTCATTAACTTTTGCAATTCCATCTTCTCCGGTTGATACAATTTCAACTTCATATTTTTTCTTAAGATAGAGCTTAATAATACTTTGATTAATCTCATCATTTTCAACAACAAGAATTGCCGGCAAGGTTGATTTTAGATTAGTTTCTTCATAGACATCAATTGCTGGTTTTTCTTTTCGTAAAGATGTTATCTGGTTTTCAGACTCTTCAATTGGAAAACTTAGTGTAAAAACTGAGCCAACACCGACTTCACTCTCAACAGTTATTGTTCCATTCATTTTTTCGATGAACTTTTTGGTTATTGATAACCCTAATCCGGTTCCTTCAAAACTTCTGTTAAAACCTTCGCTGACTTGACGAAATTCTTCAAAAATTAAATGTTTGCTATTTTCCGGAATTCCAATTCCTGTATCACTTACTTTGATTACTGCACATTTTTTGTTTTGTAAATCTGCTATATCAAGTTGAACATTAATACTACCAACGTTGGTATATTTAATTGCATTATTAATTAAATTACTTAGAGATTCTCGTAACAATCGCTCATCAATTTTTATAACAAGGTTATCCGGCTTCGAATTAAATTCAAGTTTTAGACCTTTATTCTCTGCAGCTTTTGCGAATAGTCTTATAGCATCTTCAACCGTATTTACTATATCAACATCATCAAGTTTAATTTCAACTTTATCGGCTTCAATTTTTGATAAATCCAGAATTAGATTTAGAGTTTCCAATAATCTGGTACCGCTCTGGAAAATCGTCTCCATCATTATTTTTTTGGCAGCATCTTCTTCTGATTCCATCAGAATTTCTGAATAACCCAAAATACCAAACATCGGAGTTCGAAGTTCGTGACTCATATTTGCCAAGAAGGAAGATTTAAGTCTATTAGATTCCTCTGCTTTTTCTCTTTGGATGATTAATTGATACTCGTTTTCTTTTCGCTGAGTTATATCGATGGCAATTTGTATTATACCGATATTATTTCCTGATTTATCTTTCAGCAGAGTTGCTGTTGATTCTGTAGGGAAAGCATGCCCATCAGCATGAAGATGAAAGACTTCGCCACTAAATTGTTCATTTGTAATAACCTTTTCAGTAAGCGGAAGGAACTCTGTTTCAAATTGATTTTTAGTAAAAAATGTACTTATATGTTTCCCTACAAAATCTTCATCGGAATAGCCATGAATTTTTATCCACGCATTATTTACAAACGTAATTATACCGCCAAGATCTGTAACTATCACACCTTCGCCAACCTGAGAAGCGATTCTGCTTAACCATCCCAATCGTGAGGTTGCATCGCTAAGTGCTTTGTTCTTTTCTGAAAGTTCCCTAATCATTTCGTTAATGGACGTTGACATCTTATTAAACGCCGATGCCAAGTTTCCTATTTCATCATTTCGATTAATCAAAACTTTAACATCTAAATCTCCTTCAGAAATCTTGTCAACACCAACCTGTAATTTTTCTAAAGGAACACTGATATATCGGGTTAAAAATATTGTGGCTACAATAACTGCAATAATTCCTAGTATGAATAAATAGAGGCTGTAATTGCGTGAACCGTCAAGCTGACTTTTTATACTCGATTGATCAAAAATCAGAGTTATATTCCCCCAAAGATGACCCTCATCAATTATGGGAACTCGTATCTTATTAAGATTATACTTTAAGAGTATTTGTGACAGCTGTTTTTCATTTGCAAATAACAGCGTCCGTGTTTCAGCCGGAATAAGAAGAGTATCATGATAAACCGAAATTTTTGTACCGACATTATCGAACACAACTATAAATGCAATTTCTTTTTGCTTACCTACATTTTCGACAGAGTGATTTAGTTCGTCAAATTTATTTTCCACAAAAGCTTTTTGTACGGAAGAGGCTAACACATTGGCTACCGTCGATGCTCTATCGTTTAGCTCTTCTGTAATCGCTTCGTTATGCAGAACACCTTGAAGATAAAATAGTATTCCGAAAATTATTGCCATTACGGCAAATACCATCAATCTGAATTTTACTGCAAGTTTCAATTTACAACAACCATTTTATGTATAGATTTTTTATATAACTATTCAAATTAAGACTTTGAATAACTTCATTTATTTCTTTCATCAACTTGATATTGTTTTTGGTTGAAACAATTCCAATTCCCGTAAGGTTAAATGGAGCAGTTGCTATAGCAAATGAATCTTTTGCTTTTAAGTATAATCGAGATGATAAGTAATCACTAACAACAGCATCGACTTCACCTCTTTCGAGAGCCTTAAAGCAATCTTCTGTTTCCGGAAACTCGTTAATAAGAAAGTTATAATTTACTCTGTTTACATCAAGATAAGCGTAACCGGTTGATTTTGCTTTTGCTGCAATTCGTTTTCCCTTAAAATCTTCTGTATTATAAAACTCATCACGATTCTTTTTTGAAATTATAAATACAAGTCCTGTATTGGTGTAGGGGATACTAAAAAGATATTTTTTCTGCCGCTCTTCGGTAATGTGAATAGCTCCGATAATTAAATCAACATTTCCTTTTTCAAGCGATTGGAACAACTCTTTAAAGGGAAGCTGTTTCCAGATAAATGGTTTCCCCAATTTTTTGGAAATTTCGTTCCCCAATTCGATTTCAAATCCATCTAATTCCCCTATTTCATTAATAAATGTAAAAGGAGGATAAAATCCGGTCCCTACTACTATGGTGTTTTTGCTTTGCGCATTAATCAGAAGAGATGCGCTTAGTATCAAAAAAACTATTTTAATCATAAAAATTACTCATAATTCAATCAGCTAAAATACTAACAAGTTATGAATTCTGAAATGTTCATACTCACATTACAATATTTTATCACAACTTTTGATTTCACTTCGATTGATTATCATTGACGCAACTTTTTCACTTGACCCTATTTCAGTTGTTAATTAAGTTTGAGATTCATATTTAGGAGATGTGCTATGCTTCAGGTTATTGATGTTGAATTAACACCAAATCCACACGCATTAAAATTTATATTAAATGAAAAGATACTTCGTTATGAAACCCGTCAGTTTCAGACAAAAGTCGAAGCTGAAAAAGATCCTTTGGCGAAACTGATTTTCGAACTCGATGGAGTTGTTTCAGTTTTTTATATGGACAAATTTATTACTGTTGAAAAAACGAAAGAGAGTCAGTGGGGACAAATACAACGTCCACTTGTAAATCTTTTAAAATCTTTTGACGTAAATACTATTCCACCGGAAGAAGAACCAAAAGGTCTCGACGCAGATGCAAGCGAACTTTACAAAAAGATTAATGACATATTGAATCAGAAAGTAAGACCCGCTTTAGCTTATGATGGTGGTGGGCTTGAAGTTCTTGGTTTAGAAGGTTATACATTGAAAATACGATATCAAGGTGCTTGCGGAAGTTGCCCGACTTCAATCAGAGGCACTCTTACTGCTATCGAAAGTCTTCTTAAGAAAGATGTAAATCCTGCTATAGAAGTCATTCCCGCTTAAAAATTTAGGGCTGTCATCGGACTAATAATTGACAGCCCTTGCATTACATTATTATTCAACAATTTTATATGAATGTGTAACTTCAGCAGCTTTTTCGAGCATCTTAGTAACCGAGCAATATTTTGTTTGCGATAATTCGATGGCTCTCTCAATATCTTTTACCGGCAAATCTTTTCCTTTGAATAAGTATTCAACATGAATTTTTGTAAACACTTGCGGATGTTCATCGGCTACCTCTGATGTAATATTAATTTCGAAACTTTCGAATTGAACTTTTTTCTTCTTCAAGATAACCACTACATCACTAGCTGTGCATCCACCAAGCCCGATTAACAAAAGCTCTTTGGGGCGTGTGCCTGCATTACTTCCTCCAAAATCTTCAGGACCATCCATAGTAATCCAATGATTTGAATCTGATTTACCTACAAAAGTAATTCCGTTTACTTGTTTTATGTAAGCTGTTTTTGTTGCCATAATTCTCCTAATTTTTTCTTGTATGATGAATTAATCGGATAAAAGATTCAAAGTGAGTATCACTTAACCATCTCTATCATCATCAATAATTCTTCAACCATCTTCTCAGTATTCCCCGAAAAGCCGACACTCTTAAATCTAATATTTGCATCTTTATCAATAACGAACTTCGTTGGTATTCCTTCAACTTTGTATTTAGCAACGACTTCATTTTGCTCATCCATTAATACATTAAAAGTGTATTTGTTCTTCTCTATAAATTGTGTTACATGAGTTTTCTTGTCTGCTACATTTTCCCATGTATTAAGGAACAAGAATGTAATATCGGTATCATCATGGAGCTTTGTCACAGCTTTCTGCATTCCGGGAAATGAAACGAGACACGGATTGCACCAAGTCGCCCAAAAATCAACAACAATTGTCTTTCCTTTTAGTTTCGATAGCTGAATTTCCTCTCCACTTAAATTTAACAAGGTGAAGTCCGGAGCAGGTTCTGAAATGAGTTCCTTTAATAATTTTGATTTAATTTTATCCTTCAAAGGTTTCTCAAGCATTGATAAATATGAATTAAATTCATTTTCATTATCATTCTTCTTGAGATATTCTCTTCTGAACAATTCTTTAATTTCATCGTTCGCAGAACCGGATTTTATAAACTCTTCTGCAATTTTATAGAAATCTTTTTTAAGTGAATTCAAAGTCTTTATGTAGCGTGAGTTTATTTCTACATTTTTCGATTCCGATAATTTTACCCCCTTCTCAAGATAATTAAGAGCTTCACTCTCTTTTCCACTTTTGATTAATATTGAAGCATAAGTATCATAAGCAGAGGCAAGATTGGTCTCCCTCCCTTTTGCCCACTCTCTATTAGTGATGTAATCAGGTTTGGTTTCAGTTGGGTTTTCTATTTCTGATTGAGCAAGTTTGATTGCTGCAAGCGCAAACTGCTCAGCTAATTCAATATTCTCTTTATCGGAAGCAAACTTTAATGCATGTTTATTGTAAAACCTACGAGTTTCTGCGTTAGGGTATTGTTCGAAAAATTTCTTTGCAGATTCAATTCCTTTTGACAAATAAATATCCGACATAATATCATACATTCTTCCGAGTAATTTGCTTTCGGGAAAATCGTTATAGAATGCCTCAAACAATTCAATCTTTTTAACAGTATCTTTTTCAGTATTAAATGCTTGAGCTCTCAACATCTGCGAGTAATCCCCCTTCGGATAGTCGGTTGTCAATTTATCACCATACTTTTTGGCCTCTTCTTGTTTTCTAAAACGTGAATACCATGATTGAAGTATTGTTAATTCTTCAAGTGATAAATTTTCTTTCGATGCAATTATTTCTAGTTGCGCCAATGCTCGTTCTTGGGCTTTTGTTCTATCTATTCCCATCTGAATAGTGATATAGCTATTGAAATAATTAATTTTTGATTCGGGATAATTCTCAAACTCTTTATCAAAAAGTGTATTTGCCAATACAGGATCTCTTTTCATCCCCGCGAAATACTCACCCCAATCAGAATGGGCTTCCGCCAATCCCGCATAAGCTCCGACTATTGGTTTGTTATCCTTCGAATAAACCAAAGTGTAAAAACCATTTCCTTCATTATTATCAAGTAGTTCATCACCATCATAAATTTTGAATACAATTCCGTTCACATTTTCGTCAACAAGAATTTCAGCTTTAATTTTTCCTGACTGATGACTTACTTCAACATCTTTAGCTTTAAGCAAATCCTTTCCAAACATATAAGCGGTGATTGCGATATTTTGAACATCTTTCAACTCACCGGTGGATTTGTCGTAAGTGAGTTTGAGAGTTTCACCTCTTTTTGGAAACTGTGGCTCTATTTTCAGTCTGCTCTCACCACCAAAAGTTAAAACACTAATTAGAACAATTAATAACAGCCAAATATTTACTGTTTTCACTTAATCCTCCTTTAATTGGAATAAACATTATTTTCCTGAACCGGTAATAATTCCTTTAATAAAATATTTTTGCATTGAGAAGAATACTACAATTACAGGGATTAATGCAATAACAGACCCTGCAGCGACATATCTATAATTATTCACAAATGTACCGAGCATATAGCTTAATCCTACTTGAAGTGTAAAATTCTCACTGCTTTTTAATATAATCAATGGCCAAATAAAATCTCCCCAAGTTCCTATAAAAGTAAAAATAACTAATGTTGCCAGCGTTGGCTTTGTTATCGGGAGTAGAACTTTAAACCAAAGATTAAACAAATTTGCTCCGTCGATAATTGCAGCTTCCTCAATATCTTTTGGAATTGATAAGAACGCCTGTCTCATCATAAAGATTGCAAACCCCTCAGCTGCAAATGGAAGTACCACACCGAAAAGGGTATCGACTAACCCCAGTGATAAAACAGTTCTGTAAAGAGGGATAACAATAATCTCTTTGGGAACAAGCATTGAAGCTAAGATTATCATAAAAAAAATATTCTTGAACTTGAAGTTAAATCTCGCCAATGCAAATCCGGTAAGTGAAGCTATTAGCACATTAACTCCAATAGTTGAGATAACAACAAACAATGTATTAAAAAAATATCTCCATAAAGGAATCGCATTAACTATCCCGATGTAATTATCTGTATTTATCTTTGATGGGAAAAGTTTTGGAGGGAATAAAAATACTTCTTCAGCTCCCTTAAATGATGTTGATAATAACCACAAAAATGGGAAAACGGCGACAATCGAAAAAAGTATCAAGAACAAATATTTTATACTTCCCAATTTCTTTTTCACTTCTGATGCTCCATCAGTTTAATGTTAGCTATAGAAAACCCCAGTGTTATCAAGAATAATATAACTCCTGCCGCTGAGCTTACTCCAAAATCAAATTTTTCAAATGCTTCACTGAATAGGTAATAAACGATGGTTTTATTATCCATTGGAGCACCGGGAATCATCACATAAAGTTCAGTGAATATTTTAATTGCTGACGCCGCAGAAACCACGAACACAAGTGAGATTACATATTTCAACTGAGGAATGATAATATAAAAGACTTTGCTTATATATCCGGCACCATCAATTTCAGCAGCTTCTTCAATCTCCTTAGGAAGAACTGCCAATCCGGCTAAAAATATCATCATGTAGTATCCGGCACCCCGCCAAATTGTTACTATAAATAGACTAATCATATTTTCCGGAAAAGAGGAAAGCCATGGAATATTTGAAATGTTAATTATAGAGAGAAGATAATTCATCAAACCGGTATCTTCTGCGAAAATCCACCGCCAAATAATTCCAGCTATAACAAGCGGTGTAACAACCGGAAGAAAATAGACCGAGCGCAAAATAATTGATATCTTTTTATTTTCCCTGAGGAGTAGAGCTAAGAGTAACGAGACTATTATCAATAATGGAGTCACTGCTAAGTATAAGAAAGAATTTAGAAATACATGCCAGAACCTTTCGTCTCCGAAAAGTTTTATATAGTTACCAAACGCATTGTAACTTCTACTTCCAATTAAGGTGTAGTCAATCAGACTGAAATAAAAAATCTGAATCATCGGCAGTAATGCGAAGATTACAAGGAATATTATTCCGGGTAGAAGAAAAAAATAGACGGCTTTGTTCTTCATTAAATAATTTGATTTCGAAATATTATTATTTTCACTTCAAATTTAATGATGAGTGTTGATATATTTGCACTAATCATAAATTAATTATTATATGCTTAGAATTTTAATTGTGCGCCCCGACCGTGTGGGTGATGTAACTACTGTTACTCCATTAGTCAGGGAAATTAAAAATAAATATCCCGATGCTTTTATAGCAACTTTAACGAAACCAAGTACCGCATCAATCTTAGAGAATAATCCTAATATCGATTTGATTCTTAAAGATAACCCGGAAAGTTTTTGGAAAACCGTAAGAGCCATTCGCAGGTGTGAGTTTACACATGGTTTTCTCCTTTGGCCTAATGAAAGATCCGCCTACTTAATGTTTTTTGGGGGAATTAGATATCGTGTCGGAGTTGGTAGTAAACTGTTTCAACTTATTACAGGAATGAAGAGCATCTCCCGTAATAAGTATATTCCACTTCGTCACGAAGCCGATTATTCAATGGATTTCGGTAGAAAATTGGGGATTACAACCGATAATCTTCAACCCGAAATTTTTCTAACTCCTAAAGAGAAAACAGAAGCTAAAAACTTTTTTAAGCTAAAGGGAATCTTAAGTAACGAGAAGGTTGTAATTGTACATACCGGCTCATTAAGTTCAGCGCCGAATTGGAGCGAACAAAAGTATCTTCAGTTTATCAATTCTATTTTGTCGGATGATAGATTAGCTAACGTAAAAGTATTTCTGACTGCAAGAGAAATGAGCGATGAATTTATAGATTCTGCCTTGAAACTATCACCACGAGTTTTCAACATTGTGAAAGAGACCGATGATTTGCGAATGTTAATTAAGGTCATTTCAAATGCTTCATCTTTAATTGGTTCATCAACAGGGCCTTTGCACTTAGCATCCGCTTTGAATATAAATTGTATCGGACTCTATTGCTGTGAGCCGATGCGATGTGTAAAAAGGTGGGGTGCGATAAGCATTAAAGCAGTTAACATTGAAATAAGTGAAGATTATTGCAAATCAAATTGTTCCCCTGATAAAAAAACATGTGCGTTTGAAAATGGAATTTCTATCGAGAGAGTAATCCAAATATTGATAAAACAATTATCCGAAGGTTAATCTTCCTTTAAAATTTTATTCCAAGCCACGACCGCTTTTTCTAAAGCAAAATCAATGTCGACACCACTTAAGCAGGACTTCTGAATTGCTTCTTCAAATGAATCTTTTAACAAATCGAACTTAGGATGAAGCAAATATCGTCTTAATCTTACTGCATCGGGCAATAACTTAGCTCCCATTACACGAGCCTTTGATTCCAAATCTCCGGTATGCGATGTAAAATATTCATCACTGAAGGATTCTTTTGATGATGGGAATATTGTCGCTAACTTGCAAAATTCCGTCTGGTTTTTTGAGTTGGTCACATACAACGCAAACTTGGATGCTTCTTTAATATTGATTGAGTTTTTCAATACACAAATTGACATTGCTGCAAGTTCGTGTTTACCCGTAACCCCTGTTAAAGGAGAAGCAACTTCAGTGACTTCATATATTTGTGGCGAATTGATTTTTATCTGCTTCAAAAAAACCGGTCCTGTAAATATCATTGCAACTCTACCCGATTGATAATTCTCAATCACACTTGAAGCTGATTCTATCACAGAACCCTTAGGCAAATATCCGTCTTTATACAGTTGAATCCATTTTTTAATCTTTTCTTTTGCTTCTGTGGAATTGAATAAGGCTTTAGACCCATCAATGCGGGTCATCGGAATATTTTCTGATTCAAGCATCATTGGCAAAAAGCTATCCTTCCCAATATTCCAATAGAATGCATATTTATTTGTTTTTCTTTTGTATGCTTTTATGAAGTCAATCATTTCTTCAAATGAACTTGGGACTGAATCCATTTCTGCTTGTCGCAATAACTCTTTATTGTATATAAGTGAGTATGTATTTAAATACCAAGGAAGTGCGATCACACGATTATCAATAATTCCCGTCGACAAAGCATTTTCTATATAAATCGACTTTAACGAATCAATTGATATATCTTGACTAAAATCATGCAAGATTTTGAAAGAATCAAACTTAGAAAGGAAATCACTTGAAAGATTAATCACATCGGGAGCATTATCTGCGGATATTGCTGAAAGTAATTTCTGAATAGCAACATCGTATGGAATATCAACCCATTTTATTTTTATGTTTGGGTTTTGATTTTCATAATCGGCAATAATCTTATTGAAGTAATCATTAAAAGTCGGACTCAATTGTAAAGTCCAAAATTCAATTACATTTTTATCCCGTTGCTCATTGCAGCTAATCGATGCAAAGCATAGCATAACAATGATAATCGTTTTAACATATTTTTTAACTAAATTATCCACCGTAAACAGTATTATGGTTATTCGTACAAACGATTTAAGGATTTCTATTAATGTATATTCCTAAAATTTACTCTGAGAAAGATAAGAAAAACATTTTTCGTATTATAAATGATAATCCATTTGGAATATTGATTGCCGCCCAAAATAATTTTCCTCAAGCTTCTCACTTGTTATTTGAATTAATTGAGATTAATAGTGATATCTATTTATACTCGCATTTAGCTACTGCAAATCATCTAACAAAACTATTAGGAAGCGAGATTGAATTCCTTTCAATCTTTCAAGGTCCATCAGCATATATATCTCCTTCATGGTATAAAGAGATGAATGTCCCAACATGGAATTACATTGCGGTACACTGTTATGGAAAAACTGAAATTATTTCGAATAATGAGGATGAATATCTTTTGCTTGAAAGATTGGTTAAGCGATTCGAGGGGAAATATAATCACAAATACAAATTAGAGGAACTCCCGACAGAATTTGTGAAGTCTGAAATGCGGGGAGTGACATCTTTCAAAATTAAAGTTGATAAAATTGAGGCTGCATTTAAACTTAGCCAGAACCGCACTGATGGAGACTATCGGAATATAATTATCAATTTGAGTAAATCAGACTTGCAAGAAGAACAACAAATCTCTGAAGAGATGAGACGAAAGAGAAATACAAAATAAAACAGATTCTATCTTTTCAATAATAATTGTATCAAAAATATTATTTATCGATTTTTACATAGTTAAATTCACATTTATAATGATTAATGATTCTTAAACTAACTTCAAACATAAGGGGAATGATATGATACCTCGCTTATTGAGATTAAAACTCATCGCTTTTCTAAGTTTAATTTTACTTCTTGTCAATGGATGCACAAGTCGTGAAAAAATTGATAACATCGAACAACTCGCAGGGAAAGAATTTGCTGTTCCAACCGGAACTGTTGCCGATCAATTAGTTCAATCAAAATTCGCTGATGCAAAGTTCAAGTATTTCAATACTGTGCTTGATGCATGTATGGCAGTTAAATCCGGCAAAGCCGATGCTGCTGCATATGATGAACCAATCCTCAAAAATATTGCCGCAAAGAATCCGGGGCTTAAAGTTCTTCCTGATATGATAACCGTTGATAATTATGGCTTTGCTGTTCGTCTTGAAGAACCAAATATTAAAACAGCTATTGATGAGGTGATTGCAGAGCTAAAATCAACCGGCAAATATGATGAAATGATGAATCGATGGCTTCCTAAATCAGGTTCACCTGCTCCACTTCCTTCAATAAAATTGGACGGAACAAATGGAGTAATAAAATTCGGAACTTCAGCAGTTACCGAGCCCTTCTCATTTATTGATGGAACACAAAAAGTCACCGGCTTTGATGTTGAGATTGCTTATTATATTGCTCAAAAACTTGGTATGCAATTGGAAGTAGTAAACATGGACTTCGGCGCAATGATTCCGGCTCTCATTTCTAAAAAAGTTGATATGATTGGGGCATGTATTACCATAACGGAAGAACGGGCTAAAAGTGTTCTCTTCTCAGAACCTTATTATAAAGGCGGTATTGCTGCATTAGTTAAAGAATAACAGGTTATAAAATGAAAATCTATCGTTCGTTTTTTCTATTTCCTTTTTTTGCATTACTAATTCTTAATGGCTGTTCTGATGCGAAGAAAGAATTAACTTCTCTTGATGACCTAAAAGAAATATCTATCGGAGCAATGACAGGCTCAACGGGAGAGCATCTTTCACTAACACGATTTACACAAGCCACTACAAAAAGTTTCGATGATATAATGGATGGCATAGCTGCACTTAAATCAGGACAAATTGATGCAGTAATTACAGCTTACCCGACTGCATTAAATGTTGTTAAACATAATCCTGATTTAACCATGATTGAAGAGCCGGTTGACTTCGAGAATACTTGCATAGCTGTAAGAAAAGACGAACAAGAACTGCTAAATCAAATCAATCAAGCGATTGCTGAACTTCAGAATGACGGCACTTTGGCAGATATGAAAAAACGCTGGCTTAAGAAAGACCTTTCCCCTTATGAAGTTCCGGATATTAAACTTCCGGAAAGCGGGAAAGTACTAAAAGTCGGGACAAGCGCAACTCGAGAACCTTTCTGTTTTGTTAATGAGAAGCAAGAAATAACCGGACACGACGGAGAGCTGTCAAAAAGAATTGCTCAAAAACTGAATCGTCCAATTCAATTTTCCGACATGAAATTTTCCGCATTGATTTCAGCTTTACAGTCGGGTAAAATTGATATTATCGCTGCCGGTATGACATCTACACCCGAAAGAGCTAAATCAGTAAATTTCACAAATCCATATTTTCAAAACTCTCAAGTTGTTATTGTTAAACGGATTGGAGAAGTTGATAATTCAACCTCTTCTTCACTAAGCCTAAAATCAGAAGAAGATATAAAGGATAAAAAGATTGGTGTTCTTTTAGGCTCAGTTCACGATACATATGCAATGAAAAACTACCCTAAAGCTACAGTACTTCAGTATAAAAATCCTTCTGAACTTGTACTTGCAGTAAAATCGGGGAAAGTGGATGTTGCAATGTACACTCACGAAACTCTGTTGGAAGTTTTGAGAAGCGATAGTGAACTTGAAGGGCTCGGTGATACTATCTTCACAGTCCCAATCGGTATGGGTTTTAATAAATCCAATACAAAACTGAAAGATGAGTTTAACGATTTCTTAAAGACAATTAAGTCAAACGGTGTGTTTGATGATATGGTTAAAAGATGGATTATAAACGGTACGACGGAAATGCCGGAAGTAAAATCTTCTAAATCGAATGGAACATTAATTGTCGGATTTGTTAGCGATAAAGGACTCCCGTTCACTACGATAAAAGACAATAAGCTGATAGGTTTTGATATCGAAATATCAGAACGTTTCGCATCCTATATTAATAAAGCGTTGAAACTTGTCGACATGGAATTCGGAAGTTTGATAATGGCTGCCGCAACCAATAAAATCGATATGATTTCAAGTACCTTGATGATAACTGAGGAACGTAAAAAACAAATTGATTTTTCCGATCCCTATTATAGACTCGGTGCAAGCTTATTCGCCTTAAAGAAGAATGTTGCCCCAAAACCTTCTGCGCTCCTTAAATCTCTTGACGACATCGCCGATAAAAAAGTCGGAGTATATGCCGGTACCGTTCATGATGCTTTTGTGATGGAGAAATATCCTAAAGCACAAATCTTCCGCTACAATAGCACGCCTGATATGATTCTCGCACTCAAGACTAAAAAGATTGATGTCTCCTTTTTTGATTACTTCAGTGCTAAAGTAATATTAAAAGAGAATGAAGAAATTGGGATTCTTGCTGAAGATGCTCTCGATTTACCTCTCGGTTACGGTTTCAACAAGAAGAATCCACAGCTCAAGGAAAAATTTAATAACTATCTTAGAAAGATTAAGCAAAACGGTACATTCGATACAATTTATACACGATGGTTTATCGATGACATCGAAAAAGCGAAAATGCCTGACTTCCCCAAAAAGGCTTTTAATTCCAAAGCAACACTTGGAGTATCGGTTGCCGATCTTCCTTATGTAGCTTATGTGAATAATGAGTATGTCGGCTTTGACATTGAATTATTAAAATCATTCGCTTATGAAGAAGGTATAGACTTAAAAATAATCACAATGGATTTTTCTGCTCTTGTGGCGTCACTTGCTTCCGGAAAAGTTGATATTATCGCCGATGGTATTTGTATTACCGAAGAACGCTCCAAACAAGTTGATTTCTCAGATAAGTATCTCGACTTCAGAACAGCTGTTCTTGCACTTAAAAGTAATATGGGGGAAACAACAATTACCGAAACAGATTCATCTTCTTTTTCAATCCCATTTATTGAATCATTAAAAAACAGCTTTTATAACAATATAATTGTCGAGAACAGATATTTATTAATTATAGATGGTCTTAAAACAACCGGTCTCATCTCAATACTATCAATACTGTTCGGAACTCTTCTTGGCGGGTTGATATGTTATATGCGTATGGCTCGTAATCAATTACTTTTAATTCCGGCTAAAGTTTATATCTCGCTTCTGCGAGGGACCCCTGTCCTTGTTATATTGATGATTATCTTTTATGTGGTTTTTGCTTCAGTCGATATAGACCCGGTTATAGTGGCTGTAATTGCTTTCGGTATGAACTTTGCTGCTTATGTTTCCGAAATGTTCCGCACCGGAATTGAGAGTGTTGACAAGGGACAAACCGAAGCCGGAATCGCTATTGGTTTTTCTAAGATTGAAACATTTATCTACATCATACTCCCTCAAGCGGCAAGAAGAATTCTTCCCGTCTACAAAGGTGAACTGATTTCCCTTGTAAAGATGACTTCTATTGTCGGTTATATTGCGGTTCAAGATTTAACTAAAGCGAGCGATATTATCCGAAGCCGCACATTCGATGCCTTCTTCCCCTTAATAATGGTAGCTGTTCTTTATTATTTGATTTCGTGGCTGCTGATGGTATCACTCGGTTATATCGAAAAACTATCAGGCAATAAGGGAAGCGAAGAAAGGAGAGCATCATGATTCGAGTAGAAAAACTTTCTAAAGTATTCGGAAACGTTACTGTATTAAAAGAGATAAATGTTGAAATACATAAAGGTGAAATAATTTCTATCATCGGTCCATCCGGGACAGGCAAGAGTACTTTTTTACGATGCTTAAACTTGCTTGAACAACCGACTTCAGGTAAAATCTTTATTGATGAAATCGACATTCTCGATAAGAACACTAACGTGCCTAAACTACGGCAAAAGATGGGAATGGTTTTTCAATCATTCAACCTCTTTAATCACTTAACTGTTTTAGAAAATTTAACTATCGGACAAACAAAGCTACTGAAGCGAGCTAAAGCCGAAGCTGAGTCAAGGGGACACGAATTACTGAAACTTGTAGGTCTTTCCGAAAAAGCAGAGAACTATGCAGATGAGTTATCCGGCGGACAAAAGCAGCGTGTAGCTATTGCGCGATGCTTATCGATGGACCCTGAAATAATTCTATTCGATGAACCGACTTCTGCACTTGACCCAACTATGGTCAGTGAGGTTCTTGCAGTCATAAGAAGACTTGCTAAAGAAGGAATGACTATGGCAATTGTTACTCACGAAATGGACTTTGCCCGTGATGTTTCAAACCGTGTTTTTTATATGGATGAAGGAATTATTTATGAGGACGGTTCACCTCAGCAAATTTTTCATTCACCTCAAAAAGAGAAAACTCGCGCTTTTATTAATCGCATAAGAAGTCTTAATTATTCGATAAGGAATACTAACTTCGATTTTTATGCTATGAATGGGGAAATTGAACATTTCTGCGAAAAGCATGTTTTACCCAAAAAAGTAGTTAATAATATTAAACTAATTTTTGAAGAACTGATTATAATTCACAACGCAGTTTATAATGAAGTTAGTATTGATGTAACTGTTTCATATTCCGAAAAGAATGAAGCAGTAGAACTTCTATTTACGTATAAAGGGAAAAATCTCAATCTACTTGAACTCAAAATGGATGACGATATAGGACAAAACATAATAAAAAACCTTTGTCAATCAATCACTTATTCATTCGATGCAGAATCAAACAAACTCTTTATTACTCTCAAATGAAACTAAGTATGAAATCAGCACTAATTGCGTTATCTCTATTCTTAATATTATCAAGTTGTAACAACGAAAAAGTGAAAATTACATCTCTTAATCAGTTATCGGGGAAAAGGATTTGTGTTCTCACAGGTTCAGCAGGTGATATGATTGCGAGGAAAGAATTCCCCGATGGAATCTTTTTAGATTTTGCCGGTTCAGCAGATGCGGCACTTGCAGTTAATGCCGGTAAAGCCGACGCTTTTGTTTACGACGAAAGTGTTCTAAATAAGATAGTTGAGAAAAATTCCGATTTACTTATCCTTCCGGAGGTTGTTGCACATCAAGAAGTTGCAATTGCAATCGGCAAAGAAAATATCTTTCTAAAATCAAGGTTAGACACAGCCCTATCGATACTCAGAAACAAAGGAATCCTTACAGAATTAAAGACCAAATGGGTTGAAACTCCTTATGCTACGCCCCCTCAAATTGATAAGGTAGAGTTGAACAAATATCAAACTACGCTTAAAATGGGGACTTGCGCAATCTATGAACCATACACTTTTATCTCAAATGGAATTCATACCGGACTTGATATTGACTTGCGGAATCACCTTTCCAAAATTCTAAACACGAACATTGAAACAATCGATATGGCTTTTGAGGGCTTAATACCTGCGCTTCAAGCAGGGAAAATTGATTTTGCAATCTCAAACTTCACTGTTACGGATGAGAGAAAGAATTATATAAGTTATTCGACTCCATATCTGAAGAATAATATTTCAGTGTTAGTGAGGAGATAAATAGAGCATTACATACTTGATATTATTTGGTATGCAATGCTCCATTAAATATGATTTATCACTTTTTAGTAAATGCTAAATGTCCTTTGTCGCCATACTCAACTCTAACCGTATCACCGTTAACAAAACTTCCCATTAGTATGTGCTGTGAGAGTGGATTAATTAAATATCGCTGAACAGTTCGCTTTAACGGACGTGCGCCAAATGTAACATCGTAACCAATATGGGCAAGCCAATCTTTTGCTTCCTCAGTAATTTCGAGAGTAATATCCTTTTCATTCAACATTGAAGCTACTCTCGCAATTTGCAACTCAACTATTGCACGAATTTCAGACTTCAGTAAAGGCTTGAATAAGACTACTTCATCTATTCGATTTAAAAATTCCGGCTTAATTGTTTTCCTTAATAAATCAGTAAGTTGTAATCTCAAATGCCCCATCTTCGAATTGAAATTCTCTTCATCGAGATTCATTAATTCTTCTTGAATTATATGTGACCCCAAATTTGAAGTCATAATTATTATCGTATTCTTAAAGTTTACTGTTCTTCCTTGATTATCGGTTAATCGTCCGTCATCAAGCACTTGAAGTAAAACATTAAAAACATCAGGATGCGCCTTTTCAATCTCGTCAAGGAGTAAAACCGAGTAAGGTCTTCTGCGGACTGCCTCCGTCAATTGTCCTCCTTCTTCATAACCGACATAGCCGGGAGGGGCACCAATTAAGCGTGAAACCGAAAACTTCTCCATATACTCCGACATATCAATTCTCACCATAGCATGCTCATCATCAAAGAGAAACTCAGCTAATGCTCTCGCCAATTCGGTTTTCCCGACACCTGTTGTACCTAAAAAGATGAATGACCCGATAGGTCTGTTACTGTCTTGCAAGCCTGCCCTTGATCTTCGTATAGCATTTGCTACTGCAATCACGGCGTCATCCTGTCCTACTACTCTTTTATGAAGTTCATCTTCCAATCGAAGTAATTTACTCCTTTCACTCTCAAGCATTTTGCTAACCGGAATCCCCGTCCACTTTGCTACAATCTCTGCAATGTCTTCAGCATCAACCTCTTCCTTTAACATCTTTTTTGATTTCTGAACTTCGGCTAAAAGTTGAGTATCTTCTTTCATTCTTTTTTCAAGTGAAGTTATTCTTCCGTAGCGAATTTCGGCGACTTTGCCCAAATCTCCTTCTCGCTCAAATCTGTCGGCTTCAGCTTTAAGCTTTTCAATTTCACTTTTATTATTTCTTATCGATTGAATTTTCTCTTTTTCCAAATTCCAATGAAGCTTGAGACTGTTTTTCTCTTCATTATATTGACTTAATTCCTCTTCCAGATCAATTAATCTTTTTGCCGAAGCATCATCACTTTCACGTTTCAATGCTTCTCTCTCGATTTCAAGCTGTTTAATTTTTCTCTCGATTGCATCAAGCTCTTCGGGCATTGAATCGATTTCAATTCTTAACTTTGAAGCCGATTCGTCAACTAAATCAATTGCTTTATCGGGAAGAAATCTGTCTGAGATATATCGATTAGACAACTGAACTGCAGCTACAATAGCACCGTCGGTAATTCTAACACCGTGATGAACTTCATATCGTTCCTTTAATCCGCGCAAAATCGAAATGGCATCTTCTTCAGAAGGTTCATTTACCAACACAGGCTGAAATCTTCTCTCTAAAGCTGCATCTTTTTCAATATATTTTTTGTATTCATTCAGAGTAGTAGCGCCTACACAATGCAAATCTCCACGCGCTAATGCAGGCTTTAAGATGTTTGCTGCATCAACAGCTCCTTCCGCAGAACCTGCTCCAACGAGAGTATGAAGTTCGTCGATAAAAAGAATAACTTCACCGTTTGCATCTTGAACTTCCTTTAGAACCGCTTTAATTCTCTCTTCAAACTGACCCCGATACTGCGCCCCCGCTATTAATGCGGCTAAATCGAGGGCAACTATTCTCTTTGTTTTAAGATTTTCCGGAACATCCCCCGAAATTATTCTGTGAGCAAGACCTTCGGCGATTGCAGTTTTGCCGACTCCGGGCTCTCCAATCAAGACAGGATTATTTTTTGTCCGTCTGGATAATACTTGCAACACTCTTCGTATCTCTTCATCTCTTCCGATTACCGGGTCAAGTTTTCCTCGTTTGGCAAGTTCATTTAAATCACGCCCGAACTTTTTTAATGATTGATATGTATCTTCTGCATTTTGTGATGTGACACGCTGAGTTCCTCTAACCTCTTTTAAAGCGGTTAGGATAATGTTGTGATTAATTCCGCTGTCCCTTAATAATTGTCCCGCTTTACCTGAATCTTCAGACAAAGCCAAAAGTATATGTTCGGTGGAGACAAATTCATCTTTAAGATTTTTTGCTTCTTCCATCGACTTATCAAACAGCTTAGCAAGAGGTTGCGACATCTGTTGATTACCGAGTCCTGATGCCCCCGATACTTTAGGCAGCTGCTCGAGTAGTTCTAACGTTTTTATTTTGATTCTGTCAGAATTGGCTCCGGTCTTCTGAATAATTACATCAGCAATACCCCCTTTTTCTTCAACAAGTGAAGCGAGGAGATGTTCGGGTTCTAATACTTGATTTCCATAGTTCTGTGCAATCTCAAGTGAGTTTTGAATTATCTCTTGAGCTTTTATAGTAAACTTATTTTGATTGAAAGACATAGTTCCTCCCACATTTCATATTTTCATATATTCAACTTTTCAAAAATAACATTCTATTGTTTATCTAACAGCATTTCCTTTACTAACCATAATTAATGCTATTGCAAATGAAATGCTTTTTATTTAGTTATGAAACCACATTTTAATATTTTAATCAGTTTAGACGGAAATTGAATGAAAAAGTTAGTTGCATTCTTATTAATCCTTTCCGGAGTTGCATTTTCACAATACTATGGTGAAATGCCAACAGAACAAAGTTTCGAATCATCTGAATTATACTTCAAGAGCAATTTGCTAAATCCTTTCGGGTTATCGGTTATTCAACAAGTGAGTCCTTACACCATCGAGAACCCTTTTCTAAAGTTAATGCAAAATCCGGCAGATTTATATCGCAACAAAAAGTCATTTCTTTTCTATGTCGATTTCAGAGGTGAAAGAGAAATTGCCCAATACTATGACCAGATAATGCCTCTTTACAGTCTAGATTATTCAAGTAGAATGGCGTATGATTATCGCTGGATGGCATCGCCTCAAGCTGAACCGGAACCGTTTGTCTCTCTCGGTTTTCTAAAATATGTTACCGACAACATAATGATTGGGGGAACTTATCAACTCATAAAAAGTAAATCAAATTATTACAACTCACCTTACTCATATTATGGTTGGAATCCCTATTACGATGGATTTGGAATCAGAACAATGGAAGTAAGCAGCGGTGCACCGAGTATTGACAGATATACCGGAAACGACAATCTAAAAACATCCGCTCATCTTGCTACTTTTTATGCGGGCTATGAACTTTCAGATGAACTTTCTACAGGATTAACATTTAGTTATGTTACTCACTCAAGGGCCGGTGAATATGGGCACTCAACCCGAAGCAATTATTCTTCAACCGGAAATGATGATTACGCTTACTCAACTCAAACCGCTAAAGACCATTCATATTCTCATTACGATATTTCTGCCGGAGTAAAGTATTTGGTTAACCCAAAAACTTCAATCGGTATTAAAGCCGGAATCCTTTCCGGAAAAGCGGATCAATCAAATACTGCTTATAACGATTACATGTATAAATATAATACGCCGAATGTCTCTTCTAATTGGAATTCATCTTTTTCTAAATCTTCATCTGTTCAAGAGTATGAACGTGACGGTAAATCGTTTTATGCAGGATTAAACATTAATCATAGCATTAATGAATCAACAACGCTTTTGGGTTATTACGACTATCGAACAACAAACATCGACTTATCTAATTCTTCAATCATAAATGATACTTCAAATAATAGTAACCGATGGACATCTTCTTATAATTCGGTTGTTTATACCTACACCGGAACTTCAGCTCTAGCAGACCAGAGATTTGGAAGCGGTACAAGCAAACAGCATGAGCATAAATTCTTTGGCGGGGTAAGAGTAAAGATTACTGAAGTCAGTACATTATCTACCGGAATATTTTATCGATACAGTTCGACTGATGTTAGCAGCTCAGAACCGGTGAAAGCGTACCGCTATTCTAAAGCAATAAGTTCATCTTCAGATAATAGTAACGCTAATAACTATGAGTACAAATTAATTGAAGATAAAAGACTCGAATGGACTTACACTCAAGAAAGACATTCATTTCAAGTTCCTGTTGTACTAAATTTTACACTCAGTCAATATTGGAGTATGAGTCTTGGTATCAATAAAGTAATGCATGACTGGGAAATTAAACAAAAGACTGCGGCTCATTTTGCATTAAGAGATAAAACAGATAATGGCGTAAATAATACCGAACTTAATTTCATTGAAAATTATAAATCACCGGATGAATCATACACGGAGGAATATACTCACGTGTTTATTGGATTTGAAGCGAACATTAAAAATATGTTCACCTTAAGAATCCTAATCGAACCGGAATTACTAAACACGAGAAGCGAATTTAATCTGATGAATCAATGGTGGCTAGGTTTTGAAGTAAGATTGTAATCGTTAGTTAAGTATTATATCTTTTATCTTACTTTCATCTCACTGCATTGAATTGTTTTCCCTTGGTGAACTTTGTTTGTTTTCCCTTAGTGAACTTTGTGTTGGAGTTTTTTTCTTAATAACAAACGCACTTAAACACAAGGGGCACAAAGGTTTTCACTAAGAGCACTAAGTTTTAACTACTCGTATTGAACTTAATGTTAATAGGTGTCTTTGCGGACTGTGAGGAAAAGGCCTTTTGTTTCCGTTGCGAGGGGAGTGTGATTACAAACACAATTCCTCTAAACTAGTTGTAAAATGCAACTTTTTCTTTTGCACTCAGATTTTAATTATCTACTTTTGGTTCAGTAAAAAATTCTTTTATTGAGATTTCAATTAAATCAAGCTTTCAAAATAGCGCACTAATTCATCCTTCAGATTACTCGCCCAATCCGCGACTTCATCACAAGGTATTTCTCCTTTTCATCTAATATCAAATTCGAAAATACAAACTTAAACTATAGGGGCATATGGAAAAGCGATTCATTTCTCTTCTCGTCATTCTTTTAAACATATTTCTATTTAATGCTGTTCCTACCAATGGACAAAACACTAACCACTGGCAAAAAATCTCTCTCGGAGAAATTGCTCAGTACGGTGATAGAGGATTCAAAACCCAATACATTTCTGCAGATACAATATTTATTCTTGGCTATAAGTTTTATTACAGCCACAACGGCGGTCAAACTTTCTCAAGCTCAGTACTTGAAGGAAGTGAAGTAACATTTCATTTCCCGTCATCAAAAGTTGGTTATATGGTTGGAACAGGTACAACCCAAGCACTATTGAAGAAAACAACAAACGGCGGACAAACATGGAGTTCGTTAAATTATCTCACTTATAATTCACTCTGGGGAGTTGATTTTGTTACTGAGGAGAAAGGCATAGTAGTCGGTGACAATGGCGTCATCTTCAAAACTTCAAATGGCGGTGTTTCATGGACTCAAATAACATCAGGGACAACAAATACTTTAATGGCTGTAAAATGGATAACCAACAATTATGTTCTAGTCGGTGGACTCGGCGGAACAATGCTGAGAAGCTCTGACGGTGGAAATACTTTTTCTCAAATTACTGATTATCCAAACTTTGGCGCAGTCTATTCTATCGATTTTTACAAGCCCAAATTTCAATTTACCGGTTCCCCAAATTCAGTAACACTATTTGATGAGCATATTATTTTAGCAACCGGCGGATATCAGACAATTAACAGATCGACCGATTATGGATTAACATGGACAAATACTCTTCCCCCTCAGCCAAATATTACATTAGGCTCAAATTATAATATTGTTTCAATCATCAATAATAAAAAAGCTTTTGCACTTGGTGTAAATCCAACTTACGGACCTTCTTTATATGTTTCGGAGAACGGGGGGAAAGATTGGGTTAACTATTCTCTTCCGCTAGATTATATTCCTTACAGTTTCGATTTTCTGAATCACTATAAACTTTTTGGGATGGGAGATATTCCGGTTAATAGTAATGCATATATGCTGAAGTATGATTATCAAGATGCCGATGTTGTTGTCTTAACCCCCGATGCGGCAGGTTATAAGTTTGTTAACAAGCAAAAAATACCGATTTCATGGGCTACTAAGAATGTAGGGAATATCCTAATTGAATATAGTACAAACGGTGGTTCGGTCTGGAATACAATTACCACAATCTCGGCGGATAGCGGATATTTTCTTTGGGAAATTCCTGAAACCCCATCCAGTAATTGCTATATCAAACTTTCAAGCACCACAAACCCGGCTGTATACGATATAAATGATAACAGCTTTACTATCTCAAGCGAATACTGGCAGATGCACTCAACTCCAACATTAAATAATCTCTCTTCAGCTCAATTTACTTCACCGGCTATTGCTTATAGCGGAGGTGATGAAGGAACAGTATTGAAGAGTATTGACAGTGCTAAAACCTGGCGTAAGTTAAATACCGGAATAACTTCGAACATAACTACAATCAGTTTTATTAATGATGAAGCCGGATATGTTGCTACGAACAAAGGCGAAATTTTTAAGACTCTAAATGGGGGACTAACATGGCAGCAATTAACAAGTTTTGATACAACCAGAAGCATCAAGAAGATTGTTGCGGTTGATGCTTTTAAAGCACTTTTAATACTGAGTAGTTCTAATAAAATCTATCTTACTAACAACGGTGGAATGAGTTGGGATTTTGCCGAATTAGCATCTGTCGATACTATTAACGATATCTCCTATGAGTGGGGAGTGGGTTATGCCGTCGGGAATAAAGGACTTGTGCTCAAAAGCCAATCGAATTTTTATTTATGGGAGCAAATACCCCCTTTCTCACCATACGATTTTGCAAAAGTCGCATTGGCGACAGCTAATATGGTCTATGTAACTATGCCTACTTCTAACGGCATTTATACTACTTCAGATGGGTTCCAAACAGTAGCCTTAGAATCTTTCCCCACTGAAAGAACAGTTATGGACATAAAAGCTACATCAGCAGCAACTGCATTTATATTGTTAAGCGATGGATACATTTATTCAACCGATGATTTTGGACAATCGTGGCAAGACCAAAGTTTTCGATTTCATAATGTTTCTGCTGCTTACTTACGAAGTTTTTCTTTTTCAGAACAGCCACTTAATTTCAGAGGACTCGCTGCTTTTGCAGTCGGTAATTTCGGCTATTGTTATCGAAAAGATTTTGGTATCCCTACTCATAATCTTAAATTCTCATACCAACCTCCCCGTTATGATTATGTAGCAAGATTAGACACTATCAATTTTTCTTGGGAAGGCTCGGGAATTCGCTTTATATCGATGTATGCACGAAATGTTTTAACAAACACTAGAAAACTTATTGCAGAAAATTATTCGCTTCAGCATGGGATTTTATCTATTCCGGTTCAGCAAGATTTAATGGGAATGACTAAGTTTGAACTTGAAAGTTCAAATGACCCCGCTTTATCTGCAATTGGTGATTCAATTTATCGAATTCCTGCTGTAGTGATGGATACATTGACTCTTTCCTCTACAATCGAACAGTGGATGGATATGTCGAGCATTGAACATGGACTTATTATCTCTCGTGATATCATCGAGTCTGAATCAGCCGTTGATACTACTTATACAATTTGGACAACCAACGAGTATTCTAATTGGGAAATTAAAGGAACAGGCGTTCTACCAAAATCCCCCTTTGTTGTTGATAACAACACCCGCTACTTTGTAATGCGTGATGGATTTAATCAGACTCTTGCTAAATCAACTGATGCCGGAACGAACTGGACGGGTATAGGAAGTTATCTTGTGTACCCATTTCAAGGTGGATATAGATACCCGACAATTAATTGGTTAAATAAAGATGTAGGTCTCTGGAATAGAAACGGTATTCAGAAAACTACAGATGGTGGATTAAACTGGACTGCAGCTCAGTTTAATAACTATACGGGAATTCCAAAAATAAAATCTGCTACTTTACTTAATGAAACTACCGGAAGAGCGAGATCATACACAGGTGAAATGTTTTTTAGTAATGACGGCGGTTTAACATGGGATACATACGCAAACGATCAGGACACCACCTGGTATTATCAAGTGATTGACCATGATAATTCATTTGCAGTTTGTACAACCCCTGAGCAAAAATGGAAAATTAAATCATCCGTTAACGGAGGAAGTACCTGGCAAACAAAATCTATTTTGGAGCCTTTAACTGATGGTATTAATATTGATTTAGTCCATGCATATTTTATCAACGATTCAACCGGAATTATCGTAGCAAAAAACAATAACCTGCTACATACCATCGATGGGGGAAATACGTGGAATCACTTTAATACTCTTGATACAAATTTCAGATATGCATATACAGTCACCGGTAGATCGAAAGCGGGATTACCTTTTATGGCTGCATCCTTAAAGGACGGAAGAATAATTGCGTTTCACTCATATTTTAATTCAGTTCTCACCGGAATAAAAGAGAGCGAAATAAATGTTACCCCGACAGAATATACATTAGAACAAAACTACCCTAATCCCTTTAATCCTTCAACAAGAATAGCATTCTCAGTGCCACAAGAAGGAAAAGTTTCAATTAAGGTTTATGATATTTTGGGGAGTGAGATTGCTACAATTGTTAACTCATACTATTCTGCCGGAAGGCATAGTATTGATTTTAATGCTTCCGGATTTGCAAGCGGTATCTACTTCTATTCATTAAAAGCAAATGCAATATCGATAACAAAGAAGATGCTACTTATCAGATAAGTAGCAACAGTATGGGAAGATAATAGAGTCTGGTTGAAATAAGACATTACACTAATTAGCCACGGACTTAATATGGGTGCGTGGCTATTTTTTAGTTGTTATTGTTCTCTTTAATTAATTAAATAAAAAGCCCGTCTATTGTTTTCAACATAGTTGATCGCTCACCGGTTTAATTCATAATTGTAACCGATGCAAATGTTCGATTAATTCCCTTTTTATAATGAACACTCGGATAACCAAAAATAACAAATAAACCTTCCCTACTTTTATATTTTATATTCTGTTTTTCTCTAAACAGTTTAGCCTTCTTGCCATACTGTATCAGTGGATGTATACCGCCAAGCATACAAGTCCCAAGCCCTAAAGATTCGGCGGCATACATTGCCGTTGAAGCTGCAACTATTGGATCGGCGGGGTCAGTATAAGGAGAGCCGTAAAAGTAGATAGCTAAAGGAGCATCGTAATTTACCAGATTGATTCCCTCTTCCATATTTTTGAGATAAACATCAAAAAGAGGTTTCACAAATCCTTTAACCATTTCATCGTTTGCTTTACCCCAGAACGGCCTCATAAGAGTTAAAAACCATTTAGAAACAAACCACTTTATATTTTTAAGATACTCGCAAAAATCAACTGCAAATGCCCTTGTGATTTCTTTACCGCTGAGTACCAATACATTCACATCTGAAGGAGGCAAACCCATTGGCGATGTTTTTGCGGCATTCAATATTTTTTCGATAATTTCAGGTTCAACAGCTTTATCTAGAAATTCCCTCACACTTCTTCTCCTCTGAAGTAATGTGAAAAATTCATCATAATCGACTTTTTCTTCATGAGGAGGTAATTCAAACAAGTCAGTTGATGATATCTCTCTCCCCACAATTTTAATTGCACCTGTGTTGCAAATTGCCATACAATGCCCGCAACCGATACAACCAAAGACGGACGTATCACTGATTCTCACTTTATGATTATCAATGATTAAACTTAAATCTTTGCAAACCTTTACACAATTACCGCAACCGGTACACTTCTCCGGTTCAATTTTTATTTCAGCTTTTTCCTTTGTCCTTGTTGTAGGAATTGCCATTTATTTATTCCTCCATCTTCAAGTTGTGTTATTGCAAATTATTGATTTTGTAAGTCGAGAGTCATCTCAACGCAACGCAGCATGCGGTTATTACCGAGTGCTTTGGAAATTTATTTCTTCTAAGATTTTGACATTCCATCAACTTTTTCTTTTAATCACCATCGTTGAACAAACCACTTTATTTTCAAGAACATCGTTCTCTTCTTCCTGTTTTTTTATGTAATCAAGAAAGAGTTCTTTTTTGTCCGGATGTTTTTCAATTAACTCATTACACCTTTTCTTTAATTTCCCAAAAATATCATCGTCGGACTCCACAATTTCATTTCGATTAAGAATAACATTATCAATCAATTTCATATTTGCTAAATCAATCTGATTTTTAATCTCCTCTTTTTTTTGAATCAGAGGGTGAGAGTAATTGCTGTTATCATCAATATATCCATCGTCAATTATAAACACACCATTCGAATCGATACACTTTGACAAAGTGGTTAGGGTCGCATAGTAATTCCCAAAAATCGGACCGATGGATCCGAGTATTAAAATATCATACCCTGTTAAATTCTTCACACTCTCTCTGATATCACCGGTTTCAAAAGTACAAAGATGCTCAACATTGAATTCAACAGCTTTTTTTCTTGCAAATTCAATGAACTCCGGAATGGCATCTATTCCCAAACAAAGACAACCCAAAGTTTTTGCTGCTTGTACCGAGACCGCCCCTTTACCACAACCTAAATCAAGGATTTTTAAATCGGAGTGATTGGGGAAATGTTTTCTTATTAATTTGATTATTGAATTAGGATCGGCTCCTATTTCCCAGATGTCTTGAAGTATATATGGCAGATATGGATATAGAGCTATATCCGAACCATCCATGGCTGTTACAACACTTTCTTCAATTGATTTCATAATGCCCCGTTTCTTATGATTATTTTTTACGTTTCTGTATTAAATGCCTCTGTAAGAAATTGCCTTCTGTCTTCCTTTGCAGACTTTGCGAGAAAATGTCCTTTGTTTTCCCTTTGCGAACTTTGTGTGGATTTACTTAGTGAACTTTGTGTTAGAGTTTTTTCTTACTAGCAATCGCACCTAAACACAAGGGACACAAAGGTTTTCACGAAGAACACAAAGGTCTAACTAATCGTTTTTAACTTAATGTAATGCTGTTCCTTGCAGCATTGCTTGAAAATGGTTTTCGTTTGCCTTTACGATTTTGCTATCTTGACTTTACTTCTCATTAACGCTGCAGATACTTTTTTCGGATATTCGTCCCACTCTTTTCCTTCAAACAAACGACCATTTCTTTTTTTATTCCGTTTAATTGCATCCGCCCCCCATGTCCCCCACTGTTTAAAGAAGAAGGCCACGTTTTGTTCCTTACATTGTTGAAATATACCTTCAACCCATTCCTTTTTAATTGGTCTAGCTTGCCGTCCCGATTCACCCCCGACAATAGCCCAATGAATCCCGCTAAGATTAACCTCTCCCAAATCCCCTATCAACGGCTCAAATGAAATAAACCTGATATTAGCATCAATTTTCCTTAGAGTAGAAATTCGTTTCTTAAATGTGGTACTCTCAACACTAACCCCCAGCCACACATTCTCCGGGACTAACCGATTTGCGAAATAATCCAACATAACCCTATCACGCTTTGTTAGTATTTGATAGATATGATGCGGGGTTTTTCTAATTACGGCAAAAATCATATCAAGATATTCGCATGGCATTTCTTCATGAAATAAGTCACTCATTGAATTAACAAAAAACTTAGTCGGCTTTTTTATTTTTAGTGGTTCTTCTAGTCGGTTTGGTAAAATCTTAAACTTAAAACCATCCTTATAATCCACAGTCCCCATTGCCTTTAGCCGTCTTGCAAAACTCTCTGCATAACAAAACTTACACCCGGCAGAAATTTTATCACATCCGATACTCGGGTTCCAAACTTTTTCAGTCCACTCTATTTTTGATTGTTTCATTTGTTACTAGTTTTTTCTATTTCTTTTATTGCCTTATCAAAATCAGATATGTGATTTTTTATTCTTTCTGACCTGTATTTTTCAAATTCATCTATTGCTTTTAATGCCGCCTCTTCCGCACTCACTTTCCCTGCATTTTGCAATAATTCTTTCTCACTAATTGAGAGAAATTGGTCAAGCTTATTTATCCATTCTGCCATTTTCATAGGGCGTTCATTGGAGGCTTGTAACTCGGCAAAATCCAAATAAAGTGATACAATCAAGTTTAACTGATTAAGCTCTTTTTCTGTAAGGTAATTTTTTGCAATGCGAACGTCCTGTGCTGTTATGTAGTCCCCTTTAAAATTACTCAATCCCATCAATGGTTTCGAGCTGTCTGCGCGGGATTTAATTAATTCAGCAGCAGTCTGACCATGTACAGCAAAGTGCATTTTATTCTGAACTGTAGCGAAAAACTTTTGAGTAAGTTCATCGTGGGGTTTATAGTCAATACTTGTTGCATAAATATCGGTCACTTTCTGGTAAAAATTTCTTTCGCTACTACGGATATCGCGGATGCGTTGTAACAACTCCTGAAAATATCGGGTACTTTTCCCCCCTTGTTTTAAGCGTTCGTCATCGAGGGAAAATCCCTTAATAATATATTCCTTTAACCTTTGTGTTGCCCAGATACGAAATTGAGTTCCACGATGTGATTTAACACGGTAACCGACCGAAATTATTACATCAAGATTATAGTATTGAGTGTCGTAAGTTTTACCATCATTTGCAGTGTGTCGGAAATGCCGACATACTGAAGTTTCTTCCAGCTCCCCCTCAGTAAAAATATTTTTAATATGTTCCGTAATAGTAACCCGGCTTTTATCGAATAATTCAGCAACTTGCTTTTGAGTTAACCATACGGTTTCATCTTCTAGCTTTACCTGAAGTTTAGTTTTTCCGTCCTCGGAGGTATAGAACAATATTTCTGATTGATTTTCCATAACTTTTATCCAACATGAAGTTCAAAGATATTTGTTGTCTTATTACCATAATTATGTTTAACTTTTTTTATCACGTAACAACTTTTGAGGAGATAAAATCGCGATTCATAACATACACAATATGCTGTTTTTATTAAGCTTGTGCTTTACCCACTGTTACAAAACTCTTTCTCTCGCAAAGACGCAGAGACGCTAAGAATTTATTTCACTTTTACTTGCCCGTTCATTAGCATTGGCAGAAGCCAATCGCGAAGTTGGGTTAGCTTCATATTTTCAAAAATGTTTTGTTTGATCATATCATACATAGGTTTTGATAACGACTCATACATTAAGGATATGCTTTCAATAGGAAGCAAAACATAATGTTCTTTTAAAAATTTGAAATGCCTAGCATAGCCATAATTAGATAAATCTATATCTAATAGTTGATGGTAAAAAAGAAGTTGTGATAATCTACTGTTATTGCTCAATAAGATTTGTGTTCCATCAGCACCACGAGCAAAGTCAAAGTTAATTAGCTTAAGAATTCTAGTGTGATCGCCAAATACAATTCTTGGTATATCAGATTGAATTCTTGCACTAATATCATCTGTAAAACCACATATAAATTCTGTACTTTGATCTATAACTGGTAAGAGACCACTATCAAGAATATTAGAAGCAAGAATTTTAGTAGTATTTTTTTCAGATCTAAGTATTTTACTTATTTGTTCAACTTCCCACCCTTCTGGAATTTCACTTTTGAGTTGATTGTTGTAAACCATTTTGCCGCCGGAGGATTTGTAGGGCTCGCCTTTTTCGTTTGGGAAATCGAACTGGACAAACCAATAATCGTAAATGGTTTTTGCCATTGCCTCCAGCTCCGCGTTTATGCGGTTGTTGAGTTCTATTTTGGCGTCTAAATCAAATAGAAATTTGCTTATTGTTTTTTGTGTATCGAGATCAGGAATATTTACTGGTGTTGATTTAATACATACTAAAGACAGCGAGCATCTTTGACCACTTCCACCAGCATTATTCGTAAAATATAATTTTGATTGCTTTGTGTTTAGGTAATAATATAAAAATTTACCATCCAATTTATTTTTATTGGGGGTTATCAGAGATAAATGATACCCCAGCAAAACATCGTTAAAACTTGTTGCTATATAAGTTGGTACCCCAATATCATCTGTTGTTTCACTATCTTTTGTAATTGCAACTTGTCCTTCTTTTAATAAAAATTTCTTAAACTCATTATCGTTACAAGTAGCAACCATAAAATTTTGAGCTTTCTCATTGTTAATGAAAGCGTTCTTGTAAACATCAGTATAATTGCATAATCGAACAGTTTTTTCATTTGCTTTAGTTTTTTTATCAACATTACTTAATTGAACTACTGCGAGATCATTTAATTTATACTCTTTCCAATTATGCATTCAGTAACCCATTTAGATTTTTCTTGATCTCAATTTCTAAATCATTACTTGTGTTAAAAAGAACATTCAATTTATTTTCAAAATCTTTCAATTTAGCCTCAAATTCTTCTTTCGTAATATCCACGTATTCAATTTTCACATCAAAATACTGCCCGGCGCTAAGTGAATAGTTTTTAGATTTTATATCATCATAGGAGACAACAACAGAGAAATCTTCAACGGCTTGTTTATTGTTAAACGTGGTGATAATTCTATTTTCTTCTTCATCATTAAGAACTGTCTTTTGGTTTTTACCAACTTTGATAGTCGTGCCAAGTTTAGAGGCATCCATAAGCACAACGG